>CACLWP010000033.1 GCA_902610675.1 uncultured Pelagibacteraceae bacterium | reverse complement strand
ACAAATATTTATTTGCTGTGTTAGCTCCTGCTAATTTATATCTTGATGTTGCTATTGATCTAGCAGTTGAAAAGAATAATGGAAAAGGTGTAACTGTTGCGATGGCATTTGAACAAGATGCGTTTTCTCAAGACGTAAGACTTGGAGTTTTAGATGCAATTAAAAGAACAGGCTCTAAAAAAGTAATTGACGATAAATTGCCCAAAGAGCTTAACGACATGGCAGCGACTCTGGTAAAAGTGAAGCAAATGAAGCCAGATGTTTTAGTAGTTTCAGGCCATACTAAAGGTGCTCTAACTGCAATTAGACAAATATCTGAGATGAAAGTAGATGTTCCAATGTTAGCTATGACACACTGTGATGCAGCTAAATTATCAAAGCAACATGGAAAAAACTCGCAATATGCTTTATGCGCTTCTCAGTGGCATAAAACACTTACTTATAAAGACGACTTCTTTAAAGATGGTATGACTTATGACGCAGACTTTACTAAAGAGTTTGGTTATGCGCCTCCATATCAAGCAGCGGAATCATCAGCTGCTTTATTGGTATTTAAAGATGCATTTGAAAGAGCAAATTCTTTTGATCAAAAGAAGGTTAGAGACGCTCTTGCAGCCACAAACATGCAAACCTTTTATGGAAATATAAAGTTTGCTGAAGGTGGTCAGAATGTTGATAAACCAATGGTACTTTTTCAAGTAATGTGTGATGATGCAGGAAAATGTGAAAATAAAGTTGTTGCTCCAACTAAATGGGCATCAGCTAAGTTAATTCACCCAATTCCTTCATGGTCTAAAAGATAAAATAAATCTATAAATACCCCCTAAGTAATTATATTTAGGGGGTATTTTTTAAAGGTTTCATTATGGATTTCATGGTCTTCCAATATCCAATGATTTCTGTTCAAGCTTGTTTGGATGGAGTTTTACTTGGAATTTTATTTGCATTAATTGCATATGGCATGGCACTTCAATGGGGAGTAATGAATATAATTAACATTGCTCAAGGAGATCTTGTTATATTAGGTGGATACATTGCTTACTTCATGTATCTATATGGTATTCATCCAGCTTGGGGAGTAATTGTTGCTCCAGTAGTAATGTATTTTGTTGGTATAGCAATTTACAAACTCGTGATCAATAAAGTGGTAGATAGAGATTTATTTATCTCTATTTTGGCGACTTTTGGAATAAGTATTCTATTCATGCAATTAATGAACTTCGCATTTGGGGCAGATGTTGTTCTTGCAAATTCAGATTACGGAACAACTATGCTATTTAATAATAATGTTGTGTTACCTAATTCAAAAATATTTTCAGCATTTATAAGTATTTTATTCGCGATTTGTTTAGTTATTTATATGAAAAAATCTAAACTTGGCCGTGCGATTAGAGCTACCGCACAAAATGCAAGAGCAGCAAAGATTTTAGGTGTAGATACAGAAAAAGTTTATGCAGCAACTTTTGGTATTAATGCAGCTCTCTGTGGTGTTGCTGGTGCGTTAATTTCCATCACTTTTACAATCCATCCTTATATGGGACTTCCTTATACAATTAGATCTTTTATGATTGTTATTGTTGCAGGATTAGGAAACTTACCTGGTGTTGCAATGTCAGGGATGGGCCTAGGCGTATTTGAAGAATTTGCAGATTACATACTAGGTACAGAATTTAGAATTGGGTCAGTATTTTTATTGTTAGTTTTAATACTTGTTTATAGAAGATTTAAACTTTCAAGAAAAAGAGAGTATTTAAAATGAGTATTAGCAAAAATAATCTAATTTTATATATCGGAATATTACTTTTTGGTATAGCTGCTCCGTTCTTGTTTCCAGCTTTTAAAGTTCAACTTTCAATTCTTTGTATATTAATAGTTTTAGCAACCACATGGAACATTCAAGGTGGTGAAATGGGCTATAATTCTTTTGGTAATATTTTGTTTTATGGACTTGGAATGTATCTGTGTGCCTCCGTCCAAGTTGGAATGTTTTTTCCATTAGCTGAGTGGACAGAAAGTGGTGGTGAAAAAACTTTTGTACATACTCCTGCACAATTTTTTCAAGGAATGGCTTTTGGGTTAATAGTTGCGGCAGTTGTACCAGCTATTGTAGCAGGTTTAATTGGATACTCTATTTTAGGACTAAGAGGACATTATTTTGCAATTTGTACATTAGGATTAGGAGTTGCAGCAGGTGAAATTTCTGGAGGAATTGAAATAATTGGAGCCGGACAAGGTTTCACTACTCCACCATTTCCTGATGTAGGAAGTTTAGATTCAAGAGGTGAATTTTTCTATTTCTTAAGTTTTTTTGTTTTAGTCTTGACCTTCATAGCTGTTAGAGGAATTTACTCAACTAGATTTAAATTAATTCTAAATGCAATTAGAGATAATG
>CACLWP010000032.1 GCA_902610675.1 uncultured Pelagibacteraceae bacterium | reverse complement strand
GCATGCTTATAAATAAAGAATTTTTGGATATGAACGATTTGAACAAATTAAAAATATCACAAAAAGAAACTGGAATTAATACAAGGAAACAATCATTCATTAGTGAAGCTTTATCAAATGTAATAGACAAGATTGATGACCCTCTTGGAAAAAAAAGAGGATCAATTAAATAATTCTTTAGCCTGCAATTACAGCCAGCAATAATAATGCAACTATATTTGTGATCTTAATCATTGGATTTACCGCTGGACCTGCTGTGTCTTTATAGGGATCACCAACAGTGTCACCTGTTACAGCAGCTTTATGAGCTTCGGATCCTTTACCACCATGATTTCCATCTTCAATATATTTTTTTGCATTATCCCAAGCACCACCACCTGCGGTCATTGAAACAGCAACAAAAAGTCCAGTGATTATAACTCCTAGTAACATTGCCCCAACAGCAGCGAGTGCTGCGACTTGCCCACCAATTAATAGAATAATATAATATAAAACAACTGGTGAAAGAACTGGTAGCAATGAGGGAATTATCATTTCTTTAATAGCTGCAACAGTCAGTAAGTCTACTAATTTAGCATAATCTGGCTTTTGTTTTTTTTTCATAATTCCAGGGTATTTTTTAAATTGTCTTCTAACCTCAACAACAACTGCACCACCAGCTCTACCTACTGCTTGCATACCCATGGATCCAAATAAATAAGGTAACATACCACCAATCAATAATCCAACAACAACATATGGATTTGATAAATCAAAAGTAACAACAATTCCCTCTAAAGCTGAACCAGCTTCTTTAGAAAAATGTTTAATATCTTCAGTATATGCTGCAAATAAAACTAAAGCTCCTAAACCTGCTGACCCAATTGCATAACCTTTTGTAACTGCTTTTGTTGTATTACCTACAGCATCTAACGCATCTGTAGTCTTTCTAACTTTTTTGTCTAAATTTGACATTTCTGCTATACCGCCAGCATTGTCTGTAACTGGACCATATGCATCCAAAGCAACTACCATACCAGCTAAAGCAAGCATGGTTGTTACAGCTATTGCTATACCAAAGAGACCTGCAATTGTATTTGTAGTTAAAATACCTGCTACAATAATAAGTGCAGGAATAGCTGTTGCCTCCATTGATACTGCTAAGCCTTGAATAACATTAGTCCCATGACCTGTTGTTGATGATAAAGCTACAGATTTTACAGGTCTATAACCTGTTCCAGTATAATATTCTGTAATCCAAATTAATAAACCTGTAATTACAAGACCTATTACACCACAATAATATAAATCCATTCCATTAAAAGTTTTTTCATTAACCGTATATTCATTATTAAAACCGATAACGTAATCTGTAACCGGCCACAATATTGCTAATGAAGCTAAAGCTGAAACAATAAAACCTTTGTATAATGCGTTCATAACATTATTATTATTTCCAAGCTTTACAAAAAACGTTCCAATTATAGATGTGATTAAACATGCTGCACCTATGGTAAGTGGATAAATCATCATGCTTAAATCACCAATAAAAAAAATTGAGGACAGAACCATTGTTGCTACAATGGTTACAGCATATGTTTCAAACAAGTCTGCAGCCATACCCGCGCAGTCACCAACATTATCACCTACATTATCAGCAATAACTGCTGGATTTCTGGGATCATCCTCAGGTATTCCAGCTTCAACTTTTCCAACTAAATCGGCACCAACATCAGCACCTTTTGTAAAAATTCCTCCACCTAATCTCGCAAAAATTGAAATTAGAGATGCACCAAATCCCAATGCTACAAGTGCATTTACTATTTCTCTTTCATCTATATTAAATTTTAACAACAAATAATAATAAACGGCAATTGCCAATAGTGCTAATCCAGCCACTAACATACCTGTTACAGCACCAGACTTAAAAGCAACTGAAAGACCTTGGGCCAAACCTTTTCTTGATGCCTCTGCTGTTCTAACATTAGCTTCAACTGAAACTAACATACCAACATAACCAGCAATTCCAGATAAAGAAGCACCGATTAGATATCCTAGACCGACTAGTGGGCTAAATGCAATACTTACAATCACCAGAACTACTGCTCCAACTATGGCAATAGTTTTATATTGTCTTGCTAAATATGCTTTTGCACCAATTTGAATTGCGGTTGCAATTTCTTGCATTTTAGAATTTCCAGCACTCGAGTTAAGAATATTTTTACCAGTGAAATATCCATAAACGATTGATAAAAGACCTGCTAAAATTGTGTATAATAAAATAGTTTCGACTGTTTCGTTCATATAAACCTTAGATTATTGGTTATTTTTTAATTTTAAAGGCGGACAATACAAAAAAAGATAGAAAAGACAATCATTAACTTTAAAATTGATGTGTATAACCTTTTTTATTAGCCT
>CACLWP010000031.1 GCA_902610675.1 uncultured Pelagibacteraceae bacterium | reverse complement strand
AACAGGGTGTAGTTTTAAGATTTGGTAAATTTGTAAAAACTACTCAACCAGGATTAAATTATCATATACCATTTCCAGTAGAGTCTGTCCTTACTCCAAAAGTAACTAAAGTTAATAGAATAGATATTGGTTTCAGATCTGAGAGAGATAGTGGGTTTACATCTCAAGGTGGAGTAGCTGATGTTCCCCAAGAAAGCTTAATGTTAACTGGAGATGAAAATATTGTTAATATCGATTTTTCTGTTTTCTGGGTAATAAAAGATGCAGGCAATTTCTTATTCAAAATTCAAGATCCTGAGGGAACAGTAAAAGCAGCAGCCGAGACTGCTATGAGAGAAGTAATTGCAAGATCTGATATCCAGCCTATTTTAACTGAAGGTAGATCAGTTATAGAAACAGACACACAAATAATTATCCAAAAAATTTTAGATGAGTACACTAGTGGTATTCAAATTACACAAGTGCAAACACAAAAAGCGGATCCACCTGACCAGGTAATTGATGCATTTAGAGATGTACAGGCTGCAAGAGCTGATATGGAGAGATCAAAAAATGAAGCTGAGGCTTATGCAAATGATGTTATACCAAGAGCCCGTGGGGAAGCAGAAAAAATTCTTCAAGCAGCAGAGGCTTATAAAAAAGAAGTTGTAGCAAAAGCTGAGGGTGAAGCTAGTAGGTTCTTAGCGATCTATAATGAATATAAAATGGCTAAATCCGTGACACAAGAAAGAATGTATTTGGAGACAATGGAAAAAGTTTTAGCTGATATTGATAAAGTTATAATTGAAAAAAATGCAGGCTCAGGTGTAGTTCCGTATTTACCTTTACCTGAACTAAAAAAGAAAGCAACTAATTAAAATGAAAACTGGAAAAATATTTGCTGGGACTTTAGTTGCTTTAGCAGTAATTGCATTCTTTTCAATTTTTATAGTTAAAGAGGTTAACCAAGCAATTGTTCTACAATTTGGAGATCCAAAGAGAATAATTTTAAAACCTGGATTAAATTTTAAGATTCCGTTTATTCAAAATGTAGTATTTTTAGATAAAAGAATACTTAATTTAGATACACCCCCAGAAGAGGTAATTGCTTCTGATCAGAAGCGATTAATAGTTGATGCATTTGCAAGGTTCCAAATATTCGATCCTCTTAAGTTTTATATTTCAGTTGGAAATGAAAGGGTTGCAAGATCAAGATTAGCTACAATTATCAATTCAAGAATAAGAAACGTTCTAGGACAACAAGAACTTCAAACTCTTCTTTCAGAGGATAGAACAAAACAAATGGCTTTGATCCAAGAAGGAGTAAATAATGAAGCAGAAAATTTTGGGATAAAAATAGTTGATGTAAGAATTAAAAGAGCAGATCTTCCACAAGCTAACAGTGATGCAATTTTTAGAAGGATGCAGACTGAGAGGGAAAGAGAAGCAAAAGAATTTAGAGCAAGAGGAGCTGAAATGGCTGTTACAATTACATCGACTGCAGATAAAGAAGTGACCGTAATATTAGCTGAGGCTCAAAAGAAATCGGAGATCATGAAAGGTGAAGGGGATGGTAAAAGGAATAATATCTTTGCTGGTGCATTTGGACAAGACCCAGAATTCTTTGCGTTTTATAGAGCTATGCAAGCTTATGAAAAAGCTTTAATAGGTGGTGAAACATCTTTAATTCTTTCTCCAGACAGCGAATTTTTTAAATTTTTTGGAAATATAAAACCACAAACAGAGTAAACTTTTATGAAAGAATTGATCATTGCATTTGGTCTATTCTTTTTTATTGAAGGGATTCTTTATGCCTTATTTCCATCAAAAATGAAGAATATGTTAAAAAAGCTTGAATTAATTAAAGATGGTCAATTACGTACTGCTGGATTAATTTTTGCTTTATTAGGATTTATAATTATTTATTACGCAAAAAGTTAAAATGACAAAGATAAAAGCGATTTTTTTCTCTTTATTGATGGTATTAAATTTTTCATCAATTTCAAATTCTCAAAATATTCCGAGTTCCTTTGCAGACTTAGCTGAAAAATTAATGCCGTCAGTAGTCAATATTTCAACAACACAAACCGTTGTTGAGAGAAGCAATCCTTTCCCAAATTTCCAATTTCCACCAGGATCTCCATTTGGTGATATGTTCAAAGAATTTGGAACACCTCAAGAAAGGCAATCCTCAGCACTTGGCTCAGGATTTATTATTGATGAAAAAGGAATAGTAGTAACAAATAATCATGTTATTGAAGGAGCAGAAGATATAGTAGTTCAGGTCAATGGAGAAAAAAAATTTAAAGCAAAGGTTATTGGAGCAGACCCCCTTTCAGATATTGCTGTTTTAAAAATTGAATCAAAAGAAAAATTTTTACCTGTAAGATTTGGTGACTCAGATAAAGCTAGAATAGGTGATTGGGTTATAGCTATTGGAAATCCATTTGGCTTAGGTGGTACAGTAACTTCAGGAATAATTTCTGCGAGAAATCGATCAATTGGATTATCAAGATATGAGGATTATATTCAAACAGATGCCTCTATTAATTCTGGAAACTCAGGTGGACCGTTGTTTGATATGAATGGCAATGTTATTGGAATTAATACGGCTATTCTTGGCAGAAGTGGAAATGTTGGAATTGGTTTTTCAATACCTTCAAATAGTGCAAAGATTGTAATAGATCAATTAATAAAATTTGGTGAAACAAAAAGAGGATGGCTAGGAGTAAGAATTCAAGATGTAACAAAAGAAATTGCAGAAGTAGAAAAGCTAGATGAACCGAGAGGAGCTTTGGTAGCAAGCGTTGCACCAAATAGTCCATCAGAAAAAGCTGGGGTTAAAAGCGGAGATATTATATTGGAATTTAATGGTGAAAAAATAAAACAAATGAAAGAACTTCCTATTATAGTTGCTAGAACTGAAGTTGGAAAAAAAGTAAAAGTTAAAATATGGAGAAATAAAAAAGAAATTACA
>CACLWP010000030.1 GCA_902610675.1 uncultured Pelagibacteraceae bacterium | reverse complement strand
GAAATAAATCAATACAGCTCACCTTTACAAATTGATAACAATTTTTTAATTTTTAAGATCAATGAAATTAGAAAAATACAAATTGAAATTGATAAAGAAAAAGAATTAGATAAAATGATATTTATTGAGACAACAAAACAATTAAATAAATTTTCTAATATTTTCTATAATAAATTAAAACTTAATAGCGAAATAAGTGAATTCTAGCCCTATTTTAATTGTTCCAGGAGAAAAAAAAAGTATTTTTTTTGAAATTTTTTTTAAATCAATAAAATCAAAAAAAATTACTAGTCCATTAATTTTAGTTTGTAGTAAAAAAATTTTAGATAAGGAAATAAAAAAAAATAATTTCAATATCAATAGAATTAATCAATTTAGCCCAGATAACTAAAAAAAAAATTAATAAAAAAAGATTATATATAATTGATATAAATAATCATAATTCTAAAACTTATATTCAGGAATGCTTTTCGCTTGCATTTAAAATTATCAAACAAGGCTTATCGAATAAACTAATAAATGGTCCAATAAATAAATCTAAGACTTTAAAAAAAAAACATCTCGGTATGACTGAATATATTGCAAAAAGCTTTAATCAAAAAAAGTTTGCGATGTTGATCTATAATGATAATTTATCTGTCTGCCCAATAACTACTCACTTACCATTAAAACTAGTTTCAAAAAAGATTACTAAAAAATTAATTAAGGAAAAAATTACAATAATTGATAAATTTTACACAAAAATATTAAAGTTTAAACCAAATATTGGGGTTGTTGGTTTAAACCCCCATTGTGAAAGTGTATCGAAATTTAATGAAGATACCAGAATTGTCCTTCCAGCTATCAATTCACTTAAAAATAAAAATATCAAAGTAAGTGGTCCTTATCCATCAGATACTATATTTATGAAAAATAATGTAAAAAAATTTGACGTAATCGTTGGAATGTATCATGACCAAGTTATTACTCCAATTAAAACTCTCTATGAATACAACGCAATAAATATAACCATTGGTCTACCTTTCTTGAGAGTAACACCAGATCATGGACCGAATGAAACAATGGTAGGAAAAAATAAATCAAATCCATTGAGTTTGATTAAAGCAATTAATTTTTTAGACAAAAGATGATTAGGGCTAAAAAAAGTTTAGGACAAAATTTTTTAGTTGATAAGAATATAATCAACAAAATCGTAAATATTGTAGATATTAAAGATAAGAATATTTTAGAAATTGGACCTGGCACAGGTAATTTAACAGTAGAAATATTAAAAAAAAAACCAAAAAAAATTATATTAATTGAAAAAGATAATAATCTGGTTGACTTGCTTCAAAATAAATTTGACAGAGATGTTAAAATTATAAATGAAGATGTTTTGAAGGTAAATGAGAGTCTTTTAGATGATCAAAATTTAATTGTTTTCGGTAATTTACCGTACAATATCTCAACTGAAATCTTAAGTAAATGGATATTAAATTTGAGTCAAAAAAAAATTTGGTTTGATTGTCTAGTACTTATGTTCCAAAAAGAAGTTGCGGATAGAATAATATCAAATTTCAATACTAGGGATTATGGTAGATTATCTATTTTAGCTAATTGGAGACTAAAAATAAAAAAAATTTTTGATATAAAACCATCTAGTTTTCAACCGAAACCAAAAATTGATAGTTCTGTTTTGTTTTTTGAACCAAAAAAAAATTTTCTAAAATTTAAGAATCCAAAGAATCTTGAAAAAATTACTAGGATGTTTTTTATGCACAGGAGAAAAATAATAAAAAAACCATACTATCATTTATTTAATAATAACGAGAATATAGCTTCTCAAATGGGAATTAATCTTAATTTAAGACCGCAAAATTTAGATTTTGACACTTACTATGAATTAACAAAACAGTACGAATACTCAAGAAGTTAATTTCTCTACGTGACTTCTAATATAATCAAGATCGTAATCTTTTGATCCATTATTAATTTCAGCATTGATCAAATTTTTAATCTTTGAATAACATTTTGCAAGATCATCATTTATAACTACATAATCATAATTTATCCAATGAAGCACATCTCTATCAAATTGTTGCATTCTTTCTTCTGCTATAAGCTTATCTTTCATATCTCTATTTGAAAGTCTATCAAATAAAATTTCTTTGCTTGGAGGTAAGATAAAAAAAGTAATTAATTTATAATCTAATTTTTTATTTTTAATTTGATCTGCACCTTGCCAATCTATATCGAATAATACATTTTTTCCTTTGTTTAAATTATCAATAATTGGCGTTCTAGTTGTCCCATAATAATTATTAAAAACTTTTGCATACTCTATAAATTCTTGATTATTTATTAATCTTTTAAATTCTTGATCATTAACAAAATAATAATCTTTGTCAGGAGTCTCACCTTGTCTAGGTTCTCTAGTAGTATGAGAAATTGAAATTTCAAAATTTTCTTGTTTAGATAGTAAACTTACTAATGTTGTTTTACCCGCTCCAGAAGGAGAGGAAAGTATTACCATTATCCCGTCATTGACTGAGGGCATTAAAATTTTTTAGTTAGCTTTGCCTTCAATAAATTTAACTGCATCACCAACTGTTAATATTTTTTCTGCTTCACTGTCAGAAATTTCTGAACCAAATTCCTCTTCAAAAGCCATTACTAATTCAACAGTATCTAAGCTATCAGCTCCTAAATCATCAATAAAACTAGACTCCTCTGTAACTTTTGATTCATCAATTCCTAGGTGATCGGCTACTATTTTTTTTACTTTACTTGAAACATCTTCAGACATAATGATCCTTTTATTATTTTAACTGTAATAGTTAAATTACTTAGATTGTCAAGCCATATACATGCCCCCATTCACATGTAATGTTTCTCCATTAACATAATCTGATTGACTAGATGCTAAAAAAAGAACTGCATTAGCTATATCATCTGGCTCTCCTAGTCTTGCAGACGGTATTTTAGAAACAATTATATCTTTAAATTTTTCCTCAATTTTATCTGTCATAGCTGTCTTAATAAATCCTGGAGATATGCAATTTACATTAATATTTTTTTTTGCGTATTCAATAGCTAAACTT
>CACLWP010000029.1 GCA_902610675.1 uncultured Pelagibacteraceae bacterium | reverse complement strand
AGATACAAATTAACGCTTATAAATTCGGGATTATTATATAGATATGCCAGCAAATTAATTATTAAAAATAAACCAAAAAACGAAATTATTTTTTTAAAGAAAAAATTTAGTAAAATTTCATATAAAAGAATAGCTAAATTAGATTTACACTCTGAACAAATTAGTAATCACGTAGCAGTTTTATCTAAAAACAAAAATATTAGAAAAATAATAAACAACTTTCAAAAAAAATTAATTAAAAAGAATAAAAAAATTTGTGTGGAAGGCAGGGACATCGCAAGTAAAATATTAGCGAAAAGACCAAAATATGATTTAGCATTCTATTTCAAGTGTAGTATTAAAGTTGCAAGTTACAGAAGGTGGCTAGATATTAAAAAAAAAGTTTCTTTAAAAAATATGAGAAAATCTCTTAGAAAAAGAACTTTGATGGACAAAAAAAGAAAAAATAGTCCATTGATTAAAGTAAAAGATGCAATTTTAATAAGAACGGATAAGTTGAATAAAAAACAGGTTTTAAGTAAAATGTCCAAGTATATTGATAAACTTAATTAATTTCCTTATATTTAATCCTTTGTTGGCTCCTCTATTGGTTCAGTTGTAGGATTTAGTTCGATGCCAGCTGGAGTAATTGTTTGAGGCATAGCAACAAATTGAGAATCTGGATTATCTTTAGTTTGTCTAACATTCATTCTATAAATTCCAAATAGTCCTATTAAAGAATGGAAAAAAAATAAAAAAATGAAAAAACCATTTGAGCCGACTAAATCCATAAACAAAGAACACAAAAACGGACCGCTTATAGCTCCTAAACCAAACGTGAATTGCAGTCCAGCACCTGCAGCAACAAATTTATCTTTGGTAATATAATCATTTGTGTGAGCAAGTATTAAAGAGAACATTGGTAAACTACAAAAGGAAAATAAAATAAAGAATATATAAAACCATGTTTTACTTGTTGCTAAACCATCGGGTAAATACATCTGTCCAGTAACTAATATGGTTAGAATTGAAAAAATTGCAGCACCAAAAGTAGAAAAAACAATAACTTTTCTTCGATCATAATAATCAGAAACTTTACCAACGGGAAATTGAGCAACTGCTCCAGAAATCGCTAATAAAAATGTAACAATTGAGATCTCAAAGATAGAAAAATTCATTGAAGTTGCGTAAACTGCTAACAAAGTAAATAAAGCTGATTGTATTGTCCCATAAAAAAAAGAACTTACTATGCCAAATGGAGATGCCTTATAAAGTTCATCAAAAGTCATGGCTTTAATTTTTTTGAAAGTTGGTGGTTTCTTTTTAGTTAATAAAATTGGTATTAATGCTAAAGAAGTGATTATAGAAACTAATATAAAAGGTTGGAAATTTTTTGGGGTGCTAAAATTTAATAAAAACATTCCGATTCCAATAGATCCATAAAGGATAACCATATAAATCGATAAAACACTTCCTCTATTCTTATTGCTTGATCTATCATTAAGCCAACTTTCTGCAACTGTGTACATACAAACCATGCTTATTCCAGTTAACAGTCTTAAAATAAACCAAATATAAGGATGAATCAAAATTGAATGAATTAAAATAATTAAAGATGCCAAAGATGCAAATGCTGCAAAAACTCTTACATGACCAACTCTTGAAATAATATTAGGAATTGTTGCTGCACCAACAAAATATCCGATAAAATAACCTGACATCAAAAAACCAGTTGCAGTCAAACTAAATTCTTCCTGAACTGCTCTTACTCCAAGCAATGATCCTTGAAAACCGTAAGCCATCATTATAAAGCTCATACCTAAAAATAATGCCCAAGAATTCTTTAAAACTTTATACATAAAAACGTGCTAATTATCCGTCGTCTACAAGTAAATCAAGACTTAATTGCGGTAGTAATTAAGATTTTCGAAGCTTCAAAAAAGAGTGAGTTGCAATAGTGGCTATTATTATGGCTCCACCTTGTAGGGTTTCAATACTTGGCTGTTCTTTTATAATCAACCAAACCCAAATTGGACCTATAATTGTTTCCAATAAAAAGAAAAGATTTACCTCAGCAGCAGGTATAAATCTTGGGGCAATTGTCACTAAAACAAATGGTATAGCAACACATAGAACGCACATTAAAGGCACAATTATTTGGTCTTTTTCCACTAAGACAAAACTTTCTATAAACAATAATGCGAAAGTAGCAACAAACAGTTTCCCCACCACTGCTGCTGGAACCAAATTTTTTAATTTTGCAGATCTTATCGTAATAGCACCAACAGCAAGACCAATTGCAGTTATAAATCCTAAAATATCTCCATAAAAGTTACCAAGTTTTATTGAGTCATAAAAAATATAAACAACGGCAGTAAAAGTAATAATTATTGAAATCCATGTTTTTCTATCGGGAAGCTCTTTTAAAAAAAATGTACCTAAAATAGCTGATAGCATAGGTGCGGAGGCTATCATTACAAGTGTGTTAGCTACATTTGTATTTTGAATAGAAACTACAAAAGTAATATTAGTGATGCTGAAAGTAATTATATATATAATACCATGAATACCACTTGTAAAAAGTATTTTAAAAAAATTTAATTTGTAAATTAACAACATTCCAAAAAAAACAGTTATGAAAGGGATTATTCCTCTGTAAAAAACAAGGCCCCAAGTATCAATATTAGATAATCTGATAAATAAAGAGTCCGGTGTAATAAAAATCACAGCCACAAAAGCAAGCAAAGATCCTTTTTGTTGATTTGTTAAATCTTTCACGCTTTTAAATCTTTCCAAAAAGTCTTGGCAAGATTAATTTTTGAAATATCGAATAAAGTTTTTAATCCAGTAGGAGAAGTAACATTTATATCCCCATTCAGTTTTTGATCAATAAAATCAACTCCAGCAAAGTAAATTTTTTCTTTTTTTAAATCTTTAGCAATTTTTTTTGATATTTTCATCTCTAATTTGGTTAGTTGTGTATTTTTTGCTATAGCACCCTTACTCATATTACTTAGATAGGAACCTTTCTTAGGTATTCTTGATATGGCACCACATATTTTTCCATTAATTAAAAATACTCTTTTGTCTCCTTTACTTATTTTGGGTAAATATTTTTGGCACATTATATAATCATGTCTTTTTATAAATCTTTGAATAAACTCCAATTTAAATTCCTTAAGTAAATGAACATC
>CACLWP010000028.1 GCA_902610675.1 uncultured Pelagibacteraceae bacterium | reverse complement strand
GCCGTGCCTATGATGATGACAGCAGCAGGAACAATCCCAGCAGCGAAAGTTTTAGTTGTTGGAGCAGGTGTTGCTGGACTTCAAGCTATTGCTACTGCAAAAAGAATGGGTGCAATAGTTTTTGCAACTGATGTAAGAAGCGCTTCAAAGGAACAAGTTGAAAGTTTAGGGGGAAAGTTTTTAACAGTAGAAGGCTCAGAAAATCTTGAGACAGAAGGTGGTTATGCGAAAGAAGCATCTGATAATTTTAAAAAAAAACAAGAGGAATTATTAGCTGAAACTTTAAAAAAAATTGATATTATAATTTGTACAGCATTAATTCCTGGAAAAAAAGCACCAATAATAATTAAAGAAAATATGATAAAGAATATGCAGCCTGGTTCAGTTGTATATGATTTAGCCGCCATTCAGGGGGGAAATACAGCATATACAGAAGTAGATAAAGTAATTGAAAAAAATGGAGTTAAAATAATGGGTGAAAGAAATATATTAAATAAGTTACCTGTTTCAGCATCTAATTTATATGCAAAGAATATATTTAACTTTGTTGATAATTTGTTCGACAAAGAAAAAAAAAAAGTAAATATTAATTTAGAAGATGAAATAATATCAAAAACATTAATGAAATAATATGGAAATAGATCCTTTAATATTTAGACTTAGTATATTTATCCTTTCAATATTTGTTGGATATTATGTTGTATGGAGTGTAACCCCATCCTTACACACCCCATTGATGTCAGTAACTAATGCGATTTCATCTGTAATTATTGTTGGAGCGATTATTGCCGGTTTATCAGGAAATTCTGAAAATGTATTTAATACTTCAAGCATTTTTGGGTTTGTTGCCATAGCCCTAGCTGCAATAAACATCTTTGGTGGTTTTCTTGTAACTCAAAGAATGTTAGCGATGTATAAAAAAAAGAAAAAGGGTAAATAATGATATCTGCAAATTTATCTGCGATTTTTTATTTAGTTTCCGGGGTATTATTTATACTTGCATTGAGAGGCCTGTCTTCACCAGAAACATCTAGACAAGGAAATTTTTTTGGAATTCTAGGAATGATTATCGCTGTAACTGTAACTTTTTTATCAGTTGGTAACTTTTCTACTGGATTAATTTATGTTTTATTATTTATTTTAATCGGCGGTTCTATTGGAGCGTTTATAGCATACAAAATTCCGATGACTGCTATGCCTGAGTTGGTTGCTGGATTTCACAGTTTGGTTGGACTAGCTGCTGTATTTGTTGCAATTTCTGCCTTTTTAAATCCCGAGGCATTTAATCTCGGATCACAAGGAAATATTAAGCTTGGAAGTTTAATCGAAATGTCAATAGGTGCTGCAGTTGGTGCAATAACATTTTCTGGCTCAATAATTGCTTTTTTAAAACTACAGGGAATTATGTCTGGTTCGCCAATCACATTTAGAGGTCAACATCCGTTAAATGCAGTCATATTAATTTCAATTTTAGTTTTAATTTATTATTTATGCTCAACACAATCATCAAATTTATTTTGGATATTATTGGCAGTATCTTTTCTAATAGGTTTTCTTCTGATTATTCCGATTGGAGGAGCAGACATGCCAGTAGTAATTTCAATGTTAAATTCTTATTCAGGTTGGGCAGCTGCAGGGATTGGATTTACTTTAGAGAATACTGCATTGATTATTACTGGAGCATTGGTTGGATCATCAGGTGCAATCTTATCCTATATAATGTGTAAAGGTATGAATCGTTCATTCTTTAACGTTATTTTAGGTGGCTTTGGAGCAACAAATGAAACTAGCGCTACTAAAAAAGAACAAAGACCAGTAAAAAGTGGTAACGCAGATGATGCAGCTTTTTTAATGAAAAATGCTTCATCAGTAATAATTGTACCGGGTTATGGGATGGCTGTTGCACAAGCCCAACATGCACTCAGAGAAATGGTAGATACTTTAAAGAAAAATGACATAAAAGTTTCATATGCTATTCACCCTGTAGCAGGAAGAATGCCAGGGCATATGAATGTTTTGTTAGCTGAGGCGAATGTTCCATATGATGAAGTTTTTGAATTAGAGGAAATAAATAATGATTTTGCAAATGCAGATGTGGCATTTGTAATCGGAGCCAATGATGTGACAAATCCAGTTGCAAAAACTGACCCTCAAAGCCCAATTTATGGAATGCCTGTTCTTGATGTAGAAAAATGTAAATCTGTATTATTTGTCAAAAGAAGTTTGTCACCAGGATATGCAGGAATTGATAATGATCTTTTTTATAAAGAAAATACACTGATGTTGTTTGCTGATGCAAAAAAAATGACAGAGGATATTACAAAAAATTTATAGAATTAGATGAGTATAAAAATTTTTTGTGATATTGCGGATTTAGATACTATAAAAAAATTTAACAATAAAAGTATAGTCAAAGGTTTTACAACAAATCCTAGTTTAATGAGGAAAGCTGGAGCAAAAAATTATCAATTATATTCGAAACAATTACTTAAAATTTGCAATAAAAAACCCATTTCTTTTGAGGTTTTTGCTGACAATAATAAATCTATAGTTAATCAAGGATTAAAAATTAACGCCTGGGGAAGAAACGTTTATGTGAAAGTTCCAGTTGTAAATTCAAAGAACAAGTTTATGGGTGAAGCAATCAAAGAACTAAATAGTCAAAATATAAAGCTCAATATAACTGCAGTATACACATCAAATCAAACTAAAAAAATTTTAAAAGTGATAAATAAGAAAACAAAAGTAATCATATCTATCTTTGCAGGAAGAGCTGCAGACACAGGTAAGGATCCAGTGCCTGAGTTTTTAAAAAGTATTAAATTTGCAAAAAATTATAAAAATGTTGAAATTTTATGGGCTAGTGTTAGGGAGCCTTATAATTATATTCAGGCAAAACAACTAGGTTGTCAGATAATTACGATACCACCAAATATAATTGAAAAAATTGAAAAGTTTGGAAAATCATTTAATCAGCTTACAATTGAAACAGTTAAAGCTTTTTTATTAGATAGTAAGAAATCTAAATTTAAAATTTAGTTGGTTGCGGGGGACGGATTTGAACCGCCGACCTTCAGGTTATGAGCCTGACGAGCTACCAGACTGCTCCACCCCGCGATAAATTTAAACTCTATTTTTTAGCTTGTTTAGTTTTTTTACTCTTTTTATATTTTCTTGTAGTATTCTTTTTTTTTTCTCTGACGGTTTCTCATAAGTATTTTTCA
>CACLWP010000027.1 GCA_902610675.1 uncultured Pelagibacteraceae bacterium | reverse complement strand
TAAAAAAAACGTGTAAAACATAGTACAATTTATGAATAAATCATCATTTTTCATCGTTGGTCAACATGCAGTTATTGAAGCACTTAAAAATCCACTAAGGAAGGTTTTGAGAGTTTTTTTAACTGAGGAAAGTAAAAAAAATATCCACAGAAAAGACTCAAAAAAAAATCTACTAAAGAATGTCAAAGTATATTTTAAAACAAAAAAAGAATTAGATAAGTACACAACAAAAGAGAATTTGTTACACCAAGGTTATGTAGCTGAGATAGAGCCCCTTGAGAAACCAATTTTAAAAGATTTCATAAAACAAAAAGAGAATTTAACGTTAGTTTGTTTAGACGGCGTAACTGACCCAAGAAATATAGGTGCAATTATTAGAAGTGCAAAAGCTTTTAATATTGATGGGCTAATTATAAAAGAAAGAAATTTTCCGAGTGAGAGCAAATTAATGTATAAAGCAGCATGTGGATCAATTGAATATTTAAATATTTTTGAAGTATCAAACATAAATTCAACATTAAAAAATTTAAAAGATAAAAATTTTTGGGTGTACGGTTTTGATAGTGAAGGAAATAAAGACCTTACAAATATTGAATGGAAGGGAAATAATATACTTCTTTTTGGATCTGAGGGTACGGGAATGCATTTTCATACTTCTAAATACGCAGACTTTTTGATCAAAATTAAAATTAACGAAAAGATTGAAAGCTTAAACATATCAAATAGTGCTGCAATTGCATTTCACCATTTGAACTATCAAAAAAAGAGTTGATTAATTAGTAAATAGTTATTAGTTATTGCGCATGCCCTTGTAGCTCAGCTGGTAGAGCAATTGATTTGTAATCAATAGGTCCGCGGTTCGAATCCGTGCGGGGGCACCATCAAGAGGTTTCTCTTCTTAACTGTTCAATCTTAATTTTATTTTGTAGACTTCTATTTTTATCGTACATGAGATTAAATTTTATATTTTGTTTAGTTTTAACAGTAATGTCTTTTGCATTCCTCACCTCAATGTTATCTGCTACAGCACTAATCGGTCTTTTTTTAGGACTCAAATTTTTAATTATTATTTTTGACTTATAACTTACTATCTTCCCCCTCCATCTTCTGGGTCGAAATGGGCTGATCGGTGAAATAGATAGCTTTTTTGAATTTAAACTTAATATTGGTCCATGCACTGATAAATTATAAGCAGTACTTCCTGCAGGTGTTGAAACAAGCACACCATCTGAAACTAATTCCTTAATAACTTGTTTTGAACCATGATTTATTGACAGTGAAGCTGCCTGTCTACTTTGTCTTAATATCGAAACTTCGTTAATTGCTAGATGTTTTCTAATTTGATTTTTATTATTTTTTACAGTCATTTCTAGTGGTGAAATAGTTATTATATTTGCCTTATATAAGTTTTTTAAAATTGTTTTCGATGAAAATTTATTCATTAAGAAACCATAATTACCAGAATTTATTCCATAAAAAAATTTTTTAGATTTTTTATTTTTTTTTAAGGTCTGGAGCATAAATCCATCACCACCAATAACTATTATGATATTAGGTTTTTTGAGTTTATTCTTTTTGAATTTAAATTTTTATCAGAAATAATTTGAATTTTTTTCATTTAGTGGTGCCCTCGGCCAGACTCGAACTGGCACTCCGCAAGCGGCAAGGATTTTAAGTCCTTTGTGTCTACCAATTTCACCACGAGGGCATTAATGAATTTCATAAGTGTTTATGATAATATTTATAATTGAACAAGAGTAATAAGTAAAATTTTTTCATTTCATCTATCAATTTCTTAAGTTATAAGTTTATTTGCATAATGATAAGAAAATTATTAGGAGATTTTTTAATTATATCATTTATTACTTTTTTGATATTTCTAATAATAGAGGTTTTTTTATTTTTTTTAAATTTTCCACTTAAAGATGACAGGTCCTTTAATAATAGTTTCGAAGTAACCTTTGCAGGAGGAGCTAGACATAAACCTAACATAAAAAGTACAACAAGATTAGGTTATCCTGCACTATCTACAGACTCTACAGGACTTGTTCATAATGGTATATTAAGAAATAAAGACGAATTACAAAATGCAATATTTGTCTTAGGTGGGTCAACTGTTGAGGGTTGGGGTGCTTCATCAAATATGAAAACTATACCTGCTCAGTTAGAATTATGTTTAAATAAAAATCTTACAAAAAAAGTTGTGGTAGCAAATGGAGGTTTTCAGGGAGATTATTCATACCAAGAATTTCAAAGAGCTGTAAATATTATAAGTCGTTATAATCCAAAAATGATTATTATACTAGATGGAAGAAATGATGGACATTTTGGAATGATGAAAAATTGGGTGGCCTTTGATAGTAACCCAGGTATTCATGGACCGTTAGATTATATAAATAAAGCAGGTCATAGAGGAAGAAAAGATCAAATAATTCATGAAATGAGAAGTATTTCTAGATTAATTAATTGGGTTATTAATATCAAAGATAACAACTCAAGAAAAACTAATTTAGATAAATTCAGTTTCGATGAAAATATAACAAATACAAAAATATCTAAAATTGCCAATTCATATTTAATAACTCATAAATTAATTCATGAAATAAGTAAGGCATACAATGTGCCCATTTTCTCATATCTTCAACCTACTTTAGAGGCAAAGAAAGAGTTAAATTCTTATGAAAAAGAACTTTTAGAAAAATTTAGAAAAAGAATGAAATGGCCATTAAGTTATTATGGTCAATTATCTAACTTTTATGATGAAGTTTTATCTAGACTACCGAATGAAATTATTGATATTTCAAATATATTTAATGATCTAGATATTAATCTATATGTAGACTCAAACCACTATAATGATGAAGGAAACTTAATTATAAGTGAAAAAATCTGTAAAAATATTTTAAATTTTTTTTAAAAAACTTTCTTTTAAAAAATTATTCTCTATAGTACTTTGTGTCTATCAATTTCACCACAAGGGCATTAATGAATTTCATGAGTATTTATGCAAATATTTATAAATGAATAAGGGTAATAAGTAAAATTGTTATTTATTTGAATATTTTTTAAACTTTAATGATCAATTTGAATGTCAAAGTAGGACAAAATTGATGATGAATAAATATCTTTAATAACTATCATGATGCCTAATGAAAAATGATATTGTTAAATCTCACCTAAAAAAAAAATCACAATCTAAGCTTGCTTTATCAATTAGCCTATTCATCGTACTTTTAACCTCAACTGGATACATCTTTAATTCTAAAGGAATAATTTTTCTATTCTATATTTTTTGTTTTATATTTATCTACAATTTATTAATCAACTTCTTATTA
>CACLWP010000026.1 GCA_902610675.1 uncultured Pelagibacteraceae bacterium | reverse complement strand
AAAATGGCTGAGAAAGATAAAGTATTTATTTTTGACACAACAATGAGAGACGGTGAGCAATCGCCTGGAGCCTCAATGAGTGTTGAGGAAAAAATTCAAATTTCTAGAGTATTTGATGAGATGGGAATTGACATTATTGAAGCTGGTTTTCCAATATCATCCCCTGGTGATTTTGAGGCAGTAAGTGCGATAAGTAAAAGTGTAAAAAACTCAATTCCTTGTGGTTTAGCTAGAGCAACTAAGAAAGATATAGACGCTTGTCATGAGTCTTTAAAATTTGCAAAAAGATTTCGTATACATACATTTATTTCAACAAGTCCAGTTCATATGAAACATAAGCTTAATATGACTGATGAACAAGTTTTAGGTGCTATTAAAGAGAGTGTCACTTATGCTAAAAAATTTACCGATGACGTTGAGTGGTCATGTGAGGATGGCACAAGAACAAATTTAGAATTTATGTATAAAACAATAGAACTTGCTATTAAATGTGGCGCAACTACAATAAATATTCCTGATACTGTTGGTTATTCTATACCAGAAGAATTTGCTAAAACTATAACATCAATAAAAAATAACGTACCAAATATTGATAAAGCTATTATCTCTGCACACTGTCATAATGATTTAGGGCTTGCGGTAGCTAATGCTTTGTCAGGTTTATCAGCAGGAGTTAGACAAATTGAATGTACTATAAATGGAATAGGTGAAAGAGCTGGTAATGCAGCACTTGAGGAAATTGTAATGGCTATAAAGACACGAGACGACTTATTACCATACGAGACAGGAATTAAAACTGAGCTAATTAGCAAAGCATCTAAAATTGTATCAAATGCAACCGGTTTTCCTGTTCAATTTAATAAAGCCATAGTTGGAAAGAATGCTTTTGCTCACGAATCAGGAATTCATCAAGATGGAATGTTAAAAAATAGAGAGACATATGAAATAATGACACCAGAAAGTGTTGGTGTAAAAAAAACGTCTTTAGTCATGGGTAAACACTCTGGACGTCACGCATTTAAAGATAAATTAAGTGACTTAGGTTATGCTGATGTAACAGATGATGTTGTACAAGCAGCATTTGGTAAATTTAAGATTTTAGCTGATAAGAAAAAACACATCTATGATGAAGACATTGTTGCATTAGTTGATGATAGTTTAATTATAGATAACAAGATAAATGCAATCAATTTAAAATCATTAAAAGTCTTTGCAGGCACTGGTGAACCACAAAGAGCTGACATGACTTTAGATGTTTTTGGTGAAGTAAAAAAGACCTCTCAAACTGGAGATGGTCCAGTTGATGCGATATTTAAATGTATAAAAGAACTTTATCCTCACGACGTAAAACTATCTCTTTATCAAGTTCACGCAGTCACAGAGGGAACTGATGCACAAGCAACAGTGAGTGTTAAAATTGAAGAAAATGACAGAACTACTGTTGGTCAATCAGCTGACACAGATACTTTAGTAGCATCAGCAAATGCATATTTAAATGCCTTAAATAAAATGCTTATAAAAAGAGAGAAAAAATCTCTTTATAAAAACATCGAACCAAAAAAATTGAAGGAGAGTATATAATGGGTTTATTTGATAGTGTAAAAAAAATATGGAGCCAGGACATGGCTATCGACCTTGGAACTGCAAATACGTTAGTTGTAGTAAAAGGACAAGGTGTAGTTCTAAATGAACCATCTGTTGTAGCAATTGTAGAGCAAAGTGGAAAAAAACAGGTTTTAGCTGTAGGGGACGAAGCAAAAACGATGTTAGGAAGAACACCTGGAAATATTAGTGCAATTAGACCTTTAAGAGATGGTGTTATTGCTGATTTTATAGTCACTGAGGAAATGATTAAACACTTTATTAAAAAGGTTCATAAAGGCAGAACATTTGCTAATCCAAGAATATTAATTTGTGTACCCACTGGATCTACTCCAGTTGAAAGAAAAGCAATTCAAGATAGTGCTTTGGCTGCAGGGGCTAGAAGAGTTCAATTAATTGAGGAACCAATAGCTGCAGCGATTGGTGCGGGTTTACCAATTTCAGAAGCTACAGGATCAATGGTTGTTGATATTGGAGGTGGAACAAGTGAAATTGCTGTAATGTCATTAGGAGGTTTAGTCTACTCAAAATCTTTAAGAGTTGCTGGAGATGCTATGGATGGAGCTTTAGTTAATTATATGAGAAAAGAATATAACCTTATGATAGGAGACAGCACTGCTGAAAAAATTAAAAAAGAAATTGGTACTGCTATTCCATCAAACAATAATACTTATGCTGTTAAAGGCAGAGATTTAAGATCGGGAACTCCAAAAGAGGTAAATATTACTGAAGAAGATACTGCGGAGGCACTAGATGGTATTTTAAGAGAAATGGTCAATGGTATTAAAGATGCCCTTGAAGCTACACCCCCGGAGTTGTCAGCAGACCTTGTTGATATGGGGCTTACTTTGACAGGAGGTGGGGCTTTATTAAAAAATATAGATAGAAGATTTTCTAAAGAAACAGGATTGCCAGTGCACATTGCTGAGGACCCATTGTCATGCGTTGCTATTGGTACTGGTAAGGCCCTGGATCAAGAACAAACATTCTCTACTATGCTGACTGAATATTAAGAAAGATGGCTGAAAGCAGAGATGATTTTATAATAGCAATTAGATCTGCTTTTCTAAAAAAAAGTACTAAACAGAAATTTTCTTTATTAACTTTAATTTTTTTTTCAATTTTTATAATTGTTTTATCTAGTTTAAATTTCAAAGCAATAAGCTTAACAAAGTCATTTATAAAAGAAATTGTTTACAGGTCTTCTTTTATAGTTTCAATACCAGAAAATTTTATCAAATCTTCTTATTTAAATTTAAATGAATATACTAATTTTTATAAAGAGTTTAAAAGAACCAAAGAAGAGTTAGATCAATTAAAGTCTGAAAATATTTCAACTAAAATCATCAAAAGTGAAAATGATGAACTTAAAAGTCTTATTGATGGTTATACCATTACTTCAAATAAGATTTTAGCAAAAGTAATTGTTGATCACGAAAGTCCTTTCTTAAGATCAATTGTAATCAATAAAGGCAGTAAGGAAAAAATAAAGATAGGTACAAATATTTATGATCGAAGCTATCTTGTGGGACGGGTCATTGAAGTAAATTATACCAATTCGAGAGTATTATTATTAACTGACTTAAATTCAAATATTCCAGTTTCTATCACCCCTGGAAATGTTCAAGCGATTGTTGTTGGTAATAGAGATAAAAAAGGTGAAATTAAATATATCAAAAATGATCTTGTAAACAAAATCGATGATAAAGGAATTGCATACACATCAGGTACTGGCTCCATTTTCAAAAGTGGAATTCCTGTCGGAACAATTGATTTAAAAAATGATAATGAAAAAATTTTGATCAATTTTTATAGTGATTTCACTCAGTTAAAGTATGTTTTTGCAGAGATTG
>CACLWP010000025.1 GCA_902610675.1 uncultured Pelagibacteraceae bacterium | reverse complement strand
CGCTTCTATCACCAGTAATATCCACGTCATTATATTTTGTTGTTTTTGGATCAGTGATTGGAGGTTACATTCAAAAAATTGATGGCGTGAGTTATGGTTCATACATCGTTCCAGGATTATTAATGCTAACATTACTCACTCAATCAATAAGTAATACTTCATTTGGGATATTTTTTCCAAAATTTAATGGAACCATTACTGAGATCTTAGCTGCACCTATTTCTACACTTGAAACAGTCTTAGCTTTTGTAGGAGCAGGAGCTACCAAAACTTTAATTGTTGGCGCTGTAATCTTTATTACAGCTTCTTTTTTTGCTGATGTGTCTGTTGAGTATCCAGTATTAATGATATTTTTATTGGTTTTAGTCTCCTTTACTTTTGCATTATTTGGTTTTTTAATTGGTGTTATAAGTAAAAACTTTGAACAAATGTCTATTGTTCCATCATTAGTTATTACACCAATGGTATTTTTAGGGGGTAGTTTATATAGTCTTGATATGTTGCCACCATTCTGGCAAACTGTTTCTTATTTCAATCCAGTAGTTTATTTAATTGATGGTTTAAGATTTTCATTTTACGGAATATCAGATTTTAATATTTGGATAAGTGTAGGATCAATGGTCTCATTTTTAGTGATATGTGTGATCTCTGTCTCAATTCTCTTAAAAAAAGGTTACAATATTAAGTCGTAATCGACCCATCATATTTAGGGTATTTATTAGCTAATATTATATTCGTAAATATTCTTATTGAAATTGCTCTGACTCTGTTGAGCCTTCCATTGCCGTGGTTGAACTTTTACCACTACTTATTGTATTCGACACCGCATCAAAATAAGATGTACCAACTTCTCTTTGATGTTTTACGCTAGTATATCCATCTTTTTCACGAGCAAATTCTAGTTGTTGAATTTTTGAGTATGCAGCCATACCTTCTTTTTTATACTTTTCTGCTAACTCAAAAATAGCAATATTTTGAGTGTGAAAACCTGCTAATGTTATAAATTGAAATTTATAACCCATCTCACTAATTTTTTGTTGAAACGAAGCTATTTCAGAGTCGGATAAATGTTTTTTCCAATTAAATGATGGAGAACAATTATAAGCTAAAAGTTTTCCAGGAAATTTTTCATGAATTGCATTTGCAAATTTTTTTGCTTCTTCAAGATTTGGTGTTGCTGTTTCACACCAAATTAAATCAGAGTATGGAGCGTAGGCAAGCCCTCTTGAAATTGCTTGATCTATACCTGCTTTAACATAATAAAAACCCTCAGGTGATCTGTCTCCAGTTAAAAAGGGTTTATCATTTTCGTCGTAATCATTTGTAATTAATTTCGCTGCATTAGCATCAGTTCTGGCTAGGATAATTAAAGGAACATCAGCTATATCAGCCGCTAATCTTGCTGCTTTTAAATTTTTAATCATGGTTCCTGTTGGAACTAGTACTTTTCCACCCATATGTCCGCATTTTTTTTCACTAGCTAATTGATCTTCAAAATGGACACCAGCAGCGCCTGCTTTAATAAATTTTTTAGCAAGCTCGAATACGTTTAAAGGTCCACCAAATCCGGCCTCACCGTCAGCTATAATTGGTAGCATATAATCAATTCTTTTTTCTTTTTTCATATCACCATCTTTTAATTCCATGTGTTGAATTTGATCTGCTCTAATTAATGCATTATTCATAGAGTCTACTAATTTAGGAGCACTATCGTAAGGATATAAAGATTGATCAGGATACATTTCGCCTGCGCTATTAGCATCAGCTGCTACCTGCCAACCACTTAAATAAATTGCTTTTAAACCAGCTTTTGCATGTTGTACCGCATGGTTACCTGATAAAGATCCAAGAGTATTTACATAATTTTCAGTATTTAACAATTTCCATAATTTAGTGGATTGTTGTTTACAAAGTGAATATTCGATTTTAATTGAACCTCTAAGTCTCTCAACTTCTTCTGGAGTATAATCTCTTTTAATCCCTGCAAATCTTTTTAAGTCGTATGAGATGTTTTCAGCACTCATTATCGTTTCCTTTGGTTTTAAAAGCTATTATTGAAAAATGAAATTTAGTAGAAATTATAAGATTTAGTTTGAGTCTCTAGGTGTCTCAATTAAATCATTCATTCCACTAGAACCCCAATCACAATGATCATCTCTCATGTAGATACCTCTACTATTGTGTCTAGCTAGATCTTCATGTTTGATGATTTGAGCTTCGTTTTCAGTGTTTTTTAATTTTTCGTCCATGTAAATCTTATAATTTACAAAATTTACAAAATCTACTAAAAAGTATAAAAGGCTTGTAAATCAAAGAAAAATTTTGTAAAAATAAATTTACAAAATTTACAAATAGAAAATATGAGTCAATTAGATTTAAAAATAGGACCAAAAATCAAGGCTTTTCGACGACAATTAGGTCTTCAAGCTAATAAATTAGCTGAGGAATTAAATATTTCACCTAGTTATTTAAACTTAATAGAGGGTGGAAAAAGAAAAATTGATGGAGATTTACTCTTAAAAATCTGTGAAAAGCTTAATATTGAGCTTTCTCAATTAACCTCAAAAACTGATATTAACTTAGAAAATACTTTGTCAGAAATTCTTGATGACAAACTGTTTGAAGATTTAGATATTTTAGGCCCAGAAGTTAAAGATCTTGTTGGCACGAATCCAAAAATTGGCAGAGCAATAGTAAGACTTGGAGATATTTTAAAAAAAAAGGATCACGAAATGATCAATAAAATTGAGACAATATCTGGTAAAATTGTTGATAATAGAAAAAATTCATTTCCAGGTGAAGTCATTTCAGATTTTTTACAAGAGCATAAAAACTATTTTCCAAAATTAGAGGATTTTGCAAACGAAGTTTTTGAAAAAGTTCAAAAAAATAATCGAACAAGATATATAGCTTTGTGCGATTATTTAAAATCAGAATATGGTATATCTGTAAAAGATGTTATTCCTGAAGAAAAAAAACCTTTTTCTAAAATCTATAGGAAAAATAAAAAAGAACTTTTATTAAGTGACTATAGCTCTTTAGAAACAAAAAAATTGCATGCGGCGGCTCAAATAGCTCAAGAGGGCTCTGATAAAGAAATTGAGGAATATTTAACTAAATTTAAATTTCCTTCAGATGAATCTAAAAAATTGACTAAAGTTGCATTATTAAATTATTGTGGAGCAGCAATACTAATGCCCTACAAATTATTTCATGCGGAATGTAAAAAGCTAAAATATGATTTAGAATTATTGCAAAACACCTTTGCAACTTCTTTTGAACAGGTAGCTCACAGAGTAACTTGTTTACAAGATCCAAAATTACCAGGAATACCATTTCATTTTTTAAGAGTGGATATGGCTGGAAATATTTCAAAAAGATTTTCATTATCTGGAATAGAAATCCCAAGATATGGTGGTGCTTGTCCACGTTGGAACGTTTACTCAGCTTTGACGAGACCTGGGGTTATTCAAGCTGCAGTAAGTAAAATGTCTAATGGTGAAAAGTATGTATGTATTGCTAGAACCGTTGAAAAAGGAATTGGAAGATTTGGACAATCGAAAAGCATTTTATCTATAGGATTGGGATGCGAAGCAAAATATGCTAAGGAGTTCATTTACTCTGAAAATTTAAACATTAACGATAAATCTACAGAAATACCAATAGGTGTGTCATGTAGGACATGTGATAGATTAGACTGTTCTCAAAGAGCTTTTCCCCCATTACATAAAAAATTTGATG
>CACLWP010000024.1 GCA_902610675.1 uncultured Pelagibacteraceae bacterium | reverse complement strand
TTTAGATACTGTATTTGGATTCTTTTTTGGGTTTATTCGTGCGTATATTATCTCTATATGTATATTTTCAGGAGTACATATCGTCTATAATTATGACAAATGGCCAATAAATTTAGACAAATCATACACCTTTCCATATCTTAAAAAAGGTAGTAATTACTTATTAAAAGTTTTTCCAAATGAAAAAACATACCAAGAATCTAAAGAAAAGATTGAAGATTTATAACCCAAAGTTAAATGAGGAATGTGGTGTATTTGGAATTAGTAATGTAAAAGATGCATCAGCCCTGACTGCTCTTGGTTTGCATTCACTCCAACATCGAGGACAAGAAGGTTGCGGAATAGTAACATTTGATGGAAAAAGATATTATTCAGAAAAAAGGTTTGGGTTAGTTGGTGACAACTTTAATAAAGAAAAAGTTCTAGAAAATCTTAAAGGAAATTTTGCAATAGGCCATAATCGATACAGCACTACTGGAAACAATACGCTAAGAAATATTCAACCTTTCTTTGCAGACACTAATGCAGGTGGAATAGGAGTAGCTCACAATGGAAACTTAACAAACTCTATCTATTTAAGAAATAAACTTGTTGAGGAAGGAGCAATATTTTACACAACTTCTGATACTGAAACAATAGTTCAGCTTATTGCAAAATCAAAAAGACTGAAAACTATTGACAAGATAATTGATGCAATATTTCAAATTCAAGGTGGTTATGCTTTAGTGATGCTGACACAAAATTTACTAGTAGGCGTAAGGGATCCTTACGGGATAAGACCCCTAATTATAGGTAAATTAAAAGATAGTTATGTTCTCGCATCAGAAACCTGTGCTTTAGATATTATAGGTGCTAAATTTATCAGAGAAGTTGATAATGGGGAAATTGTTTTAATTGAAAATGATAAACTATCAAGCATCAAACCTTTTCCAGTAAAAAAAATCAGACCCTGTGTATTTGAATATATATATTTTGCAAGGCCAGATAGTATCCTCAATGGAAAAACTGCTTATGAACATCGTAAAAACTTAGGTAAAGAATTAGCAAAAGAAAATGATATTGATGCTGATATTATTGTGCCGGTTCCAGACTCTGGGAATGCTGCCGCTTTAGGTTTTGCTCAACACTTAAATAAAAATTATGAGCACGGACTAATTAGAAATCACTATGTT
Organism: uncultured Pelagibacteraceae bacterium; assembly: GCA_902610675.1. Lineage (GTDB taxonomy): Bacteria > Pseudomonadota > Alphaproteobacteria > Pelagibacterales > Pelagibacteraceae > Pelagibacter. The sequence continues at coordinate 2,573 of CACLWP010000024.1, read as the reverse complement.
GGAAGAACTTTTATTGAGCCAAGTCAAAAAATAAGAAGTTTGGGGGTTAAACTAAAACTCAACGCAAATCAAACAACTATAAAAAATAAAAAGATTATTCTTATTGATGACTCTTTAGTAAGAGGAACTACTTCTCATAAAATTGTTAAAATGCTCTATGATGCAGGTGCAAAAGAAGTTCATGTGAGAATTGCATGTCCGGAAATTAGATATCCTGATTTTTATGGAGTTGATACACCGACTAAAAAAGAGCTTTTAGCTGCAAATAAAAATAACGAAGAAATTTGTGAATATATTGGTGCTAAGTCATTAAAATTTTTATCCATTCATGGCATGTATAAGGCTGTCGGATTTGATAAAAGAAATGAAAATTATCCTCAATTGACTGATCATTATTTCACCGGAGATTATCCTGTAAAACCTATAGATGAATTAGGTGATAGTAAAATAACGCAATTATCTTTATTAAGCACTGCATCAAATAATTAATTTATGAAAAAAGTAAGTTTTACAGAAATGAAAAATGGAACTAAAGAGGATTATCTTTTTCTAGATAAACATGAAAGAGATTTTGCAAGCAAAACAGCAGATAGAATATTAAAATTTATGTCTGGGCTTACTGAAACTTTAGAAGGTTACCAAGTTTCAAGATTAGAACATTCACTTCAAAGTGCAACTAGAGCTTACAAAAATGGTGAGAGTGATGAAATGATTGTAGCTGCTTTATTGCATGATATTGGTGATGAGCTAGCTCCAATGAACCATTCAGAATATGCCGCAGCTGTACTAAAACCATATGTATCAGAAAAAACTCATTGGATTGTTGAAAAACACGGCGAGTTTCAGATGTATTACTACGCTCATCATTTAGGGGGAAATAAGAACAAAAGAGAGGAGTATAAAAATCATAAATATTATCAAAATACTATTGATTTTTGCGAAAAGTATGACCAAAACTCGTTTGATCCAAATTATAAATCGTTTTCATTAGATTTCTTTAAACCCTTTGTAAAAAAAATTTTTTCAAGAAAACCATATTCTTCACTGTAAAATTTTATAAGCTATATTCTTAAATATGACTATTTCTAAAGAACATATAATTAAATACTTTAAATCTGGAATAAAAGATAAGAAAAATTTCAAAATTGGTATTGAGCATGAGAAATTTTTATTTGATAATAAAAATAATAAGAGAATTGATTACTTAAAAGTAAAAGAAATGTTTTCTGCTTTAAATGAATTTGGTTGGAACCCAATAAAAGAAAGTGGAAATATTGTTGGCTTAAATAAAGGAGGTAAAAACATTACTCTTGAACCTGGAAACCAAATTGAATTATCTGGAGATAAGCTTAATAATATTCATGAAGCATGCTCAGAATCTCACGATTATTTATTTGAACTTAAACAAGTTACAAAAAAACTTGATATAAATATTGTAAGCACTGGTTTTGATCCCATCTCGAAACTTGAAGAAATTCCTAACAATCCAAAACAAAGATATAAATTAATGACAAATGATATGCCATTAGGTGGTGAGTCAAGTCTTGATATGATGTACAGAACTTGTGGAACTCAATTGAATGTTGATTATTCTTCTGAGGAAGACTTTTGCAAAAAATTTAAAATAGTAAATTCAATAGTTCCAATTTCAATTGCCCTATTTGCTAATTCATCAATAGTCGAAAAAAAAAAGAGCAATTACTTATCTTATAGATCAAAAGTTTGGCAAAATACCTCCCGGGGAGGGCTCCCGAAATTATTTTTTGAAAATTTAAATTTTGAAAAATATGCTGATTTTATAATAAATTTCCCAATTTTATTTATATTAGACAAAAAAAATTATATTTCAGGTAACAAATATCTCTTTAAAGATTTTATGAATGGAAAAATAGATGAGATAGGAAATCGTCTTCCAACTGAAGATGATTTGTCTTTACACTTAAGCACTATATTCACAGAAAATAGATTGAAAAAATATATTGAATTAAGATCTATGGATACTTGTGGATGGGATTGTCTTTGTTCAGGGCCTGCGTTCTTTATTGGGATGCTTTATGGAAATTTAGAGGAAGTTAATAGTTTAATCTCATTATGGGATAAGGATAAGATAATTAACGCTTATCTAGATGCTCCTAAAAAAGGTTTTAATACTCAATTGATGGGTAAAGATCTTCTTTACTGGGCGACGACTTTATTAGAAATTTCAAGAAAAGGATTGGAAAGTAGGGATATACTAAATAAAAGTGGGAAAAGTGAAATATTGTTTTTAAAGCACTTACAAGATGTTATTGATAACCGAACAACAAATGCAGATCATATGATTAGTAAATTTTCTAAAAATGAAGATTTAAAAGATTTATATGACAAATAAAATTGTTGCTATACAAGGAAACTACCCTTCAAAACTTAATCCAAAAACTGATACGAGTATTTTTTTAGCTCACGAAATTCAAAAAAAAAATTACAGAATTTTTTATTATGATCCAAAGGATTTATCAATTATTGACTCGAAAGTCGTAGCAGAAGGTTTTTTTATAAACTTTGATTATAATAATAAAAAAAGATTTTATAAA
>CACLWP010000023.1 GCA_902610675.1 uncultured Pelagibacteraceae bacterium | reverse complement strand
AAGGAAGTGTAATTACACAAGTTGATGCAAAAACAAAACTACAAGAATTTTCTTTAAAAAAATTTAAAAAACTTCCAATTTACAAAACTATTTCAAACACGGGCCCAAGACATAAACCTATCTTCAGAGTTGCTGTTAAATTACAAAATACAAAATTCTATAATGGAGATGGAAAATCAAAAAAAGAAGCAGAACAAAATGCAGCTTTGTTTTGTTTGAATGATAATTTGACTTTATGAATTGGGATGACACCGGCTTTTTAATTTCTAAAATTAGATATAACGAAAATTCAATTATCTCGGAATTTTATACAAAAAATCACGGAAAAATATCAGGAATTGTTTTTGGTGGCACTTCAAAAAAAATTAAAAATTATTTACAAATTGGGAATCAATTGTATTTAAATTATAATTCAAAATCAGAAAATAAGTTAGGCTATTTCAAATTAGAAATTCAAAAAGTTTATTCTCCTATCTATTTCGAAAATTCTCAAAAGCTTTCATGTATTATTTCAACAATGAATCTAGTTCGTTTATTAACAGCAGATTCTCAATCTAATATTGAGATATTTAATCTTATTGAAAAATTTTATTTGATACTTTTAGGCGATGAATGGTTAAAAGATTATATTCTTTGGGAATTAGAATTACTTAAAACTTTAGGATTTGATTTAGAGTTAGATAAATTGGCCACTAAAGAATTGTTAGATGATAAGTTAGTATATGTCGTAAAATCTAAAACTGAAAAAAAAATAGTTCCAGACTTTTTAGTTGATAAAAAAATTATAGTTAGTGATTTAAAAACACTTTTAAAAGGACTTAAATTGGTCAGCGATTTTTTGGAAAAGACTATTTTAAAACCTAATAACTTAAATTATCCAATTAGTAGAACTCAGTTTATAAATTCATTAAAATAATCAAGGCAAAATTTCATTTAATCTATCTGCGTAATAACTTACTATTGCATTAGCTCCAGCTCTTTTAAAACTCATTAAATTTTCATATATAGCATCCTTTTTTATTATTTTTTTATTTATAGCATTGGCTAACATGCTGTATTCGCCTGAAACTTGATATGCAAATACTGGTATTTTAAAATTATTTTTTATTGTTTTTATAATATCCAGGTATGGTAAACCAGGTTTAACCATAACCATATCAGCACCTTCTTTAATATCTAAAGCTACTTCTCTTAATGCCTCATCATTATTCTTAAAATCCATTTGGTAAGTTTTTTTATCTCCTTTTAAAGAAGTTTTAGAACCTACAGCATCTCTAAAAGGTCCATAAAAATTAGAAGCATATTTAACTGCATAAGACAGTAATTGAACATTTTTAAAATTTTTTTTATCTAATGCACTTCTTATTTTTCCAATTCTTCCATCCATCATATCTGAAGGTGCTAACACGTCACATCCCATTTCAGCTTGTAATAAAGATTGATCGATTAATATATCTATAGTCTCATCATTTAAAACATACCCAGATTTTAAAATGCCATCGTGACCATGACTTGTGTACGGATCAAGAGCAACATCACACATAATACCAATTTTATTTTTATATCTTTTCTTTATGTATCTTATAGCTCTACAAACTAAATTATTTTCATTTAAAGCTTCGCTACCCAAGTTATCTTTTAATTTCTTTGATGAATTAGGGAATAGAGCAACCATTGGTACCTGATTTTTTATTGCTCGATCTATAATTTTTCCTATATTATCGATAGAGTACCTAAAGACATCAGGCATAGATTTAATTGGTTGAGTCTTATTTTTTCCCTCAATTAAGAAGATTGGTAGTATAAAATCGTTTGCACTCAAATTATTTTCAGCCACCAGTCTTCTGCTCCAACTGTTTTTTCTATTTCTTCTAAGTCTTAAATTAGGATATTTTCCTGTAATCATAATTAAATTATACTTTATTAATGCGACAAATGTAATATACACATATATAATAAAAAAGGTACAAAGCAACAAAGATGACTGTAGAAAATACAAAAGTAATAGACTTAAATATAGAAAAAGAAAAAAGAATTTTAGACTTTAGCGATTTTCAAAAACAAGAAATTAGTTTCGATATTATAAAACTTCAAGAGGCTTATAATCAAATAGTTCAAATAAAAAAATTCGAAGATGCTGGGGTTACACATTTTGGCGCTATACCACTTACCCAAATACCAGGTGATCCGGAGTCTATTAAGGGAAATAAAGTACGTGGAATTTATTGGACTAAACCTAACAAATCTGGAAAAGAAGTTTCAAGAGACATGATGATCAATGAGTCAGCTTACTCTGAATTCGTTAAAGATTATGAAAATACATATTTTAAACATGTATTTGATGTTTTATCTTCTAAATACAAGTTGGGAAGAATGCGAATTTTATTAAAAGAACCAAGATCTACTTTAAGTTGGCACAGAGATCCAGAACCAAGGTTACACATTCCAATAATCACTAACCCAGGATGTTTAATGGTTATTGATAATGTTGCCAAACATATGCCTGCTGATGGATCTGTTTGGGTAACTAATAATACTAAATACCATAATGCATTTAATGGTGGAGAAGAGAATAGAATACACTTAGTTGCATGCGTTTTAGATTACAAATTTAACTAATTTGAAAAAAATATTTATTTCATCAGATCACGCTGGATTTAAATTAAAAGAAGAAATTAAAATTTCACTTAATAGGAAAAAATTAAAATTTGAAGATCTAGGTCCTGAAGATGATAATAGAGTAGATTATCCTGATTATGCACATAAGTTAGCTCGAAAAGTAAAAATTAGTAAGAATAATATTGGTATTTTAGTGTGTGGTTCTGGGACTGGAATGAGTATTGCGGCAAATAAGCATAAAAACATACGTGCAGCACAATGTTTTAATACAAAATCAACAAAATTATCCAGATTGCATAATGATGCAAATATCATTACATTAGGGTCAAGGTTAATTAGTAAAAAAAATGCCTTGAAATTTGTGAGTATTTTTTTAAATACTAATTTTGATGGTGGTAGACACTTAAAAAGAGTAAAGAAGATATAATTATGTCTAGTGAAAAAAATTATTTGAACGATAGTTACAAAAGTTTCTTTGAGGATAGTTTATCCGTAAAAGATCCTGAGATTTATAGAGCAATTCAAGATGAGTTGTTAAGACAGCAACAACATATTGAATTAATAGCATCAGAAAATATTGTTTCACAGGCTGTATTAGAAGCTCAAGGCTCTGTCTTAACTAATAAATATGCAGAGGGCTATCCTGGCAAACGTTATTATAATGGATGTGAGCATGTTGACGTTGCAGAAAGTCTTGCCAACGATAGATTAAAAAAATTGTTTAATTGTAAGTTTGCTAATTCTCAACCGCACTCAGGCGCACAAGCAAATGGTGCTGTATTTTTGGCTCTTTTAAAACCTGGTGATACTTTTATGGGAATGAGTTTAAATTCAGGAGGTCATATTACTCATGGTTTAAAAATTTCAATGTCAGGAAAATGGTTTAATCCGATAGGGTATGATGTTGACAAAAAATCTGAGCTTATAGATTATGATAATGTTGAAAAACTTGCATTAGAACATAAACCAAAACTTATAATAGCTGGTGGAAGTGCTTACTCAAGAGTTATAGATTTTAAAAGATTTAGAGAAATTGCGGATAAAGTTGGTGCATATTTAATGGTAGATATGGCACATTTTTCAGGTTTAGTTGCTGGTAAAGGTTACCCAAATCCTTGTGATCATGCTCATGTTGTTACCTCAACAACTCATAAAGTTTTCAGAAGTGCGAGGGGTGGAATAATTTTAACTAACCACGAAGATCTTGCTAAAAAATTCAATACAGCTGTATTTCCAGGTTATCAAGGCGGACCTTTAATGCATATCATTGCAGCTAAAGCCGCAGGATTTCTTGAAGCTTTGCAGCCAGACTTTAAGGATTATATAAAAACAGTTTTAGCTAATGCAAAAATTTTAGCAGAAACTTTAAAAAATAATGGTTTTAAAATTTATTCTGATGGTACTGATACTCATCTTATGTTAGTTGATTTACGACCTTACAATGTAAAAGGCAACTTAGCTGCTGAAAGCTTATCAAGAGCTAACATTACGTGTAATAAAAATGGTATTCCTTTTGATACAGAAAAACCAATGATAACATCTGGTATTAGACTAGGAACACAAGCTATTACAACACGTGGTTTTGGTTTAAATGAATGTAAGAAAGTGGGTGAATTGATTACAAAAACTCTTAAAGGTTTATCAGAAAACCCAGACGACAACAGTAAAGTAGAAGATGAAGTTAGAAATGAAGTTATTGCTTTAACTTCTTCATTTCCGATATATAAGAATCTTTAATTAATGATATGTTCTATTTGCAAAAAGGGTGAAACCTCCGTTGTTGATTCACGCCCTACCGAAGATGGTACAGCAATAAGAAGAAGAAGACTGTGCGTTTGTGGAGCTCGTTTTACAACTTTTGAAAGAGTTCAGTTTAGAGAAATAATGGTAGTAAAGAAGAATGGAAGAAAATCCAATTTTGATAGAGATAAATTATCAAAATCTATTTACTTATCTTTAAAAAAGAGACCTATAGATACAGAAACAGCAGAAAAATTTATCAGTAAAATTTCAAGAACTTTGGAGGAGCTTGGACAAAGTGAGATTTCAACAAGTACAATTGGCACAATGGTAATGGAAGGTTTAAAAGAATTAGATCCTGTTGCTTATGTTCGTTTTGCTTCTGTATACAGAAATTTTAGAGAAGAAAAAGATTTCGTACAATTTGTGGACAAATTAGATGTCTACAAAAAAAGATAAATCTTCATCAAAAGATAAATTATACATGGAGATAGCCTTAAAACTGGCTGATTCTCGGTATGGTCATACAGGATCAAATCCGTCTGTTGGATGTGTCATCGTTAAAAACGATAAAATTATTTCAATTGGTCAAACTTCAATTAATGGAAGACCGCATGCTGAATTTAACGCAATTAAAAACTCTACTGAAAATTTAAATGGATCAAAAATGTACGTGACCTTGGAACCATGCTGTCATCATGGTGTTACACCACCGTGTACTAATTTAATTGTAAAATCAAAGATTTCAGAAGTGATTTATTCAGTTCCAGACATAGATGTAAGAGTTAAGAATAAAAGCTTTAAAATTTTAAAATCAAAAAAAATTAAAGTAAGAAAAGGAGTTCTAGGAGAAAAGGTTAAAAATTTTTATTCTACATATTTTTTTAATAGAAAGAAAAAATTACCATATGTAACTGGTAAAATAGCTGTTTCGAAAAATAATCTAATTTACAGTAAACAGGATAAAAAAATTACAAACAGCAAAGCTGATAAATTTACCCATTTATTGAGATATAAAAGTGATTCATTGATGATTTCATATAAAACTCTGAATAAAGATAATCCAAAATTAAATTGCAGATTAG
>CACLWP010000022.1 GCA_902610675.1 uncultured Pelagibacteraceae bacterium | reverse complement strand
TTTTTATACAATGCATATAAATGATTATCAAAACAAGCTCTAGATATTGCATAAGGAGTTGAGGGGTTATAAAATGTATTTTCAGTTAATTTATCTTTGGTTGATCCATAAACCTCAGGGGTTGACACTTGCACGAACTTTTTAATGAATTTAAAATTTTTGAGTTTTTCAACAAAATTAATTGATGAAACAACATTTGTTTTATACCAATCTAATGGCTCTAACCAGCTCTGAGCAACCATACTTTGTGAGGAAAAATTTATAATAAAATTTGGTTTTTTTTTTTTTATTATATGTATGATTTGATTTAAATTTTTATTTAAATCAAGTTTATAAAATTTATAATATTTTGAATTTCTATATTGAGAATATCCTAAAAAATATTTTTTTTGCTCTTTAGAGCGACTGATACAGTATACTTTATGACCTTTATTTATTAGATGATTCACAAAATGAGAGCCTGTGAATGAATTACTACCGAGAACAAAAAATGTATCTTTCATATTTCCTTAAGATGACTTAAGCCAGCCACATCTATTACAACCAGGAAGTGTTCCACATTTTTTTATATCATTTTTAAATGTTTCTGATTTATCTGAAAAAAAAATATCTTTAAGGTTTTGTTTTTTTACATTTCCAATTGGAAACGCCATGCATGGAATTACGTTACCATCAACATTTATATGCACACTTGTCCAGGGCGATAAACATGTTTTAAAATTTTTAGGATTGTGATCTTCTTCGTTTAAATATTTATATTTTTCAACTTCTATTATTTGGTTGGTATTCAGTGGAATTATATTTGGATGTAAAAAGGCCTTAGTATTTAATTTATAGTTTCTTTCTCTGATTATATTTAATTGATCGATTAAAAAATTAAAATTTTGATATTTGTAAGCTTTATATTCTTTATGAGCGTCAGTATAGTCATGAATTACGTCTGAATGTTGAATTTCAGCTCCTTTAAGCAACATTAAATCATGAGTATCTGCCTCAATTTCTTCTGTTACAATTTTATTTAAATCTACAATTTCTTTTATATTTTCGTCAGTTATTACAGTTTTTATATTTATTACTATATCTCTCTTTTTTTCTGAAATTTTTTTTTTAAAAAATTTTAGATCATTTAATAACTTTTTCCATTGATCAATCTTAAAATCTCTATTTACATTTCCAATTGTATCAATTGAAACTGACAATACTTTAAAATTATTTTCATTAAGAAACAATTCAAAAAATTTCTCATTTAAAAGAGTGCCATTAGTAATTATGTTAGTATAATTTTTTTTGTTAGCCTTAACAAAAATTTCATTGAATCCTTTATATGCTAAAGGTTCTCCACCTGTTAAAGTAATCCTTGAATTATCTGGAACACCATCCTCTATAAATTTAATCCAATCACTAGCGAACATTCTCTCAGGATTTTTTTTTCTTTCTTGGAAACAAAAACTACATTTTAAATTACAAAGATTAGTTAAAACAAAAACATATCTATGGGGTAATAGATTTCCCTTTTCAAAAGCTAACTTTGAATAATCAGAATTTTTATCGTAAAATTTTTGGGCTAAAGCAGCGTTATTCATAAATAATTAAAGAAATTGATAATATAGTATTTAATTTTTAAATGCAATATTGAATAAATTAACATAAAAATAATTCTCAATGAAGAATTTTAAAATTAAAATAATTTTTTAAAATGAATATTATAAGAAAAAAATAATTAAATGAAAAAGAAAATTGGATTATGTCACGGAGTTTTTGATGTTTTGCATATCGGACATTTAGAACATTTTATTGAAGCTAAAAAATATTGTGATTATTTAATTGTGTCTTTAACCAGTGATAGATATGTTAAATTATCTAAAGGAGCAGATAGACCTTTATTCAATGAAAAGAAAAGAATAAAGCTAATTTCTAATTTAAAAATTATAGATGAAGTGATTTTGACTGATAAAGAGACAGCATTAGAGGTAATTAAAAGGATCAAACCAGATATTTATTTTAAAGGAAGGGACTATTCTAATTTTAAAAAAAATAAAAATTTACAAAAAGAGTTTAAAGAAGTCAGAAAAAATAAAGGCAAGATAATTATTACAAATACTCAATTAAACTCATCCTCAGACATAATAAATCAAGAATTTAAAAAGAATAAAAAATTTTTAGATAAGATTTTCAACATAAAAAGCAAAAAAAAATTTTTTGAAAAATTAATTTATTTTGTAAATTTTAGATCTAGTAAAAAAATTTTAGTAATTGGTGAGCATATTATTGATAATTATATCGATACTTATGTACAAGGTAAATCAGGTAAAACAAATATTTTAACTTCGGGATTTATAAAAAGTAAATCTTATGGGGGTGGTGCTATACTCGTTTCTAACCTTATATCTAATTTCTTTACTAATGTTGAAACAATTTGCTTTGACAATAAAAGTAATAAAAAAAATTATAGAAACTTTTTAAATAAAAAAACTAAGAAAATTAATTTTAGAACTAATATTAAATTGATTGAAAAAACAAGATTTCAAGATCAATATTCTAAAGCGAAACTTTTTCAATTAAATGAAAATCAAGAAATGATTAATGATAAAAAATTTAATAATAATTTTAATAAATTTTTGTTAAAAATTAACTTTAAAAAGTATGATGGAATTTTTTTATTTGATTATGGTCATGGCTTATTTAATAAAGATACTTTGAAAATATTTGAGAAAGTTTCAAAAAAAACTTTTATTAATTGTCAAAGTAATTCATTTAACTTTGGCTATAATCTAATTTCAAAGCACAAAATGGGAAAAACAATTTCAATGGATGAAATGGAGTTTAGACTTTTAGTTCAAGACAAGTTCACGGATATGCGTGAGTTAGTTAAATCAAATATACATGTATTTAAAAACTTCAAAAAATCAATAATTACTATGGGAAGAAACGGTGCATTTATTTATAGTTCAAAAAAACTTAAGTATGTTCCATCTATAATCAATTCAAGCAAAGATACAACCGGATGTGGAGATATATTTTTTTCAATGTTTGGAACTTTAGACATAGATTCAAAATTTAATGACAGTGAAAAAATCATACTATCACATTTAGCAGCAGGTGTTCATGCAGAATTTGAAGGAAACAAAAATGTCTTAACAAAAGACAATTTAATTAAATTTTGTAAAAACTATCTTTATTAATATTCTTAAAAATTTAATTTTAAAGTAATTATTAAGAATAATTAGTAAATGGGTTTAGTGAACAAAGAGCATTTAAAGGTTTTTGATTACTAACATTTACTTTTTTTCTTAAAGATGGATAAACTAAAAATGAAAGCACTGTTCTATCTTTATTTTTATTTGGAAGGCCCGAATGTTGAAGTTTTTTTTGATCAAAAAAGATCGTCGTACCAGAATTTCCTAAAATATGCTCAACTTCGTTTGTAACATTATTTACTATTGAAAAAGGACCTGAGTTTATATCAACGTCAGATATATAAATTATTATTTTAATAGCACCTGGCAAATCTCCATCCGTATGATAATTATTGTTCACATTTAAAGAATTTGGCAAATTTCTATAAAGCCAAACATGTTCAACACGATAATTTTTACCCTGATAAAAATCTTTTAAATCCTTATCGAAGTTTTTTTCTAAAAAACTTATATAAAATTTTCTGTCAAAGCCCCAGGACATTTGGACTTCTTCTAAATATTTTAAAGGATAATTCCATATAAGATGATTTAGTGAAAATTTTTTTGAAAACAAATAATTTTTTAATTTTAAATCTTTATTCACTTGATCTTTAAATGATGGTTCAAGTTCAATTTTTTTCGTACAAAAATATTTATTATTTATAAATGGATATTTGCTTTTAAACTTAAATTTATATAAAAAAAATAAATTTAATTGATATAAATTTGATATAAAAAACTTGATGAATTGAAACCTATAATCATAGTTCTTTATTTTTTTTAGTATTAAAAAAAACTTATTACCAAATAAATTAATAATTATTTTTTTTATGATCATATTTAAATTTTTAAATGTTAGATTTAATTATACTATATAATGATTTAGTTTTGTAACCAATTGAGGCAATTTTTTTTAATGAAATAACAGTATGTTGTTTCTTTTTATTATAAATTTTTTTTAACTCATTGTACTTTTTAGTTCTTTTCAAAATTAATTTTATCACATCATAGATTTTGGTTGGTTGACTTGCTGCAAGGTTAAATATGTTAATTGCCCTAAATTTTAATTTATTTTTTAAAAAATATATAATAACTTTTGAAATTTCAGCTGTATCTATCAAGTTATTATATAATTGATTTGGATTAAAAATTTTTAGTTTTTTACTACCAAAATAACCATAACGAAGTTTTTCGATAAAATTTATATTATTTTTAGTTTTGCATAATATTGCTGGACATCTCAATATCAAGATTTCCTTTTTATGTTTTTTTGCAAATTCAACCAAAATTTCCTCCATTTTTAGCTTTGTAAAAGTGTAATTAGATTTAGGATTTTTAGCAGAAGTTTCTGAGGAGATTTTATTGTCGACATTGTAAATAGCTGTTGTTGAGAGCAATATAATTTTATCAAAGTTAAAGTGATTTAAAATTTTCCTTAAACCGTTTAAGTTTATTTTTTCATAAGTTTTTTTATCATATTTTCTGAAGGGCGTTGCTGATGCTAAATGAACTAGGGCATAAAAACTTTCCTTTTTAATTCTAATTTTTTTGGTCAAATCAATTTTTATTTTTTTTACCTTCTCATATTTTTTAATTAAATTTTTTCTTTTATTGAAAGAAATAGACAAATTATAAAAATTTTTATCTAAGCAGTCTGTAATATCGATACCAACTGGACTGTTTGCCCCTGTGATAAGAATTTTTTTTTTCATTACAAAAAATAATAATTTTGTTACTAATAGAAATGAATTTAAAAAAAAAGTTCGATACAAGCAACTTAATTAATTTAATAAATTCTTGTAGAAAAGAATTTTATTTGTTGCCTAAAGAGAGAAAAACTAAGATTTACAATAAATACTTTCTTAATTTTTATAAAAAAAAAATAAATAAAAATCTTATCAAATTTAAGTATAATAAATATAAAAGTATAAAATTTCCTGCAATTAAGATGGGGAAAGTAAATTCATATGAAATGCTATATTTCCACGAACATTTACTTTTTTTATTTTATTATCTTGGAAAACATAAATATAATTATCAAAATGTCGCTGATATTGGTGCAAATATGGGTATCCACTCAGTAATATTAAGTTTAATGGGATATAACGTAGAAAGTTTCGAACCTGATCCTAATCATTTTAAAAATCTTAAAAGAAATATTAAACTTAATAGCTGCGGAAATATTAAAATCAGAAACAAGGGCGTTTTAGATAAAAATAAAAGTTTTTTTTTCACAAGAGTTAAAAATAATCCACAGGCAAATCATTTAACTGGTAGGAAAGAATTGGTATATGGCAAATTAGAAACTATTAAAGTTAAATGTATAAATATTCTTAATATTATTCATAAATTTGACTTGATAAAAATTGACTCTGAGGGTTCAGAAAAAGAAATAATAAAAAAAATAAGAAAAAAACATTTAAAAAATTGCGATATTTCGTGCGAAATATCAGGAAAAAAAAATGCAAAAGAAATTTATGATCATTGTAATAAAAA
>CACLWP010000021.1 GCA_902610675.1 uncultured Pelagibacteraceae bacterium | reverse complement strand
GATAAAAATTAAATGTTTTTAAAAACCAAAAAAATTTTGCATCCCAACCTAACTGCAGATCATATGCTAATACAATTGATATTATAAATATATAAATAAAAATTAATAAATATCCTAGATTTAAATTAATCTTCAATTTTTCTTTTTCTTTTAGAATAAGAATTAAACTCAATAAAATTAAAGAAATAATTAAGTAATTCAGACTAATATTTAATAAGGAAAATACTAAGAGTATATTAATAAAAATAATTGATTTTAATGTTAAAGATTCCGTTAAAGATGTTGTGAACATGGAATTAATTTTAATATTCGGTATACTCAAACTGATCAAAAATCCGATAAAAAAAATTTGAAAAAAAATTAAAATAATTTCGGTCATTTAATATAAAAACAATTTTTTTTAGAGAACAATACGTCTTCATCTCTGAATTGGTATTTATTTCTGAAATTTAATATCACTTTATCTATTTTGTTACTGTGGTTTGAATTTTCTAATTCAAAATAAAACTTTTCCCATCTTGAATTAAATTTTTCTGTTTTCAAATTAACATAAATTTTTTTTTGATTTTCAATATTTTCATTTACATATTTTTTAAATATTAATTTTTTTTTACCATTAAAAATTTTATATATTTTAATATTGTCATTTATATAAAAGTTCTCATTTTTAGTAATAAAAGTTATACTTTCTAAAAGATTTGTGTACTGGACATGCCCTTGGCTTTTGAAATTTTTTCCTGAATTGTTAAATATTAAAGATAGTTCTTTTTGATAATTCAAAAATATTCTAGGTTTTTTTTCAAAATCTTGTGATGAGTTATAAATAATCCAATTGGATGAAGGCAGAACATCATAATTAATTATTTTCGGATTTAAATCAAATTTATACTTTTTTTTTAAATCAAGAAGAAATCCATAAGATTCTTTATTACAGTAACCATATTTAGATACCATTCTTTTTGTATATCCGTCTTGGTTTAAAAAATACGACTTTCGAAAAAAATCCGATTTAATTAAGAAAATAATTAATAAAAATATAATTATTATATTTAAATTAATATTTCTTTTAATTTTATTTTTTTTGCGCATAAAAGCTTATTTATATATAAATCAATTAATGAATAATGAGAATAGTTATAGTGTTATTTTACCAACATTAAATGAAGTTGGCCACATTAATTCCTTGATAAAGGATATATCAAATAATTTTGAAAAATTTAATATTGAATATGAAATTATAATTGTTGATGACAACTCAATAGATGGAACGGTAGAAAAAATATCGAAAATTAAAAATCCTAGTATTATTATTAACAAAAGAAAAGGTAAAAAAAAAAGTCTTGTAGATTCTTTGAATGAAGGAATTAATCTTGCAAATAAAAATAATATAATATGGATGGATGCTGATTACTCACACCCTCCAAATTATATAGAGCAATTTATTAAATTAAAAAATAATAATTTGGATTTAATTGTTTGTTCAAGATTTTTAAAAGAGAGCACTAGATACTATAATACTCAAAAAAAAAATAAAGCTGGCATTGATTTTTTAAGTAACTTCTTAAATAAAATTTGTAAGATATTTTTATTCAGTGATTTTACAGATTATACAAGTGGTTTCATATGTATAAAAAAAAAAATAATCAAGAATATTAAATTAAATGGATATTATGGTGATTATTTCATAACATTAATAACAAGATGTAAATTAGCTAATTATAATGTTTTAGAAATACCTTTCGAAGAAAAAGAAAGAGCGAGTGGAAAATCTAAAACTACTGGTAGTAAAATAAGTTTAATAATAAAGTGTTTTTTTTATTTAATAGCTCTAAACAAATGCATATTTAAAAAAATTTTTAAGGTTTCTTTTTAACAAATGAAAAAAAAATATTTTTTTTAAAAATTTCTTGAGCAGCTAAAAAAATGTTTTTTTTAATTTTCCACTTCAAAGTTTTTTTTGCATAAGTATTATCTCCAATTATACAATATCTTTTTTTAATATTATTATAATTCAATTTTAATTCTAATTTATTTTTTTTAATTAGATATTTGATAATATCATTTATATAAGTTTTTTTACCTGAACTAAGTATAATATTGTTTATTTTTTTTTTTAAAAATAAGATTTTTATAAGAGCATCACATATATCTTCTGCATGACTATAATCCATTACAATATTTTCTTTTATAATTTGGTTTAAAAATTTTTGATTTTTAGAAATTAACGCAAAAATCACCCTTGGTAGAAGAAATCTGTTACTTCTAAATAACGAGTCATGATTGAATAAAATTACATTTGTAAAATCAAAATTTTTGTTTCTTTTTTTAGTCTTAATAAGATAATCATTAGTTTCTATTCTGAATTTACTATAAAAATCATTTACAGAAATATTAGAATTTTCATTTACTAGCCCATTTTTCTTTCTAAAAATTCTTGATGAACTACAAGATATAAATCTAACTTCATTTTTATATTTTATTAAATTATCAATTAAGTTTTTAGAATTATTTATATTTTCTAGGTAGTGTTTATTATAACTATTTTGACGGTAATTTGGGTTATTTGAAGCAAGGTTTAGTACTACTTCTACCTTATAAAACTTAAATAATTTTTCTAATTTATTCTTATCTTTAAGATTTATTTCAAAATATTTGACGTTTTTTTTTCTAATTTTTTTTTTAAATCTTTTATCAATTAATATTAGATTTATTTTTCTCTTATATAATTTTTGTAAGATAATTTTTCCATCTTGACCATTAGCTCCAGTTATTAGAATATTTTTAATCAATTGTAATTTAATTTAATTTAGTATATCTAATTTTTATAAATACATAAAATTGAAAATTAAATCTTGTAGAATCTGTAAATCAAAAAACTTAGAGAACGTATATAACTTAGGTGTTATGTCTTTTACTGGGATCTTTACTAGATCTATTAAAGACAAAGTTCCTAAAGGAGAATTAAAACTAATTAGATGCAAAAGGTGTACTCTTTTACAATTACAAAATAATTTTGACTCTAATTTAATGTACGGAAAAAACTATGGGTACATGTCCTCGTTAAATAAAGCAATGGAGTTTCATTTAAAACTAAAATCAAAGTATTTGTTAGATACATATAAATTGAAAAAAGGAAATTCAGTTTTAGATATAGGAAGTAATGATGGAACTTTTTTAAGTTTTTTTAAAAAAAATTTAAAATTATATGCTTGTGATCCAACTATTAAGAAATTTAAAAAATATTATAGAAAAGATATAAAGTTAACTGCTGATTTTTTTACACGTGAAAAATTTAAAAATTTAAAGTTTAATTTAATAACATCAATTGCTATGTTTTATGATTTACCAGACCCATTAAAATTTGCTAATGACATAAATAGTGTTTTAGCTAATAACGGAATATGGCATATTGAAATGAGCTATATGCCTTCAATGTTAAATAATAGTTCTTATGACACAATTTGCCATGAACACTTAGAATATTATTCAGTTAAATCTTTAAAATATTTGATGGACCTTGCAAATTTAAAAATAATCAATATTTCGTTTAACCAAATTAACGGTGGAAGTATTTCATTAGATGTTGCTAAAAAAAAATCAAAATATCGTGAAAATAAAGTTTTATTAAATTGGTTACTTTTAAGAGAAAAATCTAATGGATTTAACAATTTAAAAATTCAAAAAAATTTTTTTATTCATTGCAAAAGACATAAATTTTTACTCAATGATTTATTAAAAAAACTTAAATCACAGGGAAAAAAAATTTATGGCTATGGTGCATCAACAAAAGGTAATGTAATTTTACAATATTGCAAAATAAATAAAAAATTATTGGATTGTATTATTGAAGTAAATAGTTTTAAATATAATAGATTTACTCCTGGATCTAAGATAAAAATTGTTTCTGAAAAATATTTAAAGAAAAAAAAACCAGATTATCTTTTAGTTCTACCATGGCATTTTAAAGATCATATAATTAAAAAAGAAAAAAATTTTTTAGATAATGGTGGTAAATTAATATTTCCTCTGCCAGAAATAGAAATAATTTAATAGATTAAATTTTTTATAGAATATTTAAATAAATAAAAAAGTGATCCAATAATATCCCTCATTGTCATTTTTGAACTTCCAACTTTTCTGTAAGGTAAGTAAATTGGAATTTCTTTAATAGAATATTTTTTTTTATTTAATAAATATAAACTTTCCCAAAAAAATGAGTAACCATCATTTTTTGCACCTAAAACATCATTTAATTTAATATTTTTTGCATTGTAACATCTATAAGCACCTGATGAATCGTAATTGATATTTAAAAGAATGTTAATTAAGTAAAATCTAATTTTTGTAAGAAATCTTCTATGCACCGGCCATTCAATTAAAGAGTCCTTCTTTTCAAACCTGTTAGTTGAAATTAAATCATATTTTGAAGAATATTTGATTAAGTTTTTAATATATTTAGGATTATGCGTCCCGTCTGCATCCATAGTTAAAATTATTTTATACTTTTTCTTATAAGCAAATTTCAAACCATCTTTGTGAGCTGAACCAATACCAAGTTTTCTTGGTCTAAAAATATAATAGATTGATTTATTTCTTTTCTTTAAATATAAGATTTCTTCTTTTGTTCCATCAGTTGATTTATCATCAACAAAAAGAATATCGATTTTATGATCGATCTTTCTTATTTTCTTAAAGAGAGTAGTGATATTTTTTTTTTCGTTTAATGTTGGTATGATTAATAATTTCATTTTTAACTAAAAAAATATATTTTTTTTGTGTCTTTTTTTGTTAATTGGCTTTTTTTTAATTTAAAAATTTTTAAATCCATAAGTTTAATGAGTAATACAAATTAGAGATAATTAGAAAAAATATAAAATAACTATATATATAAATCAAATTAATCTTATTAAGATTTAAAATTTGATTTAACATTCCACCTTTTGTCAATGTTAATATAGTCATTATTAATAGTGGATCAAAATATTTTTGGTAAATTATAATTGTTGGAAAAGCAAAAATTAAGCACAGGTAAACAATAAAATTATTCTTATTTAAATTCATTAAAATTAGCAATGTTCCCAAAAAAGAGGATACTAAAAAAATAATTTTACTATTTAAAATGCTTGAAATTTTAATAAAAACGCCACCACCAAAAGTATTTAGAGATATTGGGTAATAAAAATATATAGCTCCAAAAACAAAAAAAATAATTAAGCATTTATTTAAATTTTTAAAAATGTTTTTTTTAATTTCCGTTAAATTATTAATGTAAAATGGGATTGTGTAAAATAAATATAAAGACGAAAAAATTAATATATTATTTAATATATCGATATCAAATGTGTTTTTGCCAAAACTTTGACTAATAATATTTGCTTTAAAAAAATGATAATAATATACAACATAAGGAATAAAGATTATTGTTATTAAAAAGATTAGATTTAAAATTTTTTTTAGCTTTAAAACTTGCAAAAATTTCAAAAAGTAAAAAAGAAAAAAAATAATGTAGTACTGTCTTATGTATACAGCAATTGAAATATAGAAAATACAAAATAGTATATTTTTGTTAGTATTTTTTTCTTTAAAATCTAGATATTTGTTTACTGATAAAATAAAAAAAATAATTGCAAAATTATCTGTAGTTACCCATACGGCAGAAGATCTAAAATAAGGTGACAAAAAAA
>CACLWP010000020.1 GCA_902610675.1 uncultured Pelagibacteraceae bacterium | reverse complement strand
ATCTGCATTCCAGCTATTATAAATTGGATTATTTGAAAAAATTATTAGATCATTTATATTTTCATCAATAATAATAGGTATGAATAAAAATTTTTCTTTTTTTATTAGGGTCGGGTAAATATTTTTTTTTTCTAAATAATTAAAAATTTTTTTTTTATTAAATGACACTCCTAGTGTTAGAAAATACTCTTGATTAATAAATTTTTCTTCTTGGATGGAGAATGTTTCTATCATGCTCTTGATTTCATTCAATCTTATGGACCCAAATTTTTTATAGTCAGTAGATTTTGTCAATTTATATATCAATTGTAAAAACGCTTTTTCAAAGCCGGAATTGATTACTTTATTTTTATCAAAATTACTTTCAAATGGTTTGGAAATTTCTATATTATTGATTTCAAAAGATTTTGCTCTTACTTCTGTTGTGGAAAAAAAAAATATTATTAAAGATAGAATAGAAAAAAAACTATATAAACGAGATAAATAATACATATAAAATTAAAAAGTTATATTAATGAAAAAAAATCTCTTTACCTATAAAAAAAGTGGGGTCAATATTGATGCTGCAAATAAATTTGTGAATTTTATAGCTAATATTTCATCAAGAAAAAAAGGCAATAAAAAGTTCAATAATATTGGAGGTTTTGGCTCTATATCAAACTTACCAAGTAATATAAAGAATCCAAAAATTGTAGCTTGTACTGACGGTGTTGGGACAAAAATAGAAATTGCTAATTTACTTAATAAATATGATACGATTGGAATAGATTTAGTAGCCATGAGTGTAAACGATCTAATTGTTCAGGGAGCAAAACCTCTTTTTTTTTTAGACTATATCTCAATTAATAAAATTGATTTAAAGAAAATGAAATCTTTAATTAAAGGTATTGTAAAAGGATGTAAAATTTCTCAATGCAGTTTAGTCGGGGGTGAAACTGCAGAAATGCCAGATACGTATGAAAAAGGTAAATTTGATATTGCTGGTTTTGCAGTTGGCGTAGTTGACAGTAAAAAACTACTCAACAAAAAAAAGATTAAAAAAAACGATTTAATATTAGCTGTGCCATCAAATGGTTTACACTCAAATGGTTTCTCTTTAGTAAGACACTTAATTAAAAAAAAAAAAATTAATATTAAAAAAAATTTTTTTTTAAAAAAAGAATTAATCAAACCTACAAAAATTTATGTTAAGGAAATTTTAAGCTTAAGTAAAATAAACTTATTAAACAGTTGCGCAAATATTACAGGGGGAGGATTAGTTGAAAATTTAAGTAGAATTATACCGGATAAGTTATCAGCTGAGATAGATTTAAATAAAATTAAAACACTAAAAATTTTTAAATGGCTAAAAGAAAACAATATTAGCGAAAGAGAAATGCTAAAAACATTTAATTGTGGTGTTGGATTTTGTTTGATAACTAATTCTAAAAATCTCAACAAAATATGTAAATATTTTTCAAAAGAATATAGGCCTTATATAATTGGGAAGATTGTTACAGGAAAAAATAAAGTAAAATTAAATGGCTCTATTGACTGGCTCCAATAAAATTAAAACTGCTGTTTTTATATCTGGTAAAGGAAGCAATTTAAGATCTTTAATAAAATTTACTAAAACAATAAAATCACCTATCTCTATTGAATTAATAATTTCAGATAATTTAAAAGCAAAAGGTCTAAAGTATGGGAAGATATTTAGGATTAAAAAAAAAATTTTTAATTTTAAAAATAAAAAATTTACTGAAAATAAATTAATTTCTACACTTAAGAATAATGAAATCAAGATAATTTGTCTTGCAGGATTTATGCAGATTTTATCTAAAAGTTTTATTAAAAGATTTAAGGGAAAAATTTTGAACATTCATCCATCTTTATTACCAAAATATAAGGGTTTAAATACCCACAAAAGAGCTTTAAACGATAATGAAAAGTACTCAGGTTGCACAGTCCATTTTGTTAATACAAAATTAGACTCTGGGAAGATAATTCTTCAAAAAAAAGTTAAAATCTTAAAAAATGAAACTGAAAACTCTTTAGCTAAAAAAATATTAGTTGAAGAACATAAGCTTTATCCTAAAGCTATATTAAAAATCTTTAGTCTTTAAAGAAAAAATTAATTTCTATCTTGGCGTTTTCAACACTATCTGAACCATGGACTGAGTTTTTATCAATAGAAATACCGTATTTTTTTCTAATAGTGCCTTCATTGGCATCTTTTGGATTTGTAGCGCCCATTAGTTCTCTGTTTCCTAATACTGCATTCTCTTTTTCTAAAGCCATTACAACGATTGGACCAGATGAAAGATACTCACACAAATCACTGTAAAAAGGCTTTGTTTCGTGCACTTTATAAAATTTTTCTGCCTCAGATTTTTCAATTTGTATTTTTTTTTCTTTTACGATTGAGAAACCATTATTCTTAAACATTTCTTTAATTTCATTCTCAAGATGTCTTTCAACTGCATCTGGCTTAATGATTGATAAAGTTTGTTCTAAATTACTCATAATGATCCTCTATTAATTTATTCAATAATCTAACTCCATATCCAGTTGCACCACCAGAGTTTAAAGCTCCACCATACTTAGAAAACGCCATTCCTGCTATATCTAAATGTGCCCAAGGTGTTTTATTTAAAATAAATCTCTGTAAAAATTGGGCAGCAGTTGTAGATCCAGCTCCACCTACATAATTAATATTTTGCATATCTGCATTTTTTGAGTTTATTAGTTTATCATAACTTTTATTAAGAGGCATTCTCCAAACTTTTTCCTCAACGTTCTCTCCAGCATCAATTAATTGTTTAGATAAGTTATCATCATTAGAAAATAAACCAGCGTATTCTGAGCCTAGTGCAACAATTATAGCACCAGTCAAAGTTGCTAAATCTACTATAAATTTTGGTTTAAATTTTTTCTCTGTATAAGTGAGTGCATCAGCAAGAACCAACCTTCCCTCGGCATCTGTGTTTAGGATTTCTACAGTCTTACCACTGTAAGACTTAACAATATCTCCTGGTCTTTGAGCGTTGCCTCCAGGCATATTTTCAACAAGGCCAACCACACCCACAACATTTATTTTTGCTTTTCTGAGAGCCAAACTTTTCATTAGACCAACAACTACTGCTGAACCAGCCATATCGTATGTCATATCTTCCATAAATTTTGCAGGTTTCAAAGATATGCCACCGGTATCAAAACAAACTCCTTTTCCAACAAAAGCAAGAGGTCTAGAATTATTTTTCAAACCATTCCATTCTATTGTAACTAAATATGATCCTCTAATACTGCCTTGACCAACACCAAGTAATGTATTCATCCCAAGTTTTTTTAATTTTTGATCATTGTGAATATTTATTTTTAAACCTAACTTGCTTAAAGACTTAATTCTTTTAGCATATTCATCAGGATGTAGCACATTTCCAGGTTCTGATACTAAGTCTCTTGTGTAAAAAGTTCCTTCCTCTAAAGCTTTAAACTTATTTTGATTTTCTTTATTAGGTACATTTTTACCAACAACATTAATTGAGATACTTCTTTTATCTTTTTTAGTTTTATACTTTTCAAATTTATAAGATTTTAATTTGATACCATGCAAAAAGTACCCAACAAGATTTTTCATACTATTAGAAAGGGAGTCTGAATTTATAGTATATTCAACCTTTTTCAGTTTATCAAATAACTCAAAACACTTTGCACCCAAATTTTCTACGTCTGAATAAGTAAAATTTTTCTTAAATGAGATTAAAATTATTTTTCTTTTTGAGCTTATATCAAAAAATAAAATTTTTTTTTTAAGATCCTCTGACTTAAGTAAATCAAGGATGTAGGAATATTCAGAATGTGATATAAGTTTTTTTAAACCTGAAATATTAAATTTTTCATCGACAAACAGTACGACATTTCCACTTGATTTGTTAAAAGCTCTATTTTTAAAGTTAATTTTAATATTCATAAAATTTAAATTCAATCTAAACGAGATAATGCTATATATGAGTAAAACAATTTTATTTCAATGGAAAAAATACTCTTTAGGAAGCTTATTGTAGATATATCACTTAGAGCTTTCTTTATTATATTTACTATTGGTTTGATTGTCTGGATTATTCAAGCAGTAAACTATCTAGATTTCGTGTTAGATGACGGTCATAATTTTTTAATTTACTTTTATTATAACTTATTTAGTTTTCCGAAAATAATTCATAGAATTTTACCTTTTGTATTTGCTATATCAGTTTTTTTTGAACTACTAAAATATGAAAAAAATAATGAATTATTATTATTTTGGACTAACGGGATAACAAAAAAAAAATTTATTCTTAACATAATAAATTTTGCACTAGTGGTTATGTTTCTTCAAATATTAATAGGCAGTTTAATCTCTCCATCAAGTCAATTGAAGGCAAGATCAGTGCTAAAGGACTCTAACATGGATTTTTTACCTAACTTGATTAGACAAGGAAAATTTATAGATACAGTCTCAGGACTTACAATTTTTATTAATGAAAAGGTTGATAATAATTCATTTAAGAATATTTTTATCCAGGAAGGAGATTTATTTGATCTCAATCAAAATGATAATCAAATAATTTTTGCTAAAGAGGGATTGCTAATTAATGAAAATAAAAAAATATTTAGATTATTAAATGGAAAAATTATAAGTACAAATAATAAAAAATTAATAAGTTTTGAGTTTGATAAAATAGATTATAATTTATCAAAATTTTCATCCAAGACAATTAAAGTTGCTAAAATACAAGAATTACCTTCATCAAAAATAATTAAATGTTCTCTAAGTTTATTAACTGCAAAAATTTACATTGACGAGATGTTTAAATGTGAAAAGGACAGATTAAAAAATATGAATCAAGAAATTTATAAAAGATTTGTAAAACCTTTTTTTATACCTTTGTTAGCATTAATAAGTTGTTTTCTATTAACTTTTTCTAAAGTACAAAATAATTTTACAATTAAATCTATTAAAGTTTTTTTATACTTATTTCTAATCTTAGTTATATCTGAAGCAACCATGAGATATGCAGATGAGTCTAAATTACAATTTATTTCTATTATATTTTTACCAATTGTAATTTATTTTTTTATTTATAATTTTTTGATTAATAAAGTTAGATTATGATCAAAACATTTGACAAATATTTTATAAAACTATTTTTTAAAAAGATACTCTTACTTTCTCTTATCTTTTTTTCCTTAACATTTATTTTAACTTTATTTGAAGAAATTACTTTTTTTAGTGAAACTAACTCTGAGGCACATATGCCATTTTTGATTACTCTACTTAATGTTCCGTCAACACTTTTAGAAATTTTTCCTTTTATTATTCTTATATCAACACAATTATTTTTTATTGAAATTATTAAGAGAAAAGAAAATGAATTAATTAAGATAAATGGTTTAGATAATTATTATTTAATAAAACTGTTAACTGTATGTTCTTTTTTATTTGGATTTATAATAATTACATTATATTACCCATTATCGTCTAAATTAAAATTTTTCTATTTTGATATTAAAAATATTTATTCTGAAGATGGAAAATATCTCAAACATTACAGTGGAAATGGATTATGGATTAAAGATGAAATAGGTAATGAAATATATATTATTAATGCATCTTCTAATAATAAAGATAAATTTCTTAAAAATATATTTATTAATAAATTTGATAAAGATTTTAATTTTATTGAGAGTATTTCATCGCAAAAAGTAGACATATCTTCAAATGAGTGGATAATTGAAAAACCAATTATTTTTAGAAAAAATAAACAAATTCAACTTAATGAGGATCTTTTATTATCAAGCCACTTTAATTTTGATAAAATCAACAAATCTTTCAGAGACCTTAGTTCACTCAATTTATTTGAATTATTTGATCTTAAAAGAGAAAATCAATTATTAGGATATTCATCGCAGGATGTAAATTTGCATTTTTTAAAAATTATTTCATTACCAATTTATTTCAGTATTATGGTGATTATATCAGCAATAATAATGCTAAATATTAAGAGAGATAAACCTTATGTATTTCATGTCCTTCTAGGGATCTTATTATCAGTGATAATTTATTACATAAACAATATATTCAATGTTTTTGGGTTAACAAATAAAATACCAATTTATTTATCTGTATTCTTCCCAATAATTTTTTTAAGTATTATTTCAACAATAGGATTAATTCGAGTAAATGAAAAATAAGATATTGATAATTTTAACGATTTTATGTCATATTATTTTTGCAAATAAACTATTTGCTAAAGAAATAGATTTTCAGGCAAAAGAAATTGAAATTTTAA
>CACLWP010000019.1 GCA_902610675.1 uncultured Pelagibacteraceae bacterium | reverse complement strand
ATCAGTAACACTTCCACCCGAATGTTTTAAAATTGCATGACCTGCAGCAATATCCCATTCCGAAGCTCTTGGCTCCGCAACATAACCATCATATTCACCAGCAGCAATTACACAAAATTTTAAAGAGCTTTTCATCTTAACATATTTTTTAACTTCGAGTTTTTTATATATTTCGTTTATTTCTGGTTTGATATTATTAGAATAGGACACAAACTTAATCTCATTTTTGTCAAAATTTTTTGAGTGATTTAATTTAATCGGTTTTCCATTAATCAATTCAAAAGACAAATCATCTCCGTAAGAATAAAACATTCTATTTTTTGCTGGAGCACAAATCAATCCAGCTATAGGTTTTTTTTGAATAATTAACCCAGCATTAATTGTAAATTCATCGAGATCATTTATATAATCATAAGTTCCATCTATTGGATCGATTAACCAAAAATCTTCCAAGTTGTTTCGTGATTTATTCTCTGATGTTTCCTCTGACACTATTGGAATATTTGGTGTTAACTTTAATATTTTTTTGGTTAAAATTTCATTAACCTCTAAGTCACCATTACTCACAGGTGTATCATCAGATTTTATTTCTTTAATAAGGCCTTGTTTTCTCAAATCTAATGAAACTTTCCCAGCTTCTAAGAAAGTTTGAATTAAATTCTCAACAATCTTCTTTATATCATTTTGAATCATTTATTTTTTTTAATTCAATATTTTCAGAGTTAATCACTTTTTTACCAACATTTTGAAAATTAACAGTCACTTTATCTTTAATTATTGATTGAACCTGTCCAATTCCCCAATCTTTATTCGCTGGATTAAAAACTTTGTCACCTGGTTCAAAATCATAAATCATTTAATTTAATTTATATTAGAAATAAGTATAAATACCATCAAATGAATAATAATTTTAACTCTATAGGCCTAAAAAAAAGTCCTTCAGAGACAACAGTGGTTGTCGCAATGTCAGGAGGAGTAGATTCATCCACAGTTGCTGGAATGATGAAAAAAGAAGGCTTTAAAGTTATTGGTATTACTTTAAAGCTTTACGATGATGGAAAAGAAGTTGCTGCCTCAAAACAATGTTGCTCTGGTCAAGACATTATGGATGCTAAAAGAGTTGCCCAAAAATTAGATATCGATCATAAAATTCTCTATTATCAAAACAAGTTTAAACAAGGAGTTATCGATAATTTTGTTGATAGTTATTTAAAAGGTGAAACACCTATTCCCTGTGTACAATGTAATCAAACTGTCAAATTTAAAGATTTATTTGACGTTGCCAAAGATTTAAAAGCAGACGCACTAATAACTGGTCATTATGTAAAAAGTATTACCACTGATAATCAAACAAATATGTACCGAGCAATTGATGAAAATAGAGATCAAAGTTATTTTTTATTTAATACCTCTAGAGAACAATTAAATTATTTAAGATTTCCATTAGGTGGTATGCTTAAAGATGAAACAAGATCTATAGCAAAAAAACTAAATCTTAACGTAGCAGATAAGCCGGACAGTCAAGATATTTGTTTTGTACCTAATGGAAATTATGCTTCGGTAATTCAAAAATTTAGACCTGACTCTTTTAAAAAAGGAAATATAAAAAATTTGGAGGGAGAAGTAGTTGGAGTCCATAATGGAATTATTAATTTTACAGTAGGTCAAAGAAAGGGAATAAAAGTTTCTGATAAAGATGCATTATACGTGATAAGGATTGATGCGAAAAAAAATGAAATTATTGTTGGACCAAGAGAAAAACTTGGAAAAAAAGATATCAATCTTAATAATTTAAATTTGCTTGTTAACAGAGATGAATTTAAAAATGATATCTTAGTTAAAGTAAGATCAACAGGTAAACTTCTTAAAGGAAAAGTAAACTTTAATAAAGATTTGACAGCTTTAGTAAATCTGGAAGAATTTGAAGATGGAATTTCTCCAGGACAAGCCTGTGTATTTTATAATAAAGACGAATATGGTTTTAAAGTCTTAGGTGGTGGCTGGATAAAAAATTAATTTGACTTTCTCCACATAAAAAAGGTCAATAAATAAAAAGTTATAACTCCAATAAAATAATCCCATTCTAGAGCATGTTTAAAAAACTTTAATTGAATTCCAAAAAAATCATCACCAGGTAAACTGATAATAGGTATAGTTATAACAGCAATTACAATTAGTATTGAAACTAAAATTATTTTAAGATTAAGAACAAGTGGATTTATATAATTTTTCAATTTTTCTTTAAAAGACCAAAAAGTTGCTACCAAATAAGCTTGGGCTACTATCTCAAAAACAATGAAAGATAACATCACAACTCTTCTAAAAAGTTTATATAAATCATTATCAAATTTGATACCTAAAAAAATTGAATGCACAGTTAAAGCAATTGCTGAGGCAATACCAAAAAAAACAATTTTTTTAATATTTTTGTGATTACTCTTAAAAAAGAAAATTATATCTCTGTTAAATAACCAATACTTTATCAACAAGTAAGATGTTAAAAACATTGCGGGCTTAAATACTAACCAAGAAGGATATGGTCTTGCAGTTCTGCTTATAGACGCTCCACCATCAAAGTATGGAAATGTATTGTGTATTATATCTTCTTGATTTGGAAATAAGCTATGAAATTGGGTGACTAATAATAAACAAACATTAACTGCTACAAATGGGACTATAAAAATCCATATACTAATGGACTTTGTCTTTTCAATTGATTTCATCGAAGACTATTTCTTTTTATTTTTTTTTCTTGCTCTTCTTTTTTTTGAGCCCATTTTCCTTCGGCCTCGATGTTTTTTTGGATAACCCATTTTTTCCTCTAATTATAATTTAATTGAAATTATTGTTGGGATATAGCATTGTCCTTTAAAGTTATCAAATTTTTTATGGTTAAATCATTTAAGACATTTTTAAAACACACTGCTAAAGATTTCCATAATCAGTCTGTAAATCCGCCAGTTGTAAGGGCTTCAACAATTATATTCAAGTCCATGCAAGATATTAGGAATACACAAAATAAAGCAATTAAAAATCCTACAGGAGGATACTTCGATTATGCTAGACAAGGTACTTCAACCACATACATTCTACAAAAAATTTTAACAAAACTTGAAGAAAGTTATCATGTTTTTACAACCCAAACAGGTTTTGGTTCAGTGTTCCTAGCAATATTTAGTGTGGTTAGACCTGGTGATGAAATATTAGTAGCTGATCCTGTGTATAGCCCAACTAGAGTTTTGACTGAAAGCTATTTAAAAGAGTTTAATATTAAAACTATTTTTTATGATCCACATAATCTAAAAACTTTACAAGAAAATATTACCTCAAAATCTAAATTAATTTTTGTTGAAAATCCTGGTAGTAATACCTTCGATTTTCAAGATTTAAATAAGATAATTTCTATTGCAAAAAAAAATAAGATTTATACCGCAATTGATAATACTTGGGGGACTCCCTATTATCTTAAACCTATTAAAATAGGTTTTGATATGTCAATAGTTTCTGCAACAAAGTATTATTCAGGTCACTCAGATGTAATGGGAGGTAGCTTAGCAGTAAATAAAAAGGTATTTAACAAAGTCAAAATTGCTGAAAAAATTACAGGTCAAAGATTAGGACCGGATGATGCTTATTTAATCACAAGAGGTTTAAGGACTCTTGATGTTAGATTAGATAGGCATAGCGATAACGCCAAAAAAGTAGCTGCATACTTATCGACAAATAAGAAGATTAAACTTTTATATCCATATAAAATAAATTCGCAAAATTTTAGAATGTGGAAAAAATATTATTCGGGTGCATCTGGTTTAATGGGTTTAAAAATTAAAGCTAAAAGTGTAATCTCAGTAAGAAAATTTGTAAATTCTCTAAAGCTTTTTGGATATGGATATAGTTGGGGTGGTTTTGAAAGTTTAGTGCTTCATCAGGAAAACAGAGAGATTGGAAAACGAAAATATATGAATTTAGCAAGAGACGAACACCTTGTTAGGTTGCATATAGGGCTTGAGGATTCTAGCGACCTTATCGCTGATATTAAACAAGCTTTAAGACACATAAAGTAAATTTCATGAAATCAGAAAAATTTATAAGAAACAGAACTGCCTTAATTACTTTGATAGCTGCAAGTTTAGTAGTTTTAATTTCTTTAGGCGTTAGGCAAACTTTTGGGATGTTCTTCATGGATTTTAGAGATGACCTAGGGATTTCTCTAACACAATCTGGTCTATCTGTTGGGCTTCAAATGTTAATGTGGGGGTTAACAGGACCTATTTTTGGGACTATTGCGGACAAATATGGTGGTCATAAAGCAATAGCGTTAGCATTTATCTTTTTTATTGCTGGTGTTTATTTTTTATATGCAGGCCCAAATACTGGGATCTTTTTTCAGATCGATTTAGGAGTTTTAGTAGGAATTGGACTAGGTGGTACAGCAATAAGTATTCCTATGTCAGTTGTTGGAAAACATTTTCCATTATCTAATAGAACAATTGCGATGAGCATAGTTACAGCAGTGGGATCTTTTGGATATTTCCTATCTCCAATTTTAACAGAATACTCTCTTACCGAAAATGGATGGCAAACTACTCTAGTAGCTTTTTTGATAGCTCTATTTATTGGTTTAATCATATCATTTTTTGTAAGATCTCCATCTTTAGAACAAACTATTGAAGCACCCAATACTCAAACCACAACAGAAGCAGTAAAAGAAGCTTTTGGATCCAAAAGCTATATTCTTTTGGTTTCAGGTTTTTTTGTATGTGGTTTTCACATAACTTTAGTGGGTACTCATGTTCCTACTTACGTGATTGATCGAGGATTAGAAAGCTGGACAGCAGCTGCAATTTTATCCTTGATAGGTTTATTTAATATCTTTGGATCCCTCTGTAGTGGTTATCTCTCTACTAAAATGAGTAAGAAGATAATATTAAGTGTAATTTATAGTTTGAGAGGATTATCTATAATCTTTTTTATATTTTTACCTGCTAGTAATATTAATTCATTTATTTTTGGAGCCACTTTTGGTTTTTTATGGTTGTCTACTGTACCCGCCACAAGTGGAATAGTTGCACACATGTTTGGAACTAAATATTTAGGTCTTTTATATGGTATAGTATTTTTAAGTCATCAAATAGGTTCGTTTTTTGGTGCTTATTTAGGAGGTTTGTTCCATGATCTTTATGGGTCATATGATTACGCGTGGTATTTAGCAATTGCTTTATCAGTTTTTGCAGCAATAATTCATCTACCTATTAAAGAACAACAAGTACTAAGACTAAAAACATAATAAATTGAGTAAGACAAATCAACTTCAGAATATTAATAGATCAAAAAAATCATATATTATTTATAAGTCTAGTAGGGGATTTGATTTATATACAGATTTTTCTAGAAAGATTGTTCTTAACAATAGGAATATTTTTCGTTTTTTAAATCAAAAAATGTCAACTAAAGGATTTAAAGAGACAGATTTATTTATCGGTTTTTTTGGTTATGAATTATTAAATAGTCTTATTGGAGTTAAAGTCCCACAACAAAGAGATATTAACTTTCCTAAAGGCATATTTTATAAACCTGAGACAAAAATAAGTTTAAACAATAACTTAATTTACAATCCAAAAATTAGAATAAATTTTAAGAAAAAGTTTAAAATAAATATAGATAGTCAGAACTATAAAAAAATTTTTGATAAATTTAAAAATAAAATAAAAAGAGGCGAAACCTATCAAATAAAAATTTGCACCAAATATAAGATGAAATCCAAAATTGATCCTTTAGATCTATTTTGTAGATTGTCTCATACTAATTTAGCGCCAGAGGCTTTCATGATTAAAGATGAAAATTATTCTATAATTAGTTGCTCGCCTGAAAATTTAATTACTAAAATTGGACCGGTCATAACTACTAAACCTATTGCAGGAACAGTAAAGAAAAGTAAAAAAATGACTAAAAATAAAGCATTAAAATACTTTAGAAATAATCTCAAAGAAACTAAAGAACATAATATGATTGTAGATATGGAGCGAAGTGATATGTCGCGAATATGTAAGGTTGGTTCAGTGCGATTAATTAAGGAAAAGGTTGTAGAAGAGTACAAAGATCTTTTTCATTACGTAAGTTTAATTAAGGGTGAACTTAAAAAAAAAGTAAAAAATATCGACATTATTAGAGCTATGATGCCTGGAGGATCAGTTATAGGTTGCCCAAAAATTAGTACTTTAAACCTTTTAAACAACCAAGAAAAAGAGAATAGAAATATCTACACAGGAAGTTTTGGATTTATAAAATTTAATGGGGATCTAAAATTTAATATTATAATTAGATCTATCTTAAATTTTAAAAATATTTCCGAAATATCTGTAGCCTCAGGCGTTGTTGTTGATAGTAATTCGAGACAAGAGTTTAATGAAAATTATATAAAAGCAAAAGCGCTAATCGATCTTTTTAAATGATATACGTAGTAGATCATAACGACTCGTTTACCCATAATGTGGTTCATCAATTTTCATTATTTGATAAGGTCGAATGTGATAATTACAACAATATAAACAGATTAAAACTTAGACAAGCCAAAGTAATTATTTTCTCTCCAGGACCTGGAAATCCAAAG
>CACLWP010000018.1 GCA_902610675.1 uncultured Pelagibacteraceae bacterium | reverse complement strand
CATATCTGGAAATCATAAAAATGATCGAATTTATTTACTAACTACAAAAGCTTATCTAGAAGTTTTTAAAAAAAATCCATTTATTCATGAAGTAATTCTAGATAAAAGATTACCAAGATACAATCTTATATACTTATATTTCTTAATGAGAGAACTTAAAAAACATAGTTTTTCAAAAGTTTTCGATCTTCAAAATTCTTCAAGAACAAATTTTTATAAAAATATTCTTTTTCCTAAAGCAAAAAAAGAAACATGGTCTAGCTCAATTACAACTTTGCCAGAAGTAATAGATAAAAAGGAATTTGATAAACATTCAGTTTTAGACAGATTTAATCATCAACTTCAAACTTCTGGATTAAAAACATCTAATACAATAAATCCAGATTTTAGTTGGGCGGGTTCAGAAATCGGTGAAATTAAAAATTATTTTAAATTAGATAAATTTATTTTATTATTTCCTTTTTGCTCACCACATCTAGATGTTAAAAAATGGCCATATTACAATGATCTTATAAAACTAATTTTAAATAAATTTGGTAATGAATATAAAGTTGTGACTGCTCCAGGTCCTACTGAAATAAATGATTCCAAAGAAATAAATGCTAAAGTTTTATTGGATAATGGAAAAGCACTTAATATCTCTCAATTAACCAGTTTAATTAAAGAAAGTTCTTTTATCATTGCAAATGATACTGGGCCAGCTCACATAGCTGCTCATGTGGGTGCGAAAGGATTAACCTTATTTGGAAAACATACAACCGCTTACAAAGTCAGTATTGAAAGAGAAAATTTTAAAGCAATTGAGGTAAAAGACTTAAACAATCTGAGTGCAGAAAAAGTTTTTGAAAGATTAGTTAATTCTTTAAATTAATTAAGAATTTTTTTGTATTCTTCAAAAGTTTTATCCCAATGAAATTTTGAAACATAATCTTTGGCATTTTTTCCAAGTTCGATATATCTTTTATTTTCAATCATTGAAGTTAATGATGAATAAATCTCATCTAGATTGTTACCGTCACAAATTAATCCAGTTCTATCGTGTTCAATGGCATCTGATGCACCACCATCCTTTCCTCCTATAGAAGGAATTCCATATTGTGCAGCTTCAACATATGCTATTCCAAAACCCTCTACGGAGGTTTTATGAATTATAGATGGCATAACAAAAATATTTGATTTTGCCACTAAAGCATTTTTTAAATCAATGCTTATGTCTTTAAAGAACATTACTTGTGAAGTTAGATCTAATTCTTCAACTAATTTTTTTAGATTTTTCTCCTCATCACCATAGCCAATACAAATATAAACAATGTCAGGGTATAATTGTTTCAAATTTCTTAGTGCCATAATTATTTTTTCATGATTTTTCCTTTTATCAAATCTAGAAACAGTAATAAGTCTTGGTGTTTTTATTTTTAAAAGACTCTCAACTTTCTCAAGAGATTTTTTATTTAATTCTTGAACTGGATCAGCTCCAGGATTTATAACAACAACTTTATCTTGGTCTACTCCATTATTTATGGCTAAATTTTTTGTATACTCAGAATTTGCAATAATTTTTTCTACATTATTAAGAACTTTTATAACCCTTTTATTTAATGAGCTTCCTAATGGATGGTTAATCTCCTTACCATGAATTAAACAATACTTTTTTTTATTAGTTTTTATTAATTCTAAACTTTTCCAGTGATCAGCAATGATACCCTCAACTTTATTTTCTTTTAAGAATTCATTAATCAATTGAGCTTTTCTAATTTTTCTTAGAAATTTTATTCCACCAACTCTTTCGATTGAAAAACTTGATTGCTCATCAAAATCTTTGTGATTTTCATGATAATCTGCAAAGACTTTAATCATGAAATTTTTCGACATTTCACGAGACAAACCCCACATCAAACTTTGCATTCCACCTAATTCTGGCGGAAAAGTTCTAGTAACAATAATATACATTAATTATTTTTCCACTTAATACCACATCCAGCACTAGGAATTTGGTTCTCAGGTCCTTTATTTGTTTCAGCAATTTGTGCCATAGCTTTTAAAAGATCACTATCTCCATCTCTAACTGGAATTAATTTTTTGAGTTCTCTTACTCTTCCTCTGTATTGAAGCTCTAAATCTTTATTATAACCAAAAAAATCTGGAGTACATACTGCATCGTAAGTTTTCGCAATTTCTTGAGTTTCATCAACTAAATAGGGGAATTCAAATTGGTTTTCTTTTGAAAATTTTATCATGTTTTCATATGAGTCTTCAGGATAATTTTCTGCATCATTAGCGCAAATAGCTACTGAATTGATACCGATATCTTTTAATTTTTTACAATCTTCAACAATGTCTTTCGTTACTGCTTTTACATATGGGCAGTGATTACAAATAAACATAATTAATGTTCCTTTTTCTCCTTTGACATCTGCTAGTGAGAGAATTTTACCGTCTGTTGATTTAAGCTTAAAGTCATGAGCTTTTTGACCAAAATCACATATTGGAGTTTGTATGGGCATATGTAATAATATATAAATTATGTTTTACGATTTAAAAGATAAAAAACCAAAAAACTCTGGCGAAAATTGGGTAGCACCTAATGCGACTGTAATAGGTGACGTTACCTTAGAAAAAAATTCTAGTATTTGGTTTAATGCAACTTTAAGAGGCGATGTAGAAAATATTCATATTGGTGAAGGTTCTAACGTTCAAGATGGAAGTGTTTTACACACAGATCCTGGCTATCCATTAAAAGTTGGAAAGAATGTTACGATTGGACATATGGTTATGCTTCACGGCTGCACAATAGGGGACAATAGTTTAATCGGTATTGGGGCAGTAATTTTAAATAACGCTAAGATTGGAAAAAACTGTCTTATTGGAGCAAAAGCATTAATCACAGAAAACAAAGAAATTCCAGACAACTCTTTGGTGATTGGCTCACCCGGAAAAGTTGTAAGAGATATTACTGAAGATGAAAAAAAAGCAATTATTGAAAACACAAAACATTATCAAGATAACTGGAAAAAATATTCTAAATCTATATTTTAAATATAATGCCGACTTATACAGTAACAAACTCAAACTTTAATATTTCCTCTAAACAACAAAAAAAATTAGCCGAAGGAATTACTAAAGTTCATAATGTAGTAACTGGAGCAAATACTTATTTTGCTCAAGTAATATTTAATAAAACAAAAAAAAATAATCATTTTATGGGTGGAAAAAAAGTGAAGGAGCCATCTTTATTTTTACTTGGTCAAATTAGAGCAGGTCGATCAAAAGAGGTCAAAGACAAATTAATTTCAGATTTAAAACATGTATTAGTAAAAAATTCCAAATTAGATGAAACCCAAGTATGGGTTTATATTAATGATCTTCCCCCATCTCAAATGATTGAATATGGGGCTGTCTTACCAGACTCTGGCAAAGAGAAAGAGTGGTTTGCAAATTTACCAATTAAATTAAAGAAAAAATTAGCAGCTATTGAAAAATAATTTAAGGAACTAACCATTCACTTTTGTTTGTTTCTAAATCAAACTTAGCTCTTCGATGACCTTTAGCAGCAAGATATAGCCATTCTATAGATTTTATTTTGCATTTAATTACAGTAAAATTTTTATAACCATCTTCACTTTGTTCCATTGTGTAATCAAAATCTTCCAATTTAGATATCATTCCAGAAGTTGGTTTTTCTGACACAGTTCCTGGGGGACTATCAGTTAAATAACAACGTCTGCTTATATGTTGAGTTTTTTTCCAAGTTTCTACAGTTGTAGAATTTTGATTATTAACTTCACACTCTACTTTTACTCTTAGTTGTATCTTTTCTTCTTTATCGTAGAAAACTAGAGAGGCGTTCTTATTTTTTTTTAAAATGTTCACCTTTGGAGATCTTAAATCAGTATGAAATTGTAATAGATTATTTGCTCTATCTGATTTACGCAAAACAACAATTCTACCATCGACCTCTTCTTGGTGGGCACATATGAAAACTGGAATTCTAAATGGTGAACCTCTGTTAGTGACAGCATCATCTAACATAGACCAATACTTATTTTGAATTTCTACAAAATCATCATAGTATGCTGGCTGCATACTTTACTTTCTAAATCTTTTTATTAAGCTTGAAGTGTCCCAACGATTACCACCCATGCCTTGTACTTCACCATAATATTTATCAACAAGTTCAGTGACAGGTAATAATGAGCCATTATTTTTAGCTTCATCCATCGCAATTTTTAAATCTTTTCTCATCCAATCCACTGCAAAACCAAAATCAAATTTGTCATCAATCATTGTTTTATATCTATTTTCCATTTGCCAAGATTGTGCAGCACCTTTTGAAATAACCTCAATTACATCTTCCATTTTTAACCCAGCCTTCATTCCAAAATTAATAGCTTCAGATAAACCTTGAACTAAACCTGCGATACAAATTTGATTAACCATTTTAGCTAGTTGGCCATTGCCAGGACCACCAAGTAATTTCATTTTTTTACTGTAACAATCTATTTTATCTTTTGCTTTGTCAAAGTCAGCCTGATCACCGCCGATCATAACTGTAAGTGCTCCATTTTCTGCACCAGCCTGTCCTCCTGACACAGGAGCATCTAATGCACCAAATCCATTTTTTTTTGCATAAGTATGAATCTCTCTTGCAATTGTTGCAGAGGCAGTTGTGTTATCAATATAAACTGCACCTTTTTTAATTGTTTTAAATGCACCATTATCTCCAAAAGTTACTTCTCTTAAATCATTATCATTTCCAACACATGTAAAAATGTATTCCGCATCTTTTGCTGCTTCAGCCGGTGTATCAGCCATTTTACCTTTGTACTCTTTAATCCATTTCTCAGCTTTGGATTTTGTTCTGTTAAAAACAGTTACATTGTGTCCGCCTTTTGATATATAACCAGCCATTGGATAACCCATGACACCAAGACCGATGAAAGCAACATTACAACTCATAATTTTTTAATATGTTTAAAGGTTTAAGTTTAAAAGTAATTATATTTGGATTTATATTTACATTTTTTTCTAGTTTTGGACAGAGTTTTTTTCTTGGTCTTTTCAATTCAAGTATAAGAGACACTCTATCTATTACACAGGGACAATTTGGAACAATTTATGCATTTGCAACTCTATTGAGTGGTTTTATATTAATTTGGGTTGGAAAAAAAATAGACGATATTAATATATTTAAATTTGCATTTTTTGCTACAATACTTTTATCTTTTTCTTGTTTTTTCTTTTCAAAAATTTCTTCAATAACTTTTTTATTTATTGCAATTTTTCTTATGAGATTTTCAGGTCAAGGTATGATGTCTCATACTGCAACTACAACAATTTCTAGATACTTCACAAAATCTAGAGGAAAAGCTTTAAGTATAATCTGGTTTGGTCTTTCCACTGCTGAATTTGTATTACCTATTTTGATAGTATATTTATTAACCATTATTTCTTGGCAAAATCTATGGATATATATTTCAATATTAGTTTTAATATTTCTTCCAATTACTTCTTTTACTTTGGTAAAGAACTTAAACTTTGACTCAAGAGAAGAGACTAATCAACAAGAATTTAATGAAAAGATAAAACAATGGAAAAGAATTGAAGTTCTAAAAGACTATCGCTTTTATGTCGTTTGTTTGAATATGTTAGCGATGCCATGGATTGCAACAGGTGTATTTGTTTATCAATCATTTATTACGGAGTCTAAAGGGTGGGGTGCTTATGTGATTGCTCAATCATTTATGGTTTATTCAGTCTTGTCAGTAATAACTCTACTAGTTGCTGGTTTTTTGATCGATAAGTTTACAAGCCGAAAATTACTTATTTTTATGAATATTCCACTATTAATCTCCACTATAGTTTTAATGTATTTTGATATTGAATTTTCTGCTTTCTTATTTCTAGGTTTAGTTGGTATATCCAATGGACTTGCAAACGTCCTAGGTTCCTCAACTTGGGCAGAAATTTATGGTGTTAGATATATTGGTTCAATTAAAGCTTTAACTACAGCTTTAATGGTTTTTTCTACTGCTTTTGGTACTGCTTTATTTGGCTTGTTAATAGATATTGGATTTTCAATTGAACAAATAGCCCTAATATCTTTTATTTATATTGCCTTATCAGCAGCTCTTTTGTTGTTTGTTAAAAATAAGCTAAATCCAGAGTACTTATAAAATTCTCCTTGATTTTTTAAATTTCACTGTATACATACTCCGCATGGCAAGAGTTACCGTAGAAGATTGTATAGATAAAGTAGACAGTCCTTACGAGTTAGTTTTGGTGGCTAAAGAAAGAGCGACACAACTTAATACTGGGATAGAACCCACTTTAGATAAAGAAAACGATAAAAATACCGTCATTGCCTTAAGAGAAATAGCTGAGGAAAACATTAAAGTAAACGATCTTACTGAAAGTGCAGTTTACAAATTAAGAAAACATGTAGAGCAGGTTGATGATGGAGCCGAAGATGATGAAGATGTGGGTGATGATTTTGAAAGCTTGTATAAAGGTGAAATTTCAAAAAGTGGAACACCTATTTTACCATCAAAGAGAGCGAGAAAGACTCCAGAAAAAATACAAGTTTCAAATGATGATTTAGCAGAGTTATCACAAACAGCTAAGCCAGATATCGATACATCAGCAACCGATGAGAGTGGAGAAGAACAAGGAGATGTTTCATTAGACGAAGTAAATGAAACAGAAAACCAAACTTCTGAACAAGACACTTCTAGCGAAACTGAAAATAATTAAGTAAATTCTTTTAAAATTTTTTCCCTATGTTCATCTAAATCAGGGATATCACCTCTAGTTTTTTCATCTTTATAATTAGACATTTTAATTGGATTACCAGCTAATTTGAAATCCCCAATTTTTTTATGAAAGGCTTTTACAATCATATTT
>CACLWP010000017.1 GCA_902610675.1 uncultured Pelagibacteraceae bacterium | reverse complement strand
TTAAAGAATCCTGATCCAATTTTAAAAAAAAAAATACAGTTTATTAAAAAAAACCTGCTAAAAATCGATCAAAACTTTACTTTGTGATTGAAAAAATAAAACCATCAAGATCAGAAAAAATAATTTTTTTATTTGTTGTTATTTTAGCAATATCTTCTTTGAGTTCTTTTTTTCTAATAAAGAATAAGTGTTTATTTATAAAAAATTATGATCCTCAAGGTTTAACTTTTAATAATCCAGGAAATATTGCAGTTTTGAATGTTGATTGTGGAAATGTTATAATAGAGCTTTATCCAGATATATCACCGAAAGCAGTAAAAAGATTTAAAGAATTAGTTAAATCTGAAGCGTACGATAATATAGCTTTTCATAGAGTGATTAAAAATACACTTGTTCAAACAGGAGACTTAGAATTTGGAAAAAAAGGATATCTTGATTATGGAAAGATTGGGACAGGCGAATCTGGATTGGGGACTATTAATTCAGAAATAGATACGCCGTTTGATTTTGATAAGGGTAGTGTCGCGTTAGCTAGAACAAAAAAGTATAATACTGAGGACAGCCAATTCTTCATAATTCTTAGAGATGAACCATTATTTGAAACCGAGTTTACCCCTATAGGAAAAGTAATTTATGGTTTGGAGGCTTTGTATAAAATAAAATACCTAGATAAATCTGAATATGTTTTAAGACCTGATTTTATAAATACTTTAAGGATGTTAGTTAACTAAAGGTTTACCGGTTGTCAAAGTGTGTTTAATTCTATCTTGTGTTTTTTGAGTTTCAATTAACCTCATAAAAGCATCAAGCTCTAATTTAAATAAATCATCTTCAGAAAGAGTTTTTTCAATCGTGGTTTCACCTCCACTCAAAACATGTGCTAATTCTTTTGCAACCTCTACTCCATGATCTAATATAATCTTATCATTGTAAAGCTTTTCTAAAATCTTATCCATTTCCCCAATCACTGACTTTCCTGGTAGATTAAATTTAAGTTCCTCTGGTGGTCTAAAATCCTTATTTTCATTTAAAATTTTTTTAGAAACTTCTAACAAACTATTTCTATTCATTATTTTTTTATCACTAGGTCTTAGATATTTCATAGGTTCTGCCTCAACTGGTGATGTAGCAGTCTTCCCATAACCAATAATGTCAAAAACTTTCAGTGGTGCATAATTAGGGTCAGACTTTGCTTGTTCAGTGTCCATCCACCTGGCTAACATCTCTTTACATCCTCCACCTGCTGGTATCAAACCCACTATAGTTTCAACTAATCCAACTACAATATTAGTGTGCGATGCTACAAAATTACTTTGAACCATAACTTCAAACCCACCACCCAATGTTAATCCTGAGGGAGCTGAAATGACTGGATATTTTGAGTATTTTAAATGTTTACATGTCTCTTGAAAATATTTGATAAACTTTTCTATTGATTTAAAATCTTTTTTATCAGCAAATTGCATTGTGTAAGTTAAATTCACGCCAGCAGAAAATTGCATGCTTTCATTAATAATTATTAAAGGTTTATCAGTTGCTTTTTTAAGAGCATCCATAGAATCGTAATCTAAAGCGTTAGCTTTTGTAGTAAATTCAACAATATTATAATCATTAAACCTATAAATTTTTGCAGAATCATTTCCATCCAAACTTGATGCTGTTTTCTTAACTTTTCCTAAAGTCTCTATATTTGTATATTTTTGTCTTTCACCATAAAAATCTTCATTTTTATTTTTTGATAAATTCTTTAAGAAATTATTGCCACTAAAGTCATCTATTCTGCTAAAGAAATTCTCAACTCCTATTTCTTCGAGCATTTCAAAAGGCCCCTTGGCCCAGTTAAAACCTAGTCTCATTGCTTCATCAATATCATTAAACTCTTTTGTAATTCCTGGAACTAATGACGATGCATATTTAATTATCTTAGAAATTACTGACCAAGCGTATTCTCCATATCTATCTTGCCTGTTAATTAAACCCTTAAGATCTACTTTATCAGATTTTATATCTATCTTTTTGCTTAGCGCGTAGTCTCCGGTTTCAAGATTAATAGCTTCCATTACCTTCGTAGCTCCTACTTTGTTCATTCTATAAAAGCCACCCTTACCTTTTCTTCCAGTATAACCTGTCTCAATAAGTTTTTTTACTAATGGAATTTCTTTTGCAACTTCATGAAATTCATCTGTCTCAGGTAATTCTTTAATAAAACTTTTTAATACATCTGCCATTAAATCGATACCAATCAAATCATAGAGACCAAATACTCCTGTTTTTGGAATTCCCATAGGTCTTCCAAAAATTGCATCTGCCTCCTCTACTGAAAGTTTCATTTTAAATGCTTCTGTCATTGCTATTTGCATAGCATAAACCCCAACCCTATTGCCTAAAAAACCAGGAGTATCATTACAAACAATTGCACCTTTACCAAGTTCTATCTCACAAAATTCTTTTAATTCATTAATTTTATCAAGATCATTGTTTTCATTTTTAACTATTTCTAACAGACCCATATATCTAACGGGGTTAAAAAAATGTGTGATACAGAAATCTTTTTTTTCCACATCAGTCAAATGTTGAGATAAAACTTTAATAGGTATTGAGGATGTGTTTGATGAAACTATTGCACCCTTTTTTCTTGCTTTAAATATTTTCTCATAAATTTGATGTTTAACATCAATTCTTTCAACAACTGCCTCAACTATCCAATCTGCATCCTTAACTACATCAAAATTATCAGTTATGTTACCAACTTTGATATTATTAATTTTTGACTTATCAATTAATAGAGGGGGCCTAGACTTATGAATTCTATCTCTTGCTTTTTCACTTATTTCAGTTTTTAAATCAAGTAAAGTAACAGGTATATTTGCATTACATAAATGAGCAGCTATACCACTTCCCATTGTTCCTGAACCAATCACAACTACGTTTTTAATTTTCATTAAAGGATTTTACTATTGATTAATACCTCTGAGCCTCTCAGATCTTCTTCTTAAGAGTTCAGCAGTTACTAAAATTAAAGTCGATAATACAATAAGGCAAGTTGCAACAGCAAGGATGGTTGGACTCAATTGTTCTCTTAAACCCGTCCACATTTGAATTGGTATAGTGGTATTTTCAAGTCCTGCTAAAAATAACACTACCACTACTTCATCAAATGATGTCACAAATGCAAATAATCCTCCTGAGATTACACCTGGCAAAATTAGAGGTAAAGTTATTTTCATAAAAGTATTTACTGGATTACTTCCAAGACTTGCTGCAGCTCTTGTTACGCTATGATCAAATCCTGACAATGTTGCTGTAACTGTAATCACTACAAATGGCGTTCCTAAAACAATATGTGCAAGAACAATACCAGTATGAGTTGCTGCTAAACCAGCTTTGGCCATAAAGAAAAAAATTGCAACACCAGATATAATTAAAGGAACAATCATTGGTGAAATTAACACTGCCATAATTAAACCTTTGTAAGGCATATGTCTGCTACTTAAACCTAAGGCAGCAACTGTTCCGAGTAAAACAGATCCTATAGTTGCAAAAATAGCAATTATAAAACTATTTTTTGCTGCTAAGCCCCAGGGATTTTTAGTTCCATAAATCATATCTTGATACCACCTTAAAGAAAATGCATCAGGATCTAGTCGTTTCATTCCATCAGAAAAAACTAAAAATTCCTCAGCATTAAAAGATAATGGAAAAATTACAAATAGAGGAGCAATAAGAAAAAAGAAAACTGCTGCACAAATCGTTAAATATATATAGTGCCAAATTCTATAATGGGTTTCAGTATATTTAGGTAAAGCCATTTTTTTATCCTAATTTAATATTATCTATTCCTACTAATTTATTATAAAGCCAATAAATAACTAAAACTCCACTTAGCAACATAAGTCCCATTGCTGATGCAAAGCTCCAGTCAAGCGTACTCTTCATGTGAAATGCAATTTGGTTACTTATTAAAGTACCTGAAGCCCCTCCAACCAAAGCAGGAGTTATATAGTAACCAATAGCTAAAATAAAAACCAACAAACAACCAGCCCCTATACCTGGAATTGTTAGTGGAAAATAAACTTTCCAAAACGCTATAAAAGGTGTTCCTCCTAACGATTTTCCAGCTCTCATCAAGCTTGGGGAGATTGTCTTCATCACACTATAAAGAGGTAAAACCATAAAAGGTAACAATATTTGTGTCATCGCAACATAACTTCCTGTTTTATTAAACATCATTTCAATCCTGTTATCATCTGAAACTAATCCAATCATTACAAAAAAGTCATTTACTATTCCTTGTTGTTGTAACAAAATCATCCAACTTGCTGTCCGGACAAGTAACGAGGTCCAGAAAGGAAGTAAAACACAAATCATTAATAGGTTACTGTACTTCATAGGCAATGTTGCTAACAGATGGGCTATAGGGTAAGCCATAAGAAAACAGAACACAGTAACAAAAAATGCAATTTCTAAAGTTC
Source organism: uncultured Pelagibacteraceae bacterium (assembly GCA_902610675.1). Lineage (GTDB taxonomy): Bacteria > Pseudomonadota > Alphaproteobacteria > Pelagibacterales > Pelagibacteraceae > Pelagibacter. The sequence goes on along the minus strand of CACLWP010000017.1, from coordinate 3,763 downwards.
TAAGCCACAAAATTCTATGAACCCTTCTGTCTTCAGGTACGTTAACTATTTCTCCTTTTTCATTTTCAAACATATCCATGCCTTTTAAATATTTTTGGTATGTATATGCAGGCGCTCTTCGTTTAATTGCTCTCCAGTATTCCACATCTGCCCACCTTTTATGAACAGACATAATTTGTTCTTTGTAATTTCCTTCCTCAAAAGATTTAGATTTCCGTCTTAGTTTTTTAATAATACTTTTAAAACCATTTTTAGTATAATTAAGTTGTGTTGATAATTTTCCTTCGCGTTCTTCCTCAATTAATTTCTGAAAATCAAAATAAAATGCTTCAAATACTTCCTCTGGTGGTAACTCTTCTCCGTCCCATGTTTCCATCGATTTATATGTTTTAGGAAGCATTTCTGTTACCATTTTGTCATCCACGCTTCTCATAAGCATGTCTCCGATTGGAAATACATAGGTAATGATTATAAATAATAATAAAGGTGCAACTAATAAAAAAGCTTTTACTTTATTCTTTTTTTCAGCTTTTTTTAAACTAACCTCTAAAGGAATTCCGTCGGTTGTTAAAATTTGTTTATTTTCTGAGCTCATAAATAAAAAGGGCGGTTAATAATAACCGCCCTCTAATATATTATAAAATTTTAATCTTTAAAACTTAAAATTAAAATCCTGCTTTCATTGCTTCCCATTTTTCACCAAGTTCTGTTCCGTTATCGGCCCAGTAAAGAGGATCTACTAAGAAGTAATTTTTAGTGTTTGCTGGTGCAGTTGGCATATTTGGTACCATGTTAGTTTTACCATCTTTATACCACGGCTCACCTTTTTCCATCACTTTGATAGATGATTTTCTCCAAGGAGCATATGCAATATATTTTGCACTTCCTGCTAAACCTTCAGTACTTGTCATCTCAGCTAAAGCTTTCATAGCATCAGCTTCATTTGGTGAACCCTTAACTAATACAAAGTACTCATAGTCAAGACCTTGTCCATCCCAAACTTGAACGATTGGAGCGCCTTCACCTACAGCAGCGTTAAAGAATCTACCATTCCAGCCAGTTGCCATAACAACTTCACCACTCATTAACAATTCTGGTGGTTGAGCACCTGCAGACCAAAATACACATCCACCTTTAGGGTCTGTGCAAAGTTTTTTGATCTTATCCATTGCTCTTTGAACACCTTTTTCAGTTTCAAGAGCTTTGTAGATTTTTGCTCCACCTTTACCCGGTTTGATACCATCAGCTGCTAAAGCGATCTCTAAATTTGTTAGAGCGCCTTTGTAGATGGCTCTTTTTCCTGGGAATTTTTTAGTGTTAAAGAAATCTTTGATAGTCTTTGGAGTACCTTTAACATTGTCTGAGTTATAAGCGTAGTTCCAAGAATATAAAATATTTCCTACAGCACATTCACTTGGCATTCCAGTAAAGAAATCTTTACTTGCTGGAGTTCCATCTGGTGCTGGTGGAAAGTCTTTGTCAAAATCAAATTTAACAAATAATCCTTCATCACAGCCATTGATAGTATCCATAGCAAATACATCGATTATGTCCCATGTAATTGCGCCAGCTTCTTTTTGTGCTTTAATTTCTGATAATCCACCTGAGTAATCGACCCAATTGATCGAGATACCCAATTTTTTCGCAGTAGGATCACCATAACCTAACTTTTGACTTTCTGTATAAGCTCCACCCCATGACGCAACTGTAACCGCGTATGCTGATGTAGTTAAAGAGAATACAAAAGAAAGGGCTAGTAATAACTTACTAATTTTTTTCATTTTTCCTCCGTTTAAACGTTTTTTTATAAAATAATATTACAGCAAGATCGATAATGAGAGTCAACAGCCCTTTTTGGTGATTAAATGATGTATCTAGCGTTTATTTTGGGTCTAAAGCTCTAGCATCATCACTGTTCCAACCAATCTTAATTTCATTTCCTAACTTGATATCTAAATTGGATGAACTGTTAGGTATTTTAAGAATAAATTCAGGATTACCTAATAAGTTAATTCTAACTCTTGTATGATCTCCATGATAAATAACTTCCTCAATTTTTCCATTATGTATGTTATCCATTTTATCTGATGGATTAATTAATGCTCTTTCAGGTCTTAATGAAACTGTAGTTTTTTCACCTTTACCTTTGACTGAAATTGGATTGGCTAAGATTTCAGCATTAGCTAGCTTCACCTTACACTTTCCATCAGAAATATCTGACACTTCACCGGCAAAAGTATTATTTTCACCGATAAACTCAGCAACAAAAGAATTTACTGGCTTTTCATACAGTTCATCAGGACTGGAAAGTTGTTGAACTTTTCCATCATTAAATACGGCAATACGGTTAGACATGGTTAAAGCCTCACTTTGATCATGAGTAACATAAACAACTGTTACACCAATACTTTCATGAATATGTTTAATTTCATATTGCATACTTTCTCTTAAGTTTTTATCCAAAGCTCCAAGAGGTTCATCCATTAAAACTAATTGAGGATCAAAAACTAGTGATCTTGCAACAGCTACTCTTTGTTGTTGTCCGCCAGATAACTGACCAGGCATTCTTGCAGCAAAACCTTGTAAGGATACCATTGATAATGCCTTATCAATTTTTTTATCTGCCTCGTCTTTAGGTATCTTTCTTACTCTTAAAGGAAAAGCTAAATTCTCGTAAACTGTCATATGAGGAAATAATGCATAGTTCTGAAAAACCATGCCGATCCCTCTTTTATGAGGTGGAATACTTGAAATCGCATTTCCATCTAAATAAATTTCACCATTTGTAGGTGTTTCAAAACCAGCTAACATCATTAGGCAGGTAGTTTTACCTGAACCAGAGGGCCCTAACATAGTTATAAACTCACCTTCAGCTATGTCTAATTGAAGATCTTTTACAACTAAAATTTTGCCGTCGTAACTTTTGTCAACTTTATCAAACTTAACAAAATCTTTTTTAGATGCCATAATATCAACCAACTATAAAACATTTGTGACAATAAATATCAACCTTTAAAAGTTAGCTTTTAACGTGAAGTTCTTTTGGAAAATTACAAAATAATTCAGCACCTGTGTCAGTTACTCTGATTGCCTCCGATGCTTCTACGCCCCAGTCGCCAAATTGCATTACAGCAATCATATGAAAACAAATGTTAGGTTCTAAAAGTGTCATATCTCCCTTGTATATATTGAGTGTATGTTCTCCCCAGTCTGGAGGATAACCAATCCCAATTGAATACCCTGTTCTAGATTTTTTTTCTATTCCATATTTATCTAGAATTTTCCAAAAAGCTTGTGCAACATCATCAATTTTATTTCCTGGTTTTGTTGCATCTATCCCAGCTTGAAGGGCTTCTATTGTTTTTTTCATAGTATCAATTTTTAATTGATCAGGCTTACCTAGCAAAACAGTTCGAGCCATCGGAGCATGATATCTTTTATAAACACCAGATAATTCAATGATTGTTGCCTCTCCTTCAACAAATTTATCTTGTGTCGCTGTTAAATGTGAAGCTGAGGTTCCTTCACCAGTAGGTAAAAGAGTAGCAATACTAGAGTATTCTCCACCATATTCTGAAGTTCCACAAAAAAGTGCTTTTTGTATTTCACCAACAGCATCACATTGTCTAACTCCTGGTTTAATAACTTCGAAAGCTTTCTTCATTCCAACTTCTGAAATCTTTGCAGCAGATTTCATATAACCTATTTCTGCCTTAGATTTAACTAATCTTGTCCAATTAACTAATCTTTCAGAGTCTTTTAT
>CACLWP010000016.1 GCA_902610675.1 uncultured Pelagibacteraceae bacterium | reverse complement strand
CTTGGTCTGAATTATCATCTTGAATTTTATTTACTGTCTCTTTGATATACTCGCTATTGATACCTTTGCTTATTAAATAATTTCTGATTTTGTTTATTGAGCTACCTCTTTGGATCATACTTTTGGCTTTGCTTTGTGAGTAAAATTTATCATTAATAAACTTATTTTTTTCTAAGTCAGAGAGAACAATGTCGATTAAATCAGTAACATCTTGCTTTTTGACATTTGGTACTGAAGTTTTTAAGTATTTTTTAAGTAAGTAAGTTTTAAGCTGTTGTTTTGATGGTGCATATTTTTCTACATAAGCAAATGCAAAATTTCTCATCTCCTCAACAGTTACTTTTAAAGTTTTTTTTCTATTTCTTATAGGAATCATAGTCAGATTTAATATAATATATTTTAAAATGATCGAACAAATTTATAATTATTTTACAATAGATATGCTCTATTATTGGGTGAATTTAGGTGTTCTTCCATTTTGGTTAATTTTAATTTTTTTTCCAACATCTAACCTCTGTCGATATTTTGTAACTTCAATATTTCCATTTTTTATATTGAGTGGTGCATATATATTTTTATTGTATAAATCTTATTTAAGCTCGTACGAATTTGATAGTAATTTTAACCTTTATATGGGTATTGATAATACGATAGATTTATTTTCTAACAAAAGTTTTCTTATGATGTTCTGGATACATTTTATATCGATTAATCTATTTACTGGAGGCTGGATTGTAAAAGATTCACAAAAATTAGTCATTAATAAGTTCCTAATATCAATACCACTCATCATTACTTATCTAATTGGACCATTGGGTTTATTAATTTATTGGTTAATAAGAATTTTCTGTGCCAAAAATATAAACTTATATGACTAAAAAAATCGATTTTTATTTTGATTTCATTAGTCCTTATTCATTTTTAGCACATAAAAAAATTATTAATTCAGATGATAGGATCAAGTTTAACTATAAAGCAATTCTGCTTGGTGGACTTCATAATTTAGGAGGCATTACTGCCCCTGCGTTTAATGAGAGAAAAATGAAAAATATGAAAAATGATTGCATTTTAATTGCTGATAAAAATAAGATTGACTTTATGTGGAATGACAAATTTCCAATTAATTCATTATATTTGATGAGAGGATATCTTTTTGTAAATAATGATAAAAAAGATAAGTATTTTGATCTGTGTTTTGATGCTTATTGGAAAAATAACGAAGATATTTCAAAGGAAGAGACTATAAAAAATATTTTATCGAAATGTGAGATAAAACATAATGATTTTGAAACAGGTATTAAAGATTCGAAGATTAAGAATGAGCTAAAAAATTTGACAAATATTGCTTTCAAAAATGACATCTTCGGTGCCCCAACTTTTGTTATAAATAATAATTTATATTGGGGACAAGACAGACTTGGGTATGCTTTGGATGAATTGAATAATTAAGTAATTTTAAATTTACTTTGTTTCAACGCTCCAAATCCTCCATCAATATGAGAGACCTTTTTAAATCCCATATCTTTTAAAGATTTTGCCGCGAGAGCTGATCTCATTCCACCAGCGCAAAATAAAACCATTTCTTTATTTAAATCTAGTTTGCCTTGCTTAAAATATGCACTTTCTGGATCAAGCCAAAACTCCAACATCCCTCTAGGAATATGATTTGAGTCTTCAATTCTTCCTTCTCTTTCTAATTCTCTTACATCTCTAATATCAATTAAGTTACACTCATTTTTATTAGATTTTTCAAAAGCTTCATCAGTAGATATAGTCTTAATCTCTTTTAAAGCCTCTGCTACAAGAGTTTGGGATGATTTAATTGTCATTATATTGTAAATATTTATATCATAAATAAATACATATGAAAAAGTTTTTCATAAAAATTTGTAAATTTTTTGGATTCGAAATTATAGATCAAAATGAATTTATCTCTCCTACACTAAATAAAGAATTAAATGAAGATCTTTCAATTTTTAACCAAAAATCAATAATCCTACCTTTAGGAGAGGTAAAAATTACAAGAAAAGTAAATTCAATCCTTATAATTATTAGAGTTAATACAGAAATTGAAGTTTGGGATCAAAATAAAAGAAGATTATTCGAAAAACCGAAAATAGAATATTCAATTCGATCAATAAAATCTTTAATAAAATCAATTAATCTTTGTCAAAAAAAATATTCAGATTTAAAAATAAAAACAATAATCCTTGATGATTCTTCAAAAAACGAAAATTTAGATAAAATAAAAGAAGTAATAAAAGATACAGATGTAGAAATAATTACTCTAGACACGATAAAATTTGAAACTAAAATTAAAAAACAAAAAACTCAGGAAACTTTCTCAAATTTAGCGAGTTTATTTCAATGCTTTGAGATTGGTAAAAGTATTGGGGAAGACTTAATTTTCTTTATTGAAGATGATTATCTTCATTTTGACACTATGTTATCAGAGATGATTGCTACATATGAAAGAGTGTCATCTCAATTAGGTAAAGATATTTTTATGTGTCCCTCAGATTATCCCTATCTATATATGGATAATGAAAAAACAAATATTCTAATTGGAGATAAAAGACATTGGAGAACAATTAATAAGACTTTATGCACTTTTTTGACTAGCAAAAAATTATTAGATTTGTACTGGCAAAATTTTTCAAAAAATTGTGAGGACCGTCATGATCCTTTTGAGAAGTATATTAATGAGATTTATAAAAATGAATTTTGTATATCTCCTTTAAAAAGTTTGTCTGTGCATCTAACAAATATTAATTCAAGTTATGGTCTATCACCATTTGTTGATTATAAAAAATTGTGGGATGAGAATAAATTTAATGGTTAAGGAGAATATTAAAGCTCCTGATATTAGATTACCTTCCACAGATAATGCAGAGTATTTGCTAAAGAAATCGATTGGCAATTATGTAATAATATATTTTTATCCCAAAAATGACACTCCAGGTTGCACATTAGAAACAAATGATTTTAATAAACTTCTTCCAAATTTTAGAAAACTTAATTGCGAAGTATATGGTATTTCAAAAGATAGTCTTGAAAGTCACATTAAATTTAAAAAAAAATATAAGATAAAGTTCAATCTTTTATCTGACCTAGATAAAAAAGTTCTCAAAAAATATAAAGTTTGGGGTAAAAAAAAATTTATGGGTCGAGAATTTATGGGAATAATCAGATCAACCTTTTTAATTGATAAAAAAGGAAGAATTTTAAAAATTTGGAGCAATGTGAAGGTCAAAGATCATGCTAAAGAAGTATTGAACACACTTAAAAGGATAACCAGAAAATAAAAAAGCCCCTCGAGGGAGGGGCTTTTTATTAACTAACTTAGAGAGAGTTGAAGGATCCTTCGTCTAAATATGCTGGGAGTTTGAAGGATCCCTTTCTTTATTAACAACTAGTCGCGAATTGCGTATGCAATCACTCCTGTTTCAGTAACGTCGGTGCCTTTAGTTTCAGCTTCTTTACTTAATCTGATACCAATAGTTGCTTTCATTAAGCTCCAAACAATCATAGCTACTACGAAAACAAAAACGTTAATTGAAATCACGCCTAATAATTGAGTTCCAAATGAAGTATCTGGATTTGTAATCGGCACAGCTAAAGTACCCCAAATACCAGCAAATAAGTGAGCCGGTATTGCTCCTACAACATCATCAATTTTTAATGAGAATAGAAGTTTAGTACCATAAACTACGATTACACCACCAACTGCACCAATTAATATTGCTGCTAATGGTGAAGGCATTAATGGTTCCGCAGTAATTGCAACTAATCCACCAATACATCCATTTAACATTTGTACAACATCTGTTTTTCCAAAATTCAATCTTGTGACAGTTGCTGCAGCCATTACACCACCAGCTCCTGCTAAGAATGTATTTAAAAATATAGATGATACAGCGATTGCATCATCAGCTGTACCTATAGCTAATTGAGAACCACCATTAAATCCAAACCAACCTAACCATAGAATAAATACCCCTACAGTTACTAATGGAATTGAAGATGCTGCAAATGGTTTTAGTGGTGCTGGTGCGCCAGACTTAGTAAATCTTCCAAGTCTTGGACCTAACATCAAAGCACCTGCTAGAGCTGCTGCTCCACCAGTTGAGTGAACAAGTGTTGATCCTGCAAAGTCTGAGAATCCAGCAGAAGCTAACCAGCCTCCACCCCACTGCCAACCCATTACGATAGGATAAATTATTCCTGATAAAATCGCTGCAAATAAAAAGAATGGCCATAACTTAATTCTTTCAGCCAAAGTTCCTGATACAATAGATACTGTTGTTGCACAGAACACCATCTGGAAGTACCAGTCTGATCCATCTGCATATCCAGTATCAACTGCACTAGCATCTGACCATGGAACAAAGCTACCAATATATCCACCTTCGGGTATACCATAAGCGAGATTGTAACCTACCATCCAGAACATTATTCCAGCAATTGATATTAAACCTATATTTTTTGCACAGATAACGGATACACTTTTAGATGTAACCATTCCTGATTCTAACATTGCAAATCCGCAAGCCATAAAGAAGACTAGAAATCCACACATTAAAAATAGCAAGGTATTAAATATAAAACCTATTTCAGCAGAGACTGTTGTTTCTGCCATAGCTGCACCATTCATGTTTAATAAAAAAATTAAACTTACAAGCGGCACGCTTATTTTATTTATTAATTTTGTCATAAAGACCCCTTCTGTTAAAAAGTAATCTTTATTTTAATGAGTATAAATATCTAACGTTGATTATGTAAATTTGGTATGCAGAATTTGCATATAGAAACAGCCCTAACGCGAATTTGTTAAGGCTGTTTTTAAACGTCTATTTGTTAAATACTTCTTTTAAAGCTTTAGCAGGTAAAAATTTTACTTTCTGAGATGCAGCAATTTGAATCTGCTCACCAGTTCTTGGATTTCTTCCAACTCTGGCTTTTCTCTTGGCCACTTTATAAGTGCCAAAACCAGCAATTTTCACTGAATCGTCACCTTTTAAAGCATCTAAAATTGTGTTGGTAATTGTGTCAAAAGTTCTTTCTGCATCAGCTTTGCTAAGATTTAAAGCACCAGAAATTTTGACTACTAATTGTTTTTTATTCATTTTAGCTCCGGTTTTATTAGGTTATTTTCATTGTTGTCAAAAGTGTTGATAAATCAAGACTTTTTTTAGTATTTGATAAAAAGTTATACACAACATCTTGTGTGAACTTAAAAGTTATTGATTTTATTGGGTTTTTAAACTTTTTAAAGAACTATTAATTAAACAATCCTAAGTCCTTGAGGTCGTTAAAAGTTGTGAAAAACATTAAAGATATCAATAAAAACAATCCGATTCGAAAAAAACCTTCTTGAGTTTTTTGCGATAATGGACGACCTAAAACTTTCTCAAATGCATAAAACATTAAATGTCCTCCATCTAACATAGGGATTGGAAACAAATTAACTAGGCCAAGACTAATTGAAATGTATGCCATCATGCTTATAAATGCCAAAACACCAAATTCTGCTACCTGTCCTGAAATTTTTGCTATTCTAATAGGTCCTCCAAGCTGAGAGGTATCAGCCTTACCAGAAATCATTGCACCGATATATTTGAGAGAGGAAATACTCACATAGTAAACCTCATTAACTGCGTGATAAATGGATTGAGCTGGTCCTAATTTTACATGATTAATTTCGTTATTGTAGGCTCCTAATTTTATTCCCACTATCCTTTTATTAAGTTTATTTCCTAAATTATCTTCACCCAAAACCACATTTGGTTTTACTTTAAGGATTAATTCATCGTAAGAACGTTTAATTTTAAAGTCAATTATTTCGTCTGTGGACATAGTAATAAATTTGGAAACATCCATGATGCTTTCAACTTTATTGCCATCTATTTCCAAAATTATATCATTTTGTTTTAATCCCCCAACCATAGCAGGGCTGTCTTTCTGGACTTCATTGATTACAGCTGGTGTAAAATCTTTTCCAATAAATGTATAAATTGAAAAGAATATTACTAGAGCTAGTAGAAAATTAGCTAAAGGACCACCAAATACAATTAAGGTTCTTTGATATAGAGGTTTTAAAATAAATAATTTTTTTTGTTCTTCTTCATCATACTTTTCTAAAATCTCCTTATGATCTGCTTGAGAATATACATTTCTATCACCAAAAAATTTTACATAACCCCCAAGAGGTATCCAGCATATTTTCCATCTTGTGCCTGATTTATCATTCCACCCAAAAATTTCTTTACCAAATCCGATGGAAAAGTCAGTAACTCCAACACCGTATCTTTTTGCAAAATAGTAATGACCATATTCATGTATAAATACTACAATTAAAATAAGAACAATAAAAGGTAATATAAAATTTAACATGTCAGTTTTCTATAATATCAGACATTTTCGAAATTTGTCCAATACTAAAAATTATCGCATCTTTTTTTTTAAATCCGTATTTTTCAGCATTATCTTTGAACCTTATAGGGGGTTCCATTATTGGTTCTAATGACAAAACAAATGTTCCCCAATGCATACCTAAAATTTTTTTACTTTTCAATTCTCGTCCAATACTCAAAGCCTCTTCAGGATTAGTGTGATAAATAGATCTATCTTTGTATGGCATTATTGGAAAAAAATTATACGCACCTATATTTATAATTGTAAGGTCGATCGGTCCATACTTATTACCCAAATATCTATAAATATTTCCAAGTCCAGTATCGCATGCAAATAGTATTTTTTTTTTATTGTACTCTATTAAAAAATTTCCCCACAAAGTTTTATTGGTGTCGGTTAAGCTTCTTTTTGACCAGTGTACAGCTGGAAGAAATGTAATCTTTAAATTTTGATTGATCTTAATTTCATCATACCAGTCCATTTCGTTAATATCTTTGTATCCATTAGTTTTGAAATATTTACTAAGATTTAAAGGAACTAATACTTTCGCATCTTTGAAAGGAAATCTTTTTATGGTCATCATATCTTGATGATCATAATGATTATGAGTAAGTAAAAATAAATTAATTTCAGGTAATTGGTTCAATTTTAAAGCTGGATCTGTAAATCTTTTAGGTCCAAATATAAGTGGTCCTGCATTTTTAGAAAAAATAGGATCTGTAATTATTGTATTATTTCCTAATTTAATAATAAACGTTGCGTGACCAATCCAACCAATATAATCATCATCTTTTAATTTTTCTAGATCTCTTAATACTTGATCTTTACTTAAAACGTGGCCATCAGTTATTGTCATATCTAATTTTTTTTTTTCTTTAATAAATATTTTATAAGACCACTTTACATTAGGATCTCTTTGAGGTGAGCCTTCAGGATTTCTAAACGTGCCATCAGGAAGATGATGATAAGGTTTTTTTTTCATCATCAGTAATTTTTTACATTTTTTTTTAGAATTATCTTTTCTAATTTTTTGCTGATAATCATTACTCCTTTATGATTTGGATGCATACCATCGCTTAAATTAAGCTCAGCATTCATAGCTACTCCATCAAGTAAAAAAGGAATAAGTTCTAATTTGTATTCTTTAGATAAATTTGAAAAAATCTTATCAAATTTTTTTTTATAATTTGATCCATGCGAATTTGGAGCAATCATTCCAGCTAAAATGATATCAATATTCTTTTTTAATGAAATTTGAATTATTTTTTCTAAATTATTTTTGGTTTCGGTGGGCTCAATACCTCTAAGCATGTCATTAGCGCCTAGGCCTAAAATCATTAAGTCTATTCCAGGCTCTGATAATGTCCATTCTGCTCTATTTAGTCCTCCTGATGAAGTGCTACCTGATACACTTCCATTAATTACTTCTATATTGTAACCCTTGGATTTTAGGCTTTCTTGCAAAATGAATGACAAATGGTGCTCATCAGGTAAGCCATAACCTGCCATTAAGCTGTCACCAAACAACACAATTTTTTCAATTGCATACGAGTTTATGGTTAGTAGACAGAGAACAATTATTTTAATAATAAAACTTTTATACATGAGCGTTCTTCTTAAATTAAAAAAAGTAAATCTTAAATATAAAACTGGCAAGGATAATATAAGTGTATTGAATAATATTAACTTAATTACCAAAAAAAAAGAGACTGTTTCAATAATAGGTGAAAGTGGCTCAGGAAAAACAAGTCTAATAATGCTGGTGGGAGGGTTAGAACGTGCAACATCAGGTAAAATATTTTTTCAAGATCAGGATATAACTAAATTGAATGAGGACCAAGTATCAAAGATTAGAAAGAAAAGTATTGGTATAATTTTTCAGTCTTTTTATTTAATTCCTAATTATACAGCAGTTGAAAATGTTGCTCTAACTCTTGAACTTAATAAATTTAAAAATCCTGAGAGGAATGCAAAAGAATTATTAGATAGATTTGGGTTAAAACATCGATTAAACAATTTACCAAGCCAATTATCGGGGGGTGAACAGCAGAGGGTAGCCATAGCAAGAGCAATTGCCATGAAACCTGAATTAATTTTAGCTGATGAACCAACAGGAAATTTAGATACGGAAAATTCTATTATGATCTCTAAGATATTATTCAATTATGTCAAAGAAGAGGGTTCGTCATTAATAATAGTTACCCATGACTCAAAACTTGCAAATAAAACTGATAGAAAAATTAAAATTAAAGATGGAAAAATTAAGTAATATATCTGAAATTAATATGATATTTAAATATGCCTTAAGAGACTTAAGAAGGAATTATAAAAAAATTTCAAGTATTATTGTAACACTATTTATTAGTCTTTTTGTGTTAAGTGCAATTTTTACAATCGAGGACAGTTTAAAAAAAGAATTGAATAATAATGCTAGAGCATTGCTTGGAGGAGATTTTGAAATTGATTATAATCGTAATCAAGGAAATTTAGACTTAATTAATAAAGTCGAAGAATTCGCTACTGTCTCTCAGATGATTGAGTTTAGCACAATGCTTTCAACAACTAATCGTGAAAAAAATGTATCTTTATTTACTAGAATTAAAACAGTTGATAAAAAATATCCTCTTTATGGTGAGATTGTTTATGAGCCTGCAGGAGCTTTTGAGCGGATGCACAATGAACCAAAAACAATTTTAATTAATGAAAGCTTGTCGAAAACTCTTAAAATTAAAATTAATGAAATTGTAAATATCCAAGATCAAGAATTTACAGTTATTGGTAAAGTAAAGTCTGTTCCAGATGTCAGTGGGTTTGTAGCGTTTGGTGATTGGGCTTTGGCAAGCGATCAAACTTTGGATATTTTAAAATTAAATGGTATTGGTAGTTTCTTAAATTATGAGTACAAAGTAAAATTTAATCAAAATAAAGATTCGGATATTTTTGAAAAAAAAATTGAAAAAATTTTTAAAAACGATCAAAAAGTTAAACTTAGATATCCTGAAAACTCTGCCAGTGGATTGAAGCGAATTATTAATAATTTTTCACAGTTTTTATCGCTAGTATCAATTAGCGCAATGTTAATTGCTGGGATTGGAATTTCTAATACTTTTTTATCTTTCATTAACCAAAACAATATGTCTATAGCAGTAAGAAAGGCTGTCGGTTTTTATTCTGGAAATATTAAAAAACTTTATTATCTTCAGTTATTTATATTATTACTCATCATAAGCATTTGTGCATATGCCGCTAGTTTTGTTACTGTACCTATTGCAAATAAATATTTATCTGATGGCATTGGATTAAATATTTATCCAGCTATTTCTTATAATAACCTTTTTAAAATATTTTTGATAGGTTTATTAATATTAATCATTTTTTCTATTCCAACTATTAGCTCCATTGATCAAGTCAAAGCTTCAAATTTATTTAGAAATGTTTTTCAAAATTTACAATTTTATTATTCAAAAAAATTAGTAGTTTTAAGCATTTTTCTGCTATCAATCTTAATTTCGTTATTCACTTTTAGATCTGAAAATCCTAGTTATAGCCTGAGTTATTTCGGAGCATTCTTTATGTGTTTGATTGTGTTTTTTTTGCTATCAAAATTTATAATTTTTTCACTCAAAAAATTAAAAGTAAACTCAGGTATTTCTTTAAAGTTATCTATCAAAAATATAACTCAAACAAAAAGTATTACACCCATTACAATTATGTCTCTCGGTTTAGGTGTTACTTTACTATTAACTTTAGCGCTAGTTGGAACAAACTTTCAAAGAGAAATTGCAAAATCAATTCCTGATATTGCCCCGGATTATTTCTTTGTAGGTATCCAAAATGGAGACAGAGAGAAATTCGAAAAAAGTATTTTGTTAATGGATCCTGGTGCAGATATTGAAATCGTACCGATGGTTTCTTCAGGCATTATCAAAATTAACGGAATAAATCCAAATACATATATTGATGGTGATAATGATAGTTACTGGGTCATTGAAAGCGAAAGAAGATCATCGTGGTCAGAAAAAGTACCTGAGGATAATCTTATTATAAAAGGAGAGTGGTGGGACTTATCTAGACCTAATCAACTTCAAATATCACTAGATGCAAAAGTTGCAAAAGATTTTAATATTAATTTGGGCGATATATTCACTTTAAATATTTATGGCAGAGAAATAGATGGTGAAGTAATAAATTTTAGAGAGGTTGATTATAGAGATCTTAACATAAATTTTGCGATGCTATTTAATCCTGAGTTTGCAATTAAAATTCCACATGAATACTTGGCAACTACAAAGTTTAAAAATTTAGATAAATTTAATGAAATAGAAATGCTTAAAGTTTTTCCAAGTTTATCGATGATAAAAATTGCAGATTATTTGAAT
>CACLWP010000015.1 GCA_902610675.1 uncultured Pelagibacteraceae bacterium | reverse complement strand
TAAATCTTGTAATTTTATATTTTGAAGTTTATTAAATTTTGTCAATTTGAATTATGTTGTTATCAATTAAAACACCTTATTTTAATTTGCCTAAAATTATTGTCGTAATCACTTTAAATATGTGATACCATTTTATTTTTTTTCCTTCTTTATGAGTCCTACCATTATAACTAATTGGCACTTCATAAAATTTCTCCCCTTTTTTTATTACTTTACATAGTATTTCAGCGTGCTGCTCAAAACCTTTTGTTTTAAGATTTCCTTCATCTAATAAATCTTTTTTAAAACACGCATAACAAGAATAGATGTCTGTAAAAGTAGTATTATAAAGTAAATTAAAAATAAAAGTTATAAGCTCATTTCCTAATTTATTTAAAAAATTATAAGACCTTGTGTATTCCGAGTAATTGAATCTTGAACCAATAATTAAATCTGGTTTAAAACGGTTAATTATTTTAATAAATTTATTAATATCTAAAGGATCATATTCCAAATCTGCATCTTGAAAAAAAATATATTTACCTTGTGATACTTCTAGTCCTTTTTTTACAGCACTTCCTTTTCCATAATTTCTTTCATTTGTAATTAATTGGTTATACAAATTTTTATTTTGTTCTAACAACTTAAGAGTATTATCTGTTGATCCATCATTAATAACTATTACTTCATAATTAATGCTGGAGTCTATTGTGTTTGAAATTCTATTTAAGACATTTAAAATTGTTTTTTCCTCATTCAGTGTAGGTATAAGGATTGATAACAATATCTGGCTATTAGTCATTTTATTTATTTATATTAATATTTATTTATTTACCCATTACTGAATTATTTAAAAATAAAATAATTTATTTATATATTCTAATATATTATCCAACAGAACGCCCCTATTAATCTAATTGAGACTCAACAAATTCCCAATTGATTAATTTCTCGTAAAAGTTTTCTAAGTATTCAGGTCTTCTATTTCTGTAATCTACATAATAAGAATGCTCCCATACATCACATCCCAAAATAGGTTTCATGTTTTGAATTAATGTATTCTCAGCGTTAGGTGTTTTGCTTATTACCAATTTACCACTGTTGATTGATAACCAGCACCATCCGGATCCAAACTGAGTAAGACCTGCCTGTATAAATTGTTTTTTAAACTCATCAATGCTACCAAAATCTACTTCAACTCTTTTTTTTAACTTTTCCGGCATTAAACCTCCACCTTTTGGTTTCATGCACTTCCAAAACATAATATGGTTCCAGTGTTGACTGGCATTATTAAATATTCCAGCTTTAGTTTTATCTTTTGAGGAGTTAATAATAATTTCCTCTAGAGACATTTTGGACATTTCGGTATCTTTTATTAGATTATTTAAGTTTGTTATGTAAGTTTGGTGATGTTTTCCATGATGTAGATCAAGAGTTTCTTCAGACATTATTGGAGATAAAGCAGTTTTTGAATAGTCTAATTTTGGTAATTCAAATATCACTGTTAACCGTATAATTAATAATTATCTTTTTTTAAATGATTATAATGACGCTAGTATTTAAATACAAAGCAAAAACCTTGAACTATACTTGTTGACATAAGCGGATATCAAAGAAACCTTTCTCGAAACTTAATTTTAAGAAATTAAAGAAGGTTGCTTTTTCATATCCTCTTTTTTTATACCAGCAACTCTCACTGGTTTTTTCATTGCATCTCTTCTAAATGGTTCGCCTAATTCTTGATTTAATATTACTTCAATAAAAGTCGTAATTCCCTTCTTTTGATCTTCACAAGATTGTTTAATGGCAGCAGTTGTTTCATCCATTGTTTTTACTGTTACGCCTTTTAGTCCACACGCATTTGCTACTTTAGCATAACTTAATTCGGGGTCTAACTCAGTTCCAATAAAATTATTATCGAACCAAAGTGTAGTATTTCTTTTTTCTGCTCCCCATTGATAATTTCTAAAGATAACCATAGTAATTGCAGGCCACTCTTCTCTTGCACAAGAGCTCATCTCATTCATACTAATTCCAAATGCACCATCTCCCGCAAAGCCTATTACTGGTGTATCTGGACACCCAATTTTAGCACCTAAGATTGATGGAAAACCATAACCACAAGGTCCAAATAAACCCGGAGCTAAATACTTTCTTGGTTTCTCAAAAGTTGGGTAAGCATTTCCAATCGCACAATTATTTCCAATATCACTTGAGATTATTACATCGTCTGGCATTCCAACTTGGATAGCTCTCCAAGCCTGTCTTGGTGACATTCTATCCTTATCTCTTTCTCTGGCCTCTTTATTCCAAACAGTGCCTTCATCATCTTCTTCATGATCTAAACTTGATAATTTTTGTAACCAAGCTGATTTCGTTTGATGAATTAAATCTTTTCTTTTCTGTCTATCTGTATCTCCCGCATTAGAAGCTAGTTTATCAAAAATTTGTTGAGCAACTAATTTTGCATCACCACTTATTCCTACAGTAACTTTCTTAGTTAAACCAATTCTGTCTGGATTAATATCAACTTGAATTATATTTGCTTTCTTTGGCCAATAATCTATCCCGTAACCTGGTAAAGTTGAAAAAGGATTTAATCTCGTCCCTAAAGCTAAAACTACATCAGCTTTAGAAATTAATTCCATCGCAGCTTTTGATCCATTATATCCCAATGGTCCGACTGCTAAAGGGTGACTACCTGGAAAACTGTCGTTATGCTGATAACCAGAACAAACTGGTGAGTCTAATTTCTCAGCAAGCTTTTTAGTTTCTTCAATCGCACCACCGATAACAACTCCTGCTCCTGACAAAATAACTGGAAATTTTGCTTTTGATAAAAGATCAGCAGCTTTTGAAATTGCATCTGCACCTCCACCTTGTCTTTCTAATCTTACAATTGGTGGAAGTTCAATATCGATAACTTGTGTCCAATAATCTCTTGGAACATTTATTTGAGCTGGTGCGGAACCTCTGATTGCTTTTTCAATTACTCTATTAAGAACTTCTGCCATTCTAGATGGATCTCTTACTTCTTCTTGATAACAAACCATATCCTTAAATAAATTCATTTGCTCAACTTCTTGAAAACCACCTTGACCCATAGTTTTATTTGCAGCTTGTGGTGTAACCAATAATAATGGGGTGTGATTCCAGTAAGCTGTTTTAATTGGTGTAACTAAACCAGTAATACCAGGTCCATTTTGTGCGATGACCATAGACATTTTTCCAGTGGATCTAGTGTAGCCATCTGCAATTAGTCCACCATTTGTTTCATGTGCAACATCCCAAAAAGTTATTCCTGCATCTGGGAAAATATCTGAGATTGGCATAAACGCTGATCCAATAATTCCAAAAGCATGTTCAATACCATGCATTTGTAAAACTTTAACAAAAGCTTCCTCTGTTGTCATTTTAGTCATGGTTTAACCTTTCTTAATCAGCGTCTTCAATTATATATATATATAAAATTTAATTGTTAATTTTCGCGATTAATATATAAGATTTTGGAAATTTCAAATAAACAATTCGACACGATATGGCTACTGAAATTATAATCCACGACCAAAAAGACAATGTTGGCGTTGTAGTAATTGAAAAAATTACCCCAAAACAAGAGTGCACCTGTTGGATTATGGAGAATGATAGCTCAACAAGTATTCAATCAAAGGATGAAATTCCTTTGGGACACAAAATAGCAATGAATGACCTTGATGAGGGTGATACGATTCTTAAATATGGGCATGATATCGGCAAAGTGGTTAAACCTATCAAAAAAGGTGAACATGTTCATGTGCACAATGTAAAAACAAAAAAGTGGTAATTGATGGAAATTCCAAAAAGTTTTTTAGGATACAAAAGAGAAAATGGAAGAGCTGGAACAAGGAATCACGTAATAATACTGCCAGTTGATGATATCTCTAATGCTTGTGCAGAGGCAGTTTCTAATAATATAAAAGGTACAATCGCTTTACCTCATTCCTACGGACGACTGCAATTTGGAGCAGATTTAGAGTTACATTTTAGAACGATGATTGGAACTGGAAGTAATCCAAATGTTGCAGCAGTAATTGTAATTGGCATTGAGCCAAAGTGGACAAAAAAAATTGTTGATGGAATTGCAAAAACTGGCAAACCTGTTGAAGGTTTTCATATTGAGCGAACTGGAGATATTGGAACAGTTATGAAAGCTTCAAAGAAAGCTCAAGAATTTGTGATGTGGGCTTCTGAAAAACAAAGGGAAGAATGTCCAATAAGTGATTTATGGATTTCAGTTAAATGTGGCGAATCTGATACAACATCAGGATTAGCATCTAATCCAACAGTTGGAAACTTAATGGATAAATTAGAACCACTAGGTGTACACTTGTGTTTTGGTGAAACATCGGAACTCACTGGTGCAGAAAAAGTTTGTGCAACAAGAGGAGCTACAAAAGAAGCTTCAGATAAATTTATGAAAACTTGGAGCGCATATAATGATTTTATTTTAAAAGAGGCAACAGACGATCTTTCTGAAAGTCAACCCACAGCAGGTAATATTGCTGGGGGTTTGACAACTATTGAAGAGAAAGCTTTTGGAAACTTTCAAAAAATTGGAAATTGTAAATTTGTAGATGTTTTAGAGCCAGCCGAGGAACCTAAAAAAGGTAAAGGATTATATTTTATGGATACTTCATCAGCAGCAGCCGAATGTGTAACGCTACAAGCTGCAGCGGGCTTTAATATTCATTTATTTCCAACTGGTCAAGGCAATATTGTGGGAAACCCAATAGAACCTGTTGTTAAGTTAACAGCAAATCCATTAACTGCAAAAAGTATGAGTGAACATGTAGATTGTGATGTTTCAAAGATTCTTTCAAGAGAAATGAATTTATCAGAAGCAGGAGATAAACTTATTGAAACAACTTTAAGAGTTGCTAATGGAAGATTAACCTGTGCTGAAGCTTTAGGTCATAAGGAGTTTGTTATGACCAAACTTTATAGAAGCGCGTAATAATTTTATTTAAAATGGTATACAAAAAATACTTGGTGGTAGTGCCAGGTATTATCCTTGCATTTATTCTTTATTCTCTTTCTCAAGGTTTTAATAATATTATTGGTATCGAGCTTTTAGAATATAACAAAAGTCCAATATCTACAGCGATGATAGCAATTTTATTAGGAATATTTTTTGGTAATTTTTTTAAAATTCGAGTTTCTTTCCAGAAAGGCTTAGATTTTACAAAAGACTATTTATTAAAACTTGGAATTATTTGTTTAGGTATCCAATTAAAGCCATTTGAATTTTTAGATTTTGGAAAAATCGCTATTCCATTAATTTTAATTTGTATAATAAGTGTATTAATAGTCATTAAATTATTAATAAAAAAACTCAAAATACCTACTAGAATGGCTTACCTAATATCAATAGGCTGCACTGTTTGTGGAACTACTGCAATAATGGCTACTGCACCAGTAATAAAAGCAAATAAAAGTGAGGTGTCTTATGCGATTGCTAATATTACTTTATTTGGGATATTGTCTATGCTGTTGTACCCATACTTTGCGAATTTTTATTTTGAAGGTAACTCTCTATTTGCAGGTCTATTTTTAGGAACTGCTATACACGAGACTTCTCAGGTTGCTGCAGCTGGTCTTATTTACGATCAACAATTTAATAGTCCTGAAACATTAAATATAGCAACGGTAACTAAACTCATAAGAAATACATCACTGATAATAATGATTCCACTTTTTGCTTTCCTTTATAATAGAGGTCATGCAAATGAGAAAAATTATTCTATCTTATATATATTTCCTTATTTTGTATTAGGTTTTGTTGGAATGATAATTTTAAGGAATGTAGGTGATCAAATTTTCTTAATTGATAACGCTAGTAATTGGGATGAAATGATAAATTTTATTAAAACATGTTCTAAAATATTTTTAACTATGGCTATGGCAGCAATAGGCTTATCAACAAATTTGAAGGATATCAGGAATATGGGGCATAAACCATTTGTTGTTGGATTTGTTTCAATGTTAACCGTAGGGATTGTTAGTATCCTTACAATTGAAATATATCTAAAATTATTTATTTAGATTGTTTTACTGCTTTCTTAAAATATTTTTCTCTGAACTTTGAAATTGATCTCCTAATAAATGCAGCTGCAATTCCTAAAATAACAGCAAATAAAATCGAAAATAATCCGTAAAAAAATGGCATATCTTCTGAAAACTCTTTAATAAATCTTGAAAAAAAATTCAACTCTGTTGACGCTAATTTTTTAATTTCATTCTGAATATTTTCGGCAAAAAAAGTATCATAAGCTATAACTATCCCAACGATTAATAATAAAATTGCTAGTAAAGCTTTTAATCCTGAACTGTCTATCTGCTCTCCAAGTTTTTGTCCTACTTGAACTCCTATTATCGAACCTACAACTAGCATTAACACGAGCATTAAATCTATAGAACCATAGTTAATTGAGTGAAGAAATGTGACTATCACGCTAACAAAAATTGTAACAAACAAAGAAGTTCCAGGAACTAACTTTGTCGGCATTTTAATAATATAAATCATAGCTGGAACTAATATAAAAGCGCCACCTATACCCATAATAGCTGCTATAAAACCAACAGCTAAACCTATAATTATAGGAGTAAATATACTTTCATATAATTTAGACTTAGGAAATCTCATTCGAAAAGGAAGTCCATGTATCCAATAATGAACATGTAATTTTTTTTTTTCTATAATATTTTTTTTGGCTTTGTCAATTTCACCAAGACTTTCCACCAACATTAATGTTCCAATTATTGCAAGTATGTACATGTAAGCTAGAGAAATTACTGTATCTATTTTTCCAATACCTTTAAAATAAGTAAAGGTAAAAATACCTAAAGCTGTTCCTATGGAACCACCAATGACAATAATCAAACCCATTTTGTAATCTAAGGTATTTTTTAACCAATGAGTGGTAGATCCTGATACAGAAGTTGCCAAAATATTATTAGCTTCATTAGCAACTGCGTATGCTGGTGGAACTCCCATAAAAATTAAAAAAGGGGTCATTAAAAAACCACCCCCCACTCCAAATAAGCCCGAGAGAACACCAACTATAGCACTTAACAATAGTATTTCGACTGGATTAATAAAGACTTGCGCTATTGGTAAAAAAACTTCCATCTAATATAAAAAAACTTTAACTATTTATTATTTAAAAGTTATAAAAGTTCCAACTATTATGACACCCCAACAGGCAGCAATAGCAGAAAAAATTCCAGTTTTGATAAAAGTTGATTTTTTACTAGTTATTTTATTTAAAATTTTTAAATTTGAAAGATGCATTCAGTTAACTGAATACACCCAGTAAAAAAATTGTCAAATCTTAATTAATAAATCGTTGCACCAAAGATCTTGATCAAGTCATCCTCTACACCAAGTACTAATCTTCCTAAAAATTCTCCAGGTATTTCCTTATTAGTTTGCTTGATCAATACTGTGATATGGTCACCTCTTCTTAGAGTTCCAAAAGGTTCATAAGTTTCGTTCAAATTAGTAATTATTTTATTGTTAGCCCATTGTTTTCCAAGTTCTACCTCATTAGCTCCGAACAACATTTGTGTAGAAAAATCCTTGGTAAAACCTCCATAATCTTTCATATTTGAGGCTCGAACTAGATTTTCCCAAAGAGGTTTAGCAATTGCAAAAATCTCATCATCTGATTTTGCTAAAAGATCCATTAAATTATTTTAGATTTTTATGAGGCCTTCTTTTTCTCTTTTTCGTCCACAATATGATAAACTGGAACTTTCTCCATTGAAAATTTTCCAGTTTTAGGATCTCTTCTTGAAACAGTTAAACAATGCCAATTTTCATCGTCTAGTTTCATATGATCTCCTCTATAATAATAGCCTGGCCAACGAGTTTCTTCTCTAAAAAGCGTATGTTCTGTAACACATTGAGATGTAAGAGTTCTATGCTTTAACTCCCAAGCTCTCATCAATTGATGATAATCCTCTGCACCAACATTTTCTAAATCCTCTTGAAGCCACACCAATAACTCTAATGCTCTCTTAAGCATGTTGCCGTTCGTCATATAATTTGCTGTTATACCGCCAACATACTCATCCATAATTTTTTGGAGTCTTTGTAAACCCTGTATTGGAGAAATATAACTTGGAGAGACTGTTCCTCCAGTAATCTCGTTTTGGGCTACAGTATAATTATCAAGCGGTTTATAAACCTCTTTTTTAAAATTATCACACTGTTGATCTGAAACTTTAATACCTTTAGCTTTTTGATCTTCAATATATTTCACTGCAGCTTTTGCAGCCAATCTTCCTTCTGTAAATGATCCAGATGAAAATTTATGAGCACTTCCTCCAACAGTGTCTCCCGCACCAAACAGACCGTCTATAGTTAACATTCTATTATAACCCCAAAAATATTCTGGAGGGGAAAGATCTTCTGGTCCACTAACCCAAGCTCCAGAACAAGTTGCGTGTGAACCCATTACATATGGTTCTGATGTGGTTAATTCTGGATTTGTATACTTAGGATCAATATTTTGCGACGCCCAAACAACTGCTTGACCGACAGTCATTCCTAAAAAGTTTTCCCAACCCACTGTTTCTAAATGTGGATCTTGAAAAGCCTCTGTTGTAACCATTTGAATAGGACCGTTACCTGAAGCAACTTCTTGAATAAATGCATGATTTCTTAAACATGTTGGAGTTGGATGATGATCAATATATTCTCCAACCAATTCTTTAGTTTGATCATACCACTTCTTCTCGTAATTCTCTCCATTAGCATTTTGGGTATAAGTTTTTAAATGTAAAAAATATGCTCCAACCGGTCCGTAACCGTCTTTAAACCTACACAAAACAATTCTATTTTCCATTTGTGTCATTTTAGCTCCTGCAGCAATAGGTAATGCGTAAGCTGAACCATTACTCCATGGAGCATACCAAGTTCTTCCCATCCCTTCTCCAACAGCTCTTGGTTTAAAGATATGAGATGCTCCTCCAGCTGCAACTATAACTGTTTTTGATCTAAAAACATGAAAATCCCCTGTTCTCATATTAAATCCAACTGCACCACCAATTCTATTTTCTTGAGACTCGTCCATCAACAAATGAGTAACTATTATTCTATTATAAATTTTGTCTGCTGATTTTTTTGCAGCTTCTGCAACGATAGGTTTATAACTTTCACCATGGATCATGATTTGCCATTTACCTTCTCTTAGGTATCTGCCTGTCTTTTCATTCTTCATCATTGGAAGACCCCATTCATCAAACATATGAACAGTGGAGTCTACGTGTCTTGCCATATCATAACCTAAATCTTCACGCACCAATCCCATAAGATCGTTTCTTGCATATCTTACATGATCCTCAGGTTGATTTTCGTCCCATTGCATACCCATATAACAGTTGATTGCATATAGACCTTGTGCGACTGCTCCACTCCGATCAATATTTGCTTTTTCTACACAAATTATTTTTAAATCTCTTCCCCAATGCCTTGCTTCAAAAGTGGCACCAGTTCCAGCCATTCCACCGCCAACAACTAATACATCACACTCTTCATAATGTGTTTTATGTTTAGCCATTAATAGTAAACACCTTTTTTAAAAGACTCCTTTGGAACAGTTGGTAGTTCTTGATCTGTATTTAATCCTTCTGGTTCGGAATAAAGTCTTTGAGAGTTAATCTCACCTTGATTGGGTTTATCACCTTCGGCAAGTTTAGGAATAAACTTACCCCATGGTTTAGTTGTTATTGGAGAAACAAAGTTTTTTTCTGTTCCATTTCTAAATTTGATTTTCCATGAAATGGTACCTTTCTCTTCCTCTCTTCTAACTCTTACACTGTGTCCCATTGGGGCAAAGTCGGCATAACCACGAACATCTATTGCATGATTGGGACAAGCCTTAACGCATGAATAACACTCCCAACAAAAATTTGGTTCTATATTTTTTGCACGTCTAATATTTTCATCAATGTGCATAATATCTGAAGGACAAATATCTACACAATGCCCACAACCATCACATCTTGTCATATAAACAAAAGTCGACATAATTTTATTTTCTCCTAATTTTCATTATCATATTAATAGTGTTTTGGCTCTTCTCTTTTTATACCTAGGCCAAATTGCTCAGGTGCATCTGCTGGTGGTGGTAAATTATCTCTAGAACCATCGGCTTCTGCTAAATTTTTTTGAATTGCAGCACCTGGTTTATAAAACATATGAGCAAATTTGGACCAGTATACGCCTCCGAATAAAGCAAGATTCGCTAACACAAATAATGTTAGAAATAAAAATGATAAGCCTATCTGACCACTGTATTGAGTATAAGACCATGCTAATCCGAAAGTTGCACAAGCTAATAAAGCAAGAACAAATAAATCTGCTTTGATAATTCTATACCAAGGATGAGCCTCTGCTGATACATCAACTCTTAAAAAAAACCAAAACCAGTAACCACCTAAACAGGTGAGAATTGCTCCTATGTGCCAAAGCAATGACCAAAACTCAGAGCTAGATTTACCCACACCTGTATAACCAAAAACTAATACGGATGAGGATACCCAGAATAAAATTGTACCATACATGCCTAAAACATGAGCTAATCTTCTTTTTCCAAAACCCAATTCTGAAGTTGTTCCAATATCTACAACGGTTGTTTTTGCAATAATTGAAGTCTTTTCACCAATTCCCAATTTTTTAGTAGCAGCTAATTTTGCTTTTTTTGCATTATTAAAAAAGTAAGTTAAATTTTTATGGTGTATCATTTGAATAACAGTTCCAGCGGCAATTAGAATTACCATTGCAAAGATGAAACCTTGCATAGCTAAAGGAGAAAGAGTCTCTGCTAATATTGAAAATGGGTTTGTTTGTAACATGTCCGCTTAATGTTAATTATTTTTTTTAATGATAAATATCTAATCTACTTAAAAAAAGAGATCAACCTCAAACTAATGGCAATTTGTCTTTATAATAAGGCTATTTTTTTCTTTTATAGTGTTGCTTGGCTGGAATTACTGATCTTACTCCTCCTTGTGGATTCTCCACATCTCCATGTCTTCTTGGAATTAAATGAAAATGGCAATGTAAGATTGATTGACCTGAAACTTTACCAATATTAGTTCCTAGATTAAAACCTTCTACATCTGGGTCTTTATTTAAAATATCTTTTTTAACAGCCTTTATGAGATCATTACAAGCAACAAGTTCTTCATTAGTTAAATCAAAAAAATTCTTCATGTGTCTCTTGGGTATTATCAAACAATGATATTTTGAAACTGGGTAAGTGTCGTAACTAGCGTAAGCTAGATGATTTTTGATTATAATACCACTTTCTTTGCAATTACAAAATAAACATGGATTATTTGGATCTCTCATAAATCAAAATTTATACGAACCAGTTCTACTTATAGCTGAATTGTAATATTTAGAAAATATTTTGTATTGATCTAATTTTTTTCTTTTCCAACCTAATTGTTTTATATTCTTAACAGAGGCAACACCTTTACCAGAGCCAACTAATAATATTTCTTCATAATTATTTAA
>CACLWP010000014.1 GCA_902610675.1 uncultured Pelagibacteraceae bacterium | reverse complement strand
CATAATACTTTAGCTATTGAAAAAGCTTTGAGAAAAAAAAAATTATTATCAATTCTAAAAAATAAAATAACTGCAGTTTTTGTAAGTAAATATCTTGAGAAGAAAACTTCAAATTTATATTTTTTTAACAAAAAAATTATTATACCTAATTTTTTGTCCAATAAATTCATTATCAACAAATGTAACTATAAAAGAAAAAATAATTTTATATGGTCAGTACAGAGAGAAAAGGGTCTAAAAGAGACTTTGAATATGTGGGTAAATTTTGTTTATCCAAAGAATAGAAAAACTAAATTATTTATTTTCGGCATTGATAAAAGTAAATTTAGAAAATCAAAAAATTATTACAAAAAATACAATATAATTTTTTTAGGCAGGGTTAAAAAGGATATATTAAAAAAAACATACAAAACATCTTTAGGCATGATATGTCTTGGATATGATGAAACTTTTTGTCTTAATGTAATCGAGGCTAATGCCTGTGGGTTACCTGTTATAACTTTTGGCGAAACCGCATTAAATGATATGATTAAAAACAATTATAATGGTTTAATTGTAAAAAATTATAGGTCTTTATCACTTAAGATTTTAGAATTATTAAATAAAGATCAGCTTATTAAAAAGAAATTCATAGATAATTCAATTAAATGTTCAAAAAAATATCATTTTAATAAGATAGAAAAAAAATGGTTTAATTTGTTTAATAATAAATGAATTTTTACAACGATATAACGCTTATAATAGTTTGCTTTAATAGTTACAAACTGATCAAAAAAAATTTATTTGAAATAAGTAAATTTAAAACAATTATTATAGATAACTCGAAATCCGATGAAATTCGTTTACTAGTTAAGGGAGTTGATAACATAAAATACATAAAAACAAAAAAAAATTTAGGATATGGTAAAGGTAATAATTTAGGTGTATCAGAGAGTAAAACGCCATTTATTCTTATTTTAAATCCAGATATTTTAGTTGAAAGTAAGTCTATTGAAATTTTGTATAAGTCTTATTTTAATTATGAGAATGTCGGCATTTTAGCTCCTGCTTTGTACGATAATAGTAATAATAGAAGAAATAACGGCAACATTTCTTATATAAATAGAGAAAAGATAAGTAAGAAAAATATTTTGAATAATCAAAAAGCTGAGGGTAATACCTGCTACCAATTTGTAGTCGGTTGTGCTTTTTTAATTAAAAGAGATTTTTTTGATAGAATAGGAGGTTTTGATAAAGATTTATTCATGTATTTCGAGGATAATGATTTATGTGACAAAACTATAGAGAAAAATAAGTCAATTATAGAAATACCCGAGTCAAAAATGATACATTTACAAGGCCTATCATCAGATAACTCTTTTTTGCAAAACTCTAAATTATCAATAATTCATAAAGTTTCTGAATATATATATTATAAAAAAAAAACACATTTTTTAAATTTATATAAAAAAATATTTATTAATTTTTTTGATTATTTTCAAAGATTTCTAGTAAATTTGTTGTTACTAAGATTTAAAAAATCATTTAAAAATTTTTTAAGAATTATTTCAATATTTTTATATTTATCACATACATATAAACTTATGTATTAATTTATATTTTAACTTTATTTAATGCATTGTTTTTAAAAATATTTGCTTCTCTTATGTATCTTCTGACCATTTGCGTTGTTTTGTGACCAGTCATAGCCATAATACTACGTTCATCAGCACCAGACTCAGCCGCAACAGTTGCAAACCCTGATCTTAAACTATGACCTGCAAAATTTTTATTCTCAATCCCTGCTAAATTAAGATATTCTTTCATTAATAAAACTACTGATTGGTCGGTTAATCTTTTATCTGTTAGAGATAAACCTTTGGAAAATCTTCTAAAAATAGGTCCAGATTTAATTTTAGAAATTTCTAGCCATTTTTTAAGATTGACAATTGGACAATAAGTTTCATTAGTGAAGTAGGGTAGACCTTTGATCATCCCTTCACCGAATTGATCAGTTTTTGACCTTTTAATAGTGATTTTTAGCCCCTCAGGTACAAATTCTAAATCTTCATGATTGATTGAGGTTAGCTCAGTTCGTCTAAAGCCGCCCCCAAAGCCAACTAATATTATTGATTTGTCTCTAAACTTCTTAATATCCTCAGTTTTTTGTTCATTTATTACATTAATTATAGATTTTAAATGATTGATTAATATAGGTTTTTTTCCTTTTTGAATACTTCCTTTTACCCTTCTTATTCCCATTAAGTTTTCAACAATGATTGGATGTTTTGTATCTAAATAGTGCCCTTTTAGTTTATGAACCATGCTAATTGAAACTAATCTTCTTCTTAAAGTGCTGATTTTTGAATTTTTAGAAAGATGTGTCAGGTATAAAGAAACTATTTTAGGTTCTGAAGGTAAAGAATTTAAACCATGTTTAGCACAAAAAGCTCCAAAGTCTTTAAAATCTGATTTATATGCTCTTAAAGTGTTATTCGCTTTGGAGCTTTTGAGATTATTTAATGTTGCTTCATGAAGCGATTTTAAGTCTGTTGTCAGTTCATTCATATAATTACTATTGATAACAATTAATTATCATTAGTAATATATCAAGTGATTTTTAATGTCAATAGTTTAAATTAAAAAATATGGGTTCAATTGATGGAGAAATTCCAGCAGTATGGTTTTTAATTAGTTCGATCGGTTTTATAATTTTAACTGTTATTCAATATCGAAATACTGGTAAGAGTTTTAACACAATATTCTTGTGTGTAATGGCAATCATATTTTTAGCTAGTTATTTTATACTATTAACCAAATAAAAGTTATCACCGTAATTCACAGGAAAATTTCAGATTTTAAAATAACAACTATTTAGTGATACCCTATTTTCCCTTATTTTGTTAAGTTATTCTCGAATTAAGAGGCAACTCTTAACTGGCCGATTGGAGAAAAACCGAGAGGTACAATTCCAAGGGGCAGAAAGCTCTACAAAGCATCGCTGAACATGTGGAGCGGGAGGCATGGCGGTAGCGCATCAACGACGTGCCAAAACAACTGTTCTTTGCACCCTTAAAAGTGCAAGGAAACAGGGGTTTTAATAAAATGAAACTCAAGGGAACAAGATTTCAAATAAAAGTTTGGAAATATCTCAAAACAATACCAAGAGGCAAGATAAAAACCTATAAACAAGTAGCTATTGGTATTAAAAGCCCCAAATCTGCTCGTGCTGTTGCAAATGCATGTGCTAAAAATCCATATGCCCCAAAAATACCCTGTCATAGAGTGATTAGGTCAGATGGAGCTCTTGGAGGTTACTCTGGAAAAGGTGGAATTATGCAAAAGCTCAAATTACTTAGATCTGAAAAGATAGCGATTTAGCTCTATTTTTAAGCTTTTTTTAAGTTAAAAGTAAGTAAAATCAACGTTTTTTTACCTTTTTACATGATTTCTACTTAAATAGCATAATTCACCCTTCAGTTGTACCACATATGAGCCTACATCTAAAATAGACCCCTCTATGGGCGTTTAAATGGCATATTCAATTATTGCATCGCTCTACTATTCAACTATATCAATGCTTTTAGACTGCCCTATTTTTTAGGAATTTTCATATCCACAATCGGAAAAAGCCTCAATTTTAAACGATTATTTGATGTTTTTTATAATTTGTTAAAAATTTAAACTTTTGCACAGAATATTTGGATAATTTAATATTAAATAATTCAAAATATTCTAATAATAAGATAATTTATTAAAATAATAAAATGTAATAAATACAATGATTTACCATTTATACTTAATGTAATACATTAAATATTAGTAAATAATTAGTACCTATTATTTAACCTTTATAAGTAAGTTCTCTCTTCTTGAAATGTAGATGCCACTTAATACTATAATAAATAAGCCTGTAAAAGTCCAATTATCAGGGAAATCACTAAAGAAATAATAACCTATAATGATGTTTGTAATGATCTCAAAGTAGCTAAATGGAGCTAATTTAGAAGCATCAGCGTATTTAAGAGACAATATTAGGAATAAATGCCCTATAGAAGCAAATATACCTATTGC
Source organism: uncultured Pelagibacteraceae bacterium (assembly GCA_902610675.1). Classification (GTDB taxonomy): domain Bacteria; phylum Pseudomonadota; class Alphaproteobacteria; order Pelagibacterales; family Pelagibacteraceae; genus Pelagibacter. The sequence goes on along the minus strand of CACLWP010000014.1, from coordinate 7,788 downwards.
AGCCATCATAGACCACTGATTTAAGGTAGGTTTGACCCATACAAACGGCATTATAGCAGATATAATTATGGCCCCTACTACACCAGTTAACAATAAAGTTAATAAAGGATTGTCTGAAGTACTTAATTTACGAGTAATGATTAAATAAAAACCATACATTATCCCAGTTCCAAGAGCCGCTATACTTGCTAAGTTTATTTCTACAAAACCAGGTCTTATAACCACTAATGAACCTATAAATCCTATAATTACAGCAGACCATCTTCTGAAACCAACCTTCTCTTCTAAAAAAATTGGAGAAAAAGCTGTAACAATTAAAGGAGCAACAAAAGCTAATGTTAATGCTTTTGCTAAAGAAATTACTGAAATTGAATAAAAGAAACAAATATTAGCTGTTAAAAGAATTAAACCTCTGATGAATTGTAATTTTGGCTTATCAGTCCATATAAGATTTTTTCTAAAAAAGATAAACATGACTGGAAAAGTAAAAGCCACAGTAAAAAAATATCTTGCCCATGTAATTTGCAAAACAGGAAGATCTGCACTTAAGTATTTTGCAAATCCGTCCATAATTGGAAGCATTACCCATGCTAGAAGATTGAAAGTAATAGCTTTCATGAACTTAAAGGATATAGATTAATTAAAGTATTTCAAAGCAAAGAATACAACAATTGGAATGGTTATAAAGGACATTAAAGTTGAAACAACTATAGTGCTAGCAACACTATCAACAATTTTTTTTGGTGAATACATACTACCAACTAAATAATTTAATATAGCACTCGGCATTGCACTCTGTATAAGCAAAACACCCGCAGCCAATCCAGACAAATCAAAATTATAAATCACAGCAAATGCTATTAAGGGTCCTATTATTACCCTACATAAAGATAAAATAATTGAGTTTTTCAATGAAAATTTAAATTTAGTAAGAGCAATACCTAATGACATTAAGACTAAGAAAATTGTTGCATATGTTAAAAGGAATGTTGTGTTCTCAAGAAATAAAGGTGTGTCAATTTCAAAATATAAAAAGAAAACAGATATAATTATTGCATATACAGGGGGGCTTTTAATTAAAATATCAAAAGAAAAACTTTTTTTCGCTAAAAAAACACCTAATGTAAAATGGAACAATATAATAACAGAAGCGATGGCAGAGGCAACACCAAGACCTTGTGTTCCATAAGCAAAAAGACAAATTGGAATACCCATATTACCTGTATTTGGAAGTATTAGAGGTGGTAGCTCCATACTAAGATCTTTTTTAAGAAAAAAGAGAAGTAAAAGACCAATTATAGCAAATCCACCAATCATAATTAATGCATAAGCGAAATAATGAATAAAAATACTTAAGGTAATTCCAGTTGTTGTAACTGTATAAAAAATCATTGCTGGTGTACCAATATTCCCAGCAAAATTTGTTATGAAATTAGTGTCAAATTTAGGATTTTTTTTACCAAGATAATAACCAACTCCAATAACAAAAAAAACAGGAAAAATAACTTCAAAAATTTTGATATAAATTTCCATTAATTACATAATCTAATTAATGTTGGAAATTTTAGAATATTTTTATTTTTTTTAAATATTGATAAACAGTTTCTTGCATTTTTTTCTGATGTTTTATGACTAATTATAACAATAGTAGCCAAATTTCTTTTTTTATCTGGAGTTTGTATTATTCTTTTTACAGATATTTTATATTTTGCGAGTCGATTAGTTATTAAAGATAGAACTCCTTGTTTATCTCTAACCTCGAACCTCAAGTATAAAGAGTTAGAATAGTCATCATTATTAAATACTTTTACAAATTTTCTTTTGTTAGAAGCAACACCAAAAGGGTATTTGATACCCCCTCTTAAAATAGACAATAAATCCGATAATAATGATGAAGATGTAGGTCCAGGTCCAGCGCCCTCCCCTTGAAGTATACTTTCACCCACCGGTTTACCTTCTGTTATAACAGCGTTCATAACACCATTTACATTACCTATATATGTGTCTTTACCAACTAAACATGGATGAACAGTTTCAAATAATCGATTATTTATCATTTCACATATACCAAGTAACTTAATTCTAAGATTCAATTGATTTGCGATTTTTATATCTTTTAAATCGATATTTTCTATACCTTCCATAATACATTTGTGATTTGAAATTTGATTATTAAAAGCAAGAGCTGATAAAATTCTAACTTTTGCGAATGCATCAAAACCATTTAAATCTAATTTAGGATTTCCTGGTTCTGCATAACCAAAATCTTGAGCTTTTTTTAAAACTTTATCAAAAGTTTCATTTGAATTTTCCATCTCAGTTAAAATATAATTAGTCGTCCCATTTAAAATTCCATAGACCTTCTTTAATTTATTTGTCGCTAAGCCTTCTTTAATCGTTCTGAGTATTGGAATTCCTCCAGCAACAGATGCTTCAAATTCTAAATTTACATTATTCTTTTCAGCTAATTTAGCTAATTCATTTCCGTGTTTTGAAATTAAAGCTTTATTTGGTGTGATAACATTAATTTTTTTTTTTAAAGCCAATATAACAATTTTTTTTGAAATACCATCAGATTGACCAATACACTCAAATAAAATATCTATCTTCTTATCTTTTAAAATTTTGATTGGGTTGGTATAAAAGATTTTTTTATTAATATCAAACTTTCTTTTTTTATTTCTATTTTTTGCTGATATTGCAACAATATCTATTTTTTTTCCTGTTTTAACTTCTATTTCTTTTTTTTTTAGTTTTAATTCATTGTAAAGATAGATGCCTATTTGCCCTAAACCGACAATTGCGATGTTAATTATTTTATTCATATCATTCATCTAAATTAGGATAATCACTTTTATCTACATAAACTTTTAAGTTTGATTTAAATTCCTCAAAAGTTAAATCATTTGAAAAGTTTATCTCTTTCCCGGTTTTAACAGAAGTACAAGATACAGCTAAAAATAAAATTAATATTGGTAATTTTTTCACAACAATCCTTCACTAATTTTATAACCAAATTTCAAATTCATATTTTGTACAGCCTGGCCCGCTCCTCCTTTAATAAGATTATCAATTGCTGATAAAATAATTATCTTATCTTTAAATTTAGTTTTACAGACAGAAATAAAGCAATAATTACTGTTCATAACATCATTTGTACTCAAAAATGAGTTGGGGCTCTTTATCTTTACAAATTTATTCTTTTTATGAAATTTTTTCAAAATATTTTGTACTTTATCTAATGTAATACCTGGTTTTAAATCTAAATAAATAGTACTTAAAATTCCTCTAAACATTGGAATAATATGAGGTGTAAATATAAAATTTATATTTGAAGAAGTGTAATTTTTTAATTCTTGATAAATTTCAGGATTATGTCGATGAAACCCAATACCATACGCACTTAAAGATTCGTATAAATTTTTACTTTTAAATCTTTTGTGTACTCCTCTACCCGCTCCAGAATATCCAGACTTTGAGTCTATAATTATATTATTTAAGTTAATTGATCTTTTTTTAAATAATGGAATAAGTGGCAAAAGTATTGACGTTGGGTAACACCCTGGACATCCGATAATGCTAAATTTCTTAACTAATGTTTCAGTTACTTCAGGTAAAGCATAAATACTATTTTTGATATTATTTAAAGCTTTGTGTTTTTGTTTGTACCATTTTAAATATTCTGATCCTTTTTTAAGTCTAAAATCTGCAGCTAAATCTATTAAAGTATTTTTGTTTAATAAATCTTTTGAGATTACTTGAGCTTCTCCATTAGGTAACGCAGTAAATATGACATCAACATAGTTTAAGTATCTTTTATTATACTTTGTAATTTTGGGCAACTTCTTCGACTTCAATGAACGATCAAAAGACGTAATTTTTTTACCAACTGAGGAATTACCACATAGATACTTTATATCGACATTCTTGTGTTTAACTAATAGTTTAATTAATTGAACACCAATATATCCTGTTGATCCAGCAATTAGTATATTAAGCTTAGGCATTTAATATTATAACAGTTAAAAGTTAAAAAAGAATTATCTTTTAGAAAATTGAAAGCTTCTTCTAGCTTTTTTACGTCCAGGTTTTTTTCTTTCAACTGATCTGGAGTCCCTAGTGGTCAATTTTTCAGTTTTGAGTGTTGATTTCAATTTTTCATCGAATAAAACTAAAGCTTTTGAAATACCATGAACCATAGCTCCTGCTTGTCCTGTTGGACCTCCACCTTTTACACTGCACTTAACGTCATAGTCTGTTGCTTGATTAATAAGTTCAAAAGGTCTTACTATTTGCATTCTATGATTATCACTTGAAAAATAATCACTAAAAAGTTTACCATTTACGTAAATTTTACCTGAACCTTTTTTTAACCAAACTTTAGCAATTGAAGTTTTTCTTCTTCCAGTGGCATACATGCTGTCTTTGAAGTCTAGTTTAATTTTTTGAACTTTAGATGATGTTTGAGCGTTTTCCATCTTAATTTCTTGCTATATTTTTTAAATTTAATTTTTCTAATTCAACAACTTTAGGATTTTGGGCTGTATGAGGATGATCATTTCCTACATATATTTTTAACTTAGTAAGTTGCTTTTTTCCTAATACACCTCCTGGAAGCATTCTTTTAACTGCAAGCTTTAAGGCTTCACCTGGTTTTTTTTCATATAGTTTCTCTGGTGTAGTTTCTTTTATTCCACCGGGATGACCCGTGTGTCTATAATATTTTTTGTTTTGAAATTTATTACCCGTAAATTTAATTTGTTCAATATTTTTAACCACTACAAAGTCACCATCATCCATATGAGGTGTAAAAGTTGTTTTATTTTTTCCTCTAATAATTTTTGATATAATAGCTGCTAGTCTGCCGACTACAGCATTTTTAGCATCTATTTCATACCAATTAGATATAATTTGATCTTTTTTAAGGAATTTTGTCATTGTGCCAGGATTAATACTATTAATAAGATCAAAGTCAAATTGATATTTATATTGTTTTAAGCCTTTTTTTTGTTATATTGATTGAGCCGATTTGTTCCTATTGCGGGCTACAGCTAAAGAGGAAATCATTAAACAAATTCGGTAGGCATTTGAGCTATATTGTGCGCCTTGCATAAAGCTAAAGTACTAAAAAAGGAGTAAAATGAGTAAAAAAAAAAATAACCCTGAAACCATAGCAATACATGGTGGTGATTACAGAAGTGACCCAGCAACTAATGCTGTTGCTGTACCTATATATAGAACAACATCATATGAATTCCAAAGCACTGAGCACGCAGCAAATTTATTTGCGTTGAAAGAATTTGGAAATATTTATACGAGGATCATGAATCCTACAAACGATGTTTTAGAAAAAAGAATTGCGGCATTAGAAGGTGGGTTATCTTGCGTAACAGTTTCATCTGGACAAACAGCTTCAAGCTTTGCAGTTTTAAATGTTGCCCAATCAGGTGATAATATTGTAAGCTCTACAGATCTTTATGGTGGAACAGTTTCACTATTTACCCACACATTAAGTAAACTTGGAATAGAAATAAGATACGCTGATCCAAGTGATCCTAAAAACTTTGAGAAAGCAATAGATAATAAAACTAGAGCTTTCTATGGTGAAACACTACCTAATCCATATTTGAGAGTATTCCCTATTAAAGAAGTTTCTGATATCGGAAGAAAACACAATATTCCTCTAATAATGGATAATACTGCTGCGCCAATAATATGTAAACCAATAGAACATGGTGCTGCTGTTGTTATACATTCATTAACAAAATATATTGGAGGACATGGAACTGCTGTTGCTGGAAGCATAGTTGATAGTGGTAACTTTGACTGGACTACAGATCCTAAGAGACAACCTTTATTTAATGAACCTGATGCAAGTTATGGAGGTGTAGTTTGGGGAAGAGCTGTACCAGAATTGACAGGAGCAAATGTTCCTTTTGCAGTCAGGGCAAGAGTTTGTTTGCTTAGAGATCTAGGTTCAGCTTTAGCACCAGATAATGCTTTTGCAATAATCCAAGGCCTTGAAACAGTAGCGCTAAGAATGAAACAACATTGTGAAAATGCTGAAAAAGTAGTCAATTTTTTAAAAAAACATAAAGAAGTTACTAAAGTTATATATTCAACAGAGCACGAAAAGAAAATTGCTGATAGAGCTAAAAAATATCTTAAAGGTGGTAATGGACCAATGGTTGGCATCGAACTTAAGGGGGGCATTGAAGCTGGTAAAAAATTTATTGAGTCATTAAAAATGTTCTACCATGTAGCTAACATTGGTGATGCTAGAAGTTTAGCTATACACCCTGCTAGTACTACTCACAGTCAATTAAATGAAAAAGAATTAGCGGCATCTGGTGTAACCCAAAGCTATGTTAGACTTTGCATCGGTATTGAGCATATTGATGATATAATTGATGATTTAGACCAAGCTTTAAACAAATCTTCCAAAGGAAATTTGAAAGCTGTTAGTTAATTTTTGTATTTATATAAAAAAAATAAATACTTGTACAAACGAGGAAAATTGAGCTTATTTGGTGCATAGATGCAATATAAATTTGTGCACCATATAAAATTGTAAAAATACCCAATATAATTTGGAGTATTATAAAAATTCCCAAATAATTTATAGATTTATATAAATCGTACATTTTGTTTCTATAGATCTTATAGAGTATCCAAATATAAAAAATTCCTATCAAATAAGCTAAATTACGATGTATAAATTGTACTAAGGATGGATCACTTAAAGCAGATAATTTAAGTAGATTGTTAAAATTGTTATCATCTGGAAAATATGAATTACCCATCAAAGGCCAAGAATTATAGATTTTCCCAGCATCCATACCAGATACAAAAGCACCAATAGAAATTTGTAAAAAAATTAAGATTAAGAACAAAAAAGGAATAAATGTGTTGAGTTTACTTGTGATGTTTCTTGATATGTTAATCTTTAAATAATTCCAATAAATTAGAGATAAAATTAGAAAAGCAATAAGCAAATGCATGGATAATCTAAAATGACTAACATCCACTCTATCAATTAATCCACTTCTAACCATATACCAACCGATAAAACCTTGAAAACAAATAAGTAAAAAAATGAAATAAAGATTTAATAATTTAATCATTTTTATTTTAAATGAAAAATAAATTAGTGGTATCAAAAATCCCAGACCAATCAATCTACCAAGGAATCTATGAGCCCATTCCCACCAAAAAATTACTTTAAACTCGTTCATAGTCATATTGTAATTTTGTAATTTAAATTCAGGAATTTCTTTATAAAGATTAAAATATACAATCCAATCATTTTGGTTTAGAGGTGGAAAAAAACCAGAAAATAATTCCCACTCAGTTATTGAGAGACCTGAATCTGTAAGTCTTGTTAACCCACCAACAATTATCATAAAACTAATAATCCAAAACATCGCAATTAACCAAATCGATAACTGATTATTTATTTTTGTATTTGTTGTGTACATGTGGGGATAAATATAATAATTTTCATAATATCCAAATATATAAATGTCGCCTTTAAAAAGAAAAAAACTTAATAAAATAAGAACAGAATTAGATAAGTTAGACAATTCATTAATCAAACTGATCAAAAAAAGAACAAATCTTGTAAATCAAGTTTTAAAACTTAAAGAAAAAAAAAAAGAAATTATTGACAATAAAAGAATTAAAATAATTCTAAGAAATATAAGAAAAAAATCTATTACAAACAGAATAGATCCTAAAATTACTAACCGTATATGGAAAAATATGATTTGGTCATATATAGATTACGAA
>CACLWP010000013.1 GCA_902610675.1 uncultured Pelagibacteraceae bacterium | reverse complement strand
AATCATCTTATGATTTATGCCATAAATATTTTTTTTTATCTTTTAAACTTAATGTTTTTTTTATAATAAAATCAGCTACTAAATTTGAATTAAAATATTTCATATATTTAGCTTTACCTTTTCGACCTATTAATTTTCGTAATTTTTCATCTTCAGAAATTTTTTCAATTTTTTCTGATAAATCTGAAATATTTTTGTAGAAAACCATTTCAGAATTATCAAAAAAATCACTATAACATGTTTTTTCGTCAATTAGTGTGACTAAACCATTTCCTACAATTTGAGTAATTCTATCACTACTATAGTATTTAATTGGTGTTCCCCTACTTAGATTGAGACCCATTTTTGAATTTGAAATATTTTTAAAATATTGATCTGCCCATATAGGCTGGACATTATTCATCCCAAATAAATCAAATTTAATATTTTTACATTTTGATACTAAATCTTTAATAAATTTTTCTCTGTCATCGGATGACCTATTTTTTAATTGACCTCTGTGCACGCCATGGCTTAATGCAAAAAAAACATCATTAGAGCAATCCTTTTTGTAATTATCCAATGTCTCCATGGAACTATCAGATGGGTTTGGAATAAAATAATTATCAACTTTTCCAGATAACAAACCAACAGCTTCGGGAGATGTGGTTAAAAAATTTGCATCTAAGACATCAGATTTATCAAGTATTCTATTTTTATTCTTTAAAAAATCAGGTCCATTTTTATTTAAAGGATCTAGAAACCATTGGGCTATTTTTAAATTAGAGTAATCTCTTTTAAGATCATGCAAAATTTCTTTTGATATCATATCCGCATGTCCTAAAACAATCATATCTGGTTTAAAATGATTACAAGTCTTCAATAATTTATCATTAAGTGTATTAGACCCTGAAAAATCCTTAATTGATTTTCCTCTGCTTACAATATCTCTGTCACTAAATTCTAATACACTATGTCCTAATCTTATAAAACCATTATTCAATCTTCTTCCCGTATTAAAGAATAATCTGCCATTATGCTTTTCGTTGAAATTTGTAATATGTAAAATTCTTAAATTAGATTTAGTGTTTGAAACATATGGTCTATTTATTTTAAGAAAATTAAAACGTATATTGTCAATTTGACGTGAAACGTATTGATGAGAAAGATAAAAATTTTTAAGAGATAATTCTTGATATTTTTTCCTTATTTTTGGATTTAATATTAAGTCTTCTATATTTTTGTAAATATCTTTTACAGTTAAATTCTTTAATATTCTTCCATTAGTAATGGTTTCTGGAAGTCCACCTCTATTACTAATTATCACGGCACATCCATTTGCAGCTGCCTCTAAACTAGTTCTTCCAAAAGGTTCATCCCATCTAGAACAAACTACTGCAATATTAGTTTTTTTATAAATCTTAATTACCTCTTTATGTTCTTTAAAACCTAAATTTTTAAGTCTTTCATGTTTAAAATATAATTTATCTCTTGGTTCATCACCAACAACATATGCCATCCAATTTTTATATTTTTTTAAAATCTTGATTACAGCATTACCAAAAAGATCATAACCTTTTGATCTATTAAGTTTTCCTACAAAAGTGATAATATTTTTTTTATTTCTAAAATTAATTTTATTTTTTGATGCTGACTGATTTATAACAATTAATTTTTCACTATTAATAGCGTCTGTTTTCATGTTTTGTAAAAATCTTTTTTTAGACCAGTTACTATTGAATATTATTCTATAACAATTGTTTAATAAAAAGGATCTATCACTAATACTCTTTGACCCAGACATTGTTAGAGGATCATTATGAAAATATAAGATATAATTTTTGCTTTTTAGCTCATTCACCAAATATTTGAGATAAATGGGTCTGTTGTGTAATTCAATAATTTGTGAATTTAGTTGCTTTTCCTTTTTGATAAATTGTTTAACATAATCTTTGTTTTGACTCTGAAATAAAGATTTATTTATATTAATATTAAAATATTTCTTATTAAATGTTTTTTTAAATTTGGTTTGGCCAAAAACAGTTATATTTTTTTTAAATTTACTATATTCTAATGTATCATTAATAAATAACGATACAGCTCCGGCATATACAGGTGAAAAATTTTCTTTTAAAGGTAACAAAATTGAGATTTTCATTTTTTTTTAAGTATCTGATTTCTTAATTTATAATCTTTTTTCAATACATATTCATTTTTCATAGCTAGTGATCTCGAATCATATTTTCTATAGTAAACTAACTTCCATTTTTTTCCTCTGGTAAACTTTGCTCCTTTACCTAAATTATGTAAACTAATCCTTTTTTTTAAGTCATTGGTGTAGCCAACGTATGAAATTTTTTTGTTTTTTTTAAGATTTGAAACAATTAGATATACAAAATACGACATTTATGGCGGTCCCTAGGGGAATCGAACCCCTCTTTCGAGGATGAAAACCACGTGTCCTAACCGATAGACGAAGGGACCAAATTTTGATCTTGTATTGTAAAATATTATATTTATCAAGTTTTTATAATGTCTTCTCTTGTGAAAATTTTACACATTTTTGAGCTTTTGTGAGTAACTAATGTTTCACTTATATATTTATCATCTTGAAAATTAATACCCCTAACTAAATCTCCCGAGGTAATTCCAGTGGCACAAAATATCGAGTCACCTTTAATAATTTCAACTAAATCATATTTTTTATTTAAATCTTTAATACCCATTTTTTTTGCTCTTATAATATCTTTGTCATTATCAAATAAAAATCTTCCTTGGAATTTACACTCATAAGCATCAATAGCTGATGCTGCCAAGACACCTTCAGGGCCACCACCTATACCTAAAAATATATCTACATTATACTTTTCATCTGTTATCATTAATGCACCAGATACGTCACCATCAGAAATTAATTTCATATTAACATTCATCTTATTAAGATTATCTATAATTTCTTTATGTCTAGGTCTATTTAATAAACAAACTGTTATATCTGTAATGTCTTTATTCAGAGAGTCGGCAACGTTTTTAATATTTTTTTCAAGAGGGAAATCTAGATCTGTTGCATCGAAAGGCACTTTATTAGAAACTGCAAGTTTATCCATATAAGTTTCAGGTGCTTTGAAAAGATTTCCTTTTTCGGCAATTGATATAACAGAAAGAGCACCAGGCAAGTTATTTGCAACAAAATTTGTACCTTCAACAGGATCTACAGCAATATCAATACTTAATGTTCCTCCAGAGCCTAATTTTTCACCAATATATAACATTGGAGCTTCATCTAATTCACCTTCTCCAATTACGACTTCACCATTGAATTTCAACTTATTTATTTCATTCCTCATCGAGTCAGTAGCTGCTTTGTCTGTATTTACCTTGTCATTTTTGCCGATGAATTTATGACAAGATATAGCTGCTTTAGAAGTTACTGTTACAATTTCATCAACTAATTCTTTTTTTAAAGACACTAAACTTTTTCTCTTGAGATTTTTTCAGTATTATATTTAAGTTTATTCTCAAATTCATTTAATCTTTTCCAAACAGAAATCAATTCCACTATTATAGGCCAACTTCTAACTAAATATTGTAACGAGGTTTCAACTCTGCCAAAAGCTCTGATAATTTGTTGAACAAAACCTAATGTAATTGCCCCTGTAATTATTGTTGGTGCTAAAGCTAAATATGGAACAATAACCATTCCCTGTAAATAACTCCATTTAACAGCATTGAAATATAGGTAATGAAAATACATTTTGTAATGTATTTTTCTTACTCCACCGTATAAGTCATCAATTCTAGCTGGTTGAGCGTTCTCTTTAAAATCTTCTCCAAGTACTAATTCTTTTCTATAAGCAGCCTCTTCTTTTTGGATATCATATTCAATACCTGGTAATTTAATTCCTACAGCGGCTAAAATAAATGTACCTCCCAAAGCTGAAATAATTGCTACCCAAACTAATGCATGATTGACTTCGCCTACCCATGGAAGAACTGTAATACTTTTAGATAACCCCCATAAAATTGGGGTAAATGCAATTAGTGTCATGATGCTTCTAAGAAGTTCAGCTCCTAAACCCTCCATAATTCTCGCAAACTTGAGTGTGTCTTCTTGTACCCTTTGTGAAGCTCCTTCAATTGACGAAGCATAATCCCATTTATCATGATAAAAACCAGCCATTGCTGTTCTCCACCTAAATGTCCAATGACTTGTAAAATAATCACTAAATATTACAACTAGAATGTAAACAGCTGCAATTTTTGCGAATGTAAAAAGATATGCAATAAATTCTTTTTCTGTTACAGCACCTGGTTCAGCCAATGCTTTTTGCAAAGTGTCATAAAACTCACCAAACCATTCGTTAATTCTTACATCTAACTGAACTTGATACCAAGTTGCTGCAAGAATTAGGATTGTCCCTCCAATACTCCATAAGTGCCACCTTTTATCTGTAAAAAATTTAAACATTATTTTAATTCAAAAAGTTGTCTGCATAAGATTTCTTAACTACTTTTCTTTTTTTTGGCTCTATCAATTCAAAATCAATTTTTTTCTTTTTTGCATAATTTAGTGCTAATTCCTTAGTTGAGAACTCCAATTTAAGTTCTGAGTAAGTATCTGATGAGCTTTCCCAACCCATTAATGGATTTTTAGTTGGGTCTTTAACTTCAAATTCTAATATCCATTTATCAGTCTTACCTAGACCAGATTGTGTTGCCGTTTTATTTGGTTTATATATTTTTGCTTTTTTCATAGTTGATGGTCGGAGTGGCAGGATTTGAACCTGCGACCCTCTGGTCCCAAACCAGATGCGCTACCAGGCTGCGCTACACTCCGGAACAAGTACTAATACAGTAGTTATTTATTTTTTCAATGTATAAAGAAGAGTAAAACAAGGGATTTTTAATCAGAATCTGTTATATAAACCTTATGATAATTGTATGTCCATCGTGTGGAAAAAATTTCGACGTGGATACAAGCTTAATCCCAGATAAAGGTAGATTATTGAAATGTGGGTCGTGTGATCAAACGTGGTTTTTTAATAAAAATATTAGTGAACAAACAAAGCCGTTAATTGATAAACCTATTAAACAAAAAAAGATCTTATATGAAGATGAAAATATTGATAAAGCAGAAACCAATGCACCTATAAAATCTGGATCAGAATTAGTAAAATACAAACCAAAATACAATTTTACTTTTGGAAAATTTTTAAGTTATATAATTGTTTCTATAATAACTTTTATCGCAATTATAATTGTGTTGGACACATTTAAAGATCCATTAGGCAACATTTTTCCTAATTTAGAACTTATATTATATAATTTATTTGAAACCTTGAGAGATTTAATACTTTTTGCTAAAGATCTAAATTAAATGATTAATTATTTATCGAAACCCTTTATTTGGTTTTTTAAACTTGAAGCCGCTAGTGGATTAGTTTTATTATTTGCAGCAATTATTGCATTAATAATAAGTAATTCAGATTTATCAGCATTATATTTTTCAACTTTAGACCAATATTTATTTATTGGTATAAATGATTTTGGATTAAAATTATCAGTGCTTCATTGGATAAATGATGCTTTAATGGCAATATTCTTTTTTTTCGTCACTTTAGAGATAAAAAGAGAATTTTTGCAAGGTGAGCTTTCTAATATAAAACAAGCGCTACTCCCGATAATTGCAGCAGTAGGTGGAATGTTAGTTCCTGCATTGTTTTATGTATTTATAAATTTTGGAGATAGCGAAACAATGAATGGATGGGCAATACCCTCTGCTACAGATATCGCCTTTTCACTTGGTGTATTATCTTTATTAGGAAAAAGAGTACCTTTATCATTAAAAGTTTTTTTAACAGCTCTAGCAATTATTGATGATTTGGGTGCTATAGTAATTATAGCGCTATTTTATTCAGGAGACCTAAGTATTAAATATTTAAGTCTTATGTTATTAGCATTTTTAATATTACTTGTAATAAATAAATTTAACATTAAAAAATTCTTACCTTATTTGATCATTGGTATTTTCCTTTGGGATTTTACTCATAATTCTGGAATACATGCAACAATTGCGGGTGTTTTGTTAGCGATGACAATACCCCATCGAAAAAAAGAAAAAGATTTTTCTCTATTAATTAAAATTGAACATGCGATAAGCCCTTATGTTGCTTTTGGTATCATGCCTTTATTTGCATTTGCAAATGCTGGTGTTTCATTAGACGGTTTATCTTTTGGTTCTTTACTAGATAAAGTACCTTTAGGAATAGTTTTGGGATTATTTTTAGGTAAGCAATTAGGTGTGTTTGTTTTTTCATATATTGCTATAAAAACAAAAATAGCGCAGATGCCTAATAACACAAGTTGGTATAATTTTTATGGTGTAGGTGTGTTAACTGGTATTGGTTTCACAATGAGTCTTTTTGTAGGAAATTTAGCTTTTGTTGAAAACATGCAGTATATGGATGGCGTAAAAATAGGTGTATTAACCGGGTCACTATTATCCACTTTATTTGGCTACTTTTTGATATTACTTACTCCCAATAAGTAATTTATAAATGAAAAAATTAGTATTTATATTTTTGGTATTTATTATGTTTTTTTTTAAAAATTTTGCATCAGCGAATTACAATAAAGTTTTTTATGATTTACAAATTAATAGTATCACAGGAGAACTAATAAATTTTAATGAATATAAGAATAAAGCTGTTTTGGTTGTTAATACAGCAAGTTATTGTGGGTTTACAAAACAATATGAAGGCTTACAAAAATTATGGGAAAAATATGAAGCAAAAGGATTAATCGTACTTGGAGTCCCTTCAAACTCATTTAATCAAGAAAAAAAATCAGGTAAAGAAGTTAAAAAATTTTGCGAGGTAAATTTTGACATTAGTTTTCCACTTACTGCAATCTCGGATGTAAAAGGTGAAAATGCCCATGAGATTTTTAAATGGGCTAAAGAAAACCACGGTAAATCTGCAGTACCAAAATGGAATTTTTATAAAATTTTAATTAATACAGAAGGAAAAGTTGAGGATACATTTTCGTCATTAACTAAACCAATGTCACAAAAGATAATACAAAAAATAGAGGAAACTTTAAAAATTAATTGAAAGACCGTCATAAGCAGGCTCTACATTTTTAGGTAATCTATTTTTAAGAATATTATAATCTAAATCGGTATGTAGATTTGTTAATATCGATTTTTTTGGTTTAAATAATTTGATTAAATTTAACGTTGTCTCCAAGTTAAAATGAGATGGATGGAAATCATATCTTAGACAATCGATAATTAGATATTTTAAATTTTTAAAGAATCTATAATCTTTATTATAAATTTTATTAACATCGCTTATATAGGCTAACTTTTTGTTAATTACAAAACAGTTTGATTTTACTTTACCATGTTTAACCTTAATAGATTTTACATTTATTTTGCTTTTTCGATTTAGAATTGAATGATTTTTTTTTAATCTATTCAACTTTAAAGTTGCGGGGTATTCATTGGAAAAACTATTAAAACAATACGAAAAACTTTTTTTTAAATAGTTAGATGTATTTAAATCTGCATAAACATTTATTGGTTTTCTTTTTTTAATATAAAAAATTCTAAGATCATTAATCCCATGTGTTTGATCACTATGAATGTGTGAATAAAAAACTTTATCAATTCTAGCTATTTTATGACGTAATAATTGTTGTCTTAAGTCTGGAGAGGTATCTATTAAAACATTCTCATCAGAAGTTTTTAATAAAGCTGAACATCTAGTTCTATGGTTTTTTTTATTCTTTGGATCACAATTTCCAAAAAAACCGTCTGCTCTTGGAACACCCATTGAACTTCCACAGCCAAGAATTATAAATTTCATAAAATATTATTGAAAAAATAATCTATTAAAATTATCTGTAGTTTTATCTACTAACTCTAACTTGGAAATTTCTTTTATCTCAGAGAGTTTATTAGCAGTAAAATCAATAAATGAAGGCTCATTTTTTTTTCCTCTATTTGGAACTGGAGCCAAATATGGACTATCGGTCTCTATTAAAATTTTATCTATAGGTAGAGATCTAAAAGTTTCTTGAAGATCAACTGAATTTTTAAAAGTAATAATTCCACTAGCAGAAAAATATGAGTTCAATGTAAGGAGTTTTTCTGAAAATTTTTTTGATCCAGTAAAACAATGCATTAAAATTTTAGGATTATATTCTTTATATTCATTAAGTATTTTAAAAGTATCATCCTCAGCATTTCTTGAATGTACAATAATAGGAACGTCACATTCTATCGCAGCTTCAATATGTGTTTTAAAACTAGTTAATTGTTTTTCTTTATCACTGTTATTATAATAATAGTCTAGCCCTGTTTCTCCTATACCTATAATTTTTGGATTTTCTTTAAGATTTTTAATTATTTCATTCTTAGTAATTATATTAGTATCACTTTCATGTGGATGAATGCCTACTGTTCCATAGATAATTTCATCTTTATTAATTATATCTTTGATTTTAGAAAAACTCTCAAAAGATGTAGATATAGTTAATAGCTTTTTTATACCAATATCTTTAGATCTTTTAAGAACATTTGAAAGATCACTAAGCAGTGGTTCGTGATCAAGATGGCAATGTGAGTCAATCATCGTTTTTTTCTATTTTTTTAATTAATATATCTATCTTATTTATCATATTACCTTTAATAATAAATTCATTATTAGAAATAGTTTTGAATTTAATATCCTTTTCAGACAAATTAAAAATTTTTAATGCTTTTAATGATGTTTCAGGAATTATTGGATAAAGTAAAAAGGTAATTTTTCTAACAATTTCAAGAGTTGTATATACAATAGTATTTAATCTTATCAAATCACTCTTTTTTTTCCATGGTTCCTGATCGTTAAAATATTTATTTGCCTCAAATAGTGAATTAACAATGAAATCAATATAAAAATTTATATTTTGTCCATTAATTTTAGATCTAATAGTATCTAAATTTTCTTGAAATTTATTTAATATTTTTAAATCATCTGACTGAAAATTGATTTCAGAAGGAATTTTTCCATCACAATTTTTCATTACAAAAGCAATAACTCTTTGACATAAGTTTCCGTAATTATTTGCTAAATCACTATTTATACAATCCTCAAGTCTTTCTTGAGAAATGTTACCATCATTTCCAAATGATACTTCTTTGATCAAGTAATATCTTAAAGGGTCCAAACCATATTCCTCAATAATTTTTAAAGGATCTAATATGTTTCCTTTTGATTTAGACATTTTTTCTTCACCTGATAAAATCCAACCATGACCGTAAATTTTTTTTGGTAATTCAATTTTAGCTGCTAAAAGAAAAGCAGGCCAATAAACAGCATGAAATCTCAAAATATCCTTACCAATTAAATGAATTGAGGCTGGCCAAAATTTCTTGAAAAGTTCATTGTTTGTATCTGGATAATTTAAAGCACTTAAATAATTTGTTAATGCGTCGAGCCATACGTAAATAATATGTTCATCATTACTAGGAACTGGAATTCCCCATGTAAAAGTTTTGCGACTTACAGAAAGATCTTTAAGACCACTTTTTACAAAACTAATTACCTCATTTTTTCTAGACTCAGGTAATATAAAATCAGGATTATTTTCATAAAATTCTAATAAAGGTTTTTGCCATTTAGAGAGTCGAAAAAAATAAGACTCTTCCTCAATCCATTCAACCTTGGATTTTGACGATTTTGCAATTTTTTTTCCCTCAATTTCCTCTATTTCATCGTCATTGTAAAATGCCTCATCTGAGACTGAATACCATCCAGAATAATTTGATAAATAAATGTCATCATTTTTTTCAAGAAGAGACCAGAGATGCTGAACTGTTTTTTTATGTCTACCCTCAGTAGTTCTTATAAAATCTGTATTAGATAAATTTAATGTTTTTGAGAGGTCTTTAAATGTTTGGCTAATTTGATCACAGAATTCCTTAGGCTTCTTACCCGCTTTTTCAGCTGATCTTTGTATCTTTAAACCATGTTCATCTGTACCAGTTAAAAAATGAACGTTATAATCATCAATTGATTTAAATCGTGCAAAAAAGTCAGCAATAATACTCGAATATGCATGCCCCATATGAGGTCTTCCAGACGGGTAATATATCGGAGTAGTAATATAAAAATTTTTATCCATTTAAAATTTTATATTCAAATTCCATAAATAAAGACTCTTCATCTAAATTAAATTTTTTAGTGTCATTTATTCTCTTTAAAAAATAATCATAATATTCAAAAGTTCTTGATTTTGCCAATTTTACTTTTGTTCGAAAATAAAACTCAAAATATTCATATATCATATCTTTAATCAAGGCATTTTTTTTATACAAATTATCTTTAATAACAAGTTTTAGAAAACTTTTTAAATTATAATCCTTAAGATCAAGTTTCTGTATTTTAAAAAATTCAATTAAATGATATATTTGTCCAGGTGTTAAATAATAGTTTATCAAATCTTTGTTAATAAATTTCATAATATCATCATCAAAAATCTTATTAATAACGGAGATCGAAGTTTTGTGATCAAAAGATATTCTAAAATTGATACATCTGGATTTTAAAGTTGGTAAAATAAATCTGTCGTTATTTATCAATATAAAATAAGTGTTTGATGGTGGTTCCTCTAAAACTTTTAAAAGTGCATTGATTGAGGAAATATTTAATGTTTCGATATTATCTATAATTATAAATCTTTCCTTGCTATTAAAAGATGATTTATTCAAGTTATTAATCAATTCTCTAATTTGGTTAATATCAATATTTTTTTTTTCACTTAAGGTATCAACTAATAATAAATTTGGATTTGATCCATTTAATACTAGCTTATAAGATTTATTGTCAGGATTAATCTTAGATTCTTTAAGAATATAGGGATGTTCTTCGTTAATAGACAATATATAATTTACTAAATGAAATGCTAAAGTTGACTTACCCAAACCTTTGTCACCACTAAGTAAAATTTTTGTAGGTAATCTTTTTTTCTTATAAAGTTCTACAAATTCTAAGAGATAGTTATCAAGTGAAAACAGATTAGTTTGATTTATTGGACTTAGGCTCATTTTATCAATTTTTCAATTTTCTTTAAAACTAATTTTTGATTCAACTTAATATCTAAATTTGAGTCAATTATTTGATATTTTCTTTTATTCTTGTTTGATAGTTTTATAAAACCTTTTTGAACTTTATTGTAAAAATTTTTTTTGAAATTATCATACCTATTAGTAGATTTTCTTAATCTAAGTCGCTTTACCATATTCTTATGATTTACTAGGTTTAAAAAAGTAAAAGAGACTTTAAAGTTTGATAAAATATGTTTGTTTATACTATTTATTAAATCTAAATTTACACCCATACCATAATGTTGGTATGAAATAGTTGAATCAATAAATCTATCTATTAATATAATTCTTTTTTTATAATTTTTTCTTAGTAGATTGATATTTTCACTTCTAGAGGCTAAATAAAGCAGCAAATCTGTATTTTTATTAAAATCAGATTTTTTATTAAGTATCAATTTTCTTATTTTTTCTGAATTAAGACTTCCTCCTGGTTCTCTTATCTTGATAAAAGAAAGTTTTCTTTTATTTAGATATTTTGAAATTTTATTTAAATGATGAGTCTTCCCACTTCCTTCAATACCCTCAAAAACAATAACAGGTTTTCTAGACATCGCCCCAGATTAAATAATTCAATGATTTAATTAATCTAGTAAAAATATTTACTTTTTGAACATCGTTAGATGCTAATAGATCATATTCACCTATCAATTCCTGATCATATACTACTCTGTAAGTTCCAATTTTTTGATTTTTTCTAATCGGCGCTTCCACTGGTCCATCATATTTCAAGGATATCTTTAATAATCTCTTTTTTGCTTTTTTAATTGTTTTATAAATATCAGTATCAACATGCACATCAACGTAACTTTGTTTACCAAGCCATACTTCTACTTTATCAATAGGTTTATTTGCTTTATTTATCTCAACTAGATCAAAATTTGTTAATCCATAAGTTAATAATCTTAAACTTTCTCTTGATCTTGAACTTTTAGTTTCAAATCCACTTCCAACAGCTATTAATCTTCTTCCCTTTCTGTTAATTGACGACGCTAACGAATATTTTTCGACAGCTAAGTACCCTGTTTTAATACCATCGGCACCAATATTTTTATAAAGAAGAGGATTTCTGTTACCTTGTGTGATTGGATCACCTCCAGTTCTATTCCAAGTAAATTCTTTTTCTGCAAACCACTCATAATATTTTGGATGTTCTTTTATTAAATAAGTAGACATAATCAAAATATCTTTAACGGTTGAATAATTGTCTGGATCATTAATACCAGATGAGTTCGCGAAGTTTGTATTTTCCATACCTAGTTCTTTTGCTTTAGAAGTCATTAAGATTGCAAATTCTTCCTCAGTACCAGCTATTCCTTCTGCGAGTGCAACACATGCGTCATTACCAGATGCAATGATTATACCTAATAACAAATCCTCTACAGAAACTTCATCACCAACCATTATAAACATAGATGAATAACCTGCGGTTGATAATCTCCAAGCTTTTTCAGAAATTATAAATTTATCATTTAAAGATAGATCACCTGATTTTATTAAATCAAAAGCAAGAATTGATGTCATTATCTTAGTCATTGAAGCCGGATAAATTGATCTATCTGGATCTTTTTCATATAAAATTTCTCCAGATAAGAAATCTTGTAATATTGCTGTTCTAGCTTTTATGTCAATATTTGCATTAACAGAAAAAATTAAAGATAAATATAATGAGATAATGATAAAAATTTTTTTAAGCATCTTTAATTATTTCTAGATTTTCAAAATACAAAGAATTCATTTTTTCAAATGTGTCTTTAAGTGATTTTATATCATTAAATGGTCCCAATAATAACCTATAATTAGTTTTAGTAAGTTCAATGATTTTAGTATTTTTCAATTTAACTTCACTTTTAATTTTATTACTCATATTTTTAGCAGATTTTTTATAATAAAAATCAGCTACCTTGATATAATAAGAAAATTTATTATTTTTCTTTAATTTATTTTTTGTTTTGTTGGATGAGTTTAGATTACTAATTTTAATACCGTCTATAGGTGCCTTCTCAGCAACTGTTTTTTCTTCTTCAAAAGTTTTAGTCTTTTTTGCAATATATGTAGAATTTTTTGAAATCAAAACTATATCTATATAAGGTTCTTTTAAATCAAGTTCTAGCTCCTCAGCAATTCTTTGAGTGATAATTGAATTGTAAAATGGTGAAAATTTTACTCTGTTTGATTTTACTTCTGCGATAAGTGATTTTCCATTTAAAGGATTAGTAATTTTTACATTTGATTTTCTTTTTAGATTTTTATGAAATATTATTAATGATCTTTGATCAATTTTTTTAATTTTTAAATC
>CACLWP010000012.1 GCA_902610675.1 uncultured Pelagibacteraceae bacterium | reverse complement strand
TTAGATTCATTCCTAAAAAAAATAAAAGAAATATTTGTTGGTCAAGTATTTTGGGATCTATAGAAAAAATTGCTATTCTTATCAAATAACTAAATGCTTTTGACAAAAAATACGTTTGAATACCAAATAAAAAAACGCCTACTAAAAATCTTATTAAACCAAAGTATTTTGCTCCAATAACACCCAGTGAGGATCGTAATAAAACAACAAAAGGTAGTCCGTGTTTTTGAGATGGTTTTCCTATCAAACTTGAAAAAAAATAAACTAGTATTGTTCCTAATATTGTTCCAAAAAATACAACAAAAGTATTCAGGTTATAAATTATATATAAAGAGGTAATTAATGAAAAACCTATAACACTCTGAATATTCACCCCCCAAAAACAAAATAGAATTTTCCAATCCCAATTTTTATCATTGGGATTTACTGAAACTAAATCCCAATTAGTAAGGTTTTTTTTTAAATTTTGAGGACTCACTTACATAATATAAAACTTAAAGTTTCTACTGTCCATATAAGAGAGTTGGTAACCAAAGAGCAATTTTAGGAAATATTATAATTAAGACTAAGCCAATGACTTGTAAGACCATAAATTGCATCATTCCATAATAAATATCTTTTAGATCCCACTCTGGAACAACTCCTTTCAAAAAATATGCAGATAAAGCTACAGGAGGTGATAACCAGGCGGTTTGTAGATTCACCGCAACTAATATTGCAAACCAAGTTAAATTAAATCCTAATGCTTCAACTAAAGGTAAAATAATTGGTACTATTATCATAACAATTGGAACCCATTCTAAAGGCCATCCTAATAGAAAAATCATAACCATTATCATTGCAAGAATTAAATACTTGTTCATCTCTAATCCTAACAAAAATTCAGTAAGCAAAGTTGGAGTTCCTAATCTTGCAAAAACTGCACCAAAAAAATTTGATGCTGCAACTAAAACCATAATTAACGCAGTTATCTCTAAAGTCTTTACTAATGCTTCTTGTAACTTTGATAATGATAATTTTTTGTAAGCTAAAGATAAAAGTAATGCACCCATCGCACCACATCCTGCTGCTTCTGTAGGAGTGGCAAATCCAAATAAAATACTTCCTAAAGCTGCAAAAACTAAAGCTGCTGGAGGAACTAGACCTAGAAAAAATTCAATCCAAACTTCTTTCATGCTAGCAGCTCTCATCTCTTCAGGTAATGTTGGTCCTAATTTGGGATTAATCATACATCTAATTGTTGTGTAAGCGGCATAAAGACTAGCAAGAAGAATTCCGGGTAATATTGCAGCTGCAAATAAATCTATTACTGGGATTTCCATTATAGGTCCCATCACAACAAGCATAATACTTGGAGGAATTAAAATTCCTAAAGTTCCTCCCGCTGTAATTGTCCCTGCAGCAAGCCTAACATCGTAGCCTGATCTATTCATTGATTTTGCAGCCATGATCCCCAATATAGTTACTGATGCTCCAACAATACCTGTAGCTGCAGCAAAAATTACAGAGACAAATAAAACTGCGTAATAAAGTGAACCCTTAACTTTCGCTAACATTAATTGAAAAGCCGAAAATAATCTTTCCATTAGTCCCGCCTGTTCCATCATTATTCCCATAAATACAAAGAGTGGTACAGCGGCAAGGGTTTGTTCAGTCATTACCATTGAAAACTGTAAGGTCATTAAATAGAAAACTAATTTTCCAAATCCAAGATAGCCAAATACAAATCCTAAAAATATTAAAGTAAATGAAATAGGAAATCCTACAAAAATTGCAAAAAGCATTACACCAACAAGAATAAAACCTAAAATCGCTGGATCTATTAACTCAGCTAACATTACTTATTTTCTTCTCCTGGCCACTCCCCTTTTTTAGCTGCCCAATAGCTTTTAAGTAATTCTGAGAAGCCTTGAATAAGCAAAAATATAATACCAATTAATAAACAAGTTTTTATAGGCCACATAAAAGGCATCCACGTAGTATCCATACCTCTTTCGCCTCTCCTAATGGACTCTTCTACAAATCCAATTGTCATGTATAGAAAAACTATGAGACCTGGAAAATAAAATATTAAATAAAGCCAAAAATCTATTATTCCTTGTGTCTTAGTCTTAAAATTTCTATATAAAAAATCTGCCCTTATATGCACACCTCTGGAAAGTGCATATCCAGCACCCAACATAAATAAAGCTCCGTAAAGAAAACGACTTATGTCATAAGCCCATATAGTTGGAGCTAAAAATAATTTTCTTGCAAGAACTTCGTACGTCATTGCAAAAATTAGTGGCATCAATATCCAACAAACAATATTACCAATCCACTTACTAAATTTATCGATATTGACTATAGATTTTGCCATCCATAATGGCATATTATCTGGCATTTTACCTGAGCCACCTCGCCTTTCGGCAATCATTTCATCTGAAATATCTAGTTTACCAGGTTCTTCTGCCATAAAATTTTAGTTAAAAGAATTAGAGCGAACTGTAAAAGTCCGCTCTAATAAATCAAGAATAATTACTGATTACTTTAATGTTGCAGCGTGAGCCATTCCTAGCTTCGCATTTGACATCTGAGCACCACTCCAAAAAGGAACAGCAACATCAGCAAAGTTTTTCATTGAAGTGTAAACTTCGTTGAAGAATTTATTCTTCGCTGCGTTTTTATTCAATGTAGCTTTTGCAGCTGCCATATATTCTGTGAAGTAGTCTGAAGGAGTATCTTCTAATTTAACTCCATGTTTAGTAGTAAGTTCTTGTAAAGCTTTTCCATTCTCATAGATTCTGTAACTTAAAGATTTAGCTAATGAAGCATTAGCAGCAACCTCAAGAGACTTCTTCTCATGATCACTCATAGCTTTATAAGTTTTTCCAGTAATATAAAAGTCAGCATTTACAACTACTTGGTGTAAACCTTGTAGATAGTAGTGCTTTAATACTTTTTGAAAACCAAATGTTAAATCTGGTTTTGGACAACACCACTCTGCAGCATCAATTGTACCTGCTTCAAG
Organism: uncultured Pelagibacteraceae bacterium; assembly: GCA_902610675.1. Lineage (GTDB taxonomy): Bacteria > Pseudomonadota > Alphaproteobacteria > Pelagibacterales > Pelagibacteraceae > Pelagibacter. The sequence goes on along the minus strand of CACLWP010000012.1, from coordinate 13,362 downwards.
AGCTGGTAGAATATCTCCACCACCCATTGCAACAGATGCTATACCAATGTCTTTATAAGTTTGTCCTGGAATTCCCGGAGGAGTTCTGAATTTATATTTTCTAAAGTCAGCCATATCCTTAATTGGTTTTGGAAACCAACCTAAAGCCTCTGGTCCAACTGGTTGAAGCATAAATCCTTTTATGTCTCTTCCCATTTCTTTCCATAATTGGTCATACAATTCTTTACCACCACCGTATTGGAACCATGATAAGAATGCTAAGTTGTCAATACCAACTCCACCACCAGCTACTGGCGAACCAAATAACATAGCAGCAGGGTGATCACCTGACCAATAGTGTGTCCATGCGAAACCGCAATCGATCAAACCTTTATCGACAGCATCGAGAGTTTCTTTAACTCCTACAACAGCGCCCGCAGGTAAAATTTCAAATTTTAACGAGCCAGCTGTTAATTCTGTAACAGTATCAGTAAAGTCCTTTAACATCTTAACTTCATCAGCTTTAGTGTTAAGAACTGTCTGACATTTTAGTGTTTTTGCAGCATTAGCACTAGATGCAAATCCAAGCACTAGAACAGTTGCAAACAACATTGAAATGATTTTTTTCATTATTATTCCTCTTGTTAGTTAAATTTAACTGAAACATTCAATCAGAAAAACAAAGCTCATACAAGTGACAATTGATTAATATGAGTGTAAAGATGATTAAATGAGATTTATAAAAAAAACTATTCAACTGTAGATGGAAAATTTTGATTTTATAATTATTGGTGCCGGATCTGCTGGATGTGTTCTAGCTAACAGACTTTCACAGAATCCAAAAAATAAAGTTTTGTTAATGGAGGCTGGTGGTAAAGATAATTATCCTTGGATACATATTCCAGTTGGCTACTTTAAAACGATGCACAATCCCTCTGTTGATTGGTGTTACAAAACTGAACCAGATGAAACAATGAACAATCGATCAATTCGATATCCTAGAGGAAAAACTCTTGGTGGTAGTTCCGCTATTAACGGTTTGTTATATATAAGAGGACAAAGTAGAGATTACGATGTTTGGCGTCAATCCGGTAATACTGGTTGGGGTTGGGATGATGTTCTGCCCTATTTTATTAAAGCAGAAAACCAAGAGCGAGGAAAAGATGATTATCACGGTGTTGGTGGTCCTTTATCTGTTTCTGACCAAAGAATTCAATTACCATTATTGGATGAATTTCAAAGTGCAGCTGAAGAATTTGGTATTCCTAAAACAAAAGATTTTAATACTGGTAACAATCACGGATGTGGGTATTTTCAAGTAACCGAAAAAGATGGTTTTAGATGTAGTACTGCGGTTGGTTACCTTAATCCAATCAAAAAAAGAAATAATTTAAAAATCATAACAAATGCACATGTGAAAAAAATTAACTTTGAAAATAAAACTGCTAAAAATGTTGAATATTGGATAGGAAATGAGCTTAAACAAGTTTCAGCAAATAAAGAAATTATACTTTCATCAGGATCCATTGGATCTCCCCAGATTTTACAAACATCAGGAATAGGTAATTCTAAAAATTTAAAAGAATTAGGAGTAGATATTATTCATGATTTAAAAGGGGTTGGAGAAAATTTACAAGATCATTTAATGTTTAGACCAATTTATAAAGTTCATGGACTTAAATCATTAAATAAAAAGATTAATAGTTTATTCGGAAATTTAATGATTGGTCTAGAATATATTTTTAATAGGAGCGGACCAATGACGATGGGTGCTAGTCAAATGTGTATGTTTGCTAAAAGCGATCCATCTTTAGAATTACCTGATCTGCAATGGCACGTCCAGCCTATGAGTATGGACACTTTGGGTGCTACAAAAAATCATGATTTTCACGCATTCACGCCAACTGTTTCAAATATTAGACCAACTAGTAGAGGTCACGTTAAGATTACAGACAAAGACTCAAGAATTTATGCAAAAGTAAAACTTAATTATCTTTCAACTGATCATGATCGTATGATTGCAGCAAAAGGTTTAAAGCTGACAAGGAAAATTGTAATGGAGTCTGAGACTTTTAAAAAATACAAACCAGAGGAATATAGGCCTGGAATTAATATAAATGATGATGAAGAACTCGTAAAAGCAGGATCAGATTACGCACAAACAATTTTTCATCCTGTTGGTACATGCAAAATGGGACAAGACGATATGGCAGTTGTTGATGAAACTCTTAAAGTAAAAGGTTTAAATAACTTAAGAGTAATTGATGCATCAATAATGCCTAACATTACTTCTGGTAACACCAATGCACCAACAATAATGATTGCAGAAAAAGGTGCTGATATGATACTGAGAGGTTGATGTTCACTGATCTTATCACTCCAGAACAAATTGCAATCTTAACACAAATCATTCTAATTGATCTAGTTTTAGCAGGCGACAACGCAATTATAATTGGAATGGTTGCATCAAAGTTTCCTTCAGAACAAAGGAAAAAAATTATCTTTTGGGGGATAGGTGGAGCCGTTGTCTTAAGGATTATCTTAACTCTTTTGACTGCATATTTATTACAGATTACAGGTTTAAGATTAATTGGAGGTCTACTTTTATTATACATAGTTTATAAACTTTATGTGGATGTCGTAAAAGGCTTTGAGAACGAAAGTGATATTAAAGTTGATGATTCAAGTTTCATAAGGGCTATTTGGACGATTTTATTAGCTGATTTTACAATGAGTTTAGATAATGTTTTGGGTGTTGCTGGGGCAGCTGGAGATCATTATTACTTATTGATCTTTGGCCTTGTTTTATCAATTATATTAATGGCAACTGCAGCGACTTTAATTTCTAATTGGATTAAAAAATATAAGTGGATAGCTTGGGCGGGTTTAATAGCTATTTTAATCGTTGCTATTGAATTGATTTATACAGATATTAAAATATTATTTCTATGATGTTCTTAAAAAACTATAATTTAAAAAATAAAACTGCTGTCGTAACAGGAGCTGGCAAAGGAATTGGTAGAGCGTGTGCTATTGCTCTAGCTGAGGCTGGCGCAAGCTTAATTATAATAAGTAGAACCAAAAAGGATTTAGATGAGGTTTCAAAAAAGATTAAGAAAATTAAGCGTAAATGCAAATCTTATGTTTGTGACATTACAAATTACAACGAAATTAAAGATATTATAAGCAGACAACCGAAAATAGATATTCTAATCAATAACGCGGGTAATAATATTCCAGAACACTTCACAAAAGTAAAAACTAAAAATATGGAGTACTTAGTTAAAATAAATACAATGGCAACTTTTAATTTAGCTCAATTATGTGCACTTAAAATGATAAAGTCTAGAAATAGAAAAAAAGTAGGTGGTGTAATTGTAAATATGTCATCCCAAATGGGTCATGTTGGAGGTCCAATAAGAAGTGTGTACAATATGACGAAATTTGGTTTAGAAGGTCTTACAAAAGGAATGTCAATTGATCTTGCTAAATATAACATTAGAGTAAATACTGTTTGTCCAACATTTGTTGTAACTCCTATGACACGAAAGTTTTTGAAAAGTAAAAAGTTTAAAAGAGAGGTTTTAGGAAATATTCCTTTAGGCAAATTTGCTGAACTATCAGATGTGGCGAGCGCAGCTGTATTTCTTGCTTCTGATGCAGCTTCAATGATTACAGGAACTTCTTTATTAGTTGATGGCGGATGGACAGCAAGATAATAATAAGATTATTTTTTTTAATTGTTATCTTTTTTCCAACTAATTTAATTGCGATCGAATTTAAAGGAAAATTTTTACAAGGTCATTATATCGTAGGAATAACTGATCCTTCTTCTCAAATAATGATAGATAAAAAAAAAGTTAAAGTTTCAAATGATGGTTATTTTGTTTTTGGAATTGATCGAGATAGAAAATTTGATTTAACAATTACTAAAATTAGTAATGGGAAAATTGAAAAAGTAATAAAAAAAGTTCTTAAAAGAAAATACAATATTCAAAGGATTGACGGCTTAGAAGAAAGTAAAGTAACACCCCCTGAGTCAGTTTACAAAAGAATTAGAGAAGAAAATAATAGAATCGGAAAGGCGAGATCAATAGATTCTGATTTACCCTTTTTTAAAAATCAATTTATTATGCCTGTTGAAGGAATAATCAGTGGAGTTTATGGAAGCCAAAGAATTTTGAATGGTAAACCAAAATGGCCTCACTATGGGATTGATATTGCTGCAAAAAAAGGAACAATGATTAAGTCATCTGCATCTGGAACTGTCACAATGGCGGAAAATGATCTTTATTACACTGGTGGTACCATTATAATGGATCATGGACACGGGATCTCCACAATTTATTCTCATCTAGAAAATGTGATGGTTTCTGTTGGTGATCAAATTAATCAAGGGGATATTATCGGTACGGTTGGATCTACTGGTAGATCTACTGGTCCACACTTAGATTTTAGAGTAAATTGGTTTCAAACTAGGCTCGATCCAATGTCGTTGTTAAATTAAAAAATTTTATAGTCTGGATGAAAACTAAACTAAAAAAGTTATTGTCAAAAAGTAAATGGGGTAAATATATTTTGGTTGGTGGTTTTACTTTTTTTTTTATAAAAGGTCTGATTTGGCTAGTAGTACTCTTTGTTGCAGGTTTTAGTTTGATAAACTTTGGATCATAAATTATAGTTTGAAAATAAAATAAAAAAAATTAAATTTTTTATAATGAACACATTAATAGAAAAAACTTCAGACAAATTAGTAAAAGCATTCCTTAAAAATAAGATTATCGCACCATTACCAAGAAAATTTACAAAAAAACTGACTGAAGCAAATAAATTCAGGATGCTTTGTGAAAGTAAAGTTAAAAAACCAATTATAGGTTACAAAGCTGGTGGAACTGGAATTCCAGTGATGAAAAAACTAAAAGAAAAAGAACCATTTTATGCATCTGTTTATAAAGATAATTTTTTGAAAAGTGGTAAAAGTGTGAAAATAAGTAAAAATACTTTTGGCATTGAATTGGAGGTTTGCTATTTAGTTAAAAAATCTTTTTTTAATTCGAAAGGCCTAGTCACAATGAAAAATATTTCAAAATTTATTTCTCATATGGCTCCTTGTATTGAGATAGTGGGTTATAGGCAGAGGAAAAAAGGAATAACTTCATTTGGAGATCTAAGTAGCGATTTCGGAGCTAATGTTAAATTTTTAATTGGTCAAAAAAAAAAATATAAAAAAATTAATATTGGAAATTTAAAGACAAATATTTCAAACAAAAAAACAAAACAAAATATAGATGGAAATACTAGTGCTGTTTTTATTAATCCACTGAACTCTTTAAGATTTGTTTTGAATAAAATTAGAAAAGATAAGTTAAATTTGAATAAAAACTTTTATGTATTTACAGGATCAACTGTAGGAGTTGTGCCTATTGGTAAAGGACTTTACAAAGGTAAAATTGAAAAGCTTGGATTAGTAAAAGTAGTTATTAGATAAAAAGGTCACAAATAAAAAATTTTACTTTTATCTTATATTTTTTTCAAAAAAATTTAACAATAAAGGAGATATTGCATCAGCTATTCTTTGTGATCCCTGAGGTGTTGTATGAACCTCATCGTAAAAATCATTAATTTGCATATTCAGAATTTCATCTAAAGGTATTAAAAAATAATTATTTGCTTCTGCATATTTTTTTAATTCATTATTAACCAAAAATAACTTTTTATCGCGTAAACCGTCAAATTTTAATTGAGTTATAAATATTGGTTTGAAATCTTTTTTTTCTATAATTGATTTAAGTTTAATCAATTTATCTTTAAACATATCTTTAAATTCCAGATCTTTTTTGTTTAAATCTTTATGTAAAATTATTGCTTTTTGATAATCAACATACTGAAAATCTTTGTATAATGTAGCATTATTAAAATCATAGGCAGAAGTATTTCTTGGAAAATATTTGTTTTTGAAAAATTTAAACTTATCTATAAATATACTATTATTTTTTATAAAATCTTTGATCTGATCAATTTTATCCTCACTAATTTTGTAATCTAAAAAAGGATCAACAATATTTCTATCATTTAAGCCAATATAAAAAATCACATATTCAGGTTTAAAATTTGGAATTTTAGAGAACCAATAATTAAAATCATTAATATAACCATTTACTGACTTTCCATCTGTTGATGCATTAAAAATACTCATGTCAAAATTTAACAATTTTAATTTTTGATTGATTAGTCCAACAATTGTAAATTCTTCAGGAGTAAATCTCTGATTTCCTGTACTTCCCCCTTCAAATATTACCTTTACATCCTTAGGGTCAAATTCTTCACCCCTAAAACCCCAGTAATTTCTTTTATAAAAAAAATCATATTTTTTTTCATTAAAGGTTGAGTTGGTATGCCAATTAATTTTTCTTTCCTTACGCATGTAAATGCCAAAGTTTTCATCTTTAAACCAATATCCAAAAAAAATTTCTATTAATGTTATTGCTACAAAAAATACTAAAAAGTTATAAAAAATTATCTTGAAATAATTCATCAAATTTTTAATCTAACTCAAACTTTTTTGTATAGTCTTTTTTGAGTTTATTATCTTGTTGGGATTTATCTAATATACAATTTCCGATTACTAGATAATCTAATTCGGTGCCCATGAAACAATGAAAAGCATCTGTTGGGGTATTTACAATCGGCTCACCTCTTACATTAAAAGAGGTATTTACTATTACAGGACAACCAGTTTTTTCTTTGAATTTAGAAATTAAATCATAATAGCGAGCGTTTGTTTTTTTGGCAACCGTCTGAATTCTAGCTGAATAGTCTACATGAGTAACTGCTGGAATTTTGGATCTTTTTATATTTAATTTATCAATACCAAAAAGTTTTTTTTGTTGATTAGTCATTTCAATTTTTTTTTCTGAATTAATACTTGCGACTAACAACATGTAGGGACTATCAACATTTAAATCAAACCACTTAGATAAATCTTCTTTTAGAATTGAGGGTGCAAAAGGTCTAAAGCTTTCTCGATATTTTACTTTAAGGTTTAAGTTTTTTTGCATTTTATCTGATCTTGGGTCTCCTAAAATAGACCTAGCTCCTAAAGCCCTTGGACCAAATTCCATTCTACCTTGAAACCATCCTATAGCTTTTTCTTGTGATAAAAGTTCAGCAGTTTTATCGATCAATTCATCATAATTTAAAGTTTCAAAATTAGCTCCTGCAGTTTTCAACTCTTTTTCAATTTCGTTTTGATTAAATTCAGTGCCTAAAAATGAGCCTTTCATGTCATCGTTTAAATTCACTGATCTTTTATTTCCTTGATCAATGTGCCACAAAGCTAGAGCCGCACCTAAAGATCCGCCAGCATCACCAGCTGCTGGCTGTATCCAAATATTATCAAATATTTTTTCTTGAAGAATTCTTCCATTAGCGACGCAATTTAATGCTACACCACCAGCTAAACATAAATTTCTAATTCCATATTCTTTTCGAATAGATTTTGCCAAATTAATCATTACTTCTTCAGTGATTTTTTGAATTGATGATGCTATGTCCATATGAAATTGTGTTATCTTTTCATTTTTTGGATCACGAGGTTTTTGACCAAATAAATCTTCAAACTTTTTATTTGTCATTGTTAGTCCTGTTGCGTAATTAAAATATTTTTGATTTAGTCTAAAAGTCCCATCGTCTTTAAGATCAACTAACTGTTTCACCTTATCCACATAAATAGGATTTCCATAAGGAGCTAAACCCATTAATTTATATTCACCACTATTTACTTTAAAACCTGTATAAAATGTAAATGCCGAATAAAGTAATCCTAATGAATGTGGAAAATGAATTTCTTTTTTAACTTCGAGTTTATTATTATTTCCAACCGCAACTGTGGTAGTCGCCCACTCACCTACACCGTCTGCAGTTAAAATAACAGCCTCTTCAAAAGGTGATGGAAAAAAAGCACTGGCTGCATGACTTAAGTGGTGATCTGAAAAGAAAATATTTTGATCAGATTTATAATCTTGATCATGTTGTTTGAGTTTATTAAATAAAAGATTTTTTTGAAAAAGCTTTTCTTTAATCCATATAGGCATTGCTTTTGCAAATGAAACAAAACCTTTTGGAGCAAATGCAACGTAAGTTTCTAGTAATCTCTCAAATTTTAAAAAAGGTTTTTCAAAAAAAACTATTTTATCTACTTCACTTAATTTTAAATTTGAATATTTTAGAACAAATTCAATTGCGTTATAAGGATAATCTGGATCATGCTTTTTTCTAGTAAATCTTTCCTCTTGTGCTGCAGCAATTATTTTTCCATTTTTTAAAATACAAGCAGCACTGTCATGAAAAAATGCTGAAATCCCTAAGATAGAACTCACTTTAAAAAATTGTGTAAATAAATGGAGCTACTGCTGATCCTTGAGTTAAAACAATCAATCCACCAAATATTACAAGAACTATAATAATTGGCAGAAGCCAATATTTCTTTCTAATTAATAAAAATTCCCAAAATTCTTTTAAAAAACTCATTTCAAAATTGATTTTTCATTTTACTTTTTGGACCAGTTTTTTCAATCCAATAAGTTTTATTTTTATTATACTTTAAATTTAATAAATCCTTACCCAAAATTCTCATTAATAAACCTATCGGTGTTACAACAAAAAAAAATATTATTCCCATTATAAAGGGTGAAACTATTCTTCCTAAAAGTATCCCAAATTTAAACCAAATTTTATTTAGTGGAGTTAGGATTTTTGAGTCTAACAATCCTAAAACTAGAAAAATTAAAGAGAGAATAACAGACCACATTCTTATTCCTTCACTATTAATCGTAGGATATAGAGCTATTAATAAAAATAAGATGAAAAAAACTATTCCAAAGCTACGATTTGATCCTATCTTAATATTATCCATTAATAAAGATTACGACAATTATTTAGTATTTTAAACATTTAAAAATTTTTTTGTTTAAACTAGACAAAATTTTATCTCTATATTAAATATTATATTAATCATGCAAACATTAATATTATTGGTTCTGGTAATCGTCTCTTTATGGGTATTATTCAGACCTGTTACTCAAAAAGAATTGGATAGATATAACAATAAAGACAACAGGCCAAATTTAGACTTATAAATAAATTAATTGCTTAGTATTTATTTTTAAAGTAGATTCTTTAAACCATATTTCATGGAAAAAAAAGAGGCCGATATCGAATTTATCAATTAAGCTATGAAAAATATTGTTATAACAGGTGGTCTTGGATATATTGGTACTGAGTTATGTAAAATATATTCAGGATATAGCTGGAATGATAAAATTACAGTAATTGATAATAGATTTGTTTCAGAAAGAGTAAATCAATTAAGAAATTGGAACATGAATTTTATTCATGGTGATATTTTAGATAAAGAATTAATTAAAAAGTATTGTAAAGATGCCGATGTAGTGCATCATCTTGCAGGAATAACTTCAGTGCCAAAAGTAAAAAGTGAAGCTAACGAAGAAAAAGAAAAAGAAATTGAAAGAGTAGCTAAAGAAGGAACACAAAATATTTTAGATGTAATAAGTGATAAATGTAAAATAGTTATGCCATCAACACATGTTGTTTATGAGGGTATGAAAGATGTTCAAGAAGATATTTTAGAAAATGAAGAAACATGCCCTACATTAGCTTATGGAAAATCGAAAGATTTTAACGAAAAACAACTTCAATCATCAGGTAAGAACTATGTAGTATTAAGATTGGGGTCTGTATATGGATACTCAACTGACACAGCAAGAATTGATATTATGCCAAATCTTTTTTCTAAAATCTCTTCACAAAACGGAACATTAAAACTTTTTGCAGGTGGTAGACAAGTAAAAAGTTTAGTGCCACTTATTGATGTTGCGCGATGTTTTAAATTTATGGAAGAAAGAGAAGATATTTCTCGTGATCTTTTCAATTTAACTAAAGATAGAGTTACAGTAAAAGGTGTAGCGGAAATTTGTAAAAAACATAATCCTAAAATTATAATTAAAGAAACAAATGATGAGGTGCCAAATCTTGGTTTTTCACTATCTAATAAAAAATTGCTTAATAAAGGTTTTAAATTTTTATATGCATTAGATGAAAGTATTCAAGAAATGATCACTAAATGGTCAAAACAAGACCTTACAAAAGATTTAGAGTTCGTAAAAAGTGGAATGAATGAATATGTCGATGATAGAGGTAAGATCAGTAATTATGAATTAACTGAACCCATAAATATGATTGGATTGATAGACTCGAAAAAAGGAACTATTCGCGCTAATCACTACCATCCACAACAAGAACAAAAATGTTTGTTCACTAAAGGTCAAATAATTGAAATATTTCAAGATATTTTAAATCCAAATTCACCAAAGATTACTCAGGTTGTTAATGAAGGCCAAATTTCAACAATTAAACCCAATGTAGCGCATACGATGGTATTTACAAAAGACACTACATTTTTGAACCTTGTTAGAGGTGAAAGAGAACATGAAAATTATGGAGTTACACATACTATTAAACATGTCTTTGTAGATGAGAAAGAAAGAGATTTGTTAATGAGTTGTTACAAATTTCAATGTCGATCATGTGATAGTACACAATTAAAAAGAGTTGTTTCTTTGGGGTATCAGCCTTTAGCAAATAATTTATTAAACAAAAAAGATGAAAAAACTGACTTATATCCTTTAGAAGTAAACTATTGTGAGAATTGCCATAATTGTCAATTATCAGTTGCGGTTGACGCCAAAAAAATGTTTTCTAATTATTTATATACTTCTTCAACTTCTAAAGTATTTAGGGATCATTTTATAAATGCTGCAAATAAATATGTAAAAGAACTAAAATTAAATACAAAAAAATCTTACATAATTGATGTGGGAAGCAATGATGGGGTTGCCTTAAAACCTTTTAAAGAATTAAATTTTAAAAATATATTAGGTATAGAGCCAGCAAAAAATTTAGCCAAATTAGCAAATAAAAATAAAATAAAAACTTTTAATGGTTTCTTAACTAAGAAAAATTTAAAAAAGATAAAAAAAAATGCTGATTTAATTTTAGCAGCAAACGTCTTTGCTCACTCAGATAACTTAAAAGAAATGGCTGAATGTATGATGAGTTTATTAAGTCCCAAAGGTACAATTGTCATTGAAGTGCAATATTTAATGAATACACTTCAAGATGTAACTTTTGATAATATTTATCATGAACACTATAACTATTGGTCTTTAACATCATTAAAAAACTTTTTTGATCAATTTAATGCAAAAATTTATAAAGCAGAAAAGATAGATACACATGGTGGTTCAATTAGAATTTATGTTAAGAAAGATAAAAAAGTTAAAATTGATAAAAGTATTCACACATTAATTAAAAAAGAAACAGATTATGGAATTAAAGACTTTAAAACCTATCAAAAATTTGGAGAAAAGGTTTATAAAATCAGGGAAAATGTAATAAAAAATATTAACAATTTAACTAAAGATAATAGAAAAATAATTGGCTTTGGGGCTCCAGCAAAAGCAACAACTGCACTAAATTTTTTTGGTATAAAAGATCGGATAGATTATATTATTGAGGATAATAAATTAAAACATAATAAATTTATTCCTGGTGTTAAAATTCCGATTTACTCAAAGAAAAAAATAAAAAAAAAAACTGATAGAATTTTAGTTTTGGCGTGGAATTTTTTTAAAGATATTAAAAACAATAATAAAGATTTATCAAAAAATTTTATAAATATTAACGATTTAAGAAAAAATTAATCTGGATATTTAATTAATAAATAATTTTATTGGTCCTCTGTTAATTTGATTAGAAAATTCTTTCTCTAAATCAAATTTTTTATAAACATTATCTACTATCATAACGACTGCACAAGGCTTTAATTTTGTACGATTGTTATATTTTAATTGATTTGAACTATTGTTTACATTTATATGAAAAATTTTCTTTTCATCGTTATTTTCTTTGATAAATTTCCATAAAGGGTATTCCCAATTATCATCTGAAATAATTAAACCAATATTTTTACATTTTTTATCTTTTATAATGTTTGAAATTTCTAAATATTTATCAAACAACTCTGGTCTTCGAATAAAGTATAGCTCATCTCGTTTTTGGTTACTTAAAAAAGTTTGACTAATAGAATATTCTGTATCATTAATTTTTTTAATTGAAGCTAATAATGGCCTTGATTTATTAAAAAATATATAAGGAATGCTATAAGTAAATAGTAATATGATAAAAAAATTAATAATATATTTTTTATCTGATAAAATAATTGAAACAAAAGGTCCAAAAAGAACAAATAAAGGAAGTAGCAATCTATTGCCATAAGGTTGCCACTTCATCACTATTGAAAACAAGAGGAATCCAAAAATTAAAGAAAATAAATAAAGTGATAAATTTTTAAAATAAAAAAATTTTTTTTTTAAAGAAATAAAAATTATTACTGATAGGGCTATTATTAAAAAATGTAATGTATTTGGAGCTGTGCTTTCGTATAATGAGAATGGAATATAATATTCTGATCCAACAGTCGATGCCTGGTCTGTAATTGAAATTCCTAAGAATTGATGAAATTTTTCAACAAAAGATAAAGTTTTTTCATTTATATGTGAAATAGGAAATGAAAAATTTAGAACTAAATTTCTAATAAGATTGGATAAAAATATTAAAAAATCTAATTTTTCATTAGTAGCAACAAATCCTTCGGTATTAATTCCCAAGGGATTTTTATAAATTTTAATATTTCTTAAATATTGCCCAATATTAATTGCAATAAATATAAATAAAATTGTAAATATTTTTTTAAATTTTTCTTGATCTTTCATTAAGAAAAAAAATAGCCAAACACAAAATGGAAATGCAAATAAATATGCTGTAGGTTTTGTTAAGACACTCAATCCTAAGGAAATTGATAATCCTACAATATTATAAAAACTATTATTTTGAATATATTTTAAAAAAAAATAAACAAAACAGACTAACCATAAACTTGTTACATAATCAGTTTGAGTGCTAGTGCTTTGTAATATTCCCATTGGTAAAGTTATTACAAATATTAATGAAAAGAACTGTGCTTTTGAATTTCCACCAAGTTTTCTTGTTACGAATGGGACAAGAATAACTGTAAATAACATTGAAAACCATTGAGCAAGATTAGAAAAAATATCATTATTAAACATCAGATAGAAATTTAGAATCATATATTCAGCAAAAGGCGGCATTATTAATTGTCTTATGTCTGAAGTTGGATAAAAATTCACATTTTGATTTTGTATCCACTGCATCACTTTGGGAAGATGGTAAGTCATAGAATCCCAGGTATTTGGGGGATAAAGTATTGCAGTAACAAATGTTGGA
>CACLWP010000011.1 GCA_902610675.1 uncultured Pelagibacteraceae bacterium | reverse complement strand
AATTGCTATTTTTTGGTTTTCATTTTTTATGTTTAATTCAGAATAATTTTTAATATATTTTTTAAATGATTTAATCTTTTTTTTATTATGTATCTTTCTAGCTGACACATTCAGAAATTTGATAGGAATACTTTCATCTAATTCAATTTTTTTAAAACACTTATCATTTTTTTTCCACCCTATCTTATTTAGATAATTAGCAGCTGATGCATATGCGTCTTCAGAATTTTTCAAGTCAATATTACTATCCATATTGTAATCAAAAGCATAATTTTTTATTGTTGATGGCATGAATTGAAAAAAACCAAATGCACCAGCCCATGAACCATACAATGTTTTATAATCTATTTGATCATCGTCAATCAATCTCAATAAAGTTAAAAGTTCATTTGAGAAAAACTCTGATCTTCTTTTATCATAACTTAATGTAGCTAATGATGATATTATATCCATTTTTCCAACATAGGTACCAAAGTTAGTCTCAATACCCATTAAAGATAAAAGTAATTCTTTTTCTACTTTAAATTTTTTTTCGACTAAATTTATAAGGTTTGAATTATTTTCATAAAAATTCATACCCTTTTTTAATTTATTAGCTGAAGTACGTTTCTTAATATATGTTTTTGTATCTTCATAAAACTCTGGTTGAAATCTATCGTATTCAATAACTTTAGGTAGAAATCTTGCATTTTGCATTGCTTCGTCAAAGGTCTTTTCTGAAATGTCATTTGCTAATGCCACTTTTTTGAAATTCTTTTTCCATTCTTTAAAATTGACATTTTCACTAGAATAACAGTTTAATATTATTAAAAAGAATAAAAAAAATATTTGGCTAATTAGTTTCATATAGGTCTTTAAGATATATAATTACAGCAATCCAGATAATAATAAAACTCACTAATTTAATTAATGAAAAATCTTCATTGTAATAAAAATAGCCTAAAATAAACTGCAGTGTAGGTGTAATATAAAAAATCATCCCTGTAGCACCAAGACCGATTAGTTCAACACCCCTTACGTATAAGAATAAAGGAATCACAGTCATGGGTCCCGCTAATAATAGAAACAAACTTAGACCAGGATTGGAGAAACTAAAGTCATTTAAACCCTTATTGAAGATTAGGTAAAATACAATAAGAGCAAAAGGAAAAATATATAAACTCTCTATAAGAAGTCCTATATCTGTTTCTATATCAATTTTTTTTCTTACTAGATTATAAAATGCCCAACTCAAAGCTACAATTATACCAACCCACGGAAGTGTTTTTATATTTAGAAATATCATAATCAAAATAGAAATCATTACTAATAAAATTGAAAAAATTCTTTTTTTATTCAATGTTTCCTTAAAAAATATGTATCCCAATAAAACACTTATAATCGGCATAATGAAGTAACCAAAACTGGCATCTATAATTCTCTCTGTAGATACAGCATATATCCAAATAGCCCAATTAATAAAAATTAATGAACCCGAGATAAAAAGGTAAAAAAGATTTTTTTTATTCGAAATACTTTTAATGAAAAGTTTCCATTTTTTTAAAAAAAGAGTTGTCATTATTAACATGACAGCAGTCCACAAACACCTATGCACAACTAATTCAACATGTCCTATAAAGGCAACATATTCAAAATATATAACGCCAATAAAACCCCACCAAAAAGATCCCAAAGAGGTAAGCATTAATCCCTTATTAAAATGCTGGTTCATAAAATAATGAAATAGATAATAAACGTTTAATAGACTATTTTTTGGTTGAATTAAATAATTATAATTATAAAACCTTGCTCACGGAGAGATGGCTGAGCGGTTGAAAGCACCGGTCTTGAAATTCCAAGTAACCCCTACCCCCTTTAAGACGATTCACATACTTATCAAGTCATTGCTTATTTTTTGAAATTTAGCTTTTACGAAAAACACATCATTATTGGCTTGCCTAAGCTACAAAACTTGAGACAAACTTGAGACAAATTATTTTATTAAAAGATAAACAACATAACCTACTATAGCTATAGATATCATAATTGAAAATTCTATTGGTATGCCCAATGTACTTTCAATAGCTTCACCGAAATTTTTGATTATAGATCCCATATATTTTTATTTTAAAATAAACTTAATCCTATATCAAAAAAACCTCTCAGAATTAGATATATGCAAATTAGAAGTCCAATGGTTGCTAAAATTTTTTTCATTACAAATATTTCTTTTTAGCCTCTGTGAACTCTTTTTTGGTTATTACTCCATCTTTGTAAAGTTTGTTTAATTCTCTCAATTTTGTATCGATATTAGTTGTAGATGATTTTGAAGAGCCTGCTTTGTATGAATTTGAGTTACTTTTTTGGGTCCACCAAATAATTAATAATATAATACCAATCCCAGTTAATATTAAAAGTTGCCACCAGCCTGATTTTCCGATGCTATGTAATCTTCTTGCACCTACAGATAAACTTGGAATTAATATGAACATTTGAAATACCATAACTGCAATGAATGACTCTTCAAAAGCTAACTTACTTCCCCCGAATAAAAGGAATGAGGTGATACCACTGTACCAATCTGCGATTTGAAAAATTATAACATATATAAATGATGCTAAATAAAAACTCCAAAATTCTTCTCTATCCGCAACTCCATTGAAATCTACATATTTTTTTATAGGTATAAATGCGGGAATAACAGGTATAAAAAAACACAAAACTATAATTAAAATTATACCTGGCAATAATTTCTTGTATGAACCAAAATTCCAAAAATTTTCATACAACATTCCTACTATCCCAAATAACGCAAATGCTAAAAAGAGATATCCTAATCCAATTACAAACTTTCTAGTATTGTCATCTGATGAACTCATAAACTTAAATTTTTTGTATTCCCAAAATTTATTCGAATCCAAGACTAACAAATCCTAAAGCTTGACACAATGAAGTTGAGTTATAGGATTTTATAGGATTACTTGAGACAAACTTGAGACAAACTAAATAATTTAAAAAAAAATAAGCCTGTTTTTTTGTTGAATTTCAAATTTATACTTATAAAACCTTGCTCACGGAGAGATGGCTGAGTGGTTGAAAGCACCGGTCTTGAAAACCGGCAAAGGGGCAACTCTTTCCTGGGTTCGAATCCCAGTCTCTCCGCCATCATAACTTTAATATTTAAAATTTTTAAATAAATTGTTAATTTTATTATCTTCAAATTGTATGTCTGTGTTTAAACCATTATAGAAATTATAAAGATTATTATCATCAATCTCTAAAAGTTTAATTAATTGATTTAAGTCTTCCCCATTTAATTGATCTAAATATTTTCTTGTGAATGCACCTAAAAGTTTATCCATTTCTTTTGTGCCGCGATAATTTGATCTATAAATAATTTTTTTTTTAATTTGTTCTATATCAGTAGTCATAATAAGAATATAATATCAGTTTATGGATATGAAAAGAAATTATGAATACTTATTGTCTGATCTCAGTTTACTAAAAGGTGTAGGAACCAAAACTTCAAATTTATTAAAGAAAAAAAAGGTAAGTACTATTTTTGATTTATTATGGAAATTACCAAAATCTTACACTGATAGAAGTTTATCATCTAAAATAAAAGATCTAAAAATAGATGAAATACAGACCATAACCATAATACCTCTAAAATATACATTCCCAAGAGTTAGAAACTTACCTAACAGAGTTTTATGCAAAGATGAAACTGGTGAAATAGATTGTGTTTTTTTTAACAGTTATGAAGGTTATATCAAAAAAATATTACCCATTAGCAAAGAGGTTACTATTAGTGGAAAAATCAAATATTTTAGAAATAAATATCAATTAACAAATCCAAAATATATTTCAGAGGACTCGTCGATAATTAAACAAAAGCACAATAGTTATTCATTAACTGAGGGTATCAGTGAAAAAGTTTATAATAAGATAATTTTACAAATAATAAATAATTTACCTGAAATTGAAGAATGGCATTCAAAAGATATATTGAAAAAATTCAACAATATAAGTTGGAATGACTCAATCAAAAAATTACATGAACCAGAAAATATTGGTAAATTTAAAGAAAATTTTCATCAAAGACTTGCTTATGATGAAATTTTTTCCACATTTTTAGTAAACTCAGAAATAAGAAAAAAAATAAAAAGAATAAAAAAAACAAAAAAAAAATTTAATATAAGAAAACAAAATGAAATTATATCTAAGCTTAATTTCTCATTAACAAATGACCAAAATAAAACATTAAGTGAAATAAACAAAGATTTATGCTCTGAAAATAAAATGTTTAGGTTGCTTCAGGGTGATGTGGGTAGTGGAAAAACAATTGTATCTTTGCTGTCTGCATTTAATACAATTAATTCAGGTTTTCAGGTAGCGGTAATGGCACCAACTGAAATACTAACTAGACAGCATTTTCTCTTAGCTAAAAAACTATTCTCCACAAATGTTAGCATTGAATTACTATCAGGAAAATCTTCTTACAAAGATAAAAAAGTAATTCTCAATAAAATATCCAATAAACAAATTGATATAATTTTTGGAACTCATGCACTTTTTCAAAAAAAAGTGGAATTTAAAAAACTTGGATTAATAATAATAGATGAGCAACATAAATTTGGAGTAAGCCAAAGGAAAAAGTTGTCTGATAAAGCTGGAAAAGACTGTGATGTTCTTTTAATGACTGCAACACCAATACCACGTACTTTAACAATGACAATTTATGGCGATATGGACCTTTCCGTTATTCGTGAAAAACCAAATATTCGTAAACCTGTAAAAACTTACAGCAAACCCGAAAATAAAATTAATGATGTAATTAAATTTGTTAAAAAAGAGATCAAACTAGGTAATCAAATTTTTTGGGTATGTCCTTTGATTGAAGAGTCTAAAAAAATTGATCATACATCTGCTGTTAAAAAATCTGAATACTTAAAAAAATTATTTCCTAAACAAGTTTTTCTACTTCATGGAAAAACAACTAATGAGGAGAAAGAAATAATTTTAAACAAATTCTTAAAAAATGAATTCAAGATTTTAGTTTCTACAACTATTATTGAAGTTGGTATAGATTTTCCAAATGCAAATGTAATAGTTATCGAAAATGCAAATAAATTTGGGTTGTCTCAACTACATCAGCTGAGAGGCAGAGTTGGAAGAGGTAGTAAAGAGTCTTCATGTATTTTAATGTTTAAGTCAAATTTAAGTGAAAATGCCAAAAAAAGAATTAATATACTTAAAGACTCTAATGATGGTTTTAAAATATCAGAGGAAGATATGAAATTGAGAGGTTTTGGAGACATTTTAGGTTTTAAACAAAGTGGAATAAAAACCTTTAGGTTAGCTGATCCAATTCATAATCATAATCTTTTTATTTTGGCTGAAAAAGAAATCAGAAGAATTGAAAAACATAATGAAGATATAAGTAAATTCAAACCACTAATTAAATTATATGATAGAGCTGATATAATTAATGATATCGCCTAGCTCTTACCTGTAGATGTTCCTGCAGAAACAATAAATTTAGATGCTTCTTCAAAAGTCATATTTAAATATATAACTTCTTCAATTGGGAACATAAGTAAGAAACCACTTGTAGGGTTTGGTGTTGTTGGAACAAAAACGTTAATCAACTTCTTGCTAGTTTTTTCTGCCATTTCACCTTTATTTTCTTTTGTTGCAAAACCAACTGCCCAAACACCCTTTCGTGGATACTCAATCAAAACCACACTCTTTTTACCATTCTCATCTTTACTAGAAAAAGTTTCTGTCATTTGAACTATTGCTGAATAAATAGTTCTTAAAACTGGAATTCTTTTAAATAAATCATCAATAATTTTAAGAATTCGTTTGCCTAAAAAAGATAGAGATAAGCCACCAACGATAGTAATAAAAATTACTGAAATTATAATTTCTATTCCAGGTATAGCAAATGGAAGATAACTATTAGGGTTTATATTTTGTGGAATTACTTTAGAAGAAATTCCGATTAATATTTTGCTAAGATATAAAGTGAAACCGATGGGTATTAAAACCACTACACCAGTAATAAAGTAATTTCTAAGAAGTAAACTTATTGATTTTTTTTTCTTTTGTTTTGCCATTATCTGAAACTTGAAAATATCACAAAAGCTATTGCTATTATGAATAATATTAATAATATTTTATTATTTAGATTCACTGTTATATATAATATCAATGTCTTACAAAATGAATAGAAGAAAATTTTTGACTTATGTAGGTTGCGGTTGTTGTGGTTTTGTAATTAATTCATGTACAACGGCTCCCATTACAGATAGAAAACAATTAAAGCTGATTCCAGAGGCAAAATTAAATGCTCAGGCTGCTCAAATTTATGAGAAAGTAAAAGAAAAAGAAAAACTAATCAAAGACACGAAATCTATTAATGAAATTAGGGAAATTGGGAAAAAAATGGAAGATGCAATATCAATTTACTTTGATAAATCAAATCTACCAGACCCAACTGTCAACTTTAATTGGGAATATATTTTAATTGATAATGATAAAGTCAAAAATGCTTGGTGTATGCCAGGAGGTAAAATTGCAGTTTATAGTGGCATGCTTAAAATTACCAAGAATACAAATGGATTAGCTGCTGTTATGGGTCATGAAATTGCCCATGCTGTTGCAAAACATTCTGTTGAGAGAGCAAGTCGTGGAGTTTTAATACAAACAAGTACTTCTCTTATTGATATTTTAAGCGGTGGAACTTTAAGTAAAATTAACAGATCAACAGGTATGGACACTGTAGGTCTTATTTCCTCCATTGGTATAATGAACCCTTTTAATAGAAAACAAGAAAGTGAAGCAGATTACTTGGGCATGATCTTTTCGTCTTTGTCTGGTTATGATATAAGAGAAACTGAAAAAATATGGGAGAGAATGAAAGAGGCAAATAAAGGTAAAGAACCACCTCAATTTATGAGTACTCACCCGTCATCTGATAGTAGAATTAAAAATATACAAACTTGGTTAAACGAAATAGTTATTAAATACCCACCAATTGTCTAGAATATGGTGAGCCCTGATGGACTCGAACCATCGACCCATTCCTTAAAAGGGAATTGCTCTACCAACTGAGCTAAGGGCCCACATTCATCAAACTGAATAAATCGTATATATAGAATAATCTATATATTTCAAACACGAATTTGAAAAAAAATTAACAATTTACAACTTATCTATATATTTATCATGAAAATCATCAAATGTGTCATTTTGGATATTTACCCTAACAGCTTTCATCAGTTCTTGATAAAAATTAATATTGTGCAATGTCAACAACATTGACCCAAGAATCTCATTAGTATTAAATAAATGGTTAAGATAATTTTTTGAGTATTTATTCAAATTTAGATTTTTACAGTCTGGATCTAAGGGAGTATTATCATTTTGATATTTGTTATTTTTGATATTTACTTTTCCCTGCCAAGTAAAAGCAAGTCCAGTTCGGCCCGATCTTGTCGGAAGAACACAATCAAACATGTCAACGCCTCTTTTGACAGCACCTAGAATATCACTGGGAGTACCAACACCCATTAGATAGTGAGGTTTATTATCTGGTAAATGTTCTGTTATATCATCTAAAACTGTAAACATTTCCTCTTGAGTTTCTCCTACAGCTAAACCACCTAATGCATAACCATCGAATCCAATTTTTAAAAGTCCTTTTAAAGATTTTTGTCTTAAATCTTTAAATAAGCCACCCTGTACAATACCAAATAAAGCTTTATGAGGATTGTGACCGAATGCTTTTTTAGATCTTTCAGCCCAGTACATAGATAAATTCATCGACTCATCTATTGTTTTATAATCATTAGTTTTTTTAGGGCATTCATCCATCACCATTACAATATCTGAATTAAGTCCTAATTGTATTTTTATACTTTCTTCTGGACTAAGATAAAACTTTTTTCCATCAATATGAGAATTAAAGATTGCACCTTTTTCTTTATCTATTTTGTTAAGTTTTGACAGGGACATTACCTGAAAGCCACCAGAGTCTGTAAGTATTGGTAAATCACAATTCATAAATTTATGAAGTCCACCAGCATCTTGAATTCTTTTAACGCCTGGTCGTATCATCAAATGATAAGTGTTAGATAGAATAATTTGAGAACCAGTTTTTTTTATATCATCGATTGTGCAAGCTTTTACTGTAGCTTGAGTTCCCACAGGCATAAAAACTGGTGTTTCAATTTTACCTCTGTGTGTTTCAATTATACCAAGTCTTGCAAATTTACTTTTTTTTAAGACTTTAAATTCAAATTTTTTCAAGTGAAATCAAAATATTATAAAGATTTAAAACTAATAATTTTGTCTGGATCCGTTACTGCACCATTATTATTTTCATCACCTCTTTTTATCTTATCGACAAATTCCATTCCTTCAACGACCTTCCCAAACACAGTATATTGTTTATCAAGAAATGGAGCAGGTTTAAAACATATAAAAAATTGACTATTTGCACTATTGGGATCTGATGATCTAGCCATAGACAATGTGCCTCGATCATGCGGAAGGTTACTAAATTCCTCTTTAAGGTCAGGTAAATCTGATCCACCCATTCCCGCTCTTCTCAAATCAAAATCATCTGAATTTGAATTGCCAAACTTAACATCGCCTGTTTGAGCCATAAATCCATCAATAACTCTATGAAATACAACATTGTCATATTTACCAGTGTCGGCTAGCTCTTTTATTCTTTTCACATGATTGGGTGCTTTATCAGAAAATAATTCTATCTTTACATCACCATCTTTTAATTTTAATATCATTATATTCTCCTCTGTTAACGATTGATTTATAGTAAGTAAGAAAATAATTAAAATCTTAATTACAAGTTTACTCATATTTTTCTTTCAAAGCTTTGATTGTACTTTTTGTAGTAAATTTTTTTATATCTCCATTAAGTTTAATAATTTCTTTAACAAAATTTGAAGAAATAATTTGGTTTTCAACATCTGACATCAAAAATAAAGTCTCAATATTGGTATTTAGTTTTCTGTTCATTCCAGCTAATTGAAACTCATATTCGAAATCTGATACAGCTCTTAAGCCTCTCAATATAATATTAGATTTGTATTTTTTACAAAGAGTAGTTGTTAATGATTTAAATGAAATTAAAATTATTTTTTTTTTACTCATTTTTAAATCTTTAAAGAGAGCATTTTTTACAATTTCTAATCTTTCCTCAACATCGAAAAGATAATTTTTATTTTCACCATCTGACACAGCAACAACAACTTTATCAAATAATTTTAGGGATTTTTTTATTACATCAATGTGACCGAAGGTAATTGGATCAAAAGTGCCAGGATAGATAGCTGTCTTAGACATTATAGTAAATTATCATCAATTTTAATTGCTGAAACAACTTTTTCATCCCCAGACAACTTAATTATTCTTACTCCTTGTGTGTTTCTGCCAGCTGTTCTAATTTCTTTAACGGCCAATCTTATTACTCTACCTTTATTTGTTGAAATCATTATTTCATCTCCCTCATATACGGGAAATGATGATGCAATACTTCCATTCCTTGGGGAATTAATTATTCCAATAATTCCCTTGCCACCTCTATTCGTTGTTCTGTAATCATAATGCGAAGTTTTTTTCCCAAAACCATTTTCACTAATTGATAAAATGAATTTTTGCTTTGCAACTAATTCAGATTTATCATCTTTTGTATTTTTTCCGTTTTTCTTAAGTTTATTATTATCAATAATTGATAAAGAGACTATTTCGTCGTTAGATGCCAATTCTATCCCTTTTATACCTTTTGAAGATCTTCCCTTAAATATTCTTAACTTTTTTGACTCAAATCTAATACATTTTCCAAATTTTGTGCTTAAAATTATATCCTGATCATCTTTACATATCTTAACTCCGATAATTTTATCATTAGTGTCTAACTTCATTGCTATTTTTCCTGATGTATTAATTGAAGAAAAATCCTCTAAACTATTTTTTCTTACTTTCCCCTGAGATGTTGCAAAAACTATTTGATATTTACTGGAATCTTCATCTTTTTCTGGAAACGGCATAATTGAACTTATGGATTGATGATTTTTCAGCGGGAGAATATTAAATAAAGATTTACCCTTTGAAGATGCTGAACCTTCAGGAATTTTCCATGCTTTGACTTTATAAACAAGACCTTCTGTAGAAAAAAATAACACAGAGGTATGAGTATTAACAGATAATGTTTGAACTACAGAGTCTTCATTTCTAGTAGTTATACCAGTTTTACCTTTACCTCCCCTTTTTTGAATTTTAACAGTTTTAAGTGATCCTCTTTTTATATATCCTTGTAAGGTAACAGTTATAAGAACAGTTTCTTTTTGTATTGTTTCCTCAATATCATAATTTAAAACTGCATCAATAATTTTTGTTCTTCGTGGTATTGCATATTTTTCTTTTATTTCTTTAAGTTCGTTACTGATCACTTTTAATAATTCTTTTTTCGAAGATATGATCTTTTTTAATGAAGAGATTAATTCTGACAGTTTTTTTATTTCAACTTCAATTTCATTAATACCAAGTGCTGTTAATTTTTGTAATCTTAACTCCAATATAGCTTCGACTTGCACAACCGATAGATTGTATAGGCCTTTTGAATTTTTACTTTCTATCAAAGAAACCATTTTTTTTGATTTATTTATTTTCCATTTAGTATTTAATAAAAATTTTTTTGCATCATCTGGGGTTTTTGAACCTCTTATAATTTTTATAACTTTATCTAAATTCTCAACTGACACCGATAAACCAATTAATATATGCGCTCTATCCTCAGCTTTATTAAGATCAAATTTAGTTTTCTTAAGTACGACATCTTCTCTAAATCTTAAAAAATTTTCTAAAAATTCTTTAAGATTGCAATTCTTTGGCTTACCATCAACTATTGCGAGTGTGTTAAATCCAAATGAACTTTCAATTTGTGTATTCTTGTATAATTGTCTTTTTACAGTCTCTGGTTCTACACCATTTCTTAAATCTATTGAGACTCTTATTCCTTCTCTATTAGACTCATCTCTTATGTCTCTAATACCCTCTATTTTTTTTTCTCTAACTAATTGTGCTATCCTCTCATTTAATACAGATTTATTAACTTGATAAGGAATTGAATTTATTACTAGTCTATCTCTACCATTTTTAAGTATCTCGTTTGATATTTCGCCTCTGATTTTGAAAGATCCTCTACCTTTATTGTAGCCCTGCTTAATAATATCTTTACCAATAATTATCCCACCTGTAGGAAAATCAGGGCCAGGAATATGTTTCATTAAGTCTCTAATTTTTAGATCTTTATTATCAATTAAAGCTAATGTACCGTTAATGATCTCACCTAAGTTATGAGGTGGAATACTTGTAGCCATACCGACCGCGATACCTCCTGCCCCATTTACTAATAAATTTGGAAACTGAGCTGGTAATACTGATGGTTCTTTCTCCGTTTCATCATAATTACTTTTAAAATCAATTGTATTTTTTTCTATGTCATCTATTAAAAATTGAGAAACTTTTGATAATCTGGTTTCTGTATATCTCATAGCGGCTGCTGGATCCCCATCTATAGATCCAAAATTTCCTTGACCATCAACAAGAGGCAAACTCATCGAAAAATCTTGAACCATACGCACAAGTGCATCATAAACTGATTGATCACCATGTGGGTGATATTTACCAATTACATCTCCAACTATTCTTGCAGATTTTCTAAATTGTTTTGACCAATCATAGCCCCCCTTATACATTGCATATAATATTCTTCTGTGTACAGGTTTTAGTCCATCTCTAACATCTGGAAGAGCTCTACTAACAATGACACTCATTGCATATGATAGATAAGATGAGCTCATCTCATCATGCATTGAAATTAGTTTTATATTTTTATCTTTAGAAGCTTCGTTTTTTTCCATAGTGATTAAAATGGAATATCGTCGTCCATATCATTTTGTACTTGAGATAAATCCTCAGCATTATTTGATATTTGTGTATTGTCATTTGCTATACCACCACCTGAATTTCCACCACCAAGCATGGTCAGAGAAGAATTGTAACCTTGTATAACTACTTCAGTTGAATATTTGTCTTGTCCGGATTGTTCATCTTTCCATTTTCTTGTTGTAATTTGACCTTCAACATAAACTTGAGCACCTTTTTTAAGATATTGCTGAACAACATTTACTAAACCTTCGTTAAATACAACTACACGGTGCCATTCAGTTTTCTCTTTTTTTTCACCTGTATTTTTATCTTTCCAGGATTGACTTGTTGCGAGACTTAATCTTGCAACGCTCTTTCCATTCACCATTTGCTTAATTTCTGGATCTGCGCCTAAACGACCAATTAAAAGTACTTTATTTAAACTACCAGCCATAATATTTTAGTATTTATTTTATTAGTTGATTAATTTATATCACACTTTTACTCTGAATATTAATTTTATTAGACCAAAGCAACAAAAATTATGATTAAAAAGATAGTTATAAAGGGTGCAAAAGAACATAATCTAAAAAATATTTCTTTAGAAATTCCAAAAGATAAATTTATTGTAATTACTGGACTATCTGGATCTGGAAAATCTTCGTTAGCGTTTGATACAATTTATGCAGAAGGTCAAAGAAGATATGTCGAAAGTTTATCAGCATATGCAAGACAATTTCTAGATAAAATGAAAAAGCCAAATGTAGATCTTATAGAGGGTTTAAGTCCTGCAATATCAATAGAGCAAAAAAATACATCAAAAAATCCTAGATCAACAGTTGCAACCGTTACCGAAATTTATGATTATATGAGAGTATTGTATGCTAGAGCTGGCATTCCATATTCACCGTTTACCGGTAAGCCAATCGAGTCTCAAACTGTAAGTCAAATAGTAGATAAAATTAAGAAATTACCAAAAAAATCAACAATTTATCTTTATGCACCTGTAGTTAGAGGACGGAAAGGTGAATATAGAAAAGAGATTTTAAATTATAAAAAAAGAGGTTTTAGAAAGATTAAAATTGATGATGTATTATACGATATTGAAAAAGTTCCAGAACTTAATAAAAAAATTAAACACGATATATCGATACTTGTTGATAGAATAGTTTTGAACTCAACTTTAGGAAATCGACTAGCTGAAGCTATAGAAACTTCAATTCAACTAGCTAATGGTCTTTTATTTGTAGAATATGAAGACGAAACATTGCCTAAAAAATTTAGAAAAATAGAAAAATTAATTTTTTCAACAAAATTTGCATGCCCTGAAAGTGGGTTCACTATAGAAGAAATTGAGCCAAGATTGTTTTCTTTCAATAGTCCTTTTGGAGCTTGCGAAGAATGTGAGGGTATTGGAATAAAACTAAACGTTGATCCAAATTTAGTCATACCAAATGAAAAAAAAAGTATAATAGATGGTGCAATCGAACCATGGGCAAAAACAACAACTCTATATTATGCTCAAACATTAAGTTCTCTATCTAGACACTATAGTTTTTCTTTAGAGGAGAAATGGTCAAAATTACCAAAAAAGATTAAAGATATTATTCTTTATGGATCTGATGATGAGGAGATAAAATTTACTTATGACGATGGTTATGAGAAGTACTCACATAAAAAAACTTTTGAGGGTGTAATAAATAATCTTGAGAGAAGATACCTTGAAACAGATAGTGATTGGAAAAGAGAGGAAATTGCTCAATATCAGTCAGATACTAAATGTGAAAGATGTAATGGTCATAGATTAAAAGATGAAGCTTTATGTGTAAAGATAGATGGTCTTCATATCAGTGAGGTTACAGAAAAATCGATTTCAGATGCTGCAATATGGTTTGAAAATTTAAAAAATAATCTTGATAAAAGACAAGTAAAAATTGCTGAACATATTTTAAAAGAAATTAATGAAAGATTAAATTTTTTACTTAATGTTGGTCTTGATTATTTAACTTTATCAAGAGAGTCTGGAACTTTGTCTGGTGGTGAAGCTCAAAGGATAAGATTAGCGTCACAAATCGGTTCAGGTTTAACTGGAGTTTTGTACGTTTTAGACGAACCATCAATTGGTCTTCATCAAAAAGACAATGTAAAACTTATTAATGCTTTAAAAAGATTAAGAGATTTAGGAAATACAGTTATTGTAGTTGAACACGATACTGAAACAATGGAGAACGCAGATCATATAATCGATCTTGGACCAGAAGCTGGAAGTAAAGGTGGTGAAGTTGTTGCTCAAGGTTCAATAAAAGAAATAAGTCAAAATCAATATAGCGTTACCGGAAAATATCTATCGAACAAGTTCAAGATAAATGTACCTACAAAAAGAAGATTAGCAAGAAATGGAAGATTTTTGGAAATTACTGGTGCAACAGGAAATAATCTTAATGATGTAAACCTTAAGATTCCATTAGGGAGTTTAACTTGTGTCACTGGAGTATCTGGTAGTGGAAAATCTACTCTAGTATTACAAACTCTCTATAATGCTCTTAATCTTACTTTAAATAATAATAAATCTAGAAAGATTCCAAAGCCCTTTAAAGGTTTTAAAGGAACAGAGTTGGTTGATAAGATCATCGATATCGATCAATCACCTATCGGAAGAACACCAAGATCTAATCCAGCCACTTATACAGGTGCCTTTGGTCCAATTCGAGATTGGTTTACTGGATTACCTGAGTCAAAATCTAGAGGATATAAGCCAGGAAGATTTTCATTTAACGTTAAAGGTGGTAGATGTGAGGCTTGCGAGGGAGATGGAGTCATTACTTATGAAATGCACTTTCTCCCAGATGTTTATATTCAATGCGATGAATGTAAAGGCACCAGATACAATAGAGAAACACTAGAAATAAAGTTTAAAGATAAAAGTATTGCTGATGTTTTAAATATGACTGTTGATGAGGGGTGCGAATACTTTGAAAATATATCTAATATCAAAACAAAATTACTTACACTTAAGAAGGTTGGTTTGGGATATATCAAAATTGGTCAACAGGCCACAACATTATCAGGCGGAGAAGCTCAAAGAATTAAATTAGCAAAAGAACTTTCTAAAAGATCTACTGGTAGAACAATGTACATACTTGATGAACCAACTACTGGTTTACATCAGCATGATATTAAAAAATTACTTGAAATTCTCCATACATTTGTAGCTCTTGGAAATACTGTTGTTGTAATTGAACATAATCTAGATGTAATAAAAACAGCAGATTATATTGTTGATATGGGCCCTGAAGGTGGTGTTAAGGGTGGAAAAATCATCGCAGAAGGAAAGCCAGAGGAAATTTGTAAAATTAAAGAAAGTTATACAGGAAGATTTTTAAAACCTTTATTGAATTGATGCAAATTATAGGGTTAATTTTTTACAATTATAGTGTATAAAATTAAATTTATGGGAAATATACTTTCGTCTTTATCTAAAACAATTCATACTTCAGTTATATTAGCTATAATCTTATTCATCGGTTTTTTTTATCATAACGATGGATTTGCTTTTGACCAAATTTTTTGGAGTTGGGTTGCTAGATATACGCATGTTCTCGTTGGAATAATGTGGATTGGTCTGTTGTGGTATTTTAATTTTGTTCAAATACCAAATATGGCTAAAATTCCAGATGAACAAAAACCAGCAATTGGAAAGGTAATAGCTCCAGCTGCTCTTTTTTATTTTAGATGGGCTGCAGCCTTTACAGTTATATCGGGTCTTGTTCTTGCATGGCTAAATGGTTATCTACACGATGCTATGACTCTTAGTTTGGGTTCCGGTATCCCAAAACATACTGCTATTGGTATTGGAATGTGGTTAGGACTTATAATGGCTTTTAATGTTTGGTTTGTCATATGGCCTAATCAAAAAAGAGCTTTAGGAATTGTTGAATGTGATCCGGAATTAAAAGCGAAATCAGCTAAAACAGCAATGTTATTTTCAAGAACAAATACTTTGTTATCTATACCGATGCTGCTTACAATGGTATCAGCTCAAAATTTATATTAATTTTTATCATCACCCCTTATTACAGTCTTTTGTGAAACATTAAGTCTTACCAAGACAGTGTTAGCAATATAAATAGATGAATATGTTCCAAAAATTACTCCAAAAATCATTGCTAAAGAGAACCCTTTTAAAACTTCACCGCCAAAAAAGAATATTGAAAGTAATGCTAATAAAGTTGTGATCGATGTGATTAAAGTTCTAGATAAAGTTTCATTAATTGAAATATTGGTAAGTTCAAAAATTTTGATATCTGAATATTTTCTCAAGTTTTCTCTCACTCTATCAAATATAACAACAGTATCGTTCATTGAGTATCCAACAATAGTTAACACAGCTGCAATGATAGATAAGTTAATTTCAAGACCCAAAAGAGAAAAGAGTCCTAAAGTTACAATTACATCATGAAATAAAGCCATTATTGCTCCTAAGCTAAATTGCCATTCAAATCTTATCCATATGTAAATTAACATCAAACCTAAAGCTACAGATATAGCAATAACACCAGATTTTAATAATTCAGCACTTACTTTTGGACCAACATTTTCAACCCTTCTAAAATTAAAATTATTACCAAATGATTTATCTAAATTAGTTTTTATTTCCTCTATAACATTTTTGTTCTCGTTATTTTCAAATTTTATCAAAAAATCGTTTTCATTTCCAAAGTTTTTAACTGAGATATCACCTAGGTTCATTTGACTCAAATTATCTCTTAAAGACGATACATTTATTTTTGTGTCAGTTGATCTTAATTCTATAAGTGTCCCACCTTTGAAATCAATTCCAAAATTTAAACCTTTAAATAATAGTAATAATAAGGATACAATTACTAAAGACAGTGAAAGAATATTAAATTTATTATAATATTTATTAAAAGCTATCATTAAATTAATCCAGGTTTGTCTTTATTTTTTGATACATATAAAACAGTCAATAATCTTGCTATAAAATACACAGAAAAAAGTGTTGTAAAAATTCCAATTCCCAAGGTTAATGAAAATCCTTTTATAGGACCTGAACCCATAAAAAATAATATAATTGCCGCTAATAGAGTTGTTATATTCGCGTCTAAAATTGCAGTTTTTGACTTGGTATAACCGCTATCAAAAGCAATCAGATTATTTTTTTCATCTTTTAATTCCTCTTTTATTCTCTCAAAAATTAATACATTAGCATCTACTGCCATTCCCACTGTCAAAATTATTCCAGCTATTCCAGGTAAAGTTAATGTTGCCTCAAATAAAGTTAATATGCCAATTAAAATTATTAAATTTAAGATTAACGTAAAATTTGTAATTACTCCAAATATCTTATATTTAAAAAAGATAAAAAGAATAACTAAAACGAAACCAATAATAAGTGCAATCATT
Organism: uncultured Pelagibacteraceae bacterium; assembly: GCA_902610675.1. Taxonomy (GTDB): domain Bacteria; phylum Pseudomonadota; class Alphaproteobacteria; order Pelagibacterales; family Pelagibacteraceae; genus Pelagibacter. The sequence continues at coordinate 4,580 of CACLWP010000011.1, read as the reverse complement.
CCTGCATTTATTGAGTCTTGCCCTAAATCTGGACCAACAGTTCTTTCTTCGATAATATTTAGTGGAGCAGGAAGAGCTCCAGATCTTAGAAGTAGGGCAAGATCGGTCGCTGATTGAAAAGTAAATCCCCCACTTATTTGACCAGAGCCAGTGGCAATAGTATCTCTGATAACTGGTGCACTAATAATTTTTCCATCTAAAATTATAGCCAACCTTTTTCCTATCCCATTAGATGTAGCCTTACCAAATCTTTTTGCACCTACTCTATCAAGAGAAAAAGTAACAACAGTTTCGTTAGTTTCACTATTCATTCTTGGTTGAGCATCTAAAAGGTTATCACCACTTAAGATAATTCGTTTACTTACAATGGCTTCTTCTGATCCGTCCTCAAATACTAATTTTTCTGAACCAAAAGAGTCCTCATTTTTATTCGTAACAAATTTAAATGTTAAATTTGCTGTTTTTCCCAGTAAAGATTTTATTCGCATAGGATCATCCAAACCTGGTAATTCTACTAAAATTCTATCATTACCTCTTTTGAGAATGTTAGGTTCATTAGTTCCAATTTCATCAATTCTTCTTCTAACTATTTCTAAAGCTTGATCTTGTGAGGATGCTTTTAAATTAACTATTCCTTGTTTAGAGTATGAAACCTTAAACAAATCATCTTCCACTAATATGTCTAATTGGTGAGATTTAAATCTTTGATAATAAGGATTAATTTTACTATCCTCTGATTGAAATTCCTCTAAAATAACATTTCTAAAATTTATATCTGAGGAAAAAAAAAGATTTTGGTCTATTAACTTAAAATTTGTTACTTTAATATTTTTATCTTTAAAATAATTTCTTATTGTTGCTGTTAGATTTTGAAGTTTTTGCTCTATAACCGGTTTATTATCAATTTCTAATAAAAGATAAGATCCCCCTTGTAAATCTAAACCAAGATTTATTTTCTTACTCAAAAGACCGTTATTAGATTGAAAAAAATTTGAAGAAGCGATTAAAATAAAAAATAAAGATAGTATTGTAATAAAAATAATTCTTAATTTTGAAAAATATAACACTTTATGTTAATAAAAATTACTTTTTTACGTCTTGTGAATTCATTAAACTTTGAACTCCCGTACCTCTGATCACTTCAACTGTAACATTATCAGCAATTTCAACCTCGATTTTATCATTATCGATTACCCTAGAAATTGTTCCAGTGATACCACCAGATGTTACAATTTTATCACCTTTTTTTAAACCCTCGACCATCGCTTTGTGTTCTTTTACTTTTTTTTGTTGAGGTCTTATTAAGAAAAAATAAAAAATAACAAAAATTAAAATTAGCGGTATAAACTGTCCTATTCCTGCACTATCCATAAAACTCCTTGATTAAAATTGATTTTTTATACCATCTGAAAGATTAAAACAACTTTATTTGAGCGAAATTTTTTCTAAATTGTCCATATAAGGTCTTAAAATTTTTGGGATTATAATCGATCCATCTTTTTGTTGATAATTTTCCAAAATAGCTATGAGAGTTCTTCCTATAGCTAAACCACTTCCATTCAAAGTACCAACAAAAAGAGTTTCCTTTTTTTCATTCTTATATCTTGCCTTCATTCTTACTGCTTGAAATGTTGAACAAGATGAACAGGAAGAGATTTCTCTGTATCTTTTTTCTGAGGGTAACCAAACCTCAATATCATAAGTTTTTTCGGCACTAAAGCCCATATCACCACTACATAAGATTATTTTTCTATATGGTAGTTCTAAAAGATCTAAAATGGAAGTTGCGCATTTTGTCATTCTTTCTAATTCATCTAAACATTTTTCTTGTTCGACTATACTTACCATTTCAACTTTATAGAATTGATGTTGTCTAATCATGCCTTTCGTATCTTTACCGTAACTACCTGCTTCTTTTCTAAAGCAAGGAGTAGAAGCAACAAAACGCATTGGTAAGTCTTTTTGATTTACAATTTTATCTTTTACAATATTAGTTAAAATTACTTCTGCTGTAGGTATCAAAAATTTTCTATCAGTCTCATTGTCAAGTTTTACCTCAAATTGATCATTTTCAAATTTAGGTAGCTGACCTGTGCCAAACATTGAACTTTCTGATGCTAATAAAGGTGGGGAAATTTCCTCATAACCATTTTTTAAAACATGTGTGTCTAACATAAAGTTTGAAATAGCTCTTTCAAGTAAAGCAAGTTTATTTTTAACAAAAACAAAACGTGATCCTGTAGTTTTAGTAGCAAGATCAAAATCAAGCATTCCAAGTTTTTCACCTAGTTCGTAATGAGACAAAGGATTAAAATCGAATTTTATTATTTGGCCTGATTTCATTATCTCTTTATTGTCATTTTCGTCTTTTCCACTAGGAACATCTTTATGAGGAATGTTTGGTATAATTGATAATATTTTGTCTAGCTTATCTTTTACTGTCTTTTGATCTTTTGAAATTTTTTCAATCTCAACTGAAATTTCTTTTGATCTCTCAAACAAAGATTTATCTTTGGATTTAGATATTTCTTTTTTTTCATTTTCTAAAGTTTCTCTTGTATGGATAAAATTCCTATTTTGATCATCTAAATCTTTAAGCTCATTAAAATTAATTTCAAGAAATCTACTCTCAAGTGATTTTTTGAAACTATCAAAATTTTTTCTAATTTCTTTAAGATTATGCATTTGAATCTTTAAATTTCTTATTCTCTATAAATTTTACAGAAAATATCGATAATTCATATAAAATTAATAAAGGTATAGCTAAACCGATTTGTGTTATAGGATCAGGCGGAGTGAGTAATGCGGCTGCAGCAAAAATTATAACCACTACATATTTCCTTCTTTTTTTTAAAAAATCAGAATCAACAACTCCTATTCGTGCTAGTAAGCTTAAAACAACAGGCAACTGAAAACTTATACCAAATGCAAAAATAAGTTTCATTACTAAAGAAAGATATTCATTTACTTTTGCTTCCAGTTGAATAGGTAAATTTGTTGAAATACCGGTGCTCTCAAATGATAAGAAAAACTTTATAGCTAAAGGCATTATTAGATAATAAACTAACATTCCTCCTAAAAAGAATAAAACTGGAGTTAAAATAAGGTAGGGTAAAATTGCAACTTTTTCATGTTTATAGAGACCTGGTGCTATAAATTTCCATATTTGTGTCAATATGAAAGGACAAGTAACAAAAAAAGCCGTAAAAAAAGAAATTTTTAAATAAGTCAAGAATGTTTCCTGAAGTGCTGTAAAAATTAATCTTCTATCTGTACCATCATTTTTAACTGCTTGAGCAAAAGGATCTACTAAAAAACCGTATAGATGTTCTGCAAAAAAATAACATCCTATAAAAAAAATTATAAGAAAAATAAAACTGTGTATCAGTCTTTTTCTTAGCTCTGCTAAATGACTTATGAAGCCACCTTCATTTTCATCATGTTTCATCTTTATTATCTTCTTTTTTCTCTATCTTACTTTCTTCAATGTCAATATTTGATACTTCGTTTTGAACAGAATTTATGTATTTCTTGGCTGTGCCAATCCATGATCCAACTTTTTTTAGCATGATTGGAAAATCTTTGGGGCCTAAAACAATAATTGCAATTGCAACAACTATTAGAATCTCAAACCAACCAATAGTAGGCATGTGATTTAATCTTTTTTGTTAGTATCTTGATTATCTTCGGAAATATTCTTAGGTTCATTGTCATCAGTTGCATCTGATGCCATTCCCTTTTTAAAACTTTTAATTCCTTTAGCAACATCACCCATCAAACTTGATATCTTACCTCTTCCAAAAAGCAAAACTACAAGTATTACAACGATTGCTATTTGCCATATTCCTATACTCATAAAAAACTTATATCCTTTTTATAATCAATTTGAAAGTGACTTTTTAATACCTAAATGTAATATCTCATTCTTTCTTATCAGCTTCTAAAGTGCCACTTAACATTTCATCAATATTTGAATAAATATCCTCTTTTTTATCATCTTGTTTTTCCTTATAGAACTTTCCTGTTCCAAAAATTGCATTATCAATATTCGTACTGTCAATAAGTCCAGCAGCACCCAATTCATCTACAGTTGGTAAATCAGATAATCTTTGAAGATTAAAATGACTTAAAAAATCATCAGTAGTCACATATTGAATTGGTTTACCCGGGACATCTTTTCGACCTCCTGGTTTAACCCAGTTAAGTTCCATCAAAATTTCAAGGGTATTTGTTCCAAAAGCAACACCTCTAATTTCCTCAATCTCAGCTCTTGTGACAGGTTGATGATAAACAATTATTGAGAGAGTTTCTATTGCAGCTCTTGACAATTTTTTTTCAACAGTTTTTTCCTGCTTCATGATATTTGATAAGTTTGGTGAAGTTCTAAAAGACCACTTTTTAGAAATACAAACTAGATTAATACCCCGATCTGAATATTCATCTTTCAATTTAAATAAAATTTTTTCGACGTCAGTTTTTTTAGAAATTTTATTCTCAATAGTTTCGATATCTAAAGGCTCAGCAGCAGCAAAAATTATAGCTTCGATTTCTTTTTCAATAGATGATAATTTATTTGGAAA
>CACLWP010000010.1 GCA_902610675.1 uncultured Pelagibacteraceae bacterium | reverse complement strand
CTATTAGTTGCCTCAACTTTTATTGGTAGTGTATACGTCTTAAGTGAAAAAGCTCATGTGAGCATGGAATGGATTTACGATTTTTTATCAAAAAAAAATATAATTAGATTAAAAATTTTTACATCTTCAATAAGTTTACTTTTTTTCTTAATTTTATTTTATTTTGGATTTTTAATGTTCGAAGAAGCATTTACCAAAAATTATTCAACAGGAACTGTCTGGGATCCACCATTATGGATACCATATTCATCAATGATGTTGGGAGCTTTGCTAATGATACTACAGTATATCGCAGAAATTATAAAATTAACTGATGATAAGGATTTTAGTTAAATGGATCCATTAATTATAGCATTAATTGTTGCAGTTTTTACTTTATTGGTACTTTTTTCTGGAATTCCAATTGCTTTTGGTTTGAGTTTTGTTTCGATAGCTCTGTTAGTTACATTTGAAGGTTTTCAAATGCTTGATGTCTTTGCTGAAACATTTTTTGCAGGGCTGAACTCTTTTGTTTTACTTTCTATACCAATGTTTATTTTAATGGGAATGGCCGTTGCTAATTCTCCAGCGGGAAAAGATTTGTATACAGGATTAGATAGATGGCTTTGGAGAGTGCCAGGAGGATTGGTAATTTCTAATATTGGAGCGTGCTCAGTTTTTGCAGCCTTGAGTGGATCTAGTCCTGCAACTTGTGCTGCGATTGGAACAATGGGAATACCCGAAATGAGAAAAAGAGGATATTCGGATCAGATTGCAACAGGAACTATCGCAGCTGGTGGAACTTTAGGAGTTTTAATTCCTCCAAGTATTGTTTTAATTGTTTATGGGATAGCAACCGGCACATCTATTGGAAGATTATTTTTATGTGGTCTTGTGCCAGGTTTTATGTTGGCAGGAATGTTTGCGATATGGGCTTTAATACATAGTTATTTTATTGATAAAGATGCAGCAAAAGCTCTAAGAAATAGAGTAAGACCAACTCTAAAAGAAAAACTCGAAGTCTTACCAAGAATTCTACCTTTCCTAGCAATCATAGCTGGTGTTTTATATGTACTTTATGGAGGAGTTGCAACACCCTCCGAGGCATCTGGAGTAGGAGCATTCTTAGTTTTTGTATTAATTGCTGTTGTTTACAAAATTTATCAGCCAAAAAAGATTTGGAACATTGTTAAAGTCTCAATGAAAGAAAGCGTAATGATAATGTTCATTATTGCTGCCTCCTATCTTTTTGCATTCACTCTTTCACAACTGTATGTAACACAGTCTCTAGCTCAAAGCATGGTAGATCTTAGTTCAAACAAGTGGGTTGTATTTCTTTTAATTAATATATTTCTTCTAATTGCTGGTTTTTTCTTGCCTCCAGTCGCAGTAATCGTAATGACTTCAGCAATATTGCTACCTGTTATAACAACATTGGGTTTTGATCCTTATTGGTTTGCAATTGTATTTACAATAAATATGGAAATTGGATTAATAACTCCTCCAGTTGGACTAAATCTTTACATTATCAAAGGAATTACCCCAGATGTTAGTTTGTCAGAAATTTTAAAAGGATCTATACCATTTATGATAATTATGGCTTTAGCTATATTAATCTTATGTATTTTTCCTGAAATTGTAACATGGTTGCCTGATAAAATAATGGGTAAAGACCTTGGTTTCTAACAAAAAGATTAATAGAAAAATTTCAGTTGCTCCGATGATGGATTGCACTGATAGGCATGATCGTTTTTTCTTAAGACTGATGAGTAAAAATGTAATGCTCTATACAGAGATGGTTGCTACAAAATCAGCAATACATGGAGATAGAAAAAAAATATTATCATTTAGCCCTGATGAAAAGCCATTGGCTTTGCAAGTAGGTGGATCTGATAAAGAGGAACTGGCAAAGGTAGCTAAAATTGCAGAGGATATGGGTTACGATGAAATAAATATTAACTTAGGTTGTCCTAGTAAAAAAGTCCAAAAAAATATGTTTGGCGCATGTTTAATGAAGGAGCCAGATCTAGTTGCAGAATGTATAAATTCAATGGTCAACGCTTGTAAAATACCAGTTACAGCTAAAACAAGAATTGGATTTGATGATACAGAGGAATTCGATTATCTTAACAATTTTGTTCACAAGATGAGAGATGCTGGTTCAAAAACTTTTATTTTACATGCTAGAAAAGCAATGCTGACCGGTCTATCTCCAAAACAGAACCTTAATATACCTAAGCTAAATTATAAAATGGTTTACGATATAAAAAAAGAAAATCCAAATTTAGAAATTATTATAAATGGTGGAATATCAAAAGTTAAAGAAATTGAAAACCATTTAAATTTATGTGATGGCGTCATGATAGGAAGATCAATTTATCAAAATCCATATTCTTTAATTGATATTGAAAAAGAAATTTTCAAAACGAAAAATAATCCAACAAGAGAACAAGTTGTGGAAAAACTTTTAGAATATGCAGATAGAGAAGTAAAATTAGGAACAAAGATTAATCACATCATGAGACATACGGTAGGTTTATATCATGGACAGGTTGGTTCAAAAGAGTGGAAAAGATATTTAAGTGATAATATGATGGCAAGAGACTCAGATTTTCAAAAAGCAAAACATATTATGACTATTGTCCAGAACAATGAGAAAGCAATTCAAGCTAACTCATAATGGAAATTTTAGATATAAGTGAAATTTTAAATCTTTTATTTGTTTTATCTGTTGCAGCATCTGTTGCAGGTTTTATGGCTGGATTATTGGGTATTGGAGGTGGGATTATAATAGTACCAGCACTTTACTATGCTTTTACTGTTTTAGATTTTGACATTGCAACAAGAATGCATCTTTCAGTTGGTACATCATTAGCAATTATAATTCCAACATCAATCATATCTACCAAAACTCATATGGAGTATGATGCAGTTGATTCTAAGCTTATCAAATCTTTTGGTATTTTTATTTTGTTAGGTGTAATTGCTGGAACTTTTTTAGCTGTGAACTTAAAAACACCAGCTTTTATTTTATTCTTTTCAATCATGGCTTTTATAGTTGGTTTATTTTTTATTTTTTTTAGGGAACAACTTTTAAAAAACCCAAGAATGATTTCTGACTCAGCTAAAAATATTTCTGGTATTGTAATAGGTTTTATATCTGTATTGTTGGGTATTGGCGGTGGATCATTAATGGTTCCTTTTATGAGAACTTTTGGTTATGATATTAGAAGATCAATAGGTACTGCTGCAGGAGTTGGTTTTCTAATTGCAGTATTTGGCACAATCACAATGATTACAGGAGGTAAAATTCTAGATAATATTAGCACACCTTACAGTGTTGGATATGTAAACTTAATTGGGTTTTTAGTTTTTGTACCTGTAACAATGATAATGGCAAGAGTAGGTGCAAAAGCAGTTTATAAAATTGATAAAAATATTTTAAGTAAAATATTCGGAATATTTTTAATTATCGTTTCAATTAGATCTTTTTTTGAATACTTATCTTTAAGTTAAGGATTATTAGAACAGACTAAACTAAATAAACTTACACTAAATAATCAAAGGTATTATTTAATTTTATGAAAGACAACCCATGTCAAAACGCCTCTTACTAATAAAAAATAAAACTGTAAGATTACTTAATGGCTATATCTAATAACAATCAAAATTTAAATAAAACTGACAGTACTGATGTTAGTAAACCGTGGGATAAGGATAACCAGGCTTGGTGGGACTGGTATGTTAGTCTTGCAGACAATGATGTTAAAGAGGATAGAATTATTAATGTAGAACCCCTTCCAGATATAATAATGCCCAGTGATCATGAAGTTATCTTAGAATTATCTGAGCCTTATAACTTATCGAAAGATCAAATTAATTTTTTTAAAAAAAATGGCTTCATAAAACTTAAGAGAGTTTTTTCACCTGGCGCTGTACTTAAACTTCGAGCTGAGCTAATTAATCTTTTAAAAAAAGAGTTTAAGGTTGATCCAGATAAAGGAGCACATGAGCGTTTTCTTAGTCTTGAAATGATTTGGCCTAAAAATAAACTTCTTCGTGCTTACGTTTTATCACCACGTCTAGGTCAAATTTCAACAGATCTTCTTGAGGTACCAGCTGTTAGACTTTATCATGATAATGTATTAGCTAAACAAGCTGGTTGTGGTCGTACCCCATGGCACTTCGACGATCATCATTTTCCTCTAGATACCAATGACGTAGTTACCGCTTGGGTACCAGCTCAGCCAATCCCTCTTGAGATGGGACCACTCTCGTTTGCTTATCCACTTAATGTTCATGAATTAGTTAACTCAGTTTCATTTGAAAAAACTGGTACTGGATATGACCGTGGGGTGTCAGAGGTTTTTTCAAAAAATAATGTAAAAGTGAATGAAACTCCATTTGAACTTGGTGAGGTTAGTTTTCATCATAACTTAAATTTCCATACTGCTTCACGTAACCGTACTAATCGCAGCCGAGTAGTTTTAGCCAATACTTATTACCGAGATGGAGCCAGAGTGATTAATGCACCTACAATGGTTTCTGGGGACTGGCAGAAATTTATGCCCAATGTTAAACCAGGAGAAGTGGCAGCTAGCCCACTGAATCCGATTTGTTGGCCAGTTAAAGATAAATCATGAAAAATTTAAAAAGTCAGAGTGGGCTTAATTCAATCTGGACTGACAGTCTCGTTCACAATCTACGTCCTGATAGTAATGCCTTAGTTGATCATTTAATGACTGTCCATCAAAAACATACTGGATTTACTGAAGAGTGTGCAAGCTCTTGTAGGGATGAAACTGGACGGAATAGTTATGAATGGCTAGCTGAACTTGTGCCAGTCAATGAAAGTTTGCGTGTACTAGATCTTGCCTGTGGATCAGGGCTACTATTAAAAATCTTATTCGAGCGCAACAAAAATTTAAACTTAAGAGGTCTGGACATGTGTCCTGAAGAATTAGAATTAGCCGGGTCTCGTCTCAAAAATAGTAGAGTTAATCTCATTAAGTCAAAAGCACAAAATTTGACTGCGATCAATGATAATTCTATCGACATAGTATTATGTCACTGGGCCTTAACGTTAATGGACCCGATAGCTCCTGTATTAAATGAAGTCAGACGAGTTTTAACTTCTAGGGGGCGATTTGCAGCATTAGTTGACGGACCAATGAATGCAGCACCTGGCTACTTAGATGTACATAATTTGATTTATAGTTATGCACAAGAGGAGATACCTGGTTATGGAGAGATTGATTTAGGCGACTCAAGGATACGAGGACGTGAAAGTCTAAGCAATCTTGTACATAAAACTTTTCCAGAAGCAAATATAACTATTGAAACAAATGTTGTAACTATTGAGGGACCAGTGAATCAAGTATCTGAAATTGCAGCAGGATTTTTCTATGCTGCATTTGTCTTAAAGCCTGAGAAAAGAAAATTAATGATATCAAGCTTGTCTAAGATACTTACGATATCTAAAGATAGCACTGATGCTGAAAGACAAGGAAGATTCTCAATGCCAATTAATCGTCTTTTAGTTGAGCTGATTTAAAATGAAATTGTTTTTACAAGAGGTAAGTCTTGGTTTAAGTAAGAAAAATAAGAAGCTTAACTCTAAATGGTTTTATGACTTTTATGGATCAAAAATTTTTGAACAAATTACTAATTTGGAAGAATATTACTTAACACGGACTGAAAGAAAAATTTTACAAGATAATAAAATTGAAATTGCCAATAAAATTGGCACTAACGCAGTTATAATTGAACCAGGTGCTGGAGACATTAAGAAAATTGGTATTTTTCTAGACAACTTAGATAAGCCAAAAAAATATATACCATTAGATATTTCTGATAACTATATAACCAAAATTGCTAAAGGTTTTAAAAAAAAATTTCCAAATGTGGCCATTACTCCAAAAGGATATGATTTCTCAAAAAATAATAAACTACCTTTTAAAATCAATTCGTCAGAAAATATAATAATCTTTTTTCCGGGATCAACTATTGGTAATTTTGAAAAAAATGATGCTGTTAAGTTTTTAAAAATGCTTAAATCAAAATTTAAAGCAAAAAAAATTATTATTGGTGCCGACTTAGTTAAAGATATTCCAACTCTAATTTCTGCTTACGATGATAAAAAGGGCGTAACTGCAAAATTCAATAAAAATATTTTAAGAAGAATAAATATTGAATTGGGCGGAGATATAAACCTAAATTTCTATAAACATTTAGCTGTTTATAATAAACCAAAAAAAAGAATTGAGATGAGATTAAAATCTAAAAGAAATAATAATATTAGAATAAATGGATCAAAATATTTTATTAAAAAAAATGAGGAGATCCATACTGAAAATTCTCACAAATACACTATTAGGTCCTTTAAAAACTTAGCAAATGAAGCTGGATGGAAAATCAATAAAACTTGGACTGATGACAAAAAACTTTTTAGCGTTCATTGTCTAGATTTAGCTCTATAGGTTTAATCAGTTCCCCATTTAATTTTAGTCCAGACTCTCTCGTGAAAATAGTAAAAAAATAGCGGAATTATTGATCCCACACCCAATATTCCGGCACCAGTAAATGTACCAGTGTAAACATAACCAAAAATTACCCAATAAACAAAAATGATGAATCTCCATGAAAAAGTTTTTGCAATTGATCTAATTTTTTTATCTGCCATAAAAAAAGAGGTGACTTCAGTCTCCCTCCATCACCTCACAAATAAGATGATAAATGATTCTTTATAATTTTATGAACACTTAATAGTTGAATTTGTTAATTATCAAATCTAAATTTTTTGATCGTATTCACCAATCTTGCCAGTTTTCATTAATATTTCATCAATGAATTTAAAAATATTTAGTTTTCTTTTATCAGATGTAGGGCTTTCAGTAACTACAACTAATGAGGGTTTATTAGAGGACGCTCTTATTAAACCCCAAGAACCATCCTTAAAAGAAAACCTAACTCCATTTACGGTTATAATCTCTTTAATTTCTTGATTGTCTATTTTAATTTTTTGATCTTTTATTTTTTTAAATTCCTTAACCATTGCATCCACTACAGTATATTTTTCCTCATCCTTACAAAAAGGAGCCATAGTTGGCGATTGATAAGTAGTAGGGAGTTCTTTTATTATTTCATTCATTCTTTTATCTTTATTATCTAATAAGTGGCAAACTTGAATTGCTGAATTAATTCCGTCGTCATAACCATAGCCTAATGGTTGATTGAAAAAAAAGTGGCCACTTTTTTCAAATCCAGCTAAAGCTTTTTCATTATAAACCTTTCTTTTAATGTGAGAATGACCTGTTTTCCAATATAAAGTTTCACATTGATTTTGTTTTAAAACTTCATCAGTTGAGTAAAGGCCAGTAGATTTTACATCTACAATAAACTTTGAATTTTTATGTGAATGAGATAGGTTTCTAGCAATTAATAATCCTATTTTATCAGAAAAAATTTCGTTACCATCATTATCGATTACGCCAACACGATCTCCATCTCCATCAAAACCAAAACCTATATCGGCATTGTTCTCTTTTACTGATTTAACTATGGCATGAAGCATTTCCAGATCTTCAGGATTTGGATTGTATTTTGGAAAATTCCAGTCTAAATTGCAATCTAATTCAATCACCTCACATCCTATTCCTCTTAGTATATCAGGAGCAAAAATACCTGCTGTACCATTACCACATGCAACTACAGCTTTTATTTTTTTATTCAATTTATTTTTATTAATTAAATCCTCTTTATAAACCTTATCAAAATCTTTTATTTTCTTCTCATTTCCATCACCTTTAGTAAAATTTTGGTTTAAGGTGATTTCTTTTAGTTCGTTCATCTCCTCTGGTGCGTGAGTTAATCCTTTTTTGATGCCCATTTTTACACCCGTCCAACCATTTTCATTATGACTCGCGGTCACCATTGCAACTGCATCTGCATCTAAATTAAATTGCGCATAATAAACCATTGGCGATAATGATAAGCCCACATCTTCAATAAAACATCCAGTTGAAATTAAACCTTTCTTTAGAGCAGACTTAATCTTTTCACTATATGATCTATAATCGTGCCCAACAATTACTCTTGGGTTTTCTTTTTTAGTATGTTTTTTAATTTGTGTTCCTAGGCCTTTTCCAAGATTCGTTATTCCTGGTTCATTGATGTCTTTTTCAAAGACCCAACGAGCATCATATTCACGGAAACCATAGGGGTCTATTTTTAAAGTTTCAGACATATTGTTAATTACTTACATTTTTTTGACTTTTATAGTTGAAATATTTTTTCATTGTTCTATAAATGTTCTATTGATTTACAAGTTATTTAGTATATTAATACATAGCGCATACAACATGTAGTTGTTTTCGCAATAACAATAAAATATATTAATAAATATGAATAAAATACTATCACAGGCCTTAAAGAAAGCTGTCTCTGAATATAGCCCACAGGTCAAAGAGGTTCAAAAAAGCAATAGACCAGATTTATTCTCATTAAATAATGAAACTGAGCTTTTTCAAAATGATAAAGGCATAATTATTAAAATTGACAGATCTAGAGATGTAAATCTGACTGATTTTGGTAAAGCAACTTTAAAAGACAGATATTTAGGACACAATGAGTCTTATCAAGATTTATTTGCCAGAGTAGCAAGTACTTACTCGGATGATAATCTTCATGCACAACGAATTTATAATTACATAAGTAATCTGTGGTTCATGCCTGCAACTCCAGTTTTATCAAACGGTGGGACTAAAAGAGGTTTACCTATTTCATGTTTTCTTAATGAGGCTTCAGATAGCTTAGGTGGTATTTTAGATCTTTGGAGTGAAAATGTTTGGTTAGCTGCTAAAGGTGGTGGTATAGGAAGTTATTGGGGTAACCTAAGATCTATTGGAGAAAAAATAGGAAAAGTTGGAAAGACTTCTGGAATAATTCCGTTTATAAAAGTAATGGACTCTTTAACAATGGCAATCAGCCAAGGTTCTTTAAGAAGAGGTTCCGCTGCATGTTATCTTCCGATTGATCATCCTGAGATTGAGGAATTTATAGAAATGCGAAGACCAACTGGTGGTGATCCGAATAGAAAATCTTTAAACTTGCATCATGGAGTTTTAGTATCGGATGCATTCATGAGAGCAGTAGAGACAGATGAACAGTGGGCACTCAAGAGTCCGGCGGATGGAACTGTTCAACAAACTTTATCAGCTAGAAATTTATGGATTAGATTATTAACTGCAAGAATAGAAACTGGAGAACCTTATATAATTTATATTGATACTGTTAATAGACAAATCCCTCAACATCATAAATTAGCTAATCTTACAGTTAAGACTTCTAATCTGTGTAGTGAAATAACTTTGCCTACAGGAATTGATAAGGATGGACATGATAGGACTGCTGTTTGCTGTCTGTCTTCTTTAAATTTAGAAAAGTATGATGAGTGGAAAGATGATGCAAATATGATTGGTGATGTAATGAGATTTTTAGACAATGTATTATCTGATTTTATAAAAAAAGCACCTGATCAATTTAAAGATGCCAAGTACTCAGCTGAAAGAGAGAGAAGTGTTGGATTAGGTGTAATGGGTTTCCATTCTTTCTTACAAAAAAATAAAATTCCACTTGAGTCAGTGATGGCGAAATCTTGGAATAAAAAAATATTTAAACAAATTGATGAACAAGTTAATCAAGCATCAAAAGATTTAGCTGAAGAAAGAGGTGCGTGCCCAGATGCTGCTGAATATGGATTTCAAGAAAGGTTTTCAAACAAAACTGCAATAGCCCCAACAGCCTCTATTTCAATCATTTGTGGAGGAGCATCTCCAGGAGTAGAACCTATTGCTGCTAATAGTTACACACACAAAACTTTATCAGGATCATTTAATGTTAGAAATAGATATCTTGAAGAAATATTAGAAGGTCATGGTAAAAACGATGATGAAACATGGTCCACAATTACAACTAATCAAGGATCAGTTTCTCATTTGGATTTTTTAACTGACTTAGAAAAAGATATTTTTAAAACAGCTTTTGAGCTAAATCAGAAATGGATTATTGAATTAAGTGGTGATCGAACACCATTTATCTCACAGGCTCAATCAGTCAATTTATTTTTACCAGCAGACGTTCACAAAAAAGAATTACATAGAATTCATTTTGATGCTTGGAAAAAAGGTTTAAAAAGCCTTTATTACTGCAGATCAAAATCAATTCAAAGGGCCGAAAATATCAATGATGCTAAATCAACAGATGTTACAGCCAATGTATATAAATCCAAAAATAATCAACCAAACCAAGAACCAGAATACGAGGAGTGTTTATCATGTCAGTAACAGAAAAAATTAAAATGCCTAATAAAGAAATAGTTCAGCCAAAAAAAATGGGTCTATTAGTTGAAAATCCAGTTTATAAACCTTTCAGATATCCATGGTGTTATGATGCATGGTTAACTCAACAAAGAATTCATTGGTTACCAGAAGAGGTGCCATTAGGTGATGATGTTAGAGATTGGCAAAAAAATCTAACTCAATCAGAAAAAAACTTATTAACTCAAATATTTAGATTTTTTACGCAAGCTGATGTTGAAGTAAGTAATTGTTATTTAAGACATTACACAACTGTGTTTAAACCGACAGAAGTTTTAATGATGATGACAGCATTTGCTTCTATGGAGACAGTGCATATTGCAGCTTACTCTCATTTATTAGACACAATCGGAATGCCAGAGTCAGAATATTCTGCATTCATGAAGTATAAAGAAATGAAAGATAAATATGACTACATGCAAAATTTTGACATGAGTTCAAAAGAAGATATTGCAAAAACAGTTGCTGTTTTTAGTGCATTCACTGAGGGCCTTCAACTTTTTGCGAGCTTTGCAATTCTTTTAAATTTTCCAAGACATAATAAAATGAAAGGCATGGGTCAGATAGTGACTTGGTCTGTGAGAGATGAAACTCTTCATTGCAATTCAATGATTAGAATATTCAAAGAATTCATAAAAGAAAATCCAGAGATATGGAATGCAAAATTAAAAAAAGAACTTTATGAAGCTTGTAGAACTATCATAGAGCACGAAGATGCTTTTATTGATTTAGCTTTTGAAATGGGTCCAATGGAAGGTTTGACTGCAAAAGAAGTCAAAGATTACATTAGATTTATTGGAAACAGAAGACTAACTCAATTAGGTTTAGAACCAATTTATGATGTCCAAAAAAATCCGTTGGGATGGTTGGATACCATGTTGAACGCTGTTGAACACATGAATTTCTTCGAAGGTCGTGCAACAGAATATTCTAAAGCGTCCACACAAGGAACCTGGGTAGAAGCTTTTAGTTAATATATAAATTACATACATATAATATCAAATGAGCATTTTCTAATGTTTATAGCAATGAATAGATTTAAAATTGTATTAGGTAAGGAAGCCGAATTTGAAAAGGTTTGGAGGGAAAGAGATACACACCTTGATGATGTTAAAGGTTTTAAAGAGTTTCATTTAGTTAAAGGTGAAAAAAATGATGAATTCTCATTATACGCCTCTCATAGTATTTGGAATTCTAAAGATGATTTTATTAACTGGACTAAATCAGAAAATTTTAGATTAGCTCATAAAAATGCGGGACAACATAAAGATTTATATCTTGGAGCACCTAACTTTGAAGGTTTTGAAGTAGTACTTTAAATATATTTTAAACTTAAATTAAGGAGTGAAATATGAAAATATTAAAAGAATTAAGTGATGCAAAATTAGTTATTGTAGATTTAGAGGTAAGATTAGGAGAAAAGTTAAGGAGTGCTCCTACTTTATGTGCAAAGTATAAAGGAAAAATTATACCTCTCAATACTGCTCATGATGGAAGACCAATATTGATGAAAGAAGAAAATTCAATAGAAAACTAAATTATGATTGAACAAGTTAGTTTCTATTTAACGGCAATGGTTTTGGGAGTTATGTTATTTTTCTCATTTGTAATTGCTCCAGTAGTATTTACTACCCTGGATGAAGATAACGCTCGAAAGTTTATAAGAAGAATATTTCCCTTCTATTATAATGTTAATTTAGGGATAAGTTTAATTATTCTATTAACATTTATATTTTTGAGTAAGTTGGGAATTGATTTCTACTTAATATTAGCAATATGTGTTTTATTCGCTACTTCTAACTATTTGTTAATGCCATTGATAAATAAGTATAGAGATGAGAAGCAGGATAAAAAATTTAAATACTCACATTTCATATCTGTCCTTATTAACTTTGTGCAGATGATTTTCTTAGTTTTATTACTTATTTGATGAAATCTCTGCGGAGTGACTATCTCTGATTTAATCGAATAACTTTTCTGTATTTACTGCCTTTGTAGCTCGCGAGTGGACGAATTAATTTATTTGCAGCGTGCTGCTCAATGATATGAGCTGACCAGCCTGTAATTCTTGATATTACAAAAATTGGTGTAAAGAAATCAGTATCAAAGCCCATTAAATGATATGTAGGCCCTGTAGGGTAATCAACGTTAGGGTAGATGTTCTTTCTGTTAATCATTACTTTTTCAACGATGTCATAAATTTTTTCAAATTTTTTATCTTTTTTAATTTTAGCAACTTTTCCAAAATACTCTCTCATTGTAGGAACTCTTGAATCACCACTTTTATAAACTCGATGACCAAACCCCATCACAACATCTTTATTATCTAGAGCTTTATTAATCCAATTTAATGCATTTTCTGGTTTTTTAATTTTATTCATCATATGCATCACTTCTTCATTAGCCCCACCGTGCAAAGGTCCTTTTAAACTAGCGATTGCACCAGTAATTGCCCCATGAATATCTGATAAACTACTTGTTATAGTTCTTGCTGTAAATGTCGATACATTAAAACTATGTTCAGCGTATAAAATTAATGAAACATCAAAAGCTTTTACTATTTCTTTACTAGGTACTTTTCCAAAACACATGTGAAAAAAATTTTCAGAGAAGGAAAGTTTTTTTTTAGGAGGAATTACCTTTTTACCTTTTCTTATTCTATAAAATGCAGCTAATGCAACCGGTGTTTTAGCAAAAATTCTCATTACTTTTCTCATGTTTGATTTTGGTGAATTGTCTTTAGTATCTTTATCTTCAAGGCCCATTATACTGACGGCGGTTCTTGCAACATCCATAGGGTGAGCTTTTTTTGGGAATTTTTTTATGTCTTCCAATAAAGTTTTTGACAAGTTTCTTTCTTTTTTTTCTACTTTTTCAAAAGCTTTTAATTGTTTTTTGTTTGGAAGTTCACCGTTTAAGATTAAATAAGCAACTTCTTCAAACTTACATTTCGCACACAAATCCTGAGCAGCATAACCTCTATAAGTTAAAGAGTTAATTTCTGGCATAACTTTGGAAACTTCTGTTTCATCAACAGTTATTCCAAGTAGGCCTTTTTTAATATCTTCACCCATTATTCATGACCCTCGGTATCAAAATTATAAATTTTTTCGTCCAAACTATTATATTTTTCATAATCTACAAGATCATATAATCGTTTTCTAGTTTGCATTTTATCAATAATGTTATTTTGATGTCCACTTGTATAAATGTTTCTTAAACCATCCTCAACATTTTTCATTGCTAATCTCTGAGTTGTAACGGGATAAATAACTATATTGTATCCAAGATTTTCTAACTCTTTGTAGTTTAATAATTTAGTTTTTCCAAATTCAGTCATATTAGCTAATAAATAACACGACAGTTCTTTTCTAACCTTTTCAAAATCTTTTTCATTATGCAGTGCTTCAGGAAAAATAATTTCTGCACCGGCGTCAACATAAGCTTTACATCTTTCAATCATTTTATCTATTCCCTCCACACTTTTTGCGTCTGATCTTGCAATAATTTTGAAATTTTCATCTTTTTTTGCTAAAACACATTCTTTAATTTTTTTGGCCATTGCATCAGTCGATATCAACTCTTTATTATTTAAGTGTCCACATCTTTTTCTATCAATTTGATCCTCAATGTGAACTCCAGTAATTCCAAACTCCTCAAAAGTTTCTACAGTCTCTTTACAAGATTTAAATCCTGTATCTATATCAACAATTGTAGGAAGATTAGTAACTCTAGAGATTAGATATGACCGAGTGCTAACATCTTGTAATGTAGTTAAACCAATATCTGGAAATCCAAGGTCATTTGCCATAACACCACCTGAAACATAAACCGCATCATAGCCTATCTCCTCTATCAATTTCGCAGTTAGGGGATTATAAGCACCAGGCACCCTTAGTATTTTTTTTGATTTTAATTTTTCTGAAAAATCTTTTCTTTTTTGTATTGGATCTTTCTCAACAAAATGCATTAAAAAATACCCTTTTTTAAGTTTCGTTTAATTTTACTTTTACTTACCACAATATTTAATTTATCTAATTGGCCAGGCTTCAATTTTTTTAAGTTTTGTACTGCTTTTAGAAATCTATCTACTTCTTTTTTGTCTAATAAATTTTCAGTTAGAGTTAAAAATTTGTTAATGTAGTTTTTTCTTTTGAACGGTCTTGATCCGTAGGGGTGAGCATCAGCAACACCTTGTTCCTCCGTAATTTTTTTTCCACTATTTAGAGTTATTACAACCTTAGCACCGAATGCTTTTTTTTTAGGATTAGGATCATGATATTTTTTTGTCCATTTTTTATCTTCATGGGTTTTGATAGATCTCCATATCTTAATTGTGCTTTTTCTTTTTGCTCTAGCTTTTGAATAAGATTTAACGTGGTGCCAATTACCATCCTCTAAAGCTACAGCAAAAATGTACATTATTGAATGATCTAGAGTTTCTCTGCTTGCATTTGGATCCATTTTTTGAGGATCATTTGCTCCAGTGCCGATCACATAATGAGTGTGATGACTAGTATAGATATCTATTTTCTTAATCTGATTAACATTTGAAACTTTCTTTTTAAGTTTTTTGGCTAGATCAATTAATGCTTGTGATTGATACTCAGCTGAGTACTCTTTTGTATAAGTTTCAAGTATTGCTCTTTTAGTCTCGTTTTTTTTTGGAAGTGGAACTTTATATGATGCTTTCTTTCCATCTAAAATTCTAGCTATAACACTATCTTCGCCCTCATAAATTGGACTTGGTGCTCCTTCACCTCGCATAACTCTATCAACAGCCTCAATGGCAAGTTTACCAGCATGTGCTGGCGCATAAGCTTTCCAACTTGAGATTTCACCTTTTCTTGATTGTCTAGTTGAAATAGTTGTATGGAGAGCTTGCTGAACAGCTTGATAGATTGTTTCTGTATTTAATTTTAGCATTGATCCAATACCAGCAGCAACACTTGGTCCTAGATGAGCTATGTGATCCACTTTATGTTTATGCAAACAGATTCCTTTTACTAAATTAACCTGCACTTCATAGGCAGTTATTATTCCCCTTAAAAGATCGTATCCGCTTTTTTTATTTTGTTGTGCAACACTTATTAAGGCAGGAATGTTATCACCAGGATGACTATAATCAGCCGCTAAAAAAGTATCATGAAAATCAAGTTCTCTTACAGCTGTTCCATTGCTCCATGCCGCCCATTCACAATCAAATTTTAATTTACTATTAACTCCAAATAATGTTGCACCATTTTTTCTTGAGTGTTTTAAAGCCATTTCTCTGGATGAGACAACCGGATGTCTATTTAAAGAAGCTATTGCAACTGATGCATTATCTATAATTCTATTAATCACCATTTCTATCACCTCTTTATCTAATTTTGCATTATCACTTGCAATCTCAGCAATTTTCCAGGCCAATTGTTTTTTTTTGGGTAAATAAATTTTAGATGGAAAAACTTTTACGTTATGTATGATCAAAATAACTCCTAATAAAAAACTGTTCTAATAGGTAAAAAAAAATAATCAATATTAAAGATATTTTGCTACAATTTTTTCAATACCAATGAAGTCTTTTATTAAGTGATTATGGTAAATTTCAGTTGTATTTTTTTCAGTGTATCCATCTTCCAGTAAAATCACTGGAATCCCGGCTTCTTTTGCAGCATTAGCATCTGTCTCACTATCACCAATCATTAAAGTTTTTTTAAGGTCTCCATCTAAAATTTCAACCACTGATGTCAAATGTCTTGGGTCGGGCTTACAATAATCAAATGTATTGTGACCAGCCACATATTCAAAAAATTCATAAATTCCAATTTTTTTTAAAAGATCAATTGCTAAATGCTCTTGCTTGTTAGTACATACACCCATAGAAATTTTATTTTCTTTTGACCATATTAAAAAATCTTTTACACCATCAATGAGTTTACTTTCGTTAACAATATTATTACCATAATAATCTACAAATTCTCTCACCATTTCTTTTTTAATTTTTTCATCTTGGACTTTTCCAAATTCTTTTTTAGCTTGACCCCATATAGATCTACCAAGCATAGCGCCAGCACCTTGACCCACCAAATTTCTTATTTCTTCTGTAGATTTGGTTGGATATCCAAATTTATTCATTACATGATTATGGGCTCTCATTAAATCTGGTGCTGTATCTACTAATGTGCCATCTAAATCGAAAAGAATTGTATAAACTTGTTTCATTTTTAAAAGTATTTTTAAGAAATATTTTGTGAATTAAGAAAGGTATATACTTAATATAAATGATTTTCTAGATGAAACAATTAAATTTACAAAAACTTCAAAATTCGTTGAGAAATAAATTTTTAAAATCTGGAGTGAAAATGATTGCTCCAGATACAATTTATTTTTCAAAAGACACAAAAATTGGAAAAAATGTAACTATTGAACCATATGTAGTTATCGGATCAAAAGTAAAAATTGGAAATGGTGTTAATATAAAATCTTTTACCCATTTAGAGAATTGTAAAATTGAAAGTAGAGTAGAAGTAGGCCCTTACGCAAGGATAAGACCTGGCACTATTTTAAAAGAAGGCTCTAAGGTTGGAAACTTTGTCGAAATTAAGAAAAGCACAGTTGGAAAAAAATCTAAGGTAAATCATTTAACTTATATTGGTGATACTTTGATTGGTAAATCAGTAAATGTTGGAGCAGGGACCATAACATGTAATTACGATGGAATTAAAAAGAGCAGAACTAAAATAAAAGATAATGTATTTGTTGGTTCTAATTCATCTTTGGTGGCACCGTTAACACTTGAGGAAAATAGTATAGTTGGAGCAGGTTCAGTTATTACTAAAAGTGTCAGCAGAAAATCTCTGGCTTTAACTCGGAGTCAGCAGCTAGAAGTAAAAAATTATAAAAGAAAGTCTAAATAATAATGTGTGGAATAATTGGAATAAATAGTAATAAAGCAGTTTCATCAACAATAATTAGCTCTTTAAAAAAATTAGAATATAGAGGCTATGACTCCGCAGGGATTGCAACACTTTCAAACAATAAAATTAATGAAATTAAATCCGAAGGGAGAGTGGATAATCTAGAAAGCAATTCATTGATTAAAAACATGGAAGGAACTATCGGAATAGGTCATGTTCGATGGGCAACACATGGATTACCAAACAGTGTAAACGCCCATCCTCATTCATCACAAAATGTCTCTGTAGTCCACAATGGAATAATTGAAAATTCAACTCAGTTGAAAAAATTCTTAGTTAGCAAAGGCCATAAATTTAAATCACAAACTGATACAGAGGTAATTGTTCATTTACTCACAGAAAATCTAAAGACAGAGAATATTGTGAACTCAGTTCAAAAAACTTTGAAATCTCTTCATGGTAGTTTTGCACTTGGAATAATATTTAGAGATCAGCCAGATATAATTGTGGGCGCAAGAAGAGGATCACCCTTGGCTGTAGGGTATGGACCAAATGAAAATTATTTAGGTTCCGACTCATATGCCTTAAAAGCTATGACTAACAAAATTACTTATCTAAATGATGGTGAATTTTGTATTATTAAAAAAGATCAGGTTGAATTTTTTAGCGAGGATGGAATTAAGATAAACAAAAAAGTTTTAGAATTGTCCTCTAAAGACAACAAATATGACAAGGGTGATTATAAATATTTTATGGCTAAAGAAATAGAGGAACAGCCATCAACATTAAAAAATGGTATTAACGAATACATAAATAATTTGAGTAATGATATAAATATCTATAATTTTCCATGGAAATCTAATGAGATTTCTTCAATAACTTTAATTGGTTGTGGCACTGCATATCACTCGTGCTTGTTGGCAAAATACTGGTTTGAAAAGCTCACCACATTAGATGTCAATGTTGATATAGCTTCAGAATTTAGGTACAGAAATAATAGATTTAAAAAGGATTCTTTATATATTTTTGTGTCACAATCTGGTGAAACAGCTGATACATATGCAGCTTTAGATTTGTGCAATCAAAATGACATGAAGACCTGCGCTGTTGTAAATGTAGTTGAAAGTTCAATTGCCAGAGACTCTAAATTTGTTTTACCAATACATTGTGGCACTGAAATAGGTGTTGCATCCACCAAAGCTTTTCTAGGACAGATACTAATATTGTACATTCTTGGCTTAAAAATTGGACTATTGAGAAAAGATTTAAAGAGAGAGTTATTTGATCAAAAATTAAAAGATCTGAAGTCTTTACCAAAACTAGTAAAAAACACTTTAATGGTAGATAACAAAATTCAATCAATATCAAATACTTTTAATGATGCGAAAGGCTCAATGTTCTTAGGGAGAGGTTTTTCTTTTCCAATAGCATTAGAGGGAGCGTTAAAATTAAAAGAGCTATCTTATATTCATGCTGAAGGTTATCCAGCAGGAGAAATGAAACATGGACCACTTGCATTAATTGAAGAAGGAATGCCTGTTGTTGTTTTAGCACCAAGAGATAGTTACTACCAAAAAACAATTTCCAATATGCAGGAAGTTATCGCCAGAGGAGCAAAAGTTTTGTTGATAACGGACAAGAGTGAAGATGAGGTGGTTTCGGAGAATATTTGGGAAAAAATAGAAGTTGAAAGTTCTAACGAAGATCTTTTACCTTTCCTTTTAACAATACCTTTACAAAAATTGGCTTATTATTCAGCACTCAAAAAAGGATTTGATATAGATAAACCGAGGAATTTAGCCAAATCAGTAACCGTTGAATAATAAAAAAACTCTGGTACAACAATCTTGAGTTGAACATGAAAAATTGGAAAATTAATAGTTGGAGAAAGTATCCCGTTAAACACATACCGTCGTATGACGATGAGGGAGAACTTAATAGTGTTTTAAATAAATTAAAAACATTCCCGCCACTTGTATTCGCGGGTGAAACTAGACATTTAAAAGATCAATTAGCTAAGGTAGTTGATGGTAAAGCTTTTTTATTACAAGGTGGTGACTGTGCTGAAAGTTTTGCCGAGTTCCATCCTGACAATATAAGAGATACTTTTAAAGTAATTCTTCAAATGGCTTTGGTAATGACTTATTCTGCATCTTTACCAATTGTCAAACTTGGTAGAATTGCTGGACAGTTTTCTAAACCTAGAAGTGCCCCAACAGAAAAGCAAGGCAATATAGAATTACCAAGTTATTTAGGCGATAATATTAATGCTATAGATTTTAACAAAAAAGCTAGAAGACCTGACCCAAAAAGAATGTACAAAGCATATTCCCAATCAGCTTCAACACTAAATCTTTTGAGAGCATTTTCAAAAGGTGGTTTTGCTGATTTAAATAAAGTCCATTTGTGGAACTTAGACTATATTAAAAAAAGTCCTCAGGCTAAAAAATTTAAGGACTTAGAAGATAAAATAGCTGATGCGTTAGCGTTTATGGAAGCATGTGGTATAACTTCAGACTTTAATAATAGATTATACACTGTAAATTTTTGGACATCACATGAAGCGTTGCACTTACCATTTGAGGAAAGTATGACCAGGGTAGACTCTACCACTGGTGAGTACCATGATACATCTGCTCATTTCGTTTGGATTGGTGATAGAACAAGACAACTAGATGGTGGACACGTCGAATTTTGTAGAGGAATTGAAAATCCAATTGGAATAAAGTGTGGTCCTACTTCTAAACCTGAGGAGATTGCAAAAATTTGTGAAGTATTAAACCCAAAAAATGAAAAAGGAAAAATAACTCTGATTTCCAGATTTGGTCATCAAAATGTTGAAAAGTTTTTACCGAAGTTACTTAGACGAATTAGAAAAGAGGGACTTAATGTTATTTGGTCTTGCGATCCGATGCATGGTAATACTATTGCATCAACAACTGGATTTAAAACTAGACCTTTCAACAACGTTTTAAATGAAGTTAAAAATGTTTTTGGTGTACATCAATCAGAAGGAAGTTATGCGGGTGGTTTGCACGTAGAAATGACTGGTCAAGATGTGACAGAGTGCACTGGAGGTGCTAGAAAAATATCTGATGCTGATTTGTCAAGTAGATACCATACACACTGTGATCCAAGACTAAATTCTGAACAAGCTTTAGAATTGGCTTTTTTAATTTCTGATGAAATTAAAAAGAACTCTAATTACGCGAAAAATATTATTAAAGCTGCTTCTTAAAGCTTATTAATCAAATAGGCTAATTAAGTATGACTATTATTATTATACAATTTTAATTATAAGTAATTATATCTTAAATATGGATAAAAAATTAAAAATTGCTTTAGCACAATTAAATCCACTAGTAGGGGATGTTGTAGGAAATATTGATAAACTAATAACAATCAGATCCAAATTAGACGACGACATAGATGTGTTAGTTGCACCAGAACTTTATGTGTCGGGATATCCAATTGATGACTTAGTTTTAAGAGAGGATTTTCTGAATTTAGTTGAGAGTGAAATAAAAAAACTCGTAGAAACTACAAAAGACGGAAAATCAGCAATAATCTTTGGCGCACCACGAAAAGATAGAGCAAATATAAAAAATTCTGTATTTGTAGTCGAAAATGGAAAAATTATTGCAATAAAAGATAAGTATGAGCTTCCTAATACAGGAGTTTTTGATGAACAAAGAATATTTACTGAGGGAAAATTAGAAGATTGTGTGAGAATAAAAGATATAAGATTCGGATTACCAATTTGCGAGGATATTTGGGAAAAAACGGTACTTGAAAAGTTATCAGAATCAGGTGCAGAGATTATTATCGCAATTAATGCCTCACCTTTTACAGTTTCTAAGAGTTTTGAAAGAGAGCATGTAACCTTAGCAAGAGTCAAAGAGATAAAACTGCCACTTATTTATCTTAATAGAACTGGTGGACAAGATGAATTAATATTTGATGGCTCATCTTTTGGCTTAAATCATGATGGAAGTAAATTTTTCTGTTCAAAAGAATTTAAAGAGGAAATTTCAGTTATAAATCTTTTAAAACAAAATGGAAAATGGATAGGTAATGGAAATCAAAGAAAAAATTCATCTGAAACAGAAAGATTGTACAAAGCCTTAGTTCTAGGATTAAGAGATTATGTAAATAATAACAGATTTAATGGAGTTGTTTTAGGATTATCAGGTGGTGTTGACTCCGCTTTAGTTGCAGCAATAGCAACGGATGCATTTGGTTCAGAAATGGTGCAAGCGATAATGCTCCCAAGTCCTTTTACAGGTCAAGAAAGTCTTAGTGATGCAAAGGATGCAGCTAATCTTTTAAAGATTAAATTTTCAAATTTAGAAATTAGTGAAGCTATGAGAATTGTTAATAAAACTTTAGTAAAATTTAATGGAAATAATTTTTCTCCAGGTATCACTGAAGAAAATATTCAATCAAGATTGAGAGGATTACTTCTTATGGCCTTATCAAACAGATATGGTTATATGGTATTAGCTACTGGAAACAAATCAGAATATGCTGTTGGTTATTCAACTTTGTATGGTGACATGTGTGGAGGTTTCGCACCTATAAAAGATGTTTGGAAAACTGATGTTTTCAAATTATGCAGATGGAGAAACCAAAATTTTTCTGACCTTTTCAAAGGTCAAAAAGGACAAGTAATTCCTGAAAACATCATAACAAAAGCACCAACAGCTGAATTGAAAGAAAATCAAAAGGATACTGATAGCTTGCCTGAATACGAAATTTTAGACGAAATTTTAAAAGATTTAGTTGAAAAAGAGATTTCAGTTGAGAAAATTGTATCGAAAGGTTTTGATAGAAAAGTTGTCGAAAAAACAGCTCGTCTATTAACTAAATCTGAATACAAAAGATTTCAAGCAGCACCAGGACCAAAAGTAACCTCAAAGGCTTTTGGGAGAGACAGAAGATTTCCGCTTACAAGTGGTTTTAATAATTGGAGCTAAATGAATAAAGATATTTTTTTATCAAATAGTTTAGGTAATAAGAAAGAAAAATTTAATCCAATAGATCCAAAAAATATCGGAATGTATGTATGCGGTCCAACAGTATATGATGATCCACATATTGGGAACGCGAGACCATTAATAATTTTTGATATATTGTTTAAGGTTTTAAAATGTAAATATGGAACTAAGTCAGTTACGTATGTTCGAAATATTACTGATATAGATGATAAAATTATCAAATCATCTGAAGAAAAAAAAATTCCAATAGCTGAATTAACTTTGAATATTACAAAAAAATTTCATGAAGATTGTAATTATTTAAATTGTGAAACACCAACTCATGAACCTAAAGCCACTGATAACATTGATTTAATGATCAATATGATACATGAATTAATTAAAGGTGAATATGCTTATGAAAGTGAAAAGCATGTTTATTTTAAGATAAAAAAATTTAGGAATTACGGCGTGCTTTCAAATAAAAATGTTGATGATTTGATAGCAGGTTCAAGAGTAGAATTATCTGAAAACAAGGATAATCCAGAAGATTTTGTATTATGGAAACCATCAATTGGCACAGAACCGTTTTGGGATTCTCCTTGGGGTAAAGGAAGGCCTGGATGGCATTTAGAATGTTCAGCAATGTCAAAAAAGTATCTTGGTAATACTTTTGATATACATGGAGGAGGTAGGGATTTAATATTTCCCCATCATGAAAATGAGATTGCACAGTCATTATGCGCAAATAAAACAAAAAAATTTGCAAATTATTGGGTACACAATAATTTTATCACAATGTCGAACGAAAAAATGTCAAAATCACAGGGAAATATTTTAAAGATAAGTGATTTAAAAAAAAAATATAATGGTCAAGTCTTAAGATTAGCTCTGATTAGCGCTCACTACAGTCAGCCACTAGACTGGAATGAAAAACTTATGGATGAATGTGAAAAAACGTTAAACAAATGGTATAATTGCTATGTTACTGTTGATAAAAAAATATTGATACAAGATAACGATCTAAAACCTTTGTATGATGACTTAAATACACCGGGCTTCATCGCAGTATTGCATGAGCTTTTTGATAAAGCTAAAGACGGTGATCGAAAAGATAAAGAACTATTTACAACTGCATGTAAATTTATTGGACTTTTAAGCCAACCAAAAGAGGAGTGGAATAACTTTAAAAAGAGAAATCTGAAAATTTCTGAAAAAGATATTCTATCAAAAATTAGCCAAAGAAATGATGCTAGAGCAAAAAAAGATTACCAATCAGCAGATAAAATTAGAGATGAGCTATTTGACAAAGGTATTTTAATTGAAGATGAAGATGGTAAAACAATTTGGAAAGTAAAATGAGTAAAGAGAGATTATATATTTTTGATACAACTCTTAGAGATGGAGCTCAAACACAAGGTGTTGACTTTACTTTAGAAGATAAAGAAAAAATTGCTTTAAATTTAGATAATTTAGGTGTGGATTATATAGAGGCAGGATGGCCTGGAGCTAATCCAACTGATACAGAATTTTTTCAAAAGAAACATGACTTTAAAAATTCAAAACTAACGTCATTTGGTATGACGAAGAAATCAGGTCGAAGTGTGGAAAACGATATTGGTTTATCTGCAATTATGAACTCTAACACATCTGCTGTATGTTTGGTTGGTAAGTCTTGGGATTTTCATGTTGATGTTGCGTTGGGAATAACAAATGAAGAAAATCTAAATAATATTTCTGAAAGTACTAAACATTTTGTTAAAGCGAAAAAAGAATTTATGTTTGATGCAGAACATTTTTTTGATGGTTACAAAGCAAATCCAAAATATGCACTTTCCTGTCTAAAAGCTGCTTATGATCAAGGTGCAAGGTGGGTTATACTCTGTGATACTAATGGAGGAACACTTCCACATGAAGTTACACAGATAGTCAGTGAAGTTACAAAAGTAGTACCAGGAAAAAACTTAGGAATTCACGCTCATAATGATACTGGTAATGCAGTCGCTAATTCATTAGCAGCAGTATTATCTGGAGTCCGACAGATTCAAGGTACGATAAATGGATTAGGTGAAAGATGTGGAAATGCAAATTTGATATCATTAATACCAACATTTTTTTTAAAGAAAGATTTTTCATCTAAATTTGAAATTGGAATAAAATCAGAAAACATTAAAAATCTTACTGACTGTTCAAGACTTTTAGATGAAATTTTAAATAGAAAACCTAACCAACATTTACCTTACGTTGGCGCTGCAGCTTTTTCACACAAAGGGGGATTACATGTGTCTGCTGTACAAAAAGATCCAAAAACTTATGAACACATTAATCCAGAAGAAGTTGGTAACACAAGAAATATTGTTGTCTCTGATCAATCAGGAAAATCAAACATAATTTCAAGATTGAAAAGCATCAAAATTGATATCCAAGAAAATGATCCAAAAATAAAAAAATTATTAGATGAGGTAAAAGATAGAGAATTTATTGGTTATAGTTATGATGGTGCTGACGCATCATTTGAATTATTAGCTAGGAGAATTATTGGAGAAATACCAAGATATATATCTATTAATGAATACGATGTTTCAGTGAAAAAAAATAAATCTGGTGAAATAATTTCCTCTGCAAAAGCAAAATTAGAGGTTGATGGAGAAAAAATTATGTGCGAAGGAGAGGGTAATGGTCCAGTAAATGCTTTAGATAATGCCATAAGACAAAACGTTGACAGACTAGCAAAATATTCGAAATATTTAAAAGATTTGAAGCTGGTAGACTATAAAGTTAGAATCTTAAATACTGGAACTGAAGCTATAACAAGAGTATCAATTGAAAGCACAGATTCCCAGGGAAAAAATTGGTTTACTATAGGTGTTTCCACAAACATTATCGATGCTTCGTTCAAAGCATTAATTGATAGTCTAGATTATAAATTATTTAAAGATAATGCACCCGCAAGCAAGTAAATGAGTAGAAATAATATCTCATTTATTCTTCATAAGCCTCAATTATCAGAAAATATAGGCGCGTGTGCTAGAGCAATTAAAAACTTCAATTTTAAGAAATTGGTCTTAATTAATCCTAAACCTATTTTTCCAAATGATAAAATTTTAGCTACATCGGTTGGAGCTAAAGATGTTATTAAACAAAGTAAAAATTATAATAATTTGGAGAAGGCGATAAGTAAAATTGATATTATTATTGCCACTTCTGCAAGATTTAGAAATAAAAATATTAAACACATAAGCTTAGATGATCTAAAAAAGGTTAATTTTAAAAAGAAAATTGGTTTTTTGTTTGGTTCAGAAGCATCAGGATTGTCAAATAATGAGATCAGTTATGCTAATTACACTTTGCAGATACCTGCTAATCCGAATTTTAAATCATTAAATTTATCTCACAGTTTAATCATAATTGCTCAATACGTGGCTAGTTTAATCAAAATTAAAAAAGCTACATTTAAAAAATCAAAAAAGATTAAATCAGCCAGTAAAAAAGAAATTCAATTAATGTTAAGTCTTTGCATTAAAAATTTGGATGAAATTAATTTTTTTAGACCAAAGGAAAAGAGACCAAAAATGCTCGAGAACCTCAGAAATATTTTTTACAAAATGGACTTATCAGATAAAGAAACACGTATATTATCAGGAGTATTTGCAAGTTTAGGTAAAAAACGTTGATTGACAAAATAATGAGTAAGTTTATAAACCCCTCTATTAAATGACAAAA
This sequence comes from uncultured Pelagibacteraceae bacterium, assembly GCA_902610675.1. Lineage (GTDB taxonomy): Bacteria > Pseudomonadota > Alphaproteobacteria > Pelagibacterales > Pelagibacteraceae > Pelagibacter. Next base: position 13,189 of record CACLWP010000010.1, on the reverse strand, counting down.
AGACTAAACTCTAAACATAAAGTAGATAGACGACTTAAGGTAAATCTTTGGGGCAGACCTAAAAGTCCTTTTAACAAGCGAGCTTATGGCCCTGGCCAACACGGTCAGTCAAAACCAGCCAAACCTTCTGATTATGGTATTCAATTACAAGCTAAACAAAAACTTAAAGCTTATTATGGGAATATAAATGAAAGACAATTTAGAAATATTTACAAAAAAGCTTCAATGCTTAAAGGTGATACTAGTGAAAATCTTATTGGTCTTTTAGAAAGAAGACTCGATGCAGTTATCTACAGAGCTAAATTTTCAACAACAATTTTTTCGGCTAGACAATTGATTAATCATGGTCATGTGAAAGTTAATGGAAAAAAAGTGAATATTTCAAGTTATCTGGTTAAAGAGGAAGACACTATAGAGATAAGAGATAAATCTAAACAACTTGCGATAATTGATATTGCTTTAGCTAGCAAAGAAAGAGAAGCACCCGAATATATACAGCTAGATCAAAAAAATAAAAAATTTAAGTTTGTAAGAATTCCTAAATTTGAGGAAGTTCCTTATCCAATAGTTATGGAGCCAAATCTAGTAATAGAATATTACTCTAGATAGAAAATTGATTAAAAGAACATCAAAAAAACATATACAAACTATTTTATCAAAAAATAATAACTGGAAGATTTTAGATGTTGGTTGTGGTTATAGTGCAAATGAATTTGCAAACACAATCTGTGATGTCCAAGATTTATCAAAGTTTTATGAAGGTAAAAATTTTGTAAAATTAGAAAAAAAACAATTACCCTTTAAAGATAATCAATTTGACTTTGTAATTGCGAGCCATGTATTGGAACACGTAGAGGATTTCAAATTTTTTATTAATGAGTTAGAACGAATTTCAAAAAAAGGTTATATAGAATTGCCAACTAAACTTGAGGATAATTTAGTATTTGAAAATAAGAAAGATCATTTGTGGCATATGGATTTTGATGATGTTAATTCAAAATTATTAATTTCAAATAAGCTTCAATTTATAGAGCCAATTTTAACTGTATCTATGGCACAGACTTTACGTGAAAATTTTAAAAGTAGTTTGGTTTTAGAATTATATTGGGAGGATAAAATTGACTATGACTTTGCTGAAAACAATCAAGTTATTAAAAAGCACAATTTATTAAAGTTGTTTAGAAAATTTATTTCAAAAAAATTAAGATCTATTTATAACTAATCTTTTTTATAGTTTATGCCTTTGTTGTCTAAAATTTTTTTAAGTTCTCCATTTTCATACATTTCTTTAACAATATCGCATCCTCCAACGAATTCTTTTTTTATATAAAGTTGTGGAATAGTTGGCCAATCACTAAAAATTTTAATACCCTCACGAATTGATTGGTTTTCAAGAACATTTACACTCATAAAATTTACTTCGAGTATTTTAAGCATGTTTGTAACAGCCATTGAGAAACCACATTGTGGAGCATCTGGCGTTCCTTTCATGAATAAACACACCTCATTGTTATCAATATGATTTTGAATTAAACTCTTAATTTTTTCATCCATTATTGTTCCTTAGTTTTGATTGCTAATGCGTGTAATTCATTTCCCATTCTTCCTTTTAATGAATTATATACCATTTTATGTTGATCAATTTTACTTTTGCCCACAAATTGGCCAGATGTTACTGTCGCTGAATAGTGATTTCCATCACCAGCTAAATCTTGTATTTCAACAGAGGCGTCAGGCATTGCCTCTTTTATAAATTTTTCAATTTCTTTTAAATCCATTGCCATAAAATTAAGCCATATATTTTCTTAACCAATTTGTATTATAAGATCTCAATTCGTCAATTGCTACTTTTGTCTTTTGATTTATTACGATATCTTCTTCAATTATAGTGCCTATTTCATCATAGTGGACTGAATTCTTATTTAAAATATTTGCAACGTCTTTTAAATCTTTAGGGTTTATCTCGATTATATATCTTCCTTGATCTTCTCCAAAAAAATATTCTATTTCACTTATCAAATATTTAGGTTTATTTAACTTAATTCCTTTGTTTCCTTTTATACACATTTTACTTATCGCAGTTATAATTCCCCCTAATGATACGTCATGCGCACTTTTGATATAATTTTTTTCGATTAAGTTAAGTAATGTTTCTCCATTATTTTTTTCATTAAATAGGTTTACCTCTGGAGGTGGGCCTTTTTTTTCATCTAATATAACTCTTGCAAACAAACTTTGATCAATATGACCTTCAGTTTTACCTATAAGTAATACTTGATTGCCTATATCTTTTAAACTCATCGTAACCATGTTTTTATAATTTTTTATCAAGCCAACACCACCTATGGTGGGCGTTGGTTTAATACCTATATCTTTTGTTTGATTGTAAAAGGATACATTACCAGAGACGACAGGGTAATTTAAGTATTTACTAGCTTCACCTATGCCTTGAACACATTCAACAAATTCACCCATATTTTCCTCATTTTCGGGACTTCCAAAATTAAGACAATTTGTTAATGCAATTGGTCTTGCTCCTACAGAAATCAGATTCCTCCACGTTTCACAAACAACTTGTTTTCCACCTGTTATTGGGTGGGCCCAACAATATACTGCGGAAGAGTCTACAGTTGCTGCAACAGCTTTTTCGCTGCCATGGACACGAACAACACCAGAGTCACCTCCTGGCTTTTGAATTGTGTCCCCCATTACTGTGTGGTCATATTGTTCCCATATCCAATCTTTACTACAAATGTTTGGGTTGGATAATATTTTTTTTAACACATCTTTAATTTTCAAATTATTTAATTCAGTTCTATTGATTTTATTTTTTTTCGGTAATTTTGATTTTTTCCATTTTCGATCGTACATGGGTGAATTTTCAACAAGTATATTTACAGGTATTTTAGCTACAGATTTATTATCAAAAAACAATTCAATATTTTTTGTATTTGTTGTTTTTCCAATTACAGCAAAATCTAAATTCCATTTATCAAATATTTTTTTTGCTTGATCTTCTTTACCACTTTCAAGAACAATTAACATTCTTTCCTGACTTTCTGAGAGCATGATTTCATAAGGAGTCATTTTTGTTTCTCTACAAGGGACCTTGTTTAAATCAATTTCAATTCCTAAATTTCCCTTAGAAGCCATTTCTATACTTGAAGATGTAAGTCCGGCTGCACCCATATCTTGAATTGCAATAATTGAGTCTCCAGCCATTAATTCTAGACAAGCCTCCAACAAAAGTTTTTCTGTAAATGGATCTCCAACTTGAACTGTGGGTTTCTTTTCTTCAATCTTATCATCAAAACTTGCTGAGGCCATACTAGCACCATGAATTCCATCCCTTCCAGTTTTTGATCCAACGTATATTACCGGTTTATTTAATCCTGCTGCTTTTGAATAAAATATTTTATTTTTTTTTACCAATCCTAGGGTCATTGCATTTACCAAGATGTTACCATTGTAAGAGCTATCAAAGGATGTTTGTCCGGCAATAGTGGGAACACCCATACAATTACCATAACCACCAATACCGTGTACAACACCTCTTAATAGATTTTTTGTTTTTTTATTTTGAGAAGAACCAAAATGGATTGAATTTAAATTAGCTATAGGTCTTGCTCCCATAGTAAAAACATCTCTCATAATCCCCCCAACACCTGTTGCTGCCCCTTGATAAGGTTCAATGAATGAAGGATGATTATGACTTTCAATTTTAAATACGATTGCATCACCATCTTCAATATCAATCACACCTGCATTTTCCCCAGGTCCCTGAATCACTTTTTTTCCTTTAGTGGGTAATTTTTTTAAGTGAAGTCTTGAGGATTTATATGAACAATGTTCATTCCACATTGCAGAGAATATTCCAAGCTCAGTTAGATTAGGAATTCTTTTAAGCAATTTGCAAATTTTAATATACTCGTCTTTCTTTAGACCATGGTCTATTGCTATTTGTTCATTGACTTCCATTATCTAATATTATTTAAAAGATTTTTAAAAAACAAAGATCCATCTTCTCCTGATAAACTCTCTTCTATCATTCTTTCTGGATGTGGCATCATTCCTAAGACATTTTTTTCTTTATTAAAAATACCAGCAATATTCTTTAATGAGCCATTAGGGTTATGTTTTTCATCAGTTTTTCCAGAAACGCTACAGTAATAAATAGCTATCTGATTATTATCCTCAATTTCTTTAAGTTGATCATTAGTACAAAAATAATTTCCCTCATTGTGAGCAATATGAAATTCAAATACTTCTTTATCCAAATTTTTAAAATAAGGATTATCTTTATTTTCAATTCTAACAAAAACATTTTTGCAAATAAATTCCAAATATTTATTTCGCAACAAAACTCCTGGGACTAATCCACTCTCAACTAAAATTTGAAAGCCATTACAAATTCCCATTACTAAACCCCCTGATTTTGCGAAATTAATAACTGATTGCATTATCTTTGATTTTGCAGCCATACTTCCACACCTTAAATAATCTCCATAGGAGAAGCCTCCGGGTAAAACTACTAAATCACTTTTTGGTAATTCATTATCGTTATGCCAAACCATTTTATTTTTAAATCCAAAATTTTTAAGAGCTACATCCATATCTCTATCACAATTTGAACCAGGGAAGGTTATTACAGATGATTTCATTAATTATTGTGTTTCAATAATCTTATAGTTTTCAATAACAAGATTAGCTAAAAGTTTTTTACACATACTTTCAACTAGATCTTCTGCTTTTTTTGGATCATCTTCGTTTACATCTATTTCAAAGTATTTACCCTGCCGCACTTCATTGACATTTTTAAAACCCATACCGTCCAGGGCTTGATGAATAACTTTTCCCTGTGGATCTAAAACATCTTTTTTAAGAGTAATAATTGCTGATATTTTCATTTGTTTTTTTTTTTAATTGAGGACAATTTTGTAACGTTAACTGCTGATACATTAGATTGTTCGTGCAGAATCCCCAATCTTTTTGCAACTTCGGTATATGCCGGGATTAAATCCCCAAGATTTTTTCTAAATCTATCTTTATCAAGTTTTTTGTCAGTGATAGAATCCCAAAGTCGACAAGTGTCAGGACTAATTTCATCGGCTAAAATTACTTCATTTTTTCCGTTAATTTTTATTCTGCCAAACTCTAATTTAAAGTCAATTAACTTAATTCCAATTCCTCGAAACATACCAATCATAAAATCATTTATTCTTAAAATCATTCGTCTAATTTTTTCTATTTCTTTTTTAGTTGCCCACTCAAATGCGTATATATGTTCTTCTGCAATTAAAGGATCTCCTAGCGCATCATCTTTTAAACAGTATTCAACAAGAGGCTCGTTTAAAACAGTTCCATCTTCAATTCCCAATCTTTTGGTAAGCGAACCTGTAGCCACATTTCTTACAATAAATTCAATTGGAATGATTTCAACTAGTTTAATTATTTGTTCTCTCATATTTAAACGTTTAACTAGATGATTTTTAATTCCAATTTGAGATAGATTTGAAAGAATATGTTCTGAAATCCTGTTATTTAAAACTCCCTTACCTTCAATTATACTTTTTTTTTGGTTATTAAATGCTGTTGCATCATCTTTAAAGTACTGGATTACTAAATTTTTATCTGAGGTTGAATAAATTATCTTAGCTTTTCCCTCATAAAGTTTTTTACCTTTCTTCATTACTTAAAGACCCTTCTAAATATTAAGTTTACATTTTTTAAATGCTTGGAGTAACTAAAGATAGACTTTAACTTTTTGCTTGAAATTTTACTCATTATTAACTTGTCAGACTGGATAACATTAAACAAATCTAAATTTTCAGCAAAACATTTTTTTGCATATCCTTGGACCAACTTATAAGATTTTTCTCTTGTAACGCCAGTTTTTGTCAGTTCTAGCATCACTTCCTGTGAAAAAATTAGTCCTTTGGTTAAATTAAGATTTTCCAGCATTTTTTTTGGATAAACAATCATATTATCTAAAACACCTGCTAATCTTACAAGAGCAAAATCTAAAGTAATATTTGCATCAGGACCAATATTTCTTTCTACACTTGAATGTGAAATATCTCTTTCATGCCATAACGCTATATTTTCAAGGGCTGGAGTAACAAAACTTCTTACCATTCTTGAAAGTCCTGTTAAATTTTCACTTAAAATTGGATTTTTTTTATGGGGCATTGCAGATGAACCCTTTTGACTTTTAGAAAAGTATTCTTGCAATTCATAAACTTCTGATCTTTGCAAATGTCTTATTTCTATAGCAACCCTCTCTACGCTTCCTGCAATGATACCTAAAACTGAAAAATAAAATGCGTGTCTATCTCTTGGAATTATTTGAGTAGAGATTGGCTCAACTTTTAATCCGAGTTTTTTTGCAACATACTTTTCAACATTAGGGTTTACATTTGCAAAAGTCCCAACAGCTCCAGAAATTGCACAAGTTGATATTTGATCTATAGCGTTAACTAATCTTTCTCTATTTCTTTTAAATTCTTCATAAAAGGAAGCTAATTTTAATCCAAATGATATTGGCTCAGCATGAATTCCGTGACTACGACCAATACAGGGAGTAAATTTATATTTTCTAGCTTGTTTTTTTAATACTTTTAAAATTTGATCTATATCTTTTAAGAGAATTTTTCCTGATTGAGCTAATTGAATATTAAAACTTGTATCTACTACATCAGATGATGTCATCCCAAGATGGAGGTATCTAGCTTTAATACCTGCCTTTTCTGTAATGGAAGTTAAAAAAGCAATTACATCATGTTTGACTTTACTCTCAATTTGATGAATTCTTTTTACATTTATCCTAGCTTTTTTTTTAACTATAGATGAAACACCCCTTGGTATTTGACCAAGTTTTTCCATTGCTTGAGCTGCAGCAATTTCAACATCTAACCAAATTTTGTATTTATTTTCTTCAGACCAAATATCTGTTAATTCTTTTCGAGAGTATCTTTTAATCATTAATTATAAGTATGGAGGCTTTAAATAACCTTTAGCAGATTCTGTAAATATTTCATAACCATTTTCAGTAATTCCAACAGTATGCTCAAATTGTGCAGACAAAGATTTGTCCTTTGTCACTGCAGTCCACCCATCATTAAGCATTTTCACGTTAAATTTACCAGCATTAATCATTGGTTCTATTGTAAATGTCATTCCAGGTTTTAATTCCATACCTGTATTCTTTGTTCCATAGTGTAATATATTTGGTGGTTCATGAAATGAAGTACCTATTCCATGACCACAAAAATCCTTAACTACAGAAAATCCATTTTCTTCAATATAAGATTGTATTTCATGTCCTATATCTCCTAGTTTAATACCAGGTTTTAAGATTTTAATTGCCTTCATCATAGACTGATAGGTTGCATCAATTAGATTATTTAATTTTACTGAGGTTTTACCAATACAAAACATTCTACTTGTATCTCCATAGTGTTCATTAATGATAGCGGTTACATCTACATTTAGGGCATCTCCTTCGACCAAAACTCTGTCCTCTGAGGGCACACCATGACATACAACATGATTAAGAGATGTACATAAAGATTTAGTAAAACCACGATAGTAAAGTGGGGCAGAGTGACCACCATTATCTCTTATAAACTCATAGCCAAGCTTATCTATGTAAGCTGTTGAAACACCCTCCTTTATGTTTTCCGTTAACATGTCTAATGTTTTTGCAGCTAACTTTCCTGCTATTCTCATTTTTTCGAATTTTTCAGCGTAATTACTCATCAATAATTTTAATCTTTTTATTTATATAAATTTTTTTAGAACTAATATTACATCTATAAGCTAAAAATTTAACTCCTTCTTTTTTAGCCATTAAATAATTTTCATAATACTTACTATCAATATCTTTAGCTATTTTAAAGTACTCCATATTTTGTATTTGTACTAAAAATATTAAGTAAGATTTATAACCCCTCTTTATGGCATCAATAAGGGTAAGCAAATGTTTTGATCCTCTGGCAGTAACAGCATCAGGAAACTCGGCTATATTTTTGTCTCTAAAAAGAGTGACATTTTTTACCTCTAGGAAACTTTTTTGACCTTTTTTTTCAATTAAAAAATCAAATCTAGTTTCTTTATTAAAAAAAACTTCTGAATTTATCTTATCGTTATTTCTTAATTCCCTTATGAGGTTATTATTTAAGCCGTGATATACAATTTTGTTTGCCCTATGAGTGTTTACTCCAACAAAGTTCCTCTTGACTTTAATAATTTCTAGACCATATTTTAATTTTCTTTTTGGATCATCGTGTTTGAATAAATACACTTCATTTCCTTCATCAAGCAAACCTTTCATAGATCCAGTATTTGGACAATGTGCAGTAACAATTTCTTTATTTAGATTTACATCAACAAAAAAACGCTTATATCTTTTGATTAATTTGCCTTTTAATAAAGACTTGGTAAATTCCATTTTCGAATTATACATATAAAATGAGTAAAAACACAAAAGTAAATGCTGCAATACTAATTATTGGTAATGAAATTCTTTCTGGAAGAACTCAAGATACTAACACAAGTACGTTAGCAACTTGGTTAAATTCTATTGGTGTAAAAGTTAATGAAGTAAGAGTAATTCCAGACCAAGAGGAAACAATTGTAGAAACTCTAAATGTTTTGAGAAAATCTAATAATTATGTTTTTACAACAGGGGGCATCGGTCCTACCCATGATGATATTACTGCTCAATCTGTTGCTAAGGCTTTTGGCCTAAAATACCAGTTACATAAAAAAGGATATGAAATATTAGAAGCATATTACCAACCTGGTGAATTTAATGAAGGAAGACAAAAAATGGTTTGGATGCCTGAAAATGCAGACTTAATTCTTAATCCAACAAGTGGGGCTCCTGGTTTTAGTGTTGATAATGTTTTCTGTTTACCAGGTGTACCATCAATAATGAAATCAATGTTAGGTGGACTTAAAAATAAAATTGTAGGTGGTGATCCAATCTTAAGTCATACTATAAGTTTAAAAACAGTAGAGAGTGAAATTGCAAACTCTTTAACTAAAGTACAAGAACAAAATCAAGATGTAGAAATAGGTAGCTACCCTTTTTTTCATGCTGGTAAGCTAGGAGTTTCAATAGTCCTTCGTTCAGAAAATCAATCAAAAATAGATCTCTGTAACTCACAGATACTTGATTTTATAAAAGAAAAAAAAATTGAAATTGTAGATCGATAAATGCTTTACTTTGCGTATGGGAGTAATCTTCACCATTTTCAAATGAGTAGAAGATGTAAGGATAGTATCTTTTTAAAAAAAATTAATCTTAAAGATTTTAGATTAACTTTTCGTAGCAAATATAGAGCAGCCGACATTGAACCTAGAAAAAATTCATTTGTACCAGGTGGTCTATATGAAATTTCTAAGGGTGATGAAAAAAAACTCGATATTTATGAGGATTATCCAAATCTTTATAAAAAATACTATTTTTTGCATCATGGGGAAAGAGTTATGACCTATACAATGGTTAAAAAAACAAGTTTTAGATTTCCAACTGAAAGATATTTAAATGTTGTTAAACGTGGATACAAGGATTGCAGACTTGATCAAAAATTTTTAAAACAAGCATTATTAGATAAATAAAATTTTTATATATTTGATAACCATATGGTTTCAAATGGCTTTAGTTCAAGAGCTTTGTCATCGGTAAAATTAATTTGAGAATTAATAATATTTTTCCATTTATTGTACTTTTTGTCTAATCTTGGATATTGATAAACTGAAGAACAATTTGTAATTGATATTATTATTTGTTTTTTATCTAGGCTTACTCTTCTAAAACAAAATATTTTAGACCCTAGATTTATGTTTGATCTTTTAGCATTAGGGTGAAATGCTTTTTGTTTTTTTTTAATAGCTAATAATTTTCCAAGACTTTGATGGAAGATACTTTGTTTAGAAGTTTTATCACTTAGTTTTTTTGTAATATTTTTGTAACTCCATTTATATCTATTAACATCTCTATTATTTCCAGTAATTACATACTTTGCTTCATCATTAGACTTGCCAAATAATGAATTAAAATAAACGGCTGGGATACCTTCAAAGGAGATCATTATTGCGTGAGCTGCAATATACCGCTGCAACGAAAATTTTTCGTCAGGATCAAAGTCTGATTTTTTTAATGCATCAAAAACTGTAATGTTTGCCTCATAAACTTTTTTAGATTTATTTTGAACTTTTCTGTATGAAAACTTTGAACCATTTTTTTTTAATCTTTTTAGAAAACTGTTTAATGATTTTTTATTTAGTATTCCTTCGGTCGGCCTCATTCCAATACCGTCGTGTGATGCTATAAAATTTAAATAACTATTACCAAGTTTTGCATTAGGAAGACCTTTACTCCATTTAGTTAAATATGAGCTATTTTCAAATAAAAATGCATGGATTAATAATGGTGGAAGTGAAAAATTATAAATCCAATTAGCCTCATCATTTTTACCAAAATAACTTAAATTTTCTTTCTCAGGTAAATTTGTTTCAGTAATGATTACAGTCTGTATTTTTAAAAGATTAGTTATAACTCTTAAAAGCTTAACTATTTGATGGGTTTGTTTTAAATTTATGCAGTTAGTTCCATTTTTTTTCCAAAGGTAAGCAATTGCATCCAATCTAAAAATCCTAACACCATTATTAACAAGGTGAATCATGATCTTTATAAATCTAAGTAATACTGTTGGGTTTTTAAAATTAAGATCTATCTGATCAGCACTGAAAGTTCGCCATAAATAATCGGATCTTTTAAAAATATCAATTTTTTTTAATAATTTGTGGTCTCTTGGCCTTACTACTTTAGATACATCAAATTTAGAATTAACAGTTAAAAAATAGTCTTTACCAGGTCTTTTTTTTTTAAGAAAATTTTTAAACCATAAACCTCTTGCTGATGAGTGATTAATTACAATGTCAGCCATAACATGATTAAATTTTGAAATTTTTTTTATATCAGACCAACTACCAATTTTTTTTTCAATCTTATAATGATCTTTTACAGCGAAACCACTATCACTACTAGAAGGATAAAAAGGTAAAAAATGAACAGCACTAAAGTATTTGCTTAAATTTTTTTTAAAAAAATTTTGAAAAACCTTAATTGAATTGGTATTATTTGTATAAACATTATCTCCATAACTAATTACCAATGATGTCTGTTCAGAAATGTTAAGTTTTTTTTTTGAATTTTTTTTATTAAATTTTTTGATTATTTGTATTATTTGATTTTTAACATAATCAATATCTTTTTTATCTAAATTTGATTTGTAAATTGTATTAAGAATAGAGCTAATTTTTTTCTGGTTTTTTTGAAATAGCATTAAGAATGTTTTTTATTATCATCATTAACTACTTTTTCAAGTCTCCCGAGAAAATCTGGAATAGCACTTTTAACTCTACTCCATGTTGGTATAAATGGAGTATCCATTGGATTAAGAATAAAAGCTTCACCAGCTTTCATTATGTTCATTGCAAACAACTCAACAGCTTTTTCTTCAGTATGAGAATCAAATTTTAGACCATTCATATATGCGTCGGTTCTATATATATCAATTAAATCTAAAGCAGATCTGTAATAAGTTGCCTTTAAAGATCTAAATTTTTCCCTACTAAATGAATTACCCTGAGTAGCTAATTTTTTTATAAATGTTTTTATTATATCAATTGACATCCTAGACAATCCTTTTGTTTCGTCATCAATAGATAAAACTTGATGTTTGTGATCATAAGTATCTGCCAAATCTACTTGGCAGATATTTTGAGGAGAAAAGCTTCTTTGCATCTCGGACAAAATTCCAACTTCTATTCCCCAATCAGAAGATATTCTTAATTCTGGCAAAACATTCCTTCTAAATGAAAATTCACCTGCTAGGGGATATTTAAATGATTTCATAAAATTAAGATAATCACTTTTGCCGATGGTTTTTTCTAATGCTGTTAGTAAAGGAAAAACAAGTAATCTTGCTACTCGACCATTCATTTTCTCATTGGCTACTCTTGGATAATATCCTTTACAAAACTCAAAGTTAAATAGAGGATTTACGACTGGATAAAAAAGTTTTGCTAACATTCTCCTATCATAGGTTTTAATATCACAATCATGTAGTGCAACTGAACGCGCAGTATCTCTTGCTATTGACATACCGATACAATACCAAACGTTCCTACCTTTACCCAGTTCATTAGGTGAAAGATCTTTTTTTTTTAATTCTTGATCAAGCTTTTTTAAACCCGGCCCATCATTCCACAAAAGAGAAAAAGGGGTTTTTAATTTTTTAAAAAATTTCCAAGCTTTTTTAGCTTGTGTTTCGTTGGCTTTATCTAAACCAACAATAATGTGATCTAAATATTTAGTTTTACTGATCTCATCCACGATTTTTGGCAAAGCTGATCCCTCTAGCTCAGAATAAAGGCATGGTAAAATTAACTCCATCTTCCTTTCTTCAGAGAACTTTAGTAAATCTTTTTCAATTTCACTTGTAGATCTAGTTCCGAAGTCATGTAAAGTTGAAATTATTCCATTCTGAGAAAAATCACCCATATTGAATTTTAGACATTATAATTTAATTTAGCTAGAGCTTTTTTAATCACATCAGCCCAGCCCTCAGGAGATGACTTATTAGAAAATATTAAATTATCTATATTTATATGATCCAATTTGAATTTATCGTTAAATACCAAACAAGGGATATCACAACTTTTTAACATATCTAGATCATTATAATTGTCACCAACTGCAATCGTCTTAATCTTATCCTCAGTTTTTTTTAAAATTTTAATTACTTTATTCATTGATTTTACTTTATTAATATTATCACACAGATTTACAACACGCCCTCCTTCCTGAAAAGTTAATGAACTAGAACTTAAAATTTTTGATAATTTATTTTTTTCTGTTTTATCGCCCTTAAATAAAAAAGGTAAAGTATATTTTCTATTTAAAGCATTTTTAAGATTGTCGTCTTTTTGGCCAAATATTTTTTCTTGTTCTTTTTTATTTATTTTAGAGATTTCAATACATTTATTTCTTAATTGTTCAGGTACTTTATCATTAAAAATTTTAATCAATTCTTCTTTCTCTCTGCTTAGAACAATTTTATTAGGAAAATTGGCATTAATTAAATTTAAACCTTGTATTGATGATCCATTTTCAGAA
>CACLWP010000009.1 GCA_902610675.1 uncultured Pelagibacteraceae bacterium | reverse complement strand
CTAAGTAGCTTAATTATTTTAACGACATTTGATATTGAGTTGTTTAATGGAAATCAAGAAATTATTATTTTTAGTTTAATATTAGTAGCTGCAAAATTAAGCTATGAATTAGTGGCTAGAAAAATAAAAAATCCAACTAACCATTTAATTTTTTTGTTATTATCTTTCAATGCAGCTTTATGGGTAAAAAATGAAGGATTATTTTTATTAGGTTTTATTTTGTTTATTATTTTATTTTTTGGAAATTTAAATTTAAAACAAAAGAAATTAATTTTATTAGTTTCAATCTTATTAATAACTGCAAGATTTATAATACTTTATTTTTTAAATACAGAACTTGAAAGCTTTCAATTTGAAAAAACTTTTAGCTATAGTTTTTTTGAAAATTTTTTATTAAATTTTAAAACTATCTCTTTTTATTCAATTGTTTACTCTTTATCTTTACCTTTAATCCTATTAAGTCTACTAACACTTTTATTAAATATTTATTTATTTAAAATTGACAAAATTCAATTATTTATAATTTTTTATTTAATACTAAATGTTTTGTTTATCTTTGCAGCATTTATGCTAACTATGGAAGATGTTGAATGGCAAGCAAGAGTAGGCTTAAAAAGAGTGATGTTTGAAAGTTCTGGATTTTATTTATTAACAATTGTTTATTTATTTAATAAAATTAAAAAATGATTAAACCAATATCTTACAAGGGTAAAACATTTGGATATATTATTAAATATACAAGAAAGTTAGGTGTTAACTTTTTAACTCCAAAAAAATTAAGTCATCAAGTAGGTTTTATAAAGCATAAATCTAAACATTTGATAAAGCCTCATAAACATTTCAAAAATGTTAGAAGAGTAGAATATACATCTGAAGTATTAATTATATTAAAAGGTAAATTAAGAGTTGATTTTTATTCTGATACAGAAAAATATTTATTTAGTAAAATAATAAAAAAAAACGATATTATTATTTTAAATAATGGTGGTCATGGTTTTAAAGTTCTTGATACTGTTGAAATGTTAGAGGTTAAACAAGGACCCTACAATACAAAGACAGATAAAAAAGTATTTGCGAATGTTGAAGATAAGTTAATTAAAATCAAATGATAAGTGTAAATAAGTTCAAATTAAAAAAAAGAGATAAACAAAAATTAATTTCAACATTAAATAATAATTGGATTTCGTCAGCTGGACCTGAAGTTACTGAATTTGAAAATAAATTTAAAAAATTGATTGGAAAAAAATATTGTTCTTCGGTTTCAAGTGGATCAGCAGCACTAGATGTAGCCTTCAAAGTTATAAATTTAAAAAAAAATGATGAGGTTATAATACCAAATTTTACTATTATTTCCTCAGCGATATCTGTAATTAAATTAGGTGCTAAACCAGTTCCAATTGATTGTGACTTTTACAATTGGAATATGAAAATTAACTTGATAGAAAAAAAAATTTCAAAAAAAACTAAAGCAATATTAGCTACTCATATTTACGGTTATCCAATTGAGATAGATAAAATCAAAAAAATTTGTAAAAAATATAAACTTATATTAATTGAAGATGCTGCAGAAATGGTTGGTCATAAGTATCAAGGGAAATATTGTGGGAGTTTTGGAGATTTAAGCATATTCAGTTTTTATTCTAACAAACATATAACTACTGGTGAAGGTGGTATGGTTTTAACAAGTGTTAAAAAGTTTAAAGATAAAATATTTGATTATAAAAATTTATGCTTCGGGAAACAAAATAGATTTAATCACTATGATATTGGATGGAATTATAGATATACAAATCTCCAAGCAGCTTTGGGAATAAATCAAATTAACAGAATAGAAAAAATAATTCAAAAAAAAAAGAAAATTGGTAAAAGCTATTATAATAAATTGAATAAGTTAAGTAATATTTATATTCAAAAACCAAAAATAAAAAATATTGAAAATGTCTACTGGGTTGTAGGAATATTAATTTTAAACAAAAAAATGACAGCAAAAAAATTTAGAAATGAGCTAAAAAAAAATAATGTTGAAACTAGAAGCTTTTTTTGGCCTATGAACAAACAAAAAGCATTTAACAAATATAATATAAAATTTCGAGGAAATTTCCCTAACTCTGAGTATTTAAGCAAATATGGTTTTTATGTTCCATCAGGATTAAATACATCACAAAATGATATAAATTATGTTTGTAGATGTATAAATAAAATTAAGAAAAAATATAATTTTTAATTTAAATTTAAAAAATGAATAGGATTTATCTACTAGATATAGCTAGAGGTATTGCGGCCCTAGCAGTAGCAATATTTCATTATCAATTATTTTACAGCTATAATATCAGTTTAAATGCTTATAATATTGAAGTTCAGCCTTTTTATAATGTCTTAAAAATTATTTATAACCACGGTTGGATAGCTGTTCAATTTTTCTTTTTATTATCTGGGTTTATTTTTTTTAAACTATATTTACAAATAGTAAATGAAAGAAAAATTAGTTTTTATAAATTTATCGTATTAAGGATTTCGAGATTGTATCCTTTACATTTATTAAGCCTTTTATTAGTTTTTATCATTTTTTTAATATTAAAATTTAATAATTTTTATAATCCAATTTACGTAGATTTTAAACATTTGTTATTAAATTTACTATTAATTCATGAATGGGGTTTTAAGTCTAATGCATCCTTCAATGAGCCATCATGGTCTATATCTATAGAATTTTTAATGTATCTAATTTTTTTTCTTATAGCACTTAATAAGAATATATTTTTAAACACTTTTATTCTAATAACATTTAGTTCAATAATTTTCTTTAAATTTAAGCTTATTGGGTATGGTGGATTTTGTTTTTTTATCGGTGGATTAAGTTATTTACTAAATGAGAAAATAAAATTGAAAGAGAACTATAAAATATTATATTTAATTGTTAGCATTTTATTATTAACGTCATTTTTAAAAATTAATGATTTAAGTTCAGAAATTGAAAAAATCATTTTACTAGCTTTTATATTTCCTGCTTTAATAAATTGCTTATTTTTAATTAATAAAAAATTACCTCACGTAGGAAAAAAATTATCTATTTTAGGTGATATAAGTTATTCTATTTATTTACTTCATTTCCCAGTAATTTTAATAACTTTGCTTATTTTAAATTTTTTTAACCTCAAAGCAGATTTTAATTTGCCATTTATTTTTATAAGTTACTTAACTATAACAACTATTATCTCAATTTTTGTATACAAGTTTTTTGAAACTCCGTTAAAAAATAAAATAAGAATTAAATTTTTAAAAAAATGAAAATAGAAAAATTAGTGCCCTTATGGCTAGTAGGTTTTTATCCCTTAGCTTTAATTTTAGGAACATTTATTTCAGAGTTTATAAATATTTTACTAATTTTGTTATTTATCTATTTTTCAATAAAAAATAAAAAATCAATTAAATTTAATGATCCAATAATTATTTTTTTAATTTTTTTATGGATATATTTATTAATAAATTTATTTTTCTCGATTGATACTCAGTTGAGTTTTAATAGATCAATTTTTTTTATAAAATACCCATTATTAATAATGGCAATATATTATTTCTTAACTCATAACTCAGAAAATATTAAAATTATTTTTAAAATTTGGTTAATTATATTAACCATAACTATAATTGACTTATATCTTCAATTTTTTTTAGGTCAAAATATTTTGGGTTTTAAAAGTCCTTGGGATGCTAGACTTTCAGGATTTTTTAATGAAGAGCTTAAAGTTGCTCATTTACTAATTAGTTTCTTTTTACCTGCTTTAGCATTTTATTTAAGTAAGTATCCCAAAAAAATTTCTTTGTATTTTCTTTTTATAGTCTATTTTATAATTTTAATATTAACAAATGAAAGAGCAAATATAATTAGAGGATCATTAATTATTTTCTTTTTTTTATTATTGCTTCCGTACGTCAAAGCAAAATTTAAAATTTTAATATTTTCAATCTTTATTGGTATTTTTGCAGGAAGTATCTTTTTTGTTGATACGGTGAATCAAAGATTTGTTAAAGAAATTCAAAATATGAGTAAAAGTATTGAGGAACGAAAATTATTTAAATTCATTATTTACTCAAATTATGGACCTCACTATCTAACAAGTATAGAAATATTCAAAAAATACAAATTTTTTGGAAGTGGTATAAAAACTTTCAGAAAAGCATGCAATGAAGTATCAATTGATAAGTATTACCAAAAGGATAAAACAATTCGTATTGGCTGCAGCACACATCCTCATCAGTATTACTTTGAATTACTCTCAGAACTTGGAATTATAGGTTTTGTTATTTTTATATTATTTTTCTTTTATGTTCTTTACCGTGTAATAAATTCATACATAGAATCAAAAAATTTGGTTTTGCTTAGTGTGAGTCTTTTTTTTGCCACGCAATTAATACCTTTACTTCCTACAGGAAGTTTTTTTACAAGTTTTGGTGCAACGATTTTTTTTATTAATTTAAGCTTAATTTTTTATTATACAAAAAAATGAAGCTTCATTTAATATTTTTAATAAATTTTTTAGATAAAGTATATTTAATCAATAAGTTATAAATTATTACATAAGCCGTAATGCTTATTAATATAATTAACATGATTTGAATGGTTGAGCTAAAATAAATTGCGCCTAATATTAATATTAAAAAATTAATTAAATTAATAAGTAAACCAGTTAAATTATTTGGAAATTTAAAACTTTTAATTTTTAGAAATAAAAAAATATTATGATGTAAGTGTAAATTATCAGGTAACGATATACTTTTTTTTTGATAAATTTTTCTTAAAATAGAAAATAAATTTTCAAAACACGGATACCACAAAAGCAAAACTGCAAAATAAGGGGAAACAAGATTATTTGAGTTGACGAACTCTATGATATAAAAAGCAGAAAAAAAACCTATTAAATACGATCCGGAGTCACCTAGCTGAATTTTATTTAGGAAATTTAAAACATATAAAAATAACAAAAATAATATTATTTTTTTGTGAAAAACAAACTCTAAATCTAAATTGTATTCTTTTGATAGATAAAATATTATTGAATAAACTATAATATAATATCCTATTGTATTTAAATTAGTCCCATCTATAAAATTAGTACCATTTATTAAAACTATAAAACAAAAAATAGTAAATAAAATTGAAATTTCTTCAAAATTTTTAAATAAAATATTAATGTTATCAATTCTTACATCATAAATAAAAGTAGTATTGTCAATAATAAATAGAAATGTTAAAATTATTTGAGATATTAGTCTAAATTTTGGGGAAAAATTTTTGACTCTGTCAGAGCTGAAACCTGTTAAGAAAATTAGAGATAAATATATATAACTTAAATAGCTTAGTTCTTTAAAAAAAAAAATTATAAATAAAAGTAAAAAGATACCCCCAGTGGTAGGAACTTTTTTATTATTTACAAATGACTTGTGTTTAGAAAACTCTATACGATCAAAAAAAAAATTATTTCGTAATAATATTTCGCTCAATAAGAATATTATTATCAAAAAAATATAAAAAAAATTATTCATAAGTATTTTTTAACTAAAAAATTAAATGAAAGTTTTATTACGCTATATAAGGATTTAATTAAACTAAATTTCTCCTTGTTATAATAAATATCAAAAGCATCAATAATTTTTTGATAAATATTTGAGGAAAGTGAATTTTTGGTTTTTCTCCAGAATAATAAATATTTTTTTATCCCGAATATTGGTATTTTTTTTGATATTTTTAACCAAGCTGCATAATCCTCTTTAGTTTTATTTGAGGAAAACTTGTTCTTTAGAAAAAGTTTTTTCTCAATTATTACAGAAGAGAGACCTATATCACATGAGTTTAAAAGATCATTGTAAGTTTGGGATAGTTTAGCTTTTCTCTTTTCAATTATTTTATTATTTTCATTAATGATATAATATGATGTATGAGATATTTTAATATTTAATTTTTTCATTATTGAGATTTGATAACTTAACTTATTATTTTTCCAAAAATCATCAGCATCTAAAAAAGCTAAATATTTACCTTTGGCAACTTTCGCCGCTTTATTTCTAGATAAACCTGCTCCTAAATTTCTTGAATTTACAATTAATTTTATCCTTTGTTTTCTTTTGATTAGTGATTTAATCTTTTTTAATTCTTCTTGATTATCATCGTCAAAAATAATTATTATTTCTTTATTTTGATACGTTTGATTTAAAACAGAATTCAGTGATTTTTTAATAAAAGAGATTTTTTTATGATAAGGAATAATTACCGAAATTTTATCCATTTTAAATTAGTAGATTTCTTAACACAAATTTTAATATAAAATTATAAATTATTTTTATTTAATAGCTTCTATATAAATGCTTTCAATTTCCCTACCCTTTTTATCTAAAAGTAATTTTTCATTTAATGAGACTTTATATTCAGAACAAATTATTTTTTTAAAGTTTGAATTTTTTAAATTATAAGTCAACCAATTTTCATCCCAAACACTTTTATGCTCATAATTTAAACAAATATTCCAGATTGCCTCACAACCAGATTTAAATTGTCCATCTGAAAAAACTTTATAACCGTTGTAATAATCTATATATTTTTTTAAGTCTGGAACAATTAATCTGAAAATACCATCAGGTTTCAAAACCCTGTGAATTTCTGAGAACAATTTTAGTGCTTCTGAGGGATACAGATGTTCTATTGTATGTTCAGAAAAGACCCCAACGAATGAATTTTCTTTGAAAGGAAGCTCATTTCTTAAATCTAAATAATGAATTTTTTTTTTTTTATAAAATTTAAAAAAATTCATATTATAAATATCACAATTAATATAATTATCGTTAATAGCATTCTGGTCACTTCCACATCCAAGTTGTAAATATTCCTTTTCCACATTAATTTGTTTTTTCGAAAACAATTTTCCTAAAAAACAAATGATTTCTTTTTTAAGAATTTTTTTTAAAGTTATGTTGTAAAATTCAGAGGGAAATTGATGTCTTTCTGCCATAAGAACAAATTATAATTTTTTTACGAGTTTTCTAAAGAAGTTTTTTATAGAAAATTCTCGTGTTCTGATTTTTTGATCATTACTAAGTTCATTATTATTTAATTTTTCAATAACGGCTGTACCTGTATCTTTAAAAAAAAATGTTATTTCAAAATTCTTTGAATTTTTATCAAAAATATTTAATAAGTTATCGAAAGTTTCTTTGTTGTTTATTTCACAATAAAAATTATCAAATTCGTTTTTTTTTAAGTAAGGTAACCATGAAATGTCATCAATTATAAAATAACCATTTTTTTTTAAATATGGGTAATAATAATTAAATATTTTTTTGACATGTTTTGCAGTGTGAATGGTATCCAAATAAATAATATCTACTTGACTTGGAATATTTTTTAAAATGTAGTCAAAATCATCATCTCTCGCACGAATAAATTTCCAATTAATGTCATCAAATAATTTAGAGAAATCGTTTACATCTACGGAATATAATTTTCCATTTTTTTTTTTACAAATATCTAAAAAGTATTTTGTTGATGAACCAAGTTGAACACCAAATTCTAAAATAATAGGATTATAAATTTTATCAATAAATCTTGTTACTGAATAATTTATTTTTGATAAATCTTTAAATTCTTTCATGTTTTTTGTTTCTATTTATAATCATAAAGATTTTGATAAATTTTCATTAATTAGTAGATTATTTAAATTTAGATAGTGTTTAAAAAAAGAAAATTTATGTGCTTCTTTTAATGCATTTAATTTTTTATTTTTAATACTCATTTCGTCAGAATTTATAAATTCTAAAATTTTTTGTTTTAAATCATGTTTTGAATTAGATTTAAACAAAAAGCCATTATTCTTAAATTCTAAAAACTCTCTAGGTCCGTTGTTACAATCACTTGAGATCAAACTCACACGACAAAATGCAGCTTCAATTAAAGCGAAACCCGGATCTTCCCATAAAGAAGTTAGAAGAAATGCTTTTGCATTAAATAAATATTTAAAAACATTTTTTTTATAACCTAATAGTATAACTTTATTATTTAAATTGTTTAAATTAATAAATTTAATTATTTCTGTTCTTAATTCACCCTCACCTATTATGAGAAGTTTTTCTTTAACTAAATTATTTTCATATAAATCTTTAAAAACTTTTAGTAATAAAAAAAGGTTTTTTTGTTTAGTTAATCTACCTATTGCAATATAATAATTATTAAAATTAACTTTTTGATTTAATAACTCTTTAATTTGTTTATATTTAATTATCGGATCATAAATTGTAAAAATTTTATCTTTTTTAATTACATTTAAATTATACATGTATTCTGACGTTTTCTGAGTTGGGCTAATAACACAACATATTTTTTTTAAAGCTATTTTCCATAAAACATATCGAAAAAAGTTCATTTTTGGATATCCTGAAATTCTAAGTATAAATTTTGTTTTAAAATTAAAGAAAACTAACAAAATCAATGGCAGTGATGTTAATAAGTGAATGATTAAAAAATCTGGCTTATCTTGCTCTAAAAACTTTTTCAGTTTAAAAAAATTTTTCAAAAATATTTTTAATAATGAAATTCTGGTTTTAAAGTAACCACTTCCTGAATAATTTTTTTTTTTTTTAAAAAAATCTACTATTTTAATATTATGTTTATTATTTTTTATTTCATCATATTCGCCAATAGTATTGATGATAGTTACATCATAATCTGAGGAATAAGTTTTTAAAGATTCCGCAGATCTAATTACAGCATTAAATGTTGCAATTTTTGAAATAACGGGAGACCAATAAACAATTTTTTTCACTTTATAAGTTAATATTAGAATATAATTATACTAACAAAAAAATGAGGAAAGAACTAATTATATTTAACCCTTCAATTGAAGACGGCGGTGTTGAAAAAAATCTATTTTTAATTTCAAATTATTTTGTTAATCATGATATAAAAACCTCGATAATATCTGCAGATGGAAATAAAAAAAACGAATTTGATCGAAAAATAAATTTCATATTCCCAAAAAATACTAATTTTCAAAATTCAGGAAGATATAAAAAATATTTTTATTGTTTATTACTTTTGGCAAAGAGAATTTTTTTAGTAAGAAACGTCGTAGTTTTTTCATTTCAAGCAAATATTTATTCTACAATCTTATCAAAATTTTTAGGTGCTAAAATAATTGTAAGAATGAATACTGCTCCACAAGGTTGGAAACATAACTTTATTAAAAAGAAAATCTACAAGTATTTTATAAAAAAGGCTGATGGGATTATTGTGAATAGTAAAATCTTTCAAAAAGAAGTAAAAAAAAGGTTTAATGTAAAACCAATCTTTATAAATAATCCATTTGATTTTAAAAAAATAAAAAAACTTTCAGATTTAAGATCAAAAAATTTTTACAATAGTAACACTCTTAAATTAATAACCGTGGGAAGATTAAACGAACAAAAAGACCATTTGACTATTTTGAAATCGATGAAAATTTTAAATAATGCAAAGATAAATTTTCAACTTTTAGTCATTGGAAAAGGGAATTTTGAGAATTTTTTGAAAAGTTATACAAAAAATAATAACCTTTCTAAAAAAGTAAAATTTTTGGGCTATAAAAAAAATCCATATCCATTTATGAACAAATCGCAAATTTTTATTCTTTCATCTTTGTACGAGGGTTCACCAAATGTTTTGATTGAAGCATTATTTCTTAAAAATAAAGTTATTTCTTCAAACTGTCCAACAGGTCCGAGAGAAATTTTAATGAGAGAAAAAAATAGTCTTATGTTTAAAATTCGTGATCATAAAGATTTAGCTAAAAAAATTATTTTTATGTCAAATAATCTAAGTGTAAAAAAAATAAATAAAACTTTTTTTAAAAAGTACGATAATAAATTTATTTGTAATAAATACAAAAATTATATAAATAAATTTTTAATTTAAAATAATTTTTAAATAATCGTTTATATATTTTATTTCATTTAAATTATTTTTTTTTGAAGTTACTGCTAATTTTTTTTTTGACATACTCAATAATAATTTCGCAAGTTTTTTATGATCTCTTGGATTAAAATATTTTACATATTTATAATTAAATTCTAAATGAACAGGTATATTTGATAATATACATGGTTTTCCAAGTATTTTTGCTTGATCCGCTGCGTTAGCCCAACCTTCACTCATAGATGGATTAATGACACCTATTGAGTGTTTCATTAGACTACAAAAATCTCTAAAACTTACTAAATCTAAAATTTTATAAAATTCTTTAAGGTTATTATCTTTTATATATTTTTGAATCTTTTTTATATGATTTCTATCCCTGTGATCCAATAACATACCTGTTGATAAAATCTCAAAATTTGGTTTTTTAATTTGGCTTAATGCTTTTAAAACAATTAGATGGTTTTTGTGTATCCAATAATGATTGGGCAATAAAAAAAAGTTTTTTTTAATTTTGAATTTTTTTTTTAGGTATTTTAAATTATTAATATTCTTAAAATCAATTATTCTATTGGTATGATATAGGACTTTACTTTTTTTATACGCCTTAACAGAAATTTTCTTAATGTCATTCCTAACAGATTTACTGCTTAAAATAATATTATTTGAATGTTGCGAGGCTAATAAAACATTTAAATTTCTTAAAATTTTGTTTTTAAAAGAGAAATTTTCTGGAAAATGTAAATGCTGGAAGTCTGGAAACCACGGAAAACTTTTAATTTTACTATTTTTTCCACAAAATGTACTATGAGACAAAACCTCAATATTATTTTTAACTAAAAAATTTTCAAAAAAAAGGCTTTTTCCAAACAATAAAATTAGAATTTTGTCTAAAAACCTTTTTAAATTAAATTTATTAGATAAAAGACTAGTTTCTATTATTTCTATATTTTTAAAATTTTTCTTGATTATATTTCTTTGTTGATCTGTGATGATTGCAATACTAATTTTTTTTTCATATTTTTTTAAAAAAAAAATTAAATTTGTAAAAAAATTATATCCACCATTCCAAGTTTTATTGGAAAAATTAATAACAAATCCAATTTTGATCATTTATTAAAAAATATTAAAATTATATTTTTTTTTATTTTTCATATAAAATTTTGCAGGGTTCCCAAGAACAATTTCATTGGGTTTAACATTTTTTGTTACCACAGAGCCAGCACCTATAATTGCATTTTTACCTATTTTTATATCTGGTAAAACTGTAGCGTTTGCACCTATTGACGCAAAATCGTCAATTTGGACTCTGCCTGCTATATAACTTGAGCCCATTATATGAACTCCATCTCCAATTTTGCATTCATGATCTACTACAGAGTTAACGTTAAAATAACAGTCATTACCTATTTTAACATACTTATGCACTACAACATTTGGCATGAATAACGTACCTCCTCCATAACTTGATGTATTATCAATTAAAGCATTTTTACTTTTAATGCTTATTTGTTTCAATTTATTTTTTATAAATAAATTTGATATATAATTTCTTAATTTTCCGTCCATCATACCGATGCAAATAAAAAAATGTGTTGAATTTTTAATGAATAATTTTAAATCTGTTTTTTTATTTGAAAATTTGGCTGAAGATTTAAATTCAATATTTTTTATATATTCATCAAATATATACTTTGGATACTCTTTATTTTCTTTAAGCATATCACTTACTATGAGAGCTGTGGATTTTCCACCATATAGAAGAATTTTTTTTTTATATTTCATTGCTTTTAATACTAAACTAATAACATATATTAAAAAACTTCAAAATTTATATAAATGATATTAAAAATTTTTAAAAATAAGATTAAAGCTTTTATTTACAATTCAAGAACCAATATATCTAAAAATTTAGACAAAAATATTGGAGAAAAATTAATCTCTCAAAATGGAGAATTAAAATATTATTTAAAATCATTTGGAACCAAAAACCAAGATAAGAAATTTTACATTATTCAAAGGAAAATTGGTGGAGGAATGTTTTCTAATCTGAATTACGTAATTCATCATATTAAAATCGCTGAAGATTTAGAATGTATACCTATTGTCGATATGGAAAATTTCCCCACTAAGTATAATGAAAAAAAAAGGATAAACAAAACGCATAATGCATGGGAATATTATTTCAAACCACTGAATAATTATAAACTTAAAGATGTATACAAAAGTAAATTTGTCCTAATAAGTGACGCCAAAACAAGAAAACTGAGAGAATTTGACTCATTTGAAAGACTTACAAGAGATCATTTTAGAATATTTAAAAAAAGTATTAAAATAAAAAGAGATATTGTTAAAGATGCAGATAATTTTATAAAAAAAAATTTTAAAAATTTAAAAATATTAGGAGTACATTTCAGAGGAACTGATATGAAAACTCAAGAAAGGCATCCATTTCCAGCAACATATAAACAAATTACTAGTTATATTGACTTTGAATTATCAAAAAACAAATTTGATAAAATATTTTTAGTAACAGAACAGTTGGATTATGTAAAAAAGTTATCAAAAAAATATGGATCTAAACTATTTTTTTATAACTCTTTTAGATCGAATAAAAAAGATATTTTTAACTTTAAAAGTAGAAAAAATCATAGATATTTAATTGGACGTGAAAATATAATTGACATGTTAATATTAGCTAGAACAAAAAAAATTATTTGTACAAATTCACACTTGCCTGATGCTAGTAATTTTATAAATAACTTTAAAATTAAAATTACAAAAATATATAACGGAAATAATTCAAATAATATAATAATAGCTCAATTTCTATGGTATCTAAAAAAAAATTTACCTAAATTCCTTGGTGGATTTTTATTAAAATATTAATTAAATTCTACAAATCTATCGTTACTACTATATAAAATTTTTCCTCTACCAAAGTGGATATTAAGCATTAATCTATAATTTTTTTTTGGTGCTAGACCTTTGTGTATTCCGTAACTATCCACAAAAAAGAAGGTTCCTTTTTTACCTAGAAAAGTTTTAGTTTCTTTATAATTTTGATTTATATTTTCATCTGAAAATAGTCTACATAATCTGTTTTCCTTTTTTTTTGATTTATGAGTACCTGGAACAAAAATATGTGGACCATTATCTAAGTCTACATCGTTAAGATATATATAAAGTTTAAAAAATTTTGTAAAATCATTATCCCAGTGAAAGTATTGAGCATTTTTATATTTTTCCTTTTCACTAGTTTCTATAGAATTAGATATGAAAAAAGTTGCATTTATTGAAATTTTATTTGTATTTAAATAACTTTTAGCAATATTTATAATCTCATCTGAAAAGATAATTCTATTTAGTGTTAAATTATTATTATTTAAATTAATTGTTTTGGTTAATCTACTTATTCCAAGAGAGTTCAATCTTTTTATATAAACATCTAAACTCTCATTTTCATATATCGCTAAATCTTTTTTATCTAAATCTGTTTTTAATTTTTTTACATCAAAATTGTCAAACTCAAGTGACTCTTTTAGTATATCATTTACAACTTCATCCTTGAGAAAATGTGTATTTGAATATCCATAGTAATCTAGTTGTTTAACTTGATTAATTAAGTTTATTTCTTCATTAAAAATTAAACTTTTGGAATTTTCTTTATTTTTGTCTACTATATCAAAATTAGGCTTTATAAGGTTTCTTAATTTTCCAAAAGCATAAAAAAATTTTATCATAAATATTTTAATAAAAACAAAGAAATTATTATTTTTTCTCAAGCCAAAGTAATTGTAAACTTTATAAGTATCTCTACATGCATCCAGAAAAAGTTTTGAAAAGAAAATTGTTGTATTCATTATGTTTAAATTATATCTAATATTAAATATTTATATAGTAAACAATGCAAATATTAATTATAGCATTCAATAGACCAGAATTATTAAAAAACTTGTTAAAATCGTTAAAGGCTTTTAAACCAAAAAAAATCTATTTTGCATGTGATGGACCAAGAATTGGAAATAAATTAGACTATGAAAAATGCAAAAAAATAAAAGAAATTATTGAAATTAAACCATCATGGGAATGTAAAATTTATAAAAAAGTTCAAAATGAAAATATCGGGTTAAAATTAAATATAAATTCTGCCCTAGATTGGTTTTTTCAAGAAGAAGAGATGGGAATTATTCTTGAAGATGACTGCGACCCAAGTGAGAGCTTTTTTTATTTTTGTGAAGAGCTATTAACAAAATACAAAGACGAAAAAAAAGTGAAAATTATATCTGGAAATTATTATCATGGTAATATAATGGAAAAAGACTCTTATTATTTTAGCAAATGCCCCGGAACACACGGCTGGGCAACATGGAGAAGAGTATGGGAGGAAAATGATAAGAATATGAAAACATGGAATGGTAAACTAGAAATTTTATGGTTAGCTAAATATTTAAATTATGATTTAGTTAAGGCTCATTATTTTTATAAAAAATTTAACGACAGTTTCAACGGGATAATTAAATCCTGGGATTATCAATTATTGTATAGTGTTTGGAAAAAAAATGGAGTGATTATCAGGCCATATAAAAGTTTATGCAAACATATTGGATGGGGTAACGATGCCACCCACAGCAAAAGATCTGATCAACATCCTGAAGTAGTAATAAAGAATATAAATTTTCCCATAGAGCATCCTAAAACTTTTAGAATTAATAAGAAACTAGATGATATAGAGATTAAGCAGACCAGAAATTTATATTTTTGGAAATATATTTTTTACAAAATAAAAAATAAATTTTTTTAGT
Organism: uncultured Pelagibacteraceae bacterium; assembly: GCA_902610675.1. Taxonomy (GTDB): domain Bacteria; phylum Pseudomonadota; class Alphaproteobacteria; order Pelagibacterales; family Pelagibacteraceae; genus Pelagibacter. The sequence goes on along the minus strand of CACLWP010000009.1, from coordinate 29,040 downwards.
AAATACCACCATTAATACTAATTATTGATCCATTGGCATGTTTCCAATGTGGCTCAAGAATATTGATTAAAATTTTTGCAAAATCTGAACTATTGATCGGTTCATTCATTGGGTTGTTTTTTGAGTGATAAACTTTTCTTTTTTTTGAAAAATTATTAAACATCTTTGTACCTTTAACAGGTCCAGGACACAAACAAATAAACCTATGTTTTGGAGCCATCCATTTAGATAAGGATTTTGTAAAACCATGCAAAGCTGATTTAGAGGCAGCATAAACAGGATCAAAACTTCCATTTAAACCAGAAATTGATGAAATATATACATTAAGAGAATTATTTTTTAAAATTTTTATTATCTCCTTTGAAAAAAAAATTATACTGTAAGTATTTACAGATAAAATGTCTAAAATCTTTTCCTCTGTATAACCTTTTAAATCAGACGAGTAAATAATGCCCTGTAAAAAAATTACATAATCAAATTTTATTTTTTCTTTTTTAAAATATTTTATTAATTTTTTAATCTCATCTAGGTTTTTTACATTTATCTTAAAATTTTTTACTTTTTTAGTATTAATATTGTTATTATTTGAAGTAGTGTAAATATTGAATTTTTTAAAGCTTAAATTTTTAGTCACTTTTTTTCCTATACTTGAAGACCCACCAACAATTAAAATATTTTTTTTCATTTTAGGTAAAATATACAACTAAATTTTTAATTTCAAATTAATCTTTTGGAGTTTTTTTTAGTAATATACTTACTTAATTAAAATGAAATCAATAATTTTATTTGGAGGCCTTGGGTATAAAGTTAATAGACTCTTTATAATTTATAATGATTTTTGTAGATATTATTTATATCAGTAACTGAAAATAATTTTGTTTATATAGAATAAATCTACTATTTGCATAACTTTTTGACTTTATGTAGTATTTAAATTCCGTGAAGATCTACATTTAGTAGGTCCTAAAGCGCTGAAAAAACGTAAGTGATTTATATATAAAATCTAAAGAATAAATAGATAAATTTTTTAATTAGAAAATATAATTAATTGCTAGCTTGTTAATTAAAATTTTCAAGACTTTCCTGCAAAGTGAACTTGATGTTTGTAGTTAAGAATATTATTTATTTTTTCCATGTTGATTGCACTTTCAGCTATTGAAAAACCTAATTCATTATTTTTTTTTATTTGTTGAGATAATTTTATAGTAATGTGATCCCATGTATCCAAATAATCTCTATCTGTTTCTAGAACGTTAATTTCTTTTTTTTTATTTATAAAATTTTTAATAACGTTTTCCATTGACCCATCCTTGATAAGATTGCCAAGAATATATCTTTTTGCTCCAGGTCTATCCAAAAAAGCAGCTTCTCTATATAGATACACATCTCCATAAAGATCAACCGACACACTTGCTTGTGGAACACCAAAGTCCTCAAGATCTTTTGTGTTTACAAAAATATTTTCAAATTTTTCACTTAAAATCCCATTTTTTAAAGGTTCCAAAGCAAAACCATAATCTACAAAAAGATTACTTAAATATTTGCTAGTAGAAATTAAATTTTCAATTTCTTTTATACTTTCAGATAGAGTCTCCCTTTGATTTATGTTCATTCTTTCTCCAAATATACTGAAATCTTCTCTTAAGGTTAAAAAATCAAAATTGTTAGTTTTTTTTAAGTTAAGTTTTTTATTAATATTTTCCATCAATTTAGTAAGCTTAATTACATCTTTTTCTCTACCAGTTAATATAACAAAATTCAAACCAAACATAGTTTTTGAATTATAATTAAATTTTAAATTTAAATAATCTTCGATATTTTTTGTTACTATTTCAAAAGATTTTATTTTTTTTGTAACTTTAAAATATTGTTCACTGTCGATACCATAAAATGAGATTCTTAAACTATCCAAATCAAATATTTCAGGATTTTTGTTCAAGAATTTTTTTGTTAACATGTATCCATTTGTATACATGGAAGAATTAAAATTTTTCTTTTTCAGATGAGATATAATCTCGCCTAACTTTGGATTAGTTAATGGTTCTAAACCACCACTAATATAAAATCGGTTTTTATCATCATTAGGTGCCTCATCAATTAATTTTTTATAAGTTTCGATACCAACATCTAGGGCATTTCTCTTGTATTTGGCATTATAATTTCTTCCACAAAATGAACATTCATACATACATGAAATTCCAGGATATAAACCGACTCTAAAAGGGAAAGAATATTTTTTTTCCAAAAAATTTGATATTGACCTCGAATTGATTAGTGGAATTATCATATTTTTCCAATATTTAGTACCTGTACCATTATTAATTATTAATTTTTGAAAAAAATCTACATCACGAATTATAGAGTTAAGATCTTTTAGTTCATCATAAGAAATTTTTAATTTTTTAGAAATTTCGGAATAATTAGCAAATGGATTTTTGCTTAAAATAGAAATTAATTTATAAATTAAATCTCCATGATTACTTTTTTTTTTAATCTCCTTAAATTTAGACTTATGAGCATCCAAATAATCTTTCAATTTACTAAATACTTCTAATTTATGATCTTCAACCAATGATACTGTCATATTGCTTTATTTAATAATTTTTGAAGTTTTTTTATATCAATATAATAATTAAAATTGTAACTCTTTTTTTCTTCACCAACTAAAAAACCATATTTACAACCTATTATTTTCGATAAACAGCAAAACATATTATTTATCTGTGATGGGGACTGCAATTCAATAACTTTACAATTTTTTTTTGCAAACAATAAATGAGAGGCACCTGAGCCGTGCGGCAATATTATCATATCTGCACATCTAAAATTATTTATTTGTTCCTCTAAAGTGAGATCACTTAAAACTAGAGTTTTAAAATCATATTTCTTCAAAAAATTTGATACCTCTGCATCATTAATTATTTTTCTGTGAGATGCATCACTTCTGGAAATATAAATCCTTTTATTCTCGGTTGAGAATTTTTTTATATTATCTAAAAATTTTTTCCTAAGCCAAAATACAGCTGATTTTGAATACACAGGTGGTGAAGGTGTGGTTGGAATAATTATATTTTTTGCCTCAAATGATTTACCATTTGTAAAAATAATTTTGTTATTAACACCAAATATATTTAGCATTTTTTTTTGATAGCTTGTTAACTTATCTCTTAATATGATCGGTAGTTTTTTTTTACTTGGATCATTTTCTAATAGTTTTAATTTAATCATTGTATCAAAGATCCAATGAAAAAAATTATCCTCTCTTATAGAGCTTAATAATATTGCTTTTTTTTTAATTTTTTTAAGTTTTTTTTCTATTTTATAAATTTTAATACGCTTTAAGAGGTTTTCGTCAGCAATTTTTATCTTGGCTAAATGATAGTTATGAGCAGTGGGCCACTTATTCAATCTAAAATTGAGCCATAAATCATCTCCATAAATTTCCATTATAGATAAGTTTTTATTTATAAGAGTTAACAAAGAGTTGTCTTTAATTATGACATTCTTAACATTCATAACTATTGAGCCATTAATTTTATTTTTATTAGAGCTTAACTTCTCATAGCTTGTTCCTATTGTTTTATGTAAAAGAAATTTTTTGTAATTTTTATCTTTTATAAAGTAATCAATTTTTTTAAATTTAAATTTAGAACTTTTAAATAATTCCATCCATGTTTCTTTATTTTCAATAAGATGTTTTAAAGAATTTACTTTTTTGTAAACTTGATTAATTTTTATAAATTCGAATGTATGAAAGTGATACTTACTAATATTACTTAAAGCTTTATGAGTTCTATATTTTCTATAATTTTTATAGGCTTTAAATAAATCTATCATGATTTTTTCGCTTTAATCGCAATATTTAGACCATTTATATTATCATTAATTTGATCGTATTTTTCAGAAATTATAGAAAAATTATTTTCTTTTAATGTTTTGATCAGTAATTCTTTTGAAAAACAAACTTTATGCCAATCATATTTTGTAGTTTTTTCTGTATCCCAGTGAGATTTTCCATTTTCCCAATAAACGCCTGCAAATAATAAATAATTTAATTTTTCCTCATTTATTAACCTCTTGCTGAATGCCTCTATGATTAAATCTAAACATGTTGTTACGATTGTTAACGTACCACCCTCTTTTATTAAATTTGACCAATCTTTTATCCATCTTTTAGCAGTTGGTAAACCTACATGTTCAAGAACATCTTTTGCATAAATTTCATCAATTGTTGCTTTTTGAAATTTATCTTTTATATCATCAATATTCATTGAAATTATATTCTCGTTATTTTTGACTACATCAATATTTATAAATTCTTTTTTAATATCATCTCCACATCCAAGATTTAGCCTTATTGGTTTTTCTAATAATATAGGAGTATCAGAAAATTTTTTATAATAACTTTCGTCGTTAAAATAAACGCCTTCTTTTGAAACATTTTTAAATGTTACTTGATTTTCAAAATCAATACCTTTTTGATATATTTCATTTTTTGAAATAACATAGTCCCATACTACTTTAGTTAAAATTACTGGTGCAGTATAATTTACAATTGCCATATGAGCAGATTTAAATTTTTTTCCTAAAAAAAACTCATAATTTTTCTCTATCTCTTCTATAGCTGACATAAGTATAGGATGATTTTTTTTATATATTAATAACCATTGAATAACTAAATTCTCCGGATGTATTTTATTTCTATAATCTTGAGGTAGATTATTCAAAAATTTATAATCTGGGGTGTAATCCTCAGATATTTGAGAGTTGATTTTATTCTTTTCAAATGAGATTACCTCGTTAACATCGTCTGGTATTGTACTTAATTTAAACTCAATCGATGAATCAAAGTCTAAATAAATTCCACCATATTGATATAAGATACAATATCTCCAAATATCAGCTTTAGATGCTCCAAAAATACTATCTTTGTAAATTTTATAAATCTTTCTATGACTCCAATTCTTTTCCATATATTCATCCATTTCTATGTCATCATAAAAATAAAAATTAAATTCAGGATTTTTTTTTCTAAATTCTAAATATTTTTGATCATGTTCCAGATCAACTTTATTTGTTTTGAAAGTTTGAAAAAAATTAAATTCTATTTTTTTTAATTTTGTTTTTTTTGTAGCAGGATAAAATTTATCTATTTGTATTGTTTCAATTTTTTTTTTTTTTATAAATTTTTTTAAGATTTTTTTGATAATTTCTTTAATCATTTTTTTTATCAATCAAATTACCATTTTCATTAAAATTAAAAACTTTATCTGCAAATTTTACTAATGAATTTCTGTGGGTAACAAAAATTATTGTTATATTGTTATAATTTTCCTTAATGTTTTTAAAAATTTTTTCCTCAGTTTCTCTGTCTAAAGAACTTGTGGCCTCATCTAAAACTATAATTTTAGTTTCTCTATATAAACACCTGGCAAGTGCAATTCGTTGTCTTTGCCCACCAGAAATTTTATAGCCTTTTTCCCCTATTTTTGTATTTAATTTTTCAGGTAGACTTTCAACAAAACTTCTCATATTCAATATATCCAAAATTTTATAAATTTTGTCTTGATCAATATCATTTTCATTAACTCCATAGGCAATATTTGAAATTAACTTTTCATCTCCTAAATTTATTTCCTGAGGTACAAATGCTAAATTTGATCTCCAAGAAGATAAATTTAAAAAAATATTATTATTGTCAGATAAAATTTCTCCTGAATTTGGCTTTAAAAAACCTAATAAAATATTAATAAATGTAGATTTTCCACATCCACTTGCACCGAATATAATATTTGTAGTGCCTTTATCTAAATTTAAGTTTAAATTTTTTAATACAAATTTAGAATTGTCATATGAAAATGATAAATTTTTAATAGAGATTTGATTTTTAAAACTAATATTAATGCTCTGATTATTTTCCAAATTTTCTTTGACCGCATAATTTTTAAAACGATTTATTTCATCCTCTAATATTTTTATTGCTGGCCCAGAAAATTTAAGTCTATTTATTGAAGATAAAATTCTATTTGCTGAAGGCAACATTCGAAATCCAGATAGTGCAAACAAAGTTAAAGTTGCAAAATAATCATTTGAACCATTTGAAATTGTAAAATTAATATATATAAAAATTAAAATTACACTTATACCCATCACCTCTAAAACTAATCTTGGTAAAGAATTTATTGCATCTACCTTGTAGGATATTAAGGCTATATTTCTAAGATTACCTACAAAAGTTCTAACGAAAAAATTATTAGAATTGGTTAAATTTATATCTTTGAATGAAGTAAAGGCATGATTTAGGTCTATTAATTTTTTTGTATAAAATTCATTAATATTTGAGCCATAATTCGTTAATTTTTTTTTAAAAATTAGATACAGAATAAATCCAGATACAGTAAAAATACTTAAAAAATATAACGTACTTTTAAAATCTACTTTGAATAAAATTGTAAGTAAAATAATCACCAATATTATTTCAGTAAAAAGAGTTACTATACATTTAAAATAAACACCAAAAAAAGTATTAATATTTTCAATTACATTTCTTACATAATAATTTGAATTAAATTTAATAAACTCAATGTAATCTAAAGTTAAGTATCTTTCAAAATACTTAGATGTTAAATCTATGACAGCAAAATTTATGAACTTACTAGTTAGAAGTGAAAAAATAAAAATCAGAATATTTTTGACGAAAAAAATTATAATAACAATTATAAGTAAATATAAAATGGTTTCATGATGAGTTAAACTTAAATCAATAAAAACAATTTTCTCATTAATAAAATTAGGTTCAAAAAGTGTTTTCATTATTGGAAAAATTGAAACAATACTCAAAGTCTCTAGTAGTACAGTAAGAAGAGAAATAGCAAAAATTGAATTTATTCTCGTGATTATTTTTTTATCTAAATATTTATATATTTCTCTCATTTTAAAAATAATTCTTATTCTTTATGCCTTGAAACCAATCAATTATTTTATCTAACTCTTCAGTAAAGTTTGATAATTTAAAAGAATTAGCCTCCTTTAAAATCTTTTTATTATCTCCATGGGTATTTAAAACATCAGCTGAATTTCTATTTACATTTTTAATTTTAATTTTACCAACCTTTTTTTCAATTTGCGCCAAAACATTATTTATTAATAAAGGTCTATTTGAACATATATTATAAATATTATTTTTTTTTGTTTTTTTATTCAATATTTGGGTTAAAATTTTTACAACATCATTTATTGAAGTAAAATCTCTAAGATGATTACCTTTATTATTTAGATAGAAATATTTTTTTTTAGAATGAGTTTTTAATACTTTCAGAATAAACATATCAGGTCTTCCCCAAACCCCGTATACAGTAAAAAAGCGTAAGCCTATAAATGGAACTTTTAGTCTTTTTGAGTAATAATTTGACATCTTTTCATTAATAACTTTACTATAACCGTAAATATTTTTTGGATTTTTTATACATTTTTCATTTGTTGGAAATGTTTTTGTATCTCCATAAACAGAACTTGAAGACGCGTAAATTACTTTTTTAAGATTTTTATCTTCTATATTTTCAAAAAGATTTGCAAAACCTAATATGTTTGTGTTTAAATATTTTTCAGGGTTTACCATTGAGTATCTCACCCCTGCTTGTGCAGCAAGATGAATTATAATATCAAAATTTTTATTTTTTAAATAATTTGATAATTTAGTAGATGTAATATCTATTTTTTGAAAATGAAAATTTTTTTCTTTTTTTAAAAGCTCTATTCTTTTTTTTTTAAGTTTAATTGAGTAATATTCATCAAAATTATCAATTCCATATATTTTATTTTTTTTAAATTTAAGTAAATTTCGAGAAAGGTGAAATCCAATAAAACCTGCGGCACCTGTAATTAATATTTTCATACTAAATCAAAATAATTTTTTATTATATATGTTCCAAATTACACCAAGAGAGTCTGTTTTTGGTTTAGATTTAAATTTTGAGTATAATTTATTAATATTTGCTGAATTATATTTTATGTCATTATCTCTTATTAAATTAGTATTTTGTGAAACATATATTTTCTTATTAATATTAATTTTTTTCAAAAATAAATTAATTAATTTTTTTAACTTAAAAGTTTTTCCAGTAGCTATTACAAAATCGTCTGGTTTTTTCATGTTAGAAATTTTATAAATAAAATTTACAATTTCTGGAGCCCATCCCCAATCTCTACTTATGTTTGTATTTCCTAATAAGATCTTATTTGACTTTCCTTTTTCAACTTTTTTTATCTGTTCGACAATTTTTTTAATTACAAACTTTTTTGGTCTCAAATATGACTCATGATTAAATAAAATTCCATTGGATATCCAGATATTAAAAGTTTCTCTATAATATTTTGTCAAATAATAACTCACAGTCTTTGATAATCCATATGGACTTTGTGGATTAAATTTACTCGTCTCTGAAATCTTTTTTTGTGATCCAAAACACTCACTCGAAATTGAATTATATATTTTAATATTTTTACCAATAATTTTACATGCCTCCAAAACAAAGAAAATATATTTAATGTTTAAATTTAAAGTTTTTATTGGATTTTTTAAAGAATAGTTGACTGAAGTAATACCAGACAGAAAAAAAATTTTTTCACATTTTGAAATTTTAATTACTTTAATAACCTTCTGTAAATTAGGTTTATTAATCACAAAAAAATTTTTTTTTTTTAAGTTTATATTTAAAATTTTAAAATTTTTGATTCTGTTTATTGGATATCTTGAAACACCAAAAACATTATAGCCTTTTGCAATTAAAAGCTTTGTAAGATAAGCCCCGTCTTGACCTGTTATACCAAATATTAAAGCTTTTTTTTTCATATAATTCGTGAATAAATCTTTTGCGTTTCTAAAGCATTTTTTTTCCATGAAAAATTTTCTAGATAACTTTTATATAATTTTATCATTTTTTTTTTTTATACATTATAAAATATTAAATTTTCAATTTTAAAAGTAATGTCGTCTATACTGTGAGGATCAAAGTACTTAATTATATTTGATCCAATTTCTTTTATGCTGCTAGTATTACTAGCAATTATTGGACAATTCATATTCATAGCCTCCAACAAAGTCAAACCAAAGCCTTCATAAATTGAAGGACAAACATACAAACTAGCTTTTTTATATAAATAATTCAGTTGATAATCATTGCCTGAGAAAAATTTAATTTTTTCTAAACTGATATTTTCTTTTTTAAAAAAATTAATTTCATCATTTGTAAAGTCTATATTTCCAAAGCAAATTAAGTTGAAATTAGAGTTAATTTTTTTTGATGATGAAAATGCTTTAGCCAATGAAATAAAATTTTTGTATTTAAATCTATCTCCCACAAAAAGTATGAATGGGTCTCTCAAATATTCATTATCGATTACCTGATAATCTTTTATTTCAGGTTTTCCCAACAAAATTACAGAAATTTTTTTATCATCTAGATTGTAGTACTTAAGTAGGTCATTTTTTGTATTATTTGATATACAAATTATATGATCAGCCCTCTCCAAAGTTTTTTGTTTAAAAGTTCTTAAATTTTTAAAATTATATTTTTCTTCAAATATTTCATAAATTAAATCATAAACAGTAATAACAACTTTTGATGTATAATCTTTATAATCCTTATAATATGTTGAATGAATAATGGCTGGTTTTTTTATATTACAATAAATTCTAAAGTATTTTTCATTAATTATTTCTGATATTTTTCTTGTAAATCTAGGATGTTTATTTATTGAAATATAATTTTTCTTAAATTTAGAACTTATACTTTCTAGATAAAAATTGTTTGAGATTGGTGCTATAATTTTTGGTGAAAATTTATTTTTTTCAATATTCTGCAATAAATTAATAAAATATTTTGATATCCCACCGAACCTTTGTAAAAAAAATATTTGAGGATCATAAAACACATTTTGGGGGAATTTAGATAATTTCAAGTTTACAGCCTTTTATGATTAAAGATAAATTTTATGATAATTGTAATCAATATCATAAATTTATTTTGTTTGTTATCTAATCTAATTCGAGTGCACTCAACAAGATGATCAAAAAATTTAACTTTGCTCGAATAACCGCCTCTTTGAAATACACCAAAAAGCTCATTTTTTGTTGATGAAACACCCTTCATTTTATGGTGCACAATCATTCTATAGAAGTAATCATAATCTGCTGAATATTTATATTTTAGATTATAGTCTCCCAAAACTTTTGCTGCTTCCTTTTTTATAAAAAAACCAGTTGAATGACTTGAATAAAACCCCCAAGTATAAAATATTTTCCATCTTTTATACCCATGCAGAACACCCCAATGTTTCTTAACAGCACCGAAAAAAAAATCAGCAGACTCATATTTATTGTAATATGAACATAAATACTTCAAGGATTTTTTTGTTAAAGTATCACCTGAGTTTACAAAACCAATCAAATCACCTTTTGCTAATTTTAGACCCTTGTTAAATGCATCATAGATGCCTTGATCTTTTTCTGTTACTAAAACATTTATAAAATCTTTGTATTTTTTTGCAATTTCCAAAGTTAAATCTCTTGAACCACCATCAACTAAAATATATTGAATATTTTTATGTTCTTGATCAATTACACTTCTGATTGTATTTTCGATATTTTTTTCATCATTTAATACAACTGTAATTATTGAAATTAATGGATTAAGTAAATTTTTATTCATTTTATTAATTTAAAAATTCTTTCAAGATTTCTTTTAGAAGATTTACTAAAAAATTTCTTTGATTTCTTATACTTATCTAAATAAAGACTTGTTAGACCAAAACCTGCGAAAAGTATAAAATCACTAATTGTATATTTTGATTTTTTCTTAATAAAATAACACTCAGCTTGAAGTAAATAATTTTTAGTAAAATTTGTCTCTATATCTTGTAAATCTACTTTTGGTAAGTTTTGTATTTGATTTAATTCAAATTCATTATCTCCATAACTAGGAAAAATTGTGTAAAGAAAATAACCTTTTTTATATAATTTTTTTTGAATAGAATAAAAAGTCTCGCTAAAAAAAGAATTATTTATGTTTGCTTCAATTTGGATAATCAATGGAGAAGAGCAGCTAATTATTGAGTGCAAAACTTTTAATTCAAATCCTTCAACATCAACCTTAATCATGTCTGGTTTTGGTAATTTATTAATTTTGAGAAAGTCCTTAAAACTATATACATTTATTTTTTTTGATTTAGAATAATATAAGTTTGATAATTTATTTTTTTTACTTTTTGTTAATGAGAAAGTTGAAATGGTAGATATTTTACTTTCAAAATAATTTAGATAAGAAGTTTTGTCAGAAATAGCAGTATTATATTTGTTAATACTTTTATGATCTAAAAAGTATTGTTTTAATTGTTTGTAAGAATAGTCCAAATTTTTATTTGGATCAATTAAATAAACGTTTGAGAACCCATCAAAGTTAATAAGTTCTGGTAAAATTCTTTGACCTGCGCCGATATCAAATAAATTAAATTTTTTACTTTTTAGATTTTGAAAAAAAGGGCTTAATTTTTTGGCTTTTTTTTTTAATTCTAAAAATTTAAGTTTTCTTACAATTCTTTTTTTTATGTTATTTAATCTCATGTAAAAAATTTATTAGTAATTTTATCAAATATGTATTAAACGTCAGACAAATATGAAATACCTAATTAATAAACCAAATTTGTCAAATTTGGAAAAAGAATATGTTTTAAAAGCTTTAAAATCAACATGGTTATCAGCCAATGGTGAAAATACAAAAATTTTTGAAAAAAAAATATCAAAAATCCTAAAAAACAAATATTGTTTAGCAGTTCAAAGTGGAACTGCATCCCTACATTTGGCGTTAAAAAGTTTAGGTGTTAAGTCTAGTGATAAAGTAATTGTTCCGAATTATACTTGCGTTTCTAATTTATCTGCAGTTGCTCAATGTGGTGCAACTTCAATTCTTGTTGATATTGAAAAAGATACTCTTGGTTTAGATTATGAATTAGTAAAAGAAGCTTACAAAAAATATAAACCAAAATATTTACAGCTTGTACATGTTTATGGTTTTCCAGCAAAAGATACACATAAAATAATTAATTTTTGTAAAAGAAATAAAATAAAAATTATTGAGGATACAAGTGAGGCTTTAGGATCTAAACTAAATGGGAAAGTTGTTGGGTCTTTTGGGGATATAAATGTAACTTCTATCAGATCTGAAAAAATGATTGGAGTGGGAGAAGGAGCAATTATTTCAACAAATATTAAAAAAATATTTGAGAAATTTACTTTACTAGCATCTAGGTCAGCTCCATTTAGAACATCTAAAGATCCTTATTGGAAAAAGTATTATGTGTCAGGTGAGGGATACAACTACTTAATGCCTCATCTTTTGGGATCTGTTGCAAGAGGACAAATTGAAAGATTTGAAAAAGAACTTATCAAAAAAAAAATCAAAGTAGGTAAAATTTATATTAATGAGTTGAAAAAAAACAATCTAAATTATGGTCAACAAATTTCTAATAAATCAAAACCAGTTTATTGGTTAAACTCAGTCATGTTTACAAAATTGAAAGTAAACAAAGTAAGAAAGATTGGAGAAAACTTAAAAAAAATTGGAATAGAAGTTAGATCGGGTTTTTGGCCACTAAACCTTTTAAAAACATTTAAATCTCATTACATTACCAAAAATAATATTTCTCAAAATGTTTTTAATAAAATTTTAATTCTGCCCTCTTCTTTTGATTTGAAAGAAAAAGACATAAAATTAATAATTAAAAAAATTTGTAAACTTCAAAATAAATAATCAAACTTATTAAATCTCTCAACATATTGCAAAAAAATTAGAGATCTCTCACTATTTCCATTAAACTGAGATCTTTTATGAAAACCATTTGTGAGAACAACATACATAGTGTTTTCTGGAACACATACTATTTTTTTTTCAAAATTAAAATTTTTAAATTCTTTATCTGTTTCATCAAAATTTTCCGAATTTAAATAAAAATTAATAAAATTATTGTTAATCTTGTGAGAGGATAAAACATACTCCAATGGCGCATCCTCAATGGTAATTTCATGTGGAGCATAATAAAGTTTGAAATGAGGCAAAAATCTATCTGAATGTAAGTAAGTAGCTCCTTTCGTTTTTTTTTCTTTAGAATTTTCTTTCTGCTTTAAATACCTGAATTCCACTGTAGGCTCTACAATTTTGCCATAGATTTCATTTGAAAATTGACTGCTATATTCATTTAAAACTTTAAAATTATAAATAGATGTTGGTCCCATAATTTCATTCACCTCATCAAAAAATTTTGGGTTGAAAGGTTTTTTTAACCAATTTTTTTCAAATTTATCATTTTTTTTTAATTCATCAAAATATTCCAAAATTTTAGATCTTTCTTGTTGTGGTAAAGCATTTTCAATAATCAGTAATCCATTGTTTGACAAAGAGGAAAACATTTCATCTGTAATTTTATAATTGTTGTTATAAATTTTAAAATTCGTTTCACTCATATTATTTGTTATTTCGCTAAAAAAATATTTTTTAAATGATTTATTCTTCCTTGCTTTATCTAACCAAAAATCGAGATGTTTTTTTCTCAGATTTAAGTCTTTATTTTCAACAAAAAATTCGACACCTGGTGTTCTTAAAACTTGTCTATTTATATAATTTTTAATTTTGTTAATTAATTTCATTCTTAAAATATATATACTCTTTAGAATTAATAAATCTACTCAAGTTTTTAATAATTTTTTTATGATGATTGAGATTAAATTCTTTCAGCCAATATTCATACATTTTTGGGGTAAATTGGAGAGGTTTTTTTTTGTTGAAAATAAAGTACTTCTCAGGATCATAGAAAAATAAATTATTTTTAAATAGAAAATATTTCATGAAATGGAAGCGATAAAGATGGGTTAAATTAATTTTTTTATTATATTTATTTAAATTCATTAAAATTTTCTTGTAATCTTTTAAATTTTTTGGGTTTATTGAAAAGCTGTGGTTTATATGTGGATTATTTTTTGATGCACTAATTACATTAATCCCATAAGCAGGTATTTCTGAAGCTATAGAACCATATACAGTGAGCACATAATCAATTCCTAATTTCAAAAGTTTGTTGTTTGTAAAATTTTTACTTAGATACTTAATTTTTTGGTTTTTTTGTAAAAAATCATTTATTTCATTTTTTGTAATTTCATTCGATGTTGGATGATCTTTGATATACCAATTATAATCTGTTCTCTTTATTATGCTTTCTAAGAAATTGAACCACTGTTTAAAATCAGAAAAAAAATGATTTCCATAAATATGTGGACTATCTACAAAATTATGTGAAAAAATAACTACATTTAGTTTTTTTGTATTTTTAATTTTTTTGTATTTTATATTTGTATAAGTTTTTTTTTTTAAGTAAAAATATTTTCTTTTTCCAATCAAAATATCTTTGACTATGTCTTTCCCAATCATAATATTATTTTTTTGTATTTCTTTGGGAAACTTTTTAAAATATTTTTCATAATATTTAAATTCTATATCGGATCCATTTATTTTTTTTTTATGATTAATTGATGAGCTCAAATTATATAAATTCATATTTGAGGCAGAAAAACATCTTATTTTTCTGGAATTTGCTATTCTCAATGGAATTCCAGTTAAATAAACAGCATGGCAAACACATATCCCCTTGATATGATTCTTTTTAAAATATTCTTCCCAAAAGAAAAACAACATTAGACTTTTTTTAAAAAAATTTTTAAATTCTGGTGTATTCAGATCTAAAGTTGGAAGAGAAAATTTTTTCAAATAACTATCGTAAATTAAATCACCAATCCAAACATTGTTAAGCTTAAAGCTCTCTAACTTTCTTAAAGAAGGTTTATTTGAGTAAAATAAATGACATGTATAGTTACTTTTATTGAAATAAGCATTTTTAAATTTTGGCTTAATAAATTCATCCGTTCCAAACATTTTAAATATTTTGAAAGTTCTAACATTAAAATAAGATCCTAATTTCCAAAGGTACTTTGAAATTTTTGGTGGATCTAATCTATTCATTAAATCGTGCGCCTCATAAGCAACAATCTTGCAATTTTTTTCTTTTTTAAAATAATTTACTAAATATGAAAAAATAATATGGATTACAGCCCAGCCATTGAATTCTATTAAAAAAATATTTTTACTTTTATTAATTTTATGATCAAAAATTTTTTTATTGTGACTATTGAAATTATCAATTAATTTTTTGCTTAATTGTTTTTCTAACATTATTAAAATTAATTCTTAAATAAACCTTAATTTAATTTTAGATTTTTTTTATTTAAGCCTGCAATTAGTTTTCTAATTTCATTAATTTTCATAAAATGAGAATTTGTTCCACTATTGTAACTAAAATTACAGTCAATACTTTTACATTTCATGTTTTTTTGAAGTGATTTAATATTTTTAGAGTTTAAATTTGGATAAATTCTATAATGATCTTTGAATTCTAATGTATTTTTGGCCTCTGCTTGACTTATAAGCTCCTCATGAATCTTTTCTCCCGGCCTAATCCCAACTACATAAAAGTAATTTTTTTTTTTTGTTATTGCTTCTATTAAGTCTTTGATTCTAAAACTCTTTAATTTTGGTACAATTATTTCACCACCTGTTGCATTTTTAATGCCATCCTCTACCAATTTTATAGCATGAGACATAGATATATTAAATCTTGTCATATTTATGTCTGTTAATGGAAGTTTTTTTTTATTTGAATAAGTGTCTAGAAAAAATGGAATGACTGAACCTCTGCTACCCATTACATTTCCATATCTAACTACTGAAAAGCTTAAGTTTCTCTTACCTATGATATTATTGGCTGATAAAATCAATTTATCAGAACAAAGTTTAGTGGCTCCATAAAGATTTATTGGAGAAGATGCTTTGTCTGTCGATAAAGCAATTACTTTTTTCACTTTAGAGTCTATACATGCTTCAACTAAATTTTGTGTTCCTACAATGTTGGTTTTTATGAATTCAAAAGGGTTATATTCTGCAGTTGGTACTTGTTTTAAAGCAGCTGCATGAATTACAAATTCAATACCTTCCAATGCTCTTTTTAATCTCTCTTTTTCTCTTATATCTCCTATAAACATTCTTATATTTGGGTGTTGAAAATTTTTTTGATTAGACATTTCGAACTGTTTTAACTCATCACGACTAAAGACAACTAATCTTCTAAAATTTGGATGTTTTTTAATTATATAATTTATAAATGCTTTACCAAAACTTCCTGTTCCACCTGTAACTAATATCGATTTATTTTTAAACATTATTTGCCTCTTATTCCAATTAAGCCCTCATCTACATCTAAAAGATTTGATATTTTTTCTCTTTCATCCTCACATCTTTTAATATTTTTAAATATGTTATTTAAAATATCATAATAATTTTTGAGATCTTTATCATCATGAGAAATACAAGTATATACTGTATTAGATGCTAATATTCTTTTTTTAACCATTTCTTGTGAAATATAGGATTTATAAGCGTTATGGTTTTTTGATTTAAAAATAAAATTTGGTAAAGCATCCAGTCCTTGAACGTTTATTTTTAAACCATTATTTTTACTAATTTTTAACCAGTTTTTTTTAATTTTTTTTCCTGTAGCTGATATCAGTTTCCATGATTTAATTTTTTCCATTTGTTTGAGTGTTTCTAAAGCTGCAATTGGACCTATACGTTCAGTCCAGAAAGTACTACTTATAAATGTTTTTTTTGAGGCATCCATTATATCTTTTTTACCTAGTACAGCGTTTATGGCATATCCATTTCCAAGAGCTTTACCTAAAATTAAAATATCTGGATTTACATTATAATTCAAATGAAGTCCTCCAAAACATCCTCTAAATCCACTGGTGCATTCGTCAAATATTAAAATTATATTTTTTTTATCACATAGCTTTCTTATTTTTTTAAGAAAATTATTTTTTGGTGTAT
The DNA here is from genome assembly GCA_902610675.1 of uncultured Pelagibacteraceae bacterium. Classification (GTDB taxonomy): domain Bacteria; phylum Pseudomonadota; class Alphaproteobacteria; order Pelagibacterales; family Pelagibacteraceae; genus Pelagibacter. Next base: position 12,055 of record CACLWP010000009.1, on the reverse strand, counting down.
AATTTCTTTCAACTTCCATTTTTATTATTCCAATATTTTTATCCTCAACTAATCTTTTTAATTGCTCAAAATTATTATATTCAAAAGGAAAAACAGTATTTTTTAAATTTCTTGGAACACCATTTATAGACAAATTTTTCATTAAATGGTTATCCAAATTTTTTTTATCAGACAAATTAGTTGATAAATACCAATCGTGCCAACCATGATATCCACAAATTGCGATGTTTGATTTTATTGAATAAGCTCTAGCAATTCTTATAGCCACCGCGTTGGCTTCTCCTCCAGATCTAGTAAACCTCGCTTTTTCTGCCCATTTATGCATATCTAACAATTTTTCAGCCAGAAAGATTTCCTCAATAGAATTGAGCGAAGACATATTGCTTTTGAATAAACTTTGTTTAATCTTATTCTCAACAGGTTGATATGAATAACCAAGCGTATTGGTTCCTATTCCCATTAAAAAAATATCTTTATATTTTTTATTTTCAAGGTCCCAAATATTAATTCCTTTTGCTCTTGAAAAATATGCTGGCCACAACTGAGGTAAGTGAAGATCTGGGTTTTTTGAAAAAAGCATTGTGCCACCTGGAATTACATTATTTGCTCTTTTCCAGTATTTCTGTCCCAAATTAATTTTCATCCCTAAATTTCTATTTTCAAAGTTAAATTTTGTAAAAAAATTTTTATTTTTATCTGAAAAATCTAAAATTTTTTTTAGTGAAATCATATAATTATAGTTAAATCTTTCCAATAATTTTTCTAAGAAATAAAAATCTTCTTTTGTATCTACTGTTAATCTTAAATTGGAATAATTTTTTTTTGACTCAAAATTATATATTTTATATTTTTTTTTGTTATGAAAACTGGGTGTAACATGCTCTTTATCTAAATTTGAGATTTTTGAGGACTTTGACGGATTTATCAATTCCGATTTAAAGATTTCAATATCCATACCATCCGGATATGTTGGTTTAATTGTATTAGATAAATATTCATAATTTCCTAAAAAAAATTTGTCTATAAGTGCATCCATCAATTTGTGGTCAATCAGTGGACAATCTGATGTTATGCGAATAATATTTTGTACTTTATATTTTTTTAAAACTTCTAAATATCTTGATCGAACATCTTTATCTGATCCTCTATAGATCTTTACACTATATTTTTTACAAATTTCTAATATTTCATCATCATGCTTATTTCTTGTACATGCAATTATAAGACTATTGATTTTTTTAGATTTTAAAATTCTTTTAATTAGTATTTCTAGAAGTGTTATATTGTTTATTTTTTGAAGTATTTTTCCTGGAAATCTTGTCGAATTGTATCTTGCTTGAACTATTACTGATATATTTTTTTTTACCATTTCCTAGGATCTATTATTTTTTTATTTTTTGAAACAAATCTATTTAAATCAAAATTTTTATTTTTACTCAAGCTTGAAAGATTTTGCTTCAGTTCTTCTAAACTTTCAATGCCGATTGTTAGAAAATTAATACTTTTTTGCTCTTTAATAAAAAGTAAGCATGCCTCTTTTAAATCAAAATTTTTTTTAGCACACCAATTATATAAACTTAAGATAAATTCATATAATCTTTTATTTTTTTTTAAAGACTTAAGTGTTTCTGGATCTTTGGTTAATATTCCTTGTAAAAATATAGATCTTGCCTGAATTTGGATTTTCATTTTTCTAAGTTTCAAAATGATTTTTTTCTCTAAGAATCTTCTATCAATTATATTTATTGGAAGCTGAATAATGTTTGGGGTGAATTTTTTAAATATTAAATTTAACTCTTTAGTTTCATAAATAGATACTCCTAGTTTATTTACTAATCCAATTTTTTTTAAATACATTATCTTTTTTAATAATTCATCACCATATTTTGATTTTAAATCTTTTGAGTTGTGAAGCAAAAGTGCATAAAATTTATTTGCTTTATAACATTTTAATTCCTTTATTAATTTTTTTTCTAAATCATCTATAAAATTTTTTTTGTTTTTTTTTGGTAATTTTATTTTTGTAATAATATTTAAATCATTAAAATTTAAACTATTGATGAATTTTTTTGACAAATTATATGAAAAAGCAGTATCTAAATATTTAATATTTTTTTTTCTACAGTAATTTAAAATTCTATTAGCTTCATGAAAATTTTTAATTTTACTATTTATTAAGCCATAATTTTGATTAAAATTTGCGGTTCCTATGACTATTTTCATTTTCTGAAAAAACTAAGAATAGAATTGATAACATATTTTTGTTTTTTTCTTGAAAGTTCAAAATAAATTGGAAGACTTACCGTATGTTCATAAAAATATTTAGCATTCTTTCCAATAAATTTATCTTTAAAAACTTTAAATTTATAAATTGGAATATAATGATATTGAATATAAATTTTTTTTTTCTTCATGAATTTAAGAAAATTATCTTTTTTCCTCAAATTAAAATTTTTTATTTTAAGAAGATACAAGTGGTAGGCTGATTTCAAGTTTTTATCATATTTAATAACTTCAATTTTATTATTTATTAAAAATTTATTATATAATTTTGCAATTTGCTCTCTTTTCTTAATGAACTTATTTATTTTAGTAAGCTGACTTATGCCTAATGCACATTGAATATCTGATAATCTGAAGTTCAGACTTGGCTCAATGATATCATATTTCCAATGTTCTTTTGACCTTTTAATACCTATAGAGCGGTAAATTTCTAACTTATTATAAATTTTTTTAGAATTCGTAGTCACTGCTCCCCCCTCACCTGTAGTAATTGATTTAAGGGGATGAAAAGAAAAAGTTGAAATATCTGCATGTTTGCATGAACCAATTTTAAAAGTTTTATTATTTGATTTATAAGTTGATCCAAATGCGTGGCATGCATCCTCAATTATATAGCAGTTAAATTTTTTTTTTAATTTTTTAAAATTTGTAGCATTTACCGGATAACCACCATGATACATTGGCACTACTAGCTTTAATTTTTTTATTTTATATTTTTTGCAACAATCTATTACATCGTTCGGGGTCATCTGACCATTGTTTGGATCAACATCTGCGAGATAAACCTTTGCACCAAACATTTTTGCAATACTGTAAGAAGATACAAAGGTGATGCAAGGCATAATAATTACATCGTTTTTTTTTAAATTTATTGATTGAAAAGCTAAATAAAGTGCTGCTGTACCACTGCTACACACAGTTGAGTATTTTGACTTTACAAATTGACTTATTTTATTTTCAAATTTTTTAACATATGGACCAGTAGTTACTTTGTCTTTTTTTAAGGCTTGAGTAACAGCAGCTATATCGCTCTTTTCAATATATTGTTTTCCATAAGGAATTATTTTATTCATTTTATAAATGTTTTGTTTTTAAAGGGTAATTTTTTTTTATACTAAATTTTGATTTTTTTCCGATTAATTTTTCATAAAATTTTGGATCTAGTCCATCTGATGGTCTAACAACTTTTATATTTTCATGTGAAAATTTTTCTCCTTTCTTTATATCTTTGAAAGAAAATATTGATCTTCTAAATTTTATATTTTCAAGTTCTTTTTTTGATCTAAAGAAATTCTTATTTTTTATTAATTCATAAATTTTTAATAAATTCTGCTTGTATTCGTAAATCTCTTTACCTACCAAAGAAAAATGAGAGTCTAAACCTTTTTTCTTATTTAAAGCAATGTGTTTTTCAAATACCCTTGCGCCTAAAACAACTGCTGTTGAAGATATAGAATTATCTAGAGAGTGATCTGATAAACCTACATTGCAATTAAATTTTCTTTTTAATAAATTAATATTCATTAGATTAAAATCCTCAATATTAGATGGATAATTGCTAACACAATATAATAACGTTACGTTTTTGGCTCCGTATCTTTTGGCAGTATCATAGGCTGTTTTGATTTCTTTTAAGTTTGCCAGTCCAGTTGAAATTATCATGTCTTTTTTTTTGGAAGCAATTTTTTTAATTAATGGCAAATGTGTTATTTCGAATGATGCAACTTTATAATAAGGACAATTAAGACCTTCTAAAAAGTCTACTGCTTTTTCATCAAATGGAGTACTAAATATTTTTATTTTCAATTTCTTTGCATACTCAAATAATTCTTTATGCCAACTAAACGGAGTATGTCCTTCTTGATATAAATCCCACAAGTAATAGTTTTTCCAAGGCCCTTTGTTTATTTTAAAATATTTATTTCGTGATTTTAATGTAATTGTTTCTGGGGAATAAGTTTGTAATTTTACTGCATCAGCACCATATTTTTTTGCATTATAGATTAATTTCTTCGCGTTTTGTATTTTTCCATTGTGGTTAGCAGAAATTTCAGCAACAAAAAATGGTGATTTAAAATTCATTTAATTAATATATAAAAAAAGTATGAGAATTAAACTAATTAAAGCGAAAATAAGTGACAGAAACTTTTTACTAAATTTAAGAAATGATAAAGATTCAAGAGAAAATTCAGGAAACACTGAATTAATTGGTAAGCAAGATCATGATAAATGGTTTAGTGACCAACTTGATAAAAATGAACATAAAATATTCATAATTAAGATATATAAGAAAAAATTAGGTTATATAAGACTACAAAAAAAATTAAAATGGGAAGTCTCTATTGCAATTCTTAAAAAATATAGAAATAAAAAAATTGGTAAGAAGGCGTTATTAAATCTAGAAAAAAAATTTCAAAAAATTAAAATATTTGCAAAAGTAAATAAATTAAATACTAAATCAATTAACTTTTTTTTATCTTGTGATTATTGTATAATTAAAAACTTAAAAAATTTTTATATAATGAAAAAAAAAAATAAAAATAATCACATCAAAATCATAGAAAATATCAGTAAAATTCGATCTAAAAATAATTCAAATTGGATGCAATTATTAAAAATTGCTTTTAAATATTCTCCAACTGAGGCGTCGAAAGTGATGAAGAATATTTATTACCACGACAAGAAAATATCCGAATTGGTAAAAAAACTTAAATAATAAAATCTATGAAAATAACTCAATATTATTTTCAATAAATTTGTTTGGTATTATTGTTTTATATTTTGGCAAAGAATAATAGTTTTTAAAACATGACCAAAATTTTTTTTGATTTCTGTTTTCAATGTAACCACTTTTATCTTCTACAATTAAATTATCCATTTCACAGATTGCATCATAAATTTCATCAATAGTGTTTTGGACTGATTTAAACCCTCTCATATTCAAATCTCTCTCATAGAGTTCCTCACAAAGTTTTCTTTTAAAAACTTCATCATAATTAATGAGTTTATTACTTTTAATTTCAGCAAATTTTTTTGTAATCATTAAAGGAATATATGCATTACATGCATTATTAATATTATTTATATCAGCGTAATTTATATATAATATTTTCTTTCTATTCAAAATAGGAACATGATCAGCACCAGTACCAGTGCTTACTAAAAATTTACAATTCATTAAAAGGTATATTTCGAGAAATTCATTTCTTTCTGGTTGCGATGAAAAATCAACAATATCTTTTGACGACAAATTTGATTCCTCTTCATTGTGTCCCATCCTTATACCAACAATATTTCTTTCATTACAGATTTTTTTCATTGCTTCAAATAAATTTTTTATATTTGTATCTCTAATAGACACCTCATCTTTAAGATAGAAATTTGACCTACTCATAAAACAAATATATTCATTTTTAATTAAATTATTTTTTTTAAAAAAATCTTTTGCTAAATTTTCTTCTTCGTCTGAAAATTTAATACTTGGATTTGTTATTTCTAATACATTATGTATGTCAACATTTTGCCAATTTATTGGTTTATTATATTTCCAATGTCTAAATGGTGATCTAAGAAATTTTAAAAAATAAATATTGTTAATTAAGAAAAATAAGGGTTTAATTAAAAATCTATTTACTACAAATATTTTTTGTTTCCACTTGTGGTATAAATATCTATTTGCAATTTTTTTATTTGAAAACCATAAATAAATATTTTTTTTGTTAAATTTACCAATTTTAATTTCTGACAAAAATATTTCTACTGCAACTGACATGTGACCGATAGATCTCGTTTCCAATTCAGAAATAATTATTCTTCTGAATGGAAAAATTAATATTATAATTATAAGTAATGGAAATGAATAAATTAAAGAACCTATAAAAAAAATCTTGTTTTTAATTCTGTTTATTAGAGATAATTTTCTTGTTGCCCTGGGCATTTATAAACTATTTATTAATATCTTTAAACAGATCAACTAAAAGAAGAAGGTATATTTGATGAATATTTTCAATCATATTATAATTTTTAGAGTTTATCCAAAAAGATATGTCTGCTTGTTTACTTAATCTGTTATTTTTATGAAAACCTGAAAAACCTATAATTTTTTTAAATTTAAGTTTTTTTGCGATCTTAAGTGAATTAATTATATTCTGGGACTCCCCGCTTGAAGAAATCAAAAATAATAAATCACCTTTTTTTCCAAATTTTTCCAAAGCTCTTTTCATCCAATTCTCATAACCAAAATCGTTTGAATAACAGGTTATCATTGATGGATCAGAGTGATTTATACATTTTAGTGAACTATTATTGGTTAGATCCATACTAAAATGAGATGCTATAGACGAACTGCCCCCATTGCCAAAAACATGAACAGTGTTATTTTTATTTAATTTTTTTAGAACTGAAAAAATTTCAAATATTTTTTCTTTTTGGTTTTCATTTTCTAAAATTTTATTTGAAATTTCATTAATATAAGAATTTATATATTTAATTTTATTTTTTTTCATATTTTTTAAAGTTTAATATCCAGCTGTTATTGTATCCATAACTTTTGTCATCGATATAAATATCTGCAGATGGTTTTGAAATTATTAATTTATTATATTTTAGACCCCAACTATCAATTTGCTTTTTTGTTTTCAAGTAAATATTTTTACTATTTTTGATATTATCCTTGTTTCTTCCCATATATCTCGCAGTGAAAATTTTTATAGTGTGGCCATTGTTATAAAGATTATTTATTGTTCTTATTGCTTTATATATTGGTTTTGACTTACTATATGCTCTATCATCTGTTTTGCATATGGTATTATCAATATCAAAACAAAATGTGATTTTTTTTTTCATAAATTAAAACTTAATTAAAGGTCGTACAATATTTCCTTTTCTAAAATCAGTAATAGCTAAATTAATTTGTTTTAAGGAATATACTTTATCTAAAAATAATTTGTTTATAAACTTTGATTTTTTAATAATTTTAGTAATTTGATCTATGTCTTTCTCGAATTTAATATTCCCACCCCAACTTCCAATTATTTTTTTTCCTTTAATTAATTCATGAGGATTAATTTTAATTTTTAATTTTGTATCAGGATGTGATGCAAATACAATTTTACCTTTATTATGTATAAAATTTAGGCTTTTTGATAAAATATTTATATTTCCAGAGGTTTCAATTATATTGTCATAATATTCTTTGGTAATTACTTTGTTGCTAAAATAATATTTAATATTATTATTTTTTATATATTTTTTTACATGCTCAATTTTTTTTTTACTTTTTTCTAATACATGAATATTTTTATACCCCAAATTATTTGCAGCTATAAGAGATGATAATCCAATTCCACCTAAGCCTATAATAAGAAGTTTTATTTTTTTTTGTTTCGATATACTTTTTAAAATCATACCAAAACCAGTTGGAAAAGCACATCCCAATAAAGCTCCAGTCTTATAATCGATGTTTTTTGGTAAATGGTAAACTCTATTCCTTGATACTAAAGCAAAAGAATTAAATGTAGTTACCTTTCCAGCGTTTATAATTTGATTATTTTTAATATATTTAATAGCTGAACAATCTTTTTTATTATTTTTAATCCAACTTAAAAAAACCTTATCACCAATTTTAAAATCATTTATGTTTTTACCTATTTGTGTTATTACTCCAGATCCTTCATGTCCTAACATATGAGGTAGCCATTTTTTGTTATTTCTTTTTCCATCTATTTCCATTATTTGACTTTTACAAATCCCAGAATACTTTAATTTTACAAGTATTTGGTCTTTTTCTGGATATCTAGTTGCAAGTTCTACAATGTTTAGTTTTTTATTAAATTTTTCAAGTACTGCTGCCTTAAATTTTATACTCATTAAAATGGACCTTTAAACCAATTTCCTGGCACATCTATTGGACCATCTAATTTAAAATGATTTTTGTTTATTTTTTTTTTAACGTTAAAAATTTTTTTTACTTTAATTATAATATTTTTATAATTTGGATAAAAACTTGCACCATTATATGTACTTGGTATGGGAATATCTGGCAAACCAATAATTGCGGGTGGTGACTTTAGATCCTTCATAGATTTAGATACAACTTTACTCACAATATCAGAAGATATTGAACCTGTTATCATTCCAGTATCTAAACATATCAATCTTTTTGTTTTTTTTATTGAAGATAAAATTAAAGTTAAATTAAGAGGTTTAATTACGTTTAAATCAATAATTTCAACATCTATTCCTATTTCTGATTTTAAAATTTCAGAAGCTTTAATTGCTTCTAGAGTTAAATATCCATTAGATACTATAGTAATATCCTTTCCTTTTTTATATACTCTACTTAAGCCTAACTTTTCAATTTTAGGTTTTTCTACTGGCCCGTAGACATTATGAAGCCATCTGTGCTCAATAAAAATAACAGGATTTGGATCAAAAATTGAATTAATTAAAAGTTGTTGAGCATTTCCTGGATTTGCTGGACAAACAATTTTTAAACCTGGAATATGGTTGAACCAGGATTGTAAATTTTGAGAATGTGTAGGTCCTTGCCCCCATCCTCTTCCTATTATTAATCTTATTGTAATCGGCAAAGATTTTTTTCTACCAAACATATATTTCCATTTTGCAGCTGAATTAACAAGTTGATCCATAGCTAATAAAAAAAAATCTAATCTTTGATGTGAAATGATAGATCTTACGTCACCTAGCGCTGCCCCAACAGCTAGACCCATAACTGTATTTTCTGAATTTGGAACTTCGAAAATTCTTTTTTTTCCAAATTTTTCAAGTAGATTTTGAGTAGTTGAAAATGTTCTTTTAGGGTCATTTATACCAAGCCCATAACACAATAAATTTTTATCTTTTTTAAGTGAAAATATTAATCCGTCATTAATAGCTTCATTAAATTTTTTTTTGTTTTTATTCATATACATTTGTCAATAGGTCTTGAATTTTTGGAAATTTTGATTTTTCAGCAAATTTAAATGCTTTAAGAACTTTAGACTTAATCTTATTTTCAATTTTTTTTGTAATATTAGATTTTGTATTTAATTTTTTTTTAAGTGAAATCAAAAAATCATTTTTTTTCCACAGCCTTAATTTATTTAACGATCTATAGCCTAAGCCACTGTCATCATTAGGACCGCAATGTTCAATCCATCTAGAAGTTTTAATTTCTAGGAAATAAGGCTTTTTATTTTTGTTTACATAGTCAATTGCATTTTTCATTTTTTTGTAAATATCTTCAAGCTTTTTTCCTGTTGAAAAATTTGAATTCACACCGATACTTTTTGCAAGTTGAAAAATTTTTCTATTTTTTGGCTGCCTTAATGAAAGGTTTGAATAAACTGAGAACTCATTATTTTCACAGATAAATATTACTTTTAAATTATTAACTACAGCAAAATTTAGTGACTCATAGAATGAACCTTGTTCAACAGCAGCGTCACCTAAAAATATATAGGTTATATTATTTTTTTTTAAAGTTTTAGATGACAAGCCCAGGCCAATTCCAATTGGTATATTATTTCCTAATATCGAAGTTGAACCCATAAAATTTACACTTTCATCCACTAAATGCATAGACCCACCTCTACCCTTTGAACAACCATTTGCTTTTCCATATAATTCAGAAATTAATGCATTTAAATTTCCACCTTTTGCTAGGTAATGGGTATGAGGTCTGTGCATACTGATTGTGTAATCTTTTTTTTTAACTAAACATGAAAAAATAGCTGAAATAGCCTCTTGTCCTATAGACAAATGTGTTGGACACCTCATTTTACCTTCTGAATATTTTTTTGAAATAGTTTCTTCTACATACCTTAGGTAAAAAAAGACTTTATATAAATTTAAGTAATTTATCATGGTATAAACCAATAAAAATCTCCGTTATAGTCTAAATCACTAAATAATTTTTTCCATTCATTTACAGATAAAATTGTTTTAGCGGTTAAATTCCAATCATGCATTCTTTTCTGCTCTTCAGAATTTCTAAAAGCATCCACTGTAATAAAACTTCCTTTTCTTGATACTCTAGAAATTTCTTTTATAGCTTGTTTGCATTCTTGTAATTCTAAATTGTGAATTGTATTAATAGAGATTACATAATCAAACTCCGAATTTTTAAACTCAAGTCTATTGGCATTACCTACTTGTAAAAAGTTTTTCATACCAGCATAACAATTTTCTATTGCATAAGCAGATAAGTCTATGCCTTTTACTTTTATTCCATCAATTAATCTTTTAAAATCATAAAGCATAAATCCTTTTCCACAACCTACATCTAATAAAGAGGAATTTGAGTCTAATTGCCAATACTTTTGAAAATCAAGTACAACCTCTGACCAATATTTTGGATTATAATTATATCCTCCATAACCATATCTTCGATCACCATCAAAAAATTCTTTACCAAATTTCCTTGCAATATTTCTCTCATTATCAGTTTTTGAATTAGCTCTTTCTTTTAAATTCCTATTTGCTTTCGGGTATTTTTTTAATAAATCTATTTCTTTTCCCATTTTTATTTTATATTTTTTTTTTTCATCCATTTAACAGTATAGTTACTATCATTATCATTTAGTTTTTTTCTTTTATACATACTAATCAATTCCTCAATAGCATATCTTACGTTACATTTTGGTTTAAAGCCTGTTTCTAATAATTTAGACGAGTCTAGCTTGTAAGAGCGTGGATCGTTATTATTTTTTAGAATATTTATCTTAGCACCTGTAAATTTTGAAATCATTTTGGCAATTTTTAGAATTGATAAATTTTCAAATCCTGCATTGTAAAAACCTGATCTAATTTTATTTTTATTTATAATGAAATGTTGAAATATTCGTGAAATATCAATTATATTGACATTCGGTCTTATTTGATTTCCTCCGAAAACTTTAATTTTTTTATATTTTAAAGCTTGAAGTGTTAAATTATTAACTGAAACATCAAATCTCATTCTAGGTGAATATCCGCAAACAGTTGCGGGACGAATAGAATGAAAAGTTAAATCATCTTTAAAACTCAATAATATCCTCTCAGAAATCATTTTAGTTTTATTATAAATAGATAGTGGGACAAGCTCTAAATCTTCAGTAACTTTTTTTTCAGTTTTGATTCCATAAACACTGCCAGAGCTAGAGTGAATAAAATGTTTAACTTTATTTTTTTTACATTTATTTAAAATTTGAAATAAACTTAAAACATTTACTTCCCATGATAAAGTTGGGCTCAAATCTACACTTGGGTCATTTGCTATATTTGCAAGATTAATTACTGTATTTACGTTTTTAAAAATTTTGTTATCTATCGATCTGACATCGCCCTTAATAATTTTTAAGTTTTTATGTTGCTTTAAATAATTACCAAACCACTGAGTATCATATACAGTTATTTTATAATTTTTCTTTAACAAATCATTCGTAAGTTTTGTTCCTATATATCCACATCCGCCTAGAATTAGTATTTTCATATATATTTTTTTATTTTATATGAATGTATTTTCTACTCTCAATCTTTAATTCATTATTGTATTTAATGAACCATTCAATGGTTTTTTTAAGACCATCTTTTAAATTTACTTTGGGTGTCCAGTTTAAATCTTTTTTAATTTTTCCACAATCAAGATGATAAATTTTATCTTTTCCAATTCTGTCTTTTGATATTTTAACATTTTTTTTAAAGTTACCATTCATTATTAGAAAAATATTTTTTACTAAATTTTTAATTGATATTAAATTTTTGGTGGAAATATGAAAAATCTCACCTGGTT
>CACLWP010000008.1 GCA_902610675.1 uncultured Pelagibacteraceae bacterium | reverse complement strand
CAATTTTTTAAACAACGATAAAATTAAAAAATAAAGATTTTATGCTACTATGTGGATTTGAAAAATTTAATAACTTTTATGTAAGAATTGATATTCTAGAAAGGTTATTCGTACAAATAATAAATTCAAATACAGGAAACTTAAAACAGATTAAAAATGATGCCAGAAATGCTTAATTTATTAGGCTGTAATAAAGATAATTTTAAGCAACTGCTTAAAATAATGAATTATAAAATTGTAGAAAAAGACAGCGAAGTATTTTTTAAATATGCGCCAATAAAGAGGATTAAAAATGAAAATAAAAAAGATATAAAAGAAAATCCTTTTAAAATTTTGAAAAATTTAAATTTAAACTAGAGTTATGTTCTTTAAAAAAAATAATAGTACAAAAGATGACCTATCTAAAGTTGCAGCATTGTTAATTTATGCGGCAAAGATTGACCAAAATTATTCAACTATGGAAGAGGAAATAATTAAAAAAACTTTGATTGAAATCGGTGCTAACAATGAAAATATAAAAGAAATAATTGATAATGGAAAAAAAATAGAAGAGAATTCTAATCAAATATTAGATTTCACCAAAGAAGTGAAAAATATGGAAGATGAAAACAAAATTAAGATAATCGAGACACTTTGGAAAATAATTTACTCAAATAATGATGCTGATATTTATGAAACTAATCTAATGAGAAGATTAACTGGTTTACTTTATATAGACAGTAAATTAATGGGAGATATTAAAGAAAGAATTAAAAAAGAAATAATAAAATGACTTATATAGTTAATGACAAATGTATTAAATGTAAACTAATGGATTGTGTTGATGTTTGTCCTGTTGATTGTTTTTACGAAGGAAAAAATATGCTTGTAATTAAACCTGATGAGTGTATAGATTGTGGCGTTTGTGAACCTGAGTGTCCAGTTGATGCAATTAAAGCAGATACAGAACCGGGTAGCGAAAAGTGGTTAGAAATCAACAAACAATATTCTGAAATCTGGCCCAATATAAGCGAAAAAAAAGATCCACCCTCGGATCATGAAAAATATAAGAATGAGCAAAATAAGTTTGAAAAATATTTTAAAGAAAACCTTTAAAAAAAAATCAAAAACAAAAAAATTAAAAAAAATTTCTAAAATTAAAAAAATTAAAAAAATTAAAAAAATTGTTAAAGTATCCCCAAAACTCTCAAAAAAATTAGTCAAAAAAAGTGGGAAAAAAAGTGAAACTCAATCAGAGAACTTAAGAATTGCAAAAAGTAATGAAATAAAACCTGAAATTAAAAAAGTTAAAAAACAAAGCACTGAAAAAAGAGAATACAAAATTAAGGACTATGTAGTTTACCCAAAACATGGAGTTGGTCAAATTACTGAATTTAAGAAAATAAATATTGGAGGAATTGACGTAGAAACGTACATCATTAAATTTGAAAAAGATAAAGCAAATGGAATGGTGCCAGTAAATAAACAATCTAATTTACGTCCACTTTCTACAATTAATCAAGTAAACAAAAGTATATCAATTTTAAAAAGTAAACCTAAAATTAAAAGATCTATGTGGAGCAGAAGAGCGCAGGAGTACGAGGCAAAGATTTCTTCTGGAAAAATTTACGAGCTTGCTGAGGTAGTAAGAGATTTAAATAAAGGAGATGATATAATGATTGATCAATCTTACAGTGAGAGACAACTTTTTGAAAAGGCTTATGAAAGAATTATCTCGGAATTTCAAATAGTTTTAAATGTTTCAAAAGAAGATACACAAAAAAAATTAGATAAAGCCTTAAAAAGAAATATTAATAAGGAAGTTAAAGAAGAAAACAAAACTCCAAAATCATCAAGTAATAATAATTTGCCTGTTGAAGAACCAATTTCAGAGGTTGAAGATCAGATTGAAGATTAAAAAAAACGCCCCTCACACAAAAAGTTATGAGAAGCGTTTTTTATAAAGAGTACTAAGTTATTATCTTCTTCTTCTTTTTTTAGCTTTTTTCTTAGCTTTTTTCTTAGCCTTCTTTGCTTTTTTTCTTCTCTTAGGCATCTTTAGCTCCCTTTTTAGTTAAACGAATCAAATTGATTCGCGATTACCTTATTTTTATTTTTTTATATACGTTATGTCAATTCTTTAATTAAAGTTTAAAAATTTAAAAAATAATTTTTAAATTTAATAAAACTTTTATTTTTTTTAATTGTGTAAAAAGTTAATGTTTATGCGCTTTATAATCAATAAATTTAATTAGATTAATAAAGTTTTTCTAACTCTTCTTTATATTTTTCTAAAATTTTTTTTCTTTTTAGTTTTAAAGTTGGTGTTAACATTCCATTGTCAATTGTAAATTCTTCTCTAATTAATTTGAATTTTTTAACTTTTTCTACTAAAGATAAATTTTTATTCAAATTATCTAAATAAAATTCAATTTCTTTTTTATTTTCCTCACTTTGAGTTACAATTAAAGCTACTAAAAACGTTTTTTTATCTCCATAAACAAAACTTTGCAGAATTTTATCATTTAAGCTTAACAAATTTTCAATTTTTGATGGTGAAATGTTGTCTCCACCAAGATTAACTATTATTTCTTTCTTTCTGTCTGTTATCTTTAAATTTCCTTCTTTTGTAATTTGTCCTATATCTCCAGTATGTAACCAACCATCTTTAATAATATCATCTGTCTCTTTTTTTTTATTCCAGTAACCGAGCATTACATTTTCACCTTTAACTAAAATTTCTCCGTCTTCTGCAATACTCACTTGATTTGTTTTGAAAGGAGGTCCTACTGTCTCAATCCTAATTTTCCCAGGAATATTGCAACTTACAACTGGGGAAGCCTCTGTTAGACCATACCCTTGTAGAGTTGGTAATCCTATAGCATTTAAAAATTCTCCAATTCTTTGATCTAGGGCACCACCGCCCGAAACGAAAGCCTTTAGTTTTCCACCAAACTGATTTTTGATTTTTCTTCTCACTAGATTTTCGCAGAAAAAATTAACAAATTTTTCTTTAGAAGTAAGTTTCTCATTATTTAGTTTTTTAATTCCGAGTGAGATGGTAGATAATATTAATTTCCTCTTAAGACCAGTTTGTTTTGAAAAATTTGAGGAAATTTTACTATATAAATTTTGATAAAATCTCGGCACTGCAGTCATTATAGTAGGTTTTGCCAAAGACATGTTGGATAATAACTTCTCTAGACTTTCAGCATAATAAATTTTTGCCCCAAGTGAAATTTGAACAAATTGTACAGTGTGTTCATATGAGTGTGATAACGGAAGCCAAGTTAAGAATGTTGGTTCACTATTTTTAATTAAAGAAAATAAAATTTCTTGAGCACCTTCACAATTTGATAAAATACCGCCATGACTTAACATAACCCCTTTTGGATTACCTGTTGTCCCAGATGTGTAAATTATGCATGCAAGGTCTTTTCTTTTAATATTTTGATTAAAGATTAATTGGGTTTTTAAATTTTCTTTTTTAGAATAATTTTCAAAAATACTATCAACATTATCAATTTCGTTGTTTATGTTTTCAATGGATAAAATTTTTATTTCCCTTGAGATAAATTTTTCTACTTTTTTTAATTGATTTTTATTTGAAACAATTAATATTTTGGGCTTACAGTCATTAATAATATATTCGTAATCTTTTTCTGAATAAGTTGTAAACAGAGGCACGGTAACACCACCAGCATTCATGATAGCTATATCCGAAATAAGCCACTCAGGGCGATTTTCAGACAATAAGATACATCTATCGCCTTTATCTAAATTTTTTTTTAGGTATTTAGATAATATCCGGATCTTTAATTCAACTTGTTTCCATGATAAGAAAACTCTTTTATTATCTTTTAACCATTTTAGGAATGGTCTATCAGAAACTAAATTTATTTCCTTAAACTTTGTAAAAAAAAGTTCTACTAGACTGTTTATTTTACTTAATTCCATAATTTGGTGGGCGAAGAGAGAATCGAACTCTCACTTCTTGCGAAACACGATTTTGAGTCGTGCGCGTCTACCAGTTCCGCCATTCGCCCTGAATTGTTTAATAATAAATAAATAGTATAAGAACTAAATTTATATTAAAACCAAAAAATGTTTAATAATCTTTACAAAAAATGTTTAGATTTAGCATGTCATAAAAGTTCTAAATATTATCTGGCAGTTGTATCATTTATTGAAAGTTCATTTTTTCCTATCCCACCAGATGTGATGGTTATTCCAATGGTAATCTCTAAAAAGAGTGATTTCAAAAAAATCTTCCTCATAACCACAATTTTTTCAGTAATGGGTGGCATGCTAGGTTATTTAATAGGAGCATTTTTTTTTGAACTTGGATCAAATATAATGAATTTTTATGATTATGAGGATAAATTAGCTTACATAGAAGAGAGTCTAACTAATAATGAAGGTTTTTATGCTTGGCTAGGAATTCTTTTTTTAGCTGGTTTTACTCCTCTTCCCTATAAAGTCTTTACTATTGCAAGTGGCCTTATAGGGTTTAATTTTTTGGTATTTGTTTTAATAAGCTTAATTTCAAGAGGTATGCGTTTTTTTATTATTTCATACCTAGCATATAAATTTGGAGATCTATTTACTAAATTTATGGATGAACACGGATCAAAATGGTTTACAATAATTGGGTTAACCATTGTTATTATTGGAATGATAATCTATTTAGTTGCTTAAACTGATGTTTGATTTAAAAGCTGAACAATATTTAAAAATTATTCTTATATTTAGTTTTATTTCACTAATATCTGCCTATTTCATAGAATATGTGCTTGGATATCAGCCCTGTAATTTGTGTCTAATAGAGAGAATTCCCTACGGATTAAGTATAATATTAATAATAACAATATTAGTTTTAAAGAAAAATCAGAAATTCTTAATTCTATTATTAATTCTCACTTTTATCTTCTCCTTAGCAATTTCATTTTATCATTATGGAATTGAACAAGGTTTTTTTCAAGAATCATCAATTTGTGGGGTAAGAGATTTTAATGAAAATATTACTAAAGAAGATTTACTCAGACAATTGAATGAAAAAACTGTTAGCTGTAAAGATGTGACATTTAGGATTTTGGGATTATCGCTTACAAGTATTAATATTGTAATCAGTTTAATTTTTATTATAACACTTTTAAATATTTTTATTAGATATGAAGAAAACTAATTCAAGAGTCGAAGAATTTATAAGGGTAGATCACGCAGGTGAACGAGGAGCTGTCAAAATATATGAAGGTCAATTATTGGCACTCAATACACTTGTTAAAAACGAAAGTTTAAAAAAAACTATCGAAGAAATGAAAATTCATGAAATGGAGCATTGTCAATTTTTTGAAAATGAGATCAGAAAAAGAAATATTAAGCCTACAAAATTTCTTCCTTTATGGGATTTATTAGGTGTTGGTTTAGGTTTCGGTTCAACACTGCTTGGTAAAAAAGCTGCAATGTTGTGCACTGCATCTGTGGAAGAGGTTATTGATAAACATTACCAAGATCAAATAGATCAACTACAGTCTGATGAAAATGCCTTAAAATCTAAGATAATTAAATTCAGAGAAGACGAATTGCATCATAAAGACATTGCTTATGAACATGGTGCATCAAAAAAAGGATTGTACTCGATAATGGATAAAATAATTAAAACTGGATCAAAAATAGCGATCAATATTTCTGAAAAAATTTGAACTTAAGCCTCAAGTTCTACATCCCAATATAAGTAATCCATCCAACTTTTATGCAAATAATTTGGTGGGAAATTTTTACCGTTGCGATGTAAATCCTCAGTCGAAGGTTGAAATGGATATTGAGAAAGTTTCATTCCAGAGGATTTCAGAAGTTTTCCCCCTTTTTTAACATTGCAAGCTGAACAAGCAGTTACAACATTATCCCAATTGGTCTCACCACCTTTAGATCTTGGCAGCAGATGGTCAAATGTTAATTCCTCTCCACTTCCACAATATTGGCAAGAAAATTTATCTCTTAAAAAAACATTAAACCTTGTAAAACTTGGTTTAGATTGAGGAACAATATAATCTTTTAATGCTATAACACTTGGCAATTGCATATTGAATGATGGACTTCTAACAATTCTGTCATAAGTACTAACAATTGTTACTCTATCTAAAAAAACAGACTTAACAGTATCTTGCCATGACCATAGCGATAAAGGATAATAACTTAAAGGTCTGTAGTCAGCGTTCAATACTAAAGCTGGACATTTTTCTAAAGATACATCTTTGTCAATAAAATTGTTCATTTAATCAAAGCTTAACTTAAAAGAAAATTTTTTTCAATATCAAGTGGTTATTTTATTTTTTTTAATATGTAGTTTAGAGCAATACTTGATGACTCTATGGGGATATGATGGTCGCAGTTTTTAATTAAATGTGTTTCAATATCAATATTATTTCTAATAAAAAAATCTTTTGCCTCTAGTAGAAAATTGGGAGATACGACTTGATCTAATTCTCCGTGAATCAATAAAATTTTTGTAGAGTTTTTTTTTCTAATCTCCAGATCTTTTGGATTGATGATCTTACCTGAAAAACCTACAATACAATTATATTCACTATCTGATGTTAGCCCTAAATTAATAGACATCATACATCCTTGGCTAAATCCAGATAAACAAATTTGATTGTTTTGTAAGTTAAATCTCTCTTTAACTTCTTTGATAAATTTGTTTAGAATGTCCTCTCCTTTTAGAGACTGTTCTAAAATATAATCTACATTATCGTTAGTTAAATCAAACCATTGATATCCAGAGGGATTAATAGGGCATTGTTCATGTCCATTTGGACAAATAAAAACTGTATTCGGTAAATGTCTTTTCCAGTTTAAAGACAGCATGCTTATGTCTTTTCCATCTCCTCCATATCCATGAAGTAAAATTATAGCGTTTTTAATATTCTTGTCTTCTGGTTCAAGAATTGTTGTTTCTAGGCAAAATGTCATACTATATTTTTTTGTATTTTTATTTTAAAAACAATCTAAAGTACTTATATGATTTCTGCAGTATTAGTAAAAATAATATCAATAGTATTACTAGTTGTTGTTGGTATTGTTTTAATACTTGGAATTGGTACTTTATTTAAAGGTGGGGAAACTAGTAAAAAATATTCAAATAAATTAATGCAACTTAGAGTATTGATACAATTTATTGCAATAATTGTATTAGTATCTTTCGCCTATTTCTTTAAGAATTAATTATAATTACTTAACCATTTAACAAAATTTTCATTTTCAAAATCGATCGAGCCAACTATTCTAGCGAATTCAAAACCATCTTTATTTATAAGTATTGAAGTTGGTATACCTCTCAGTTGTAATTTTTTAGCTAACGTTACAGGAGTATCAAAATAAACTTTTAAATTGTTTATATTTAAACTTTCGAAAAAATTTAACGATTTTTCAAAATTGTCTTGTCCAACATTTATTGGGAAAATTTTAAGATTTTCTAAATTCTTTTTTTTATTTAAATTATTCAATGAAGGCATCTCATCTTTACATGGGGCACACCATGTGGCCCAAAAATTTAACAGAATAAGGTTTCCTTTATAACTTTTTAAACTAATCTGGTTATTATCAATATCTAAAAATGTTAATTCGTCGTATTTTTTCAATTTTTCGTGGATTATAAGATTTTTTAAATTAGGAACTTCACCTGCAAAAGCATTAGAAAAGAAAAAAATAAAAATTATTATAAATCTCATGTTAATTGGTATATTTAATTATCATGTCAAAAAATAAAAACAACCAGGCAATATGGGGTGCGCGGATAAAGAAAACTACATCAGCTACATTTCAAAAAATTGGAAGTTCAATAGAGGTAGATAAAAGACTTTATAAAGAAGATATAAAAGTCTCAAAAGTTCATGTAGAGATGCTTTTTAAACAAAAAATAATTTCTTTTAAAATAAAGAATAAAATAATTTATGGATTAGATAAAATTGAGAAAGAGATAAAGAATAATAAAATCCAATTAAATAAAAAGTTTGAAGATATTCATATGAATATTGAAAAAAGACTTTTTCAAATAATAGGAGATGAAGCAGGATATATTCACACAGCAAGATCAAGAAATGATCAAGTTATAACAGATTTTAAAATTTGGATTAAATCCTCTACAAGAGAAATAGATCTTAAAATAAATACAATTATAAAAAACACCTTAAAGCTAGCTGAAAAAAATATTTATACAATTATGCCAGGTTTTACTCACCTTAAGAATGCACAAGCTATTTCTTTCGCTCATTATTTATTAGCTTATATTGAGATGTTTAATAGAGATAAAAAAAGATTTTCTAATAATCTTTTTAGTTTGAATGAAAATCCCTTAGGTGTTGCAGCCTTAAGTGGTACCAGTTTTAATATTGATAGAAATTATACAACAAAAAAACTTGGTTTCAAAAAACCTACAAATAATTCCATAGATACGGTATCTGATAGAGATTTTGTTTTAGATTATTTATACAGTATTTCAGTATGCTCAATGCATATTTCAAGAATTGCCGAAGAACTTATAATTTGGAATTCTGATGCATATAATTTAATAAGTCTCTCAGACAAAATAGTTACTGGCTCATCAATAATGCCACAAAAGAAAAATCCTGATGCACTTGAATATTTGAGAGGAAAGTCCGGTGTCTCTTATGGAAACTTATTTTCAATGCTAACAATATTAAAAGGATTACCTTTATCATATTTTAAAGATCTTCAAGATGACAAAGAAATTGTTTTTAAGGCCAATGATACAATTATTGATTGTCTTACAATATTAAATGAATTTATACAAAATTTTTATCCAAACAAAAAGCAAATGTTAAATCTTGCTGAGACTGGACATATAACTGCAACTGATTTAGCAGATTATTTAGTTAAAAATTATTCAATGTCTTTTAGGAAGGCCTATGAGAAGACTTCTGCGATAGTAAATTTAGCAGAAAAAAAAAAGAAGACTCTCTCTCAATTATCATTAGAAGAATTAAAAACAATTGAACCAAAACTTACAGATGCGGTTTTAATGGTCTTTGATATAAAAAACTCAATTAAATCAAAAAAATCTTATGGGGGAACATCTTTTGAAAATATCAAAAGAATGATAATGAAATATAAAAAACAAAATGATTAAGAAATTCATATTAATTTCAGTTTTATGCATCTTTATAGCTGCTTGTGGAAAAAAAGGTGATCCAAAATATATTGAATCTAAAAAAAGTGAGAAAAAAACTATTCTACTTATAAATAAGGTTTAATGAGATACATAAATAAAAAACTTACTATTGAGAAATTAAGTGTAGATAGAATTGCTAAGAAGTATGGCACTCCAGCCTATTGTTATTCTTTTAGTCAATTTAGAAAAAATATTTTAAATTTTAAAAAAAGTTTTAACTCATTTTCGCCACTAATATGTTTTTCTATTAAGTCCAATTCTAATATTAATTTGATTAAAGAGATCAAAAAGTTTGGGTTTGGTGCGGATGTTGTTTCTATGGGTGAATTAATGGTAGCTCTAAAAGCTGGAATTCATCCAAGAAAAATTGTTTTCTCTGGTGTTGGTAAAACTTCAGATGAAATAAATTATGCAATTAATAAAAATATATTATTAATAAATGCAGAGTCTCAAAGTGAAATAAAAGAAATTGAGAGAATTGCAAAATTAAGAAATAAACAAGTTCAAATCGGTATAAGACTTAATCCTAACACTGATGCAAAGACCTTAAAGCAAATTTCAACCGGAAAAAAAGAAAATAAATTCGGTGTAAATGAAGAAACTTTTCTAGATTTAGTAAAAAAATATAAAAGATCAAAAAATGTAATTCTTAAATGTTTGAGCGTGCATATTGGAAGTCAAATATTAGACCATAAACCGTATGAGAAAATGCTAAAAGTGATTTACAAGATTATAAAAAAAGCTAATTTTAATTTTGAATTCATCGATCTTGGTGGTGGTATGGGTATTCAGTATGAAAATAATCATAACAAATTAGATTATAAAAAATACAATAATTCAATTATCAGATTTTTAAAAAAATATAATTCTAAAATTATATTTGAACCAGGAAGATCTATTATAGGAAACACAGCTTCATTAATATCAAAAGTTACTTATATTAAAGAAGAAAAAACTAAAAAGTTCATTGTTCTTGATGCTGCCATGAATGATCTAATTAGACCAGCTCTTTATGGAGCTTATCACAAAATATTACCTGGTTTAAAAAAAAATAAAAGATCAAATAAAATTTATGAATTTGTAGGACCAATATGCGAAAGCACAGATAAATTTTCGAGTATAAAAAATTTTCAAGAATTAGTTGAAAAAGATCTCGTAGTATTGCAAGATGTTGGTGCTTATGGAATGTCATTAAGCTCAAATTATAACCTCAGACTTAAGCCAATAGAACTTCTTATCAAAAATACCAAAATCAAAGTTATTAGAAAAAGACAAACCTACAAAGACTTATTTTAGTCCTTAATGTATGTTTAAAAATTATATATTTTCATTTTTCTTTTTTTCTGGAATTATAGTTATTTCAATTATTTTTTTACCATCTTTTTTTTTGCCTCAAAATATAGTAATTTTTGGGGGAAAATTAATGGGCTACTGGACTAGCTTTTGTTTAAAATTTTTTTTATCAACTCAAATTTTAATCAAAGGAACTGAAAATGTTATTAAAAATGAAAAATTTTTCATAGCAGCGTCACACCAGTCTATGTTTGAAACCTTTTTTCTTCAAACCATATTTAATTCACCAATTTTTATCCTAAAAAAAGAATTATTATCAATCCCAATTTTTGGATGGTATTTAAAAAAAATTGGGTCTATTTCAATAAAAAGAGATAAAATTACTAAAGATAACCTTGGATTTTTTGATGCAATTTCTAAAATTGCTTTAAACTCAAATAGACCTTTAATAATATTTCCTCAAGGAACTAGAGTTTTACCAAATGAAAGGCCACCATTTAAAAAAGGGGTATCTAAGATTTATGAACTACTTAATATTGCTTGCCAACCAATAGCTATCAATTCTGGTAACGTATGGCCAAAAAAAGGAAGAAAAATACCAGGTAAAAAAATTATTATTTCCATAATGCCTCCAATAAAAAAAAACTTACAAAAGGATGAATTTCTTAAAAATTTAGAAAATAAAATTTATTCAGAATTAGATTTAATTAATTAACCTTTCATGGGCATCACAACATATATACTATCAAAATCACTTGGGTCTTTTATTAAAGCCGGGGATCCTGTGTCATTAAAAAATAATTCTATTTTGTCTCCTTCAAGTTGTGAAGCAACATCAATTAAATATCTGGAATTAAAACTTATTTCTAAATCATAATTAAATTTTACATCAAGGGTTTCGTGACCATCACCACTGTTTGTATTATTAACAGATAAACTTAAATTATCTTGAGACAATTTAAACTTTACACCATCTTTTTTGTCTAATGAAACAGATGCAACTCTGTCAATAGACCCTAAAAATGGTTTCAGGTCAGTCTCTAATTTTTTTTGATTATTTTTAGGAATTACTTGTATATAATTTGGAAATTTTCCATCAATTAATTTTGAAATTAAAATACTGTTTGTTAATTCGAACTTTATTTTTGATTTTAAATTTGATATTTTTAGATCTCCATCGTAACTCTCAAGCAAATTGCAAAGTTGATAAATAGTTTTCTTTGGGAGAATTATTGGATCAAAGTTTATCTTTTCGTTTATCCTTATTTTAGATATAGACATTCTGTGACTGTCAGTTGCTACAGCCGTAAGATAAATTTTATCCTCAACCTCCGTTTGATGAAAATATATTCCACTTAAGTAATGTCTTGTCTCATCACTAGAGACCGAAAATTTACATTTATTTAACAACTTTAAAAAATGTTTTGAATTAATTATAAAATCGTTTTCATTAAAATTTTCATCAGTCAATGGAAACTCTGAGGAGTTTATACAATTTAAATTAAATATTGATTGTTCTGACTCCAACTGAAGTTTGCTTTCATTATTCATAGATAGATTTATTTTTTTGTCGGAAGAAAACTTCCTAACAATATCAAACATTATAGATGACGAGGTAGTGGTTTTTCCCTCCTCTAAAATCTCAACATTATTTATTTGATGAATAAAAATTAAATCTAAATCTGTTGCAGTAATAGTTAATTTTGAATTACCAGAATCTAGGAGCACGTTTGATAATATGGGAAGAGTACTTCTTTTTTCAATTACTCCCTGACAGTAACTCAAGGCTTCCTGAAGATCTTTTTGATTAACACTAATTTTCATTTTCTCTGTTATAAAGTATAATATTTTTTAACTTATTAATATTATCGTTCATGTCTGAGTTCTTTTCTTTTAATTGCTCAATGGTTTTAACAGAATGAATTATTGTTGTGTGATCACGATTAGAAAATTCTCTTCCAATTTCAGGCAAAGACTTTGTAGTCAAAAGTTTAGTTAAATAAATTGCTGTTTGCCTAGGTCTAACTAAATATCTGGATCTTCTAGAGGATAACATTTCATTTTTACTGATCTTAAAAAATTTACAAACAATAGTTTGGATTGCGTCTATTGACACATTATTTTCGTTAAAATTCAGTAAATCCTTCAAAATAACTTTTGTTTCAACTAAACTTGGTAGTTTGTTATAAATTCTAGAAAAAGAGACAATTCGATTTACAGCTCCAACTAATTCTCTCACATTTGTTGTTATCTTGGTACTTATAAAATCTTTAATTTCCTCAGGAATATTTAATTTATCTGAATATAAACTTGTTAACTCATCAATTTTATAGTTAAGAATTTTTTTTCTAAGATCATACTCAGGTTTTTGAATATCCACCACTAATCCACCAGAAAAACGTGATTTTATTCTCTCCTGAATTCGAATTAACTTATTTGGAGGTCTGTCAGCAGACACTATAATTTGTGAACCTTTATCTAAAAGCGCATTAAAGGTGTGGAAAAACTCCTCTTGCATAGTCTCTTTTCCATTCATAAATTGAATATCATCTATAATTAATAAATCAGTGTTTCTAAAATACTCTTTAAATTTAACCATGTCGTTAGATTTTATTGATTTGACAAATTGGTACATAAATCGCTCAGCAGAAATAAAAATAACTTTTTTATCTTTATTCATTTCATATCCAGCTGAGTTTAATAAATGTGTTTTTCCAAGCCCCACACCCCCATAAACATAAAGTGGATTATAATATGAAAAATTTTCTGAAACTTTTAAAGAAGCTTCAAACGCAATCTTATTACTTGATCCAATTAAAAAATTTTCGAATCTTTTATTTGGATCTATTCGACTATATTGAAGATAAGAGTCTTTAATATATGAAATGTTTTTAACACTACTAACTTTATTCTGATTATTTAAATTCGTAATAGTGACATTTTTATCCTCAATAATTTTAAACTCTATTCTTATAATCTCTTTTTTGTGCTTTTTTATAGTTTGAAGAATTTGATCTAAATATCTTGACGTGATCCAATCACGAATGAACCTTGTAGGAACTGCTAACAAAATGTAGTTATTAAACTCTTCAAATAAAACGATCTTTTTAATCCAGCTCTCATAAACATCTGTACCTAATGTTGTTTTTAAGTCAGATTGTATTAATGGCCAATCTAAATTAGTTTTATCAAAATTTCTATTTGTAAAAGTTTTGCTCATTTCTTTGGGGAGAGTCCAGTTACATCATTTATAGTTGTTATTGCAACAACTTATTCTTTTAAATCAAAAAAAAATAAAATCTAGGATTGTGCAAAAAATATTTTTTTCGAGAAATTCTTTGACAATTATTTTTTTTATGTATTAAAAAAAATAAATTCATGATTGAATTAAATATAATATTTTTTTACTAATTCTAAATATTGTAATATTAAATCATATGCACATATATGATGCGTATTCTTAAAGTTGAATCAACTTGAGGTATAGACAATTACAATGACGCTATTTTTTTTGTAATTCTCGAAATGTTTCTAGATGCGTTTTGTTTTTTTACAATTCCAGTTTTTGCAACTTTCATAAGTTCCGAATTCAACTTAGGTAAGAATTTTAAAGCCTCTTTTTTCTCTTTATTTTCAATTAGAGCGTTCATCTTCTTTAACGCGTTCTTATATTTACTTTTTCTGGCTTTATTAACGACTGTCTGCTTTGATATTCGTCTTATTCTTTTGATTGCTGATTTTGTATTGGCCATTATTTTGCAGGGGTATAGCTTCTTAAATAGGTATGGTCAATAATATATTTATTTTTTTTGACATTTTTTACACAAAAAAGTAGATCTATTTGATTGATTAATTTTATAAATTTTACCAAAGCAGCCTGGTCTTTTACAATTTAAATTATTTCTACCGTAGACTTGGAATTCTTTTTGAAAATGACCAGTATTACCTGTTGTATTTTTAAAATCTCTAATTGTTGAGCCTCCTTTTTTTATAGCATTTAGTAAAATTTTTTTTGAATTAAGAATTAATTTTTTACATTGAGATTTATTCAATTTTTTTGCTGCTTTAAGTGGGTGAATTCTAGATAAATACAGAATTTCACTTGCATAAATGTTTCCAATTCCTGAAACGAATTTTTGATCTATCAAAAAATTTTTTATACTTTTATTTTTACTTTCAAAATATTTAGTTACATATTTTGAATTAAATTTTTTATCAAAAGGTTCCGGACCATAATTTTGAAATTTTTTATCCAAATTATTTTTATTTGAAATTAATTGAAAAAAACCAAATCTTCTTGGATCATTATAAATCATCCTTAAATCTTTAAAAAAAAACTCAATGTGATTGTGTTTTTTAGGTAAATTTGGTGAGCTATAAAAACTAGTATTTGAAAATAAATAATTTTTTTTATTTTTCACTATATGAATAGTTCCAGACATTCCAAGATGAATGATACAAAAGCTTTGATTTTCAAGCTCTATTAACAAATACTTAGAAAATCTACTAATGTTTGAGATATATTTATTCTTTAAATAGTACTCAAATGATGATTTTACTTTAAATCTCAAATTTCTATTTCTTACTGAAACTTTTATTATTTTTTTTCCTTTTATATTTTTTGCAAGTGATTGTTTTACAATTTCTACTTCTGGTAATTCTGGCATTTGATATTATATTACACTTATAATTAATTAAAAATGCAACAATATCTTCAAAATAAAAAGGGATTAGTTCAGGGAGTATTTGATCAAGTTTTTGATAAATATGATTTGATGAATGACTTTATGTCGCTTGGGGTTCATAGACTTTGGAAAAGGAATTTAATTAATATGATGAATCCATCGAGAAATCAAAATTTAATTGATGTTGCATGCGGTACAGGTGATATTGGAAAACTTTTTCTAGATAACACTGATAATAACAATAATATAACTTGTGTTGATCCAAATAAAGGAATGATTAAAAAAGGTAAAGCTAAGTTAATAAATTATAAAAATATCAATTGGATAATTTCTAAAGCTGAAAAGCTTCCATTAAAAGAAAATTCATTTAATTTTTATACAATAAGTTTTGGTTTAAGAAATACAACAAATTTAGGCAAAGTTTTATCTGAGGCTTACAGAGTATTGAGGCCAGGTGGAAGATTTTTATGTTTAGAATTTTCTAAAATACAAAATGAAAATTTTGAATATATTTACAAACAATATTCAAAACTAATTCCCTTAGTTGGTAAATATATAGTTGGTAAAAAAGAACCTTATGAATATTTAGTCAGAAGTATTGAGGAATTTGTAAACCAAGAAGAATTATTAGAATTAATGAAAAATAATAACTTTAAAAAATGTAATTATAGAAATTTAACTAACGGCATAGTTTCGATTCATAGTGGTTGGAAAATTTAATGTTTAAAAAATTACTCACATTATTCAAAATTGGAAGAAAAGTTGCGAAATCAGACATATTAAACATAGTCTCAAAGTTTCATGAACCGCCATTTTCAATAAAAATCCTATTCAAAATTTTATCAATATCACTTTTCTCAAAAAAAAAAATAGTTGATTATAAAAGTGAAGGTGAACGTTTGTCTGACTCATTAGAGTCCCTGGGTACAACTTTTATTAAACTTGGGCAATTTCTTGCAACTCGCCCAGATATTATTGGGGAAGAATTTTCAAAAAAACTTGAAAATCTTCAAGATAAACTTCCACCATTTTCATTAATTGAAGCAAAAGAAATAATAAAAAATGATTTAGGTTTAGATACATATAATTCAATTATAAACTTAAGTGAACCAGTGGCCGCCGCCTCAATAGCACAAGTTCATAAAGCACAAATAGATGATAATGGGACTATTAAAGATGTAGCAATAAAAATTTTACGTCCAAACATAAAAAAAATCTTTAATGAGGAGATAGATGCAATGATGCTATTTGCTTTTCTAATTGAGTCTTTTATTAAAAAAACTAAAAGACTAAAATTAGTCGAGGTAGTTTTCTTATTAAAGGAGATAACCAACCTAGAGATGGACCTCAGATTTGAAGCTGCAGCTGCAAATGAATACTCAGAAAACACAAAAAATGATGTTGGATTTAGAATTCCAAAAATTTATTGGAACTTTACAAGTGAAAATGTGATGACACTAGATTGGGTTGATGGAATTTCTATTAGAGAAACTGAGGAACTAAAAAGAAGAAATTTAGATACTGAAAAAATTGCAAATGACATTATCCAAAATTTTCTAAGACATGCTGTAAGAGATGGATTTTTTCATGCAGATATGCATCAAGGGAATATATTCATAGATGATAATGGTCATATAGTTCCAATTGATTTTGGAATAATGGGAAGACTTGATAAAATGAGTAAAAGATTTTTAGCAGAAATATTATTTGGTTTTATCCAAAGAGATTATCGTAAAGTAGCAGAGGTACATTTGGTTGCTGGGCTCGTTCCTAAAGGAGTCCCAATAGATGACCTTGCTCAAGCTTTAAGATCTATCGGGGAGCCAATTTTTGGTCAAACGGTTAAGGATATTTCTGGTGGAAAATTATTAAAACAATTATTTGATGTTACAGAAAAATTTAATATGCAAACACAACCTCAGCTTCTTATGCTACAAAAAACAATGGTTGTTGTGGAAGGTGTAGCTAGAAAGTTAAATCCTAATACAAACATTTGGACTACATCTAAACCTGTTCTAGAAAACTGGTTAAGAGAAACAAAAGATCCTATGACCACGATTAATGAGACAATTCGAAGTACTTCGGAAGTCATTAAAAGATTACCAGAATTCCCTGAAATAATGGATAAAGCTAATCAAGCTCTAACATATTTAGCTAGTGGTCAAATTCCACAAAATTCCAACTCTTATACTGCTTTAAATACAAAAAAATCAGAAATGACAGCTTTTAGAAATCAATCTATTATTGGCTTTTTAGTTCTTGTAATTTTTAGTCTATTGGTATTTTAATTCTCTTAATGATTAACTTGAATAATAAAAAAATTTTACTGATAATTTGCGGAGGTATAGCTGCCTATAAAAGTCTGGAAATAATAAGACTTTTAAAAAAAGATGGCGCAAGTATAAAAACAATTCTCACAAAGAGTGGTGCTAAATTTGTGACACCTCTATCAGTTACCTCATTATCTCAATCTAAAGTTTATCAAGATCTTTTTAGCATAGAAGATGAGGCAGAAATGGATCACATTAGTCTTTCAAGATGGGCGGACCTTATTTTAATTGCACCTGCAACAGCGAATACGATATCTAAACTTGCTAATGGAAATTCAGATGATTTAGCGTCAACCGTTGCACTTGCTTCGAACAAAAAAATTTTTATCACTCCTGCAATGAATGTTAGAATGTGGGAACATCAGTCGACTAAACAAAATATAGCGAAACTTAAATCCTATAACTACGAATTAATTGGTCCTGAAATTGGAGATATGGCATGTGGAGAATATGGTGAAGGAAAAATGACAGAACCAAAAGAGATAGTAAATAAACTTAAAATTTATTTTAAAAATTTAAAGATAAAAAATAAATTAAAAGCGATTGTAACTGCAGGACCAACTAAAGAGTACATTGATCCAGTAAGATATATATCTAATAAATCGAGTGGCAAACAAGGTTATGAAATTGCAAAATGTTTGTTAAAAAAGGGTTTTGAAACAACTTTAATTTCAGGACCAACAAATTTGGAAATTAATAATGATATAAATTTGATCAAGGTTGAAACTGCTGAAGAAATGTTTCAATCAACACTTGAAAGTTTACCAGCCGATGTTGCAATATTTTCAGCAGCAGTATGTGATTATAAGTTGAAAAAAACTTCAAAAATAAAAATAAAAAAACAAGATGAGATTAATTTAGAATTGGAGAAAAATGTGGATATTCTTGATTATGTTTCTAATCATAACTCCTTAAAACCAAAGCTTGTAGTTGGTTTCGCTGCTGAAACCAATGATTTGGAAAACTATGCTAAGAAAAAGCTAGATGAAAAAAATTGTGATTGGATAGTTGCAAACGATGTATCAAATGAGACGATTGGATTTGACTCAGATTTTAACGAAGTTTCAATTTTTTATAAAAATAAAAAAATAGATAGACTTAAATATAAATCTAAATCGGAAATTTCTAACGAATTGGTGAAGAAAATCATTGATTATTTAAACTAATGATTAAAGTTTTAGTAAAAAAATTAGAGGCTTCTGTAAAATTACCATTATATAAAACCAGTGGTGCATCAGGTATGGATCTAATGGCACATATGGATAATTCGATTGAATTAAAGCCAGGAGAATCATGTCTAGTTCCAACCGGATTATCATTTGCATTCCCTGAAGAATATGAGATTCAAATTAGACCAAGATCAGGGTTAGCAGCAAAAAATAATATTGGTGTTTTAAATACACCTGGTACAATTGACAGTGATTATAGAGGGGAAATAAAAGTTATCTTATTTAATCATGGTAAAAAAAACTTCAAAATTAATAACAATGATAGGATTGCTCAAATGGTCTTAGTTCCAGTTATAAAAATGGACTTAGAAGAAACCAATGAACTTCCAGACTCAATAAGAGGAGCGGGTGGTTTTGGTTCAACAGGTAAATGAAGGAAAATTTAAACAAATCACAAATTGAAAGATTTTCAAGACAATTAGTTTTAAAAAATATAGGTTCAAAAGGTCAAAAAAAAATTTTGTCCTCTAAAATTTTAATTGTTGGTGTTGGAGGTTTGGGCTGTCCTGCCGCAGAAAATCTGGTAAGAGCTGGTATTGGAACTATTGGTCTTATCGATAATGACATAGTTAATCTTTCAAATATACATAGACAAAGCTTGTTTACATCTAAAGATATAAAAAGATCGAAAGTTAGTGTAGCAAAAAAAAAATTGAAAGAAATAAATCCATTTACCAAAATTAAAACTTACAAATCAGAACTCAATAAAAATAATATCAAAAATATAATAAAAAATTATGAAATTATAATTGATGGCTCAGATAATTTTAAAACCAAATTTTTAATAAACGATTACTGTATAAAATTTAAAAAAAAGTTGGTAACAGGAGCAATTAGTAAATTTGATGGTCATGTATTTACATTTGATTTTAAGGATAAAAAAACAGCATCCTTAAAAAGTTTTTATCAAGAAAATGAGATTTCAGATGACAGCCTTAATTGCGAATTTGAAGGAGTTCTTGGCACAACCGCATCAATTGTTGGAACTACCCAAGCAAATGAGGCATTGAAAATGATTATGGAAATTGGCCAAAATTTAAAAAATCAAATATTAATTATAGATCTTTTAAATCTCAATTTTAGAAAAGTTAAATTTAAAAAAAAATAAAATATTTCGAAATAATGAAAGAATTATACCTTTTAATTTTGTTCTGGATTTTTTTCACATTTACTGCCTCAGCAAATGAGATTTTTCTTTCGTTAAAAAAAAATAAAGTAAATGTTAGGTATGGTCCAGGATTTGAGTATCCTATAAAATATGTTTATAAAAAAATTAACTTACCAGTAAAGCAGATTGATAAAAAAGAAAATTTTAGGAGAATTATTGATCTCAAAAATAATAGTGGATGGATACATGTCTCTCAACTTAAAAAGGTAAATTCTATAATATCAAAAACTGATAAAATTTTATTCAACAAACCAACAAATTTTTCAAAACCTTTAGCTAAAATAGAAAAAGGTAGAGTTTTATTAGGACAGAGTTGTAACGATAAATGGTGTAAAGTACGAATTGGAAATTTTAAGGGTTGGGTTAAAATAGAAAATTTATGGGGTATCAATTAATTTTAATTTACCCTATATCTAGCTTTAAATTACAAGCTATTTCTGTTGTTCACAAACATCCTTAATTACTGGTGCATTTGCACAGTCTAAACATTTTGTTTTCTGAACTATACAACCATCATCAAGAACTTCAACATCAACAATCTTATCACATTTGGAACAAGTTGAAGAAATTGTTAGCCCACATTTTTTACAATTATAATTTTCTATTTGCATGATAAAAAACTAAACATAAATAAAATTTTTTCAATAATTATTTGTGCGAATGATTATTGTTTTCACAATTTTTTTGCGAATGATTACTAATTGCTTTTTTTTTGTGGATTTTTGGTCTAATTATTTTTTAAACTTGTTTGTCCACCATTTATCTAAAATAAAATACCAAATTGAGTTTGCAATTGGCTCAACGATAGCATCTGTTAGAGCAATTTTAAAAGATACGTCTGCAACTAACATTAAAACTGTAATTGCAATTGCAAAGTGTCCAATTGTATAAATTACAGTTCTAAGTAAAGAACCTTTATTGTTTTGATAAATATTCTGTGATGCTTGAAATATGCCTTTAGTAATTTCCATTAGTTTTTAAAAGGACTTTCTAGAACACAGGCCACAAGGTGTATTCTTGCCTGTTCACCACCATTAAAAAAATTGTGATATTTTGTATTATTTGTAATCCAAACCTTACCATCTGCGGGTAAATGTTTAGCAACATTTTCAATAACCATTGAGCAACCTTTATTCGTAATAATTGGAACATGAAGCCTACATTCAGGATCTTTGTGCCAACTTAAAGTAGATCTAGGCTCTTTTAATAAAAGCCTAACTCTTCCTAGTTTGAATTTCTTTGCTAGCACCTCATAAACTTCTTTAAAATATGTTTTTTTGAATTCAGGAACTAGTTGTGTGTATTTTGACTCATCTATATCAATATCTCTTGAAACCTCTTTTCCAGTATCGTCCGCGATTGTCCAATATTTCCCTCTAACATTGTTACCTTTAATTGAATTTTCGTCATTTGGGATTTGATTAAGTGAAATTGCACCAAAATGGGTTACACCTGGAGACTTAAATTTTTTATTCTTTAAAATCTTATCAAGATCTTTTCTTAATCTCACTATATCAAAATTTAAATCTGGAACTTCTAAAAAGTCTTCAAAACTTACAGTAGCCATTTAATTGTCTCTTCTATATTATCCGATTAATTCAATTTAATATCAAATCTGTCTGCGTTCATTACCTTTACCCATGCAGCTATAAAATCATTAACAAATTTTTCACTCGAATCTTCACAAGCATAAACTTCTGCAAGCGCTCTTAGTTGAGAATTTGAACCAAAAATTAAATCAACTCTTGTTGCTTTCCACTTAATTTTTTGAGTTTTTCTGTCTTTTCCTAAAAATGTTTGCTCTGATTTGTCCTCTTCTTTCCAAGTAGTATTCATATCTAATAAATTTATGAAATAATCATTTGTAAGAGAACCAGGTTTATTTGTAAAAACACCATAATTTGAACCATCATAGTTTGTATTCAAAACTCTCATACCACCTATAAGCGCAGTCATTTCGGGTGCAGTCAAACCCATTAGTTGTGCTTTATCAACCAATTTTTCTTCTGCTGAAACATTTGAAGCTCCACCATTCAAATAATTTCTAAAACCATCTGCCTGAGGTTCAAGAAGACCAAAAGAATTAATATCAGTCTGATCTTGTCTTGCATCTCCTCTACCAGTTGAAAAAGGGACGTTAACTTTATGACCTGCTTTTTTAGCGGCCATCTCAATACCCACACCACCTGCTAAGACAATTAAGTCTGCCATTGAAACACTTTTCTTCTTATTATCAAATTGATCTTTAATTTTATTTAAAGCTTTTATTACAATTGATAGTTTATTAGGATTATTCACAGACCAACTTTTTTGTGGTTCAAGCATTATTCTTGCCCCATTTGCTCCACCTCTCTTGTCTGAACCTCTAAAAGTAGACGCCGATGCCCATGCTGTAGAAACCAAGTCTGAAATTGATATTTTGGATTTAGAAATCTTGTTTTTTAAATCTTTTATATCTTTTGATTTAAGTTTGTACTTTGGTTTATCAACTGGATCTTGCCAAATTAATTGTTCTTTAGGGACATCACTACCAAGGTAACAAACTCTAGGCCCCATGTCTCTATGAGTTAATTTAAACCAAGCCCTAGCAAATGCATCATGAAATTCTTTGGGGTTTTGATGAAAATGTTTAGTTATAGGTCCATAACTTGGATCAACTTTCATTGATATATCTGTTGTTTGCATCATTGGTGGATGAAGTACACCTTTTTGATGTGCGTCTGGAACCATTTTAATCTTTTGACCATTTTTCTTTGGTGTCCATTGATGAGCTCCCGCAGGGCTTTTTGTAAGTTCCCAGTCATGGTCGTATAAACAATCCAAATATCCCATATCCCATTTAATAGGATTTTGTGTCCAAGCTCCCTCGATACCACTACTTATTGCATCGACTCCTTTTCCAGATTTATATCCACTATTCCATCCAGTAGATTGATCTTGAAGTCTTGAGGCTTCGGGGTCGGGACCTTTGTAAGACTCAGACGCTGCACCATGAGATTTACCAAATGTATGTCCTCCTGCTACTAATGCTGCTGTTTCATAATCATTCATAGCCATTCTTCCGAACGTTTCTCTAATATCGTGTGCTGCAAGTTTTGGATCTGGATTTGCGTCTGGACCCTGTGGATTAACATAAATCAAGCCCATGTGTGAAGCCCCTAACGGCTGTTCTAAATCTCTTTTGCCGCTATATCGTTCTACACCTAACATTTCTTTTTCTGAGCCCCAATAAATATCATCTTCTGGCTCCCAGATGTCAGTTCTACCTGCTCCAAATCCGAAAGTTTTGAAACCCATTGAATCTAAAGCTACATTCCCAACTAATATAAAAAGATCAGCCCATGAAATTTTACGTCCATATTTTTTCTTTATTGGCCACAAAAGTAATCTTGCTTTATCTAAATTTACGTTATCTGGCCAAGAGTTAAGCGGAGCAAATCTTTGATTTCCTGTTCCAGCTCCACCTCTACCATCACCAGTTCTATAAGTTCCTGCTGCGTGCCAAGCTAATCGAATAAACAATGGACCGTAATGACCATAATCAGCTGGCCACCAATCCTGAGAGTCTGTCATCAATTTTTTTAAATCTTTTTTTAAAGCCTTGTAATTAAGTTTTTTAAATTCTTTTGCGTAACTAAATTTTCTATCCATAGGGTTAGACAGATTGGAATGCTGACTGAGAATTTTGAGATTTAAACTGTTTGGCCAAAAGTCTCTAACTGTTTGACCTCTTCCTGCAGAAAATTTTGCAGGCGTTCCTGCTCCTGTGAAGGGACATTTACTTAGTTCATTTGCTTTGAAAGATTTGTTCTTAAAGTTTTCAGTACTCATATTATTTCCTATAAAATTGTTTGATTTCAACCAGTTTATAATGGTTCTAAATAAGTGTCAATTGGTTAATAATGACGCTGAATTGATTGAAAACTTAGTCCTCAAGTTTTACTAGAACCTCGACAGATTTGATTCTCTTTCCACTAATTTTTTTTTTAATATTTATAGGTCCTACGTCAGAATTTTCTAGGTCAATTAGTTTTTGATCTTTTAGATCATAAAAATGATGATGATCTGTTACATTAGTGTCAAAATAAGTCTGGTTTGAATTAATAGGTATTTGTTTTAAATAACCTTTTTTTTCAAAAGCATGGACTGTATTATAGACAGTTGCTAAAGAGATTTTAGTATCTATCCTGTCTTTAATCTTTTGCTCTAACTCGTTAATCGTAAAGTGAAATGTTTTTTCATTATTAAACAGCACTTCACATATTTGAAGTCTTTGTTTCGTGGGTCTTAATCCAGAATTTCTTAATTTATCTATATATTTCAATATTTAAGCTTTTTGTTGGTTATAATTATTCTAAACTAGTATTATAACTATATTATATAATGCCAAAATCAAGTAAATAAGAGTACTCAATTTTATGAAAAAAAACTCTTACTCGTATGATGAGCTAATAAATTGTGGTGAAGGCAAATTATTTGGTCCAGGTAACGCTAAATTACCTCTTCCGCCAATGCTTATGTTTGATAGAATTACAGAGATTAATGACGATAAAGGAACTTTTAATAAAGGCTCACTTAAGGCTGAATTAGATATTAAAAATGATCTTTGGTTTTTTGATTGCCATTTTAAAAAAGACCCTGTTATGCCAGGATGTCTTGGTTTAGATGCAATGTGGCAGTTAGTAGGTTTTTTTTTGGGCTGGCAAGGAAACCCTGGCAAAGGAAGAGCTTTAGGAGTCGGCACTGTTAAATTTACAGGAGAAGTTTTACAAAGTGTAAAAAATGTTAGATACGAGATAGATATGAAAAAAATCATGTCCCCTGGTGGAACTACTGTGGGTCTTGCAAATGGAGTAGTTTTAGCTGACGAAAAAAAAATATACTCAGCAGATAATTTAAAAGTAGGATTGTTTAAATAATGAGAAGAGTAGTAATTACAGGTTTAGGAGTTGTTTCGTGCTTAGGTAATAATCAAGAAGAAGTACATCAATCTTTAGTAAATTCAAAATCAGGAATTTCTTACGCTGGAGAGTATAAAGAACATAATCTTAAATGCCATGTTCACGGAAAACCAAATATAAAACTTGAAGATCATATTGATCGAAAAACAATTAGGTTTATGGGTTCAGGCTCTGCTTATAACTATATAGCAATGAAAGAGGCGATCGAAGATTCTGGATTGGAAGAAAGTGAAGTTAGTAATTTTAAAACTGGGATAGTGATGGGTTCAGGTGGACCCTCAATCGAAAACGTTATCTTAGCAGCTGATAAGACTAGAGCCAAAACTCCCAAATTAATGGGCCCATTTATTGTCCCAAGAACAATGGCCAGTACAGCCTCAGCTACACTTGCTGTTCCGTTTAAAATTAAAGGCACTAATTACACAATGAGTTCAGCATGTTCAACAAGTGGACATTGTATTGGAAATTCGATGGAACTAATTCAAATGGGCAAACAAGATATTGTTTTTGCTGGTGGCAGTGAAG
The DNA here is from genome assembly GCA_902610675.1 of uncultured Pelagibacteraceae bacterium. Taxonomy (GTDB): domain Bacteria; phylum Pseudomonadota; class Alphaproteobacteria; order Pelagibacterales; family Pelagibacteraceae; genus Pelagibacter. The sequence goes on along the minus strand of CACLWP010000008.1, from coordinate 24,987 downwards.
AAGTTCATTGGGCAATGACAGCGATGTTTGATGCTATGACCGCATTATCTTCAAAATATAATGATACACCTAAAACTGCATCAAGAGCTTATGACAAAACTAGAGATGGTTTTGTAATAGCAGGTGGTGGTGGAGTGTTAGTGCTTGAAGAATACGAACATGCTAAATCAAGAGGGGCTAAAATATATGCAGAATTAACTGGTTATGGAGCAACTTCAGATGGGTACGATATGGTGGCTCCCTCAGGCGAAGGAGCGGTACGTTGTATGAAAATGGCTATGGCAACATCTAAAAAAAAAATTGATTATATAAATACTCATGGAACTTCTACTCCAGTTGGAGATATCACAGAGCTAAATGCAATTAAAAATACCTTTGGGGACGATATTCCAAAAATTAGTTCAACTAAATCTTTATCAGGACATCCTTTGGGAGCTGCATCAGTTCATGAAGCAATCTATTGTTTAATTATGATGAAAAATAATTTTATAGCAGGCTCTGCTAATATAAACGAAATTGATGAAGAGGCTAAAAAATTTCCAATAATTACTAAAACAGAAAAAGGAGTAACTTTAAATACAGTTATGTCTAATAGTTTTGGTTTTGGTGGGACTAATGCGGCTTTAATTTTTGAGAAAGTACAATCATGAATTTGATGAAAGGTAAAAAAGGATTAATCATGGGTGTTGCTAATGAAAGATCTATTGCTTGGGGTATTTCACAAAAACTTGCTGAAGCTGGAGCTGAACTTGCATTTACTTATTTAGGAGATGCACTTAAAAAAAGAGTAATTCCTTTAGCAGAAAAATTGAATTCAGAAGTTACATTTAGTTGTGATGTTGAAAAAAAAGATGATGTAACCAAATTATTTGAAGATGTGAAATCTCAATGGGGTGAAATTGATTTTGTAGTTCACGCAATTGCATTTTCAGATAAATCAGAATTATCTGGAGAGTATTTAAACACTACAAGAGAAAATTTTTTAAGAAGTATGTTAATTTCATGCTTTTCATTTACTGAAGTTGCTAAAGAGGCTTCTAAAGTAATGAAAAAGGAAGGAAGTTTAATAACTTTAAGCTATGAAGCAAACAAAGCTATACCAAATTACAATGTAATGGGTGTATGTAAAGCGGCATTAGAATCTAGTGTTAAATACTTGGCTAGAGATTTGGGCACAAAAGGTATTAGAGTTAATGCTATAAGTGCTGGGCCAATTAAAACTTTAGCCGCTTCTGCTATAGGAGATGCAAAATTCTTGTATAAATGGAATGAAGATCACTCTTTACTTAAAAGGAATGTGGATATTCATGATGTTGGGAACTCAGCATTATACCTACTAAGTGACCTTGCAAATGGTGTTACAGGTGAAATTCACTACGTAGATGCTGGATATAACAAAGTTGGTATGCCGGATCCTAAAAATATTACCTAATATTAAAACCCACCTCGCCAATTGTTTTTATCATTGAATTGATCTTTTTCTTTTTTAGATGTGGGTCTAAATAAATAATAAATCACAAATACTATACAAACCAAAAATATGAATATCTCCATAGCTTTTTAAATTTATTCGGCAGCTTGTTTCATAGAAAGTTTAACTTTACCTCTATCGAAACCGATTACTTTAACTTTTACTTCATCACCCTCTTTGACGACATCAGTTACTTTAGCCACTCTTTTAGCTGCTAGTTCCGAAATGTGAACAAGACCATCTTGCTTTCCTAGAAAATTTACGAATGCACCAAATTCCATTATTTTCATAACTTTACCTGAATAAATTTTATTCAGTTCAGCTTTTGCAGTGATGTCTTTGATCATTTGCATTGCAATACTTCTTGACTCTTCGTCTGGAGCAGCAACTGTCACAACTCCTTCATCATTTACATCTACTTTTGCACCTGATTTTTCAACTATCTCTCTAATTGTTGCTCCACCTTTTCCGATAACGGCGGCAATATCTTTTTTATCAACAGTTACTTGTTCCATTTTTGGAGTGTGCTTTCCAACATCAGATCTAGATTCGCCTAAAGCTTTATTCATTTCACCTAAAATATGAATTCTACCATCTTTAGCTTGACTTAACGCCTGCTCCATAATTTCAAAAGTGATGCCAGTAATTTTGATATCCATTTGAAGTGAAGTAATTCCATCTTTTGTTCCAGCAACTTTAAAGTCCATATCTCCTAAGTGATCTTCGTCGCCTAAAATATCTGATAGAACACTAAAATCATCACCTTCTTTTATTAAACCCATTGCAATACCTGCAACTGGTTCTTTAATTGGAACACCCGCATCCATTAATGCTAAAGATGCTCCACAAACAGTAGCCATAGAAGAAGATCCATTAGACTCTGTAATCTCTGATACTATTCTAAAAGTATATGGAAATACCTCTTTTGATGGTAATGAAGAGTTAATTGCTCTCCAAGCTAGTTTACCATGACCAATTTCACGTCTACCAGTTCCAATTCTTCCCGTTTCACCTACTGAAAAAGGAGGGAAATTGTAGTGAAGCATAAATCGTTCTCTTTGAAGACCATCGAGACTTTCAATTCGTTGTTCATCATCAGAAGTACCTAGTGTGGTTACTACAATTGCTTGAGTTTCCCCTCTGGTAAACAAAGCAGAACCGTGAGTTCTTGGTAAAACGCCAACTTCACAAGAGATTGGTCTTACATCAGATAATCCTCTACCGTCAATTCTGTTTTTATTTTTAAGAATATCAGTTCTTACAATTTTCTTCTCTAGATTTTTAAGCTGTGAGTTAACATCAAGATCTGAATAATTTTCATTCTCTTCAAAAAGCTTTTTAGCTTTATCATTAATTTCTGAAATTTGATTTGACCTATCTTGTTTATCTCTAGTTGCAAAAGCTTTTGTTAAATCCTCTGTAAAAGTTTCCTCAAGTTTTTGTTTAACTTCAGATAAATCTTTCTTCTCAACAGTCCACTCAGGTTTTCTACATTCTTTTGCAAGTTCCTCAATCATTTCGATTACTGGAACAAATCCTTCATGACCAAATTTAACTGCTGCTAACATCACTTCTTCAGATAGACCTGATGTTTCAGACTCAACCATAAGCACTGCATCCTTAGTACCTGCAACAACTAAATCTAAACTTGAGTTTTCTAACTCTTCCTTTGATGGGTTAAGAATATACTTACCATCAATATAACCCACTCTAGAGGCTCCCACAGGACCCATAAATGGCATTCCTGAAATGGCTAATGCTGCTGATGAAGCAGTGATTGCTAGAATATCTGGTTGGTTTTCTTTATCGTACGAAATAACCGTTGGCAGCAACTGCACTTCATTTTTAAATTCATCAGGAAACAAAGGTCTGATAGGTCTATCAATTAATCTTGAGATTAATGTTTCACTTTCAGTTGGTCTTGCTTCTCTTTTAAAATATCCACCAGGGATCTTTCCACCAGCATAGTATTTTTCTTGGTAGTTAACTGATAAAGGAAAATAATCCATATCTGGATTTATTTTCTTTGCTCCAACGACTGTTGCTAGAATAACTGTTTCACCACATGTTGCGATGATTGCTCCATCTGCTTGTCTTGCTACTTTACCTGTTTCTAAACTTATTTTCTTTCCTGCTACTTCAATTTCTTTCTTGTGTACTTTAAACATTTCATTTCCATTTCGTTTCGTTCCATTCTTTTCTATCTATCTTGACTTTTATTTTCTTAAATTCAATTTCGACAGTACATTCTTGTAAGAATCCATTTTTGTTCTCTTTAAGTATTCTAACAATTTCTTTCTTCTATTGACTGCTCTCAACAACCCAACAGATGAATGTTTATCTTTTTTGAATTGTTTAATATGTTTAGAGAGAGTTTCAATTTTCTCTGTTAACAAAGCAATCTGTATCTCAGAAGATCCAGTGTCTTTATCATGCATTGCTAATTCTGATACCTTTTTGCTCATGCCTCGTTTTTCCTACTTATTTGTTTGTTTTATTAAGTTTTCTATTTTTTCCGCATACTCAAAAGATTCATCTTTTCTAAAAAGTAATTTTGGTAAAAATTTGATAACCACTTTCTGTGATAAAATCTTTCTTATTAAAAATGAATACTCTTTTAACATGTTTATTGTCTCCTCAGCATCTTTTCCTCCCAATGGAAGCACATATGCTTTTGCGATTTTTAAATCTGGACTCATTCTAACTTCAGTAACTGTTATCTTGTTTGTTTCTAAATTCGGGACCTTAGCCTCATTTCTTATAAAAATCATGCTTAAAGACTGCTTAATCATTTCTCCAACTCTAAGCTGTCTTTGTGAAATTGGTTTTCCTATTCTATCTGCCATTAAATTGACCTCTCGGTAGATGTAACACTAAATGCTTCTATTGTGTCATTTTTTTGGAAATCCATGTAATCCTTAACAGTTATTCCACATTCTTGACCGTCAGCAACATTTTTTACCTGGTTTTTTTCCCTAAAAATAGTGCCAACTTTACCAGTGTAAATGATTGCTCCATCCCTTATAATTCTGACATCAGAGGTACTGGTAATTTCACCTTCTAAAATTTTTGAACCTGCCACCTTTCCTGCTCCTGAAACTTTGAAGATTTCTAAAATTTGTGCAGTACCAGTAATTTTTTCTTGAACATCAGGTGTCAATAAACCTGACATTCTCTGCTTAATAAAGTCTAAAACTTCATAAATAATGTTATATGATGAGATTTTAATATTCTCACTTTCGGCAAGTTTTTTTGCCTCTTTGCTAGGTTTAACATTAAAGGCTATTAAGACTGCATTTGAGGCTTTTGCTAATGTAACATCTGTCTCCGTAACCATTCCAATATCAGCCAAAATTATTTTTGCTTTAACTTCATCATGTTTTATTTGACTAATTGCATTTTTAATTGCTTCTGAAGAGCCATGCACATCAGATTTAATTATCATATTAAGTTCTTGTGATGAACTATTAGAGAATGCAGACTCTTGAGTTGCAAACGCAAGAGGATTTTTATATTCTTTTTTCTCTTGAGCTCGAGTTTCACTTAAAGTTTTAACCTCTTTTTCACTTTCGAATACAATAAAATCATCACCTGCTTTTGATGCACCATTTATTCCTAACACTTCGACAGGTGTAGAAGGAGAAGCCTCATCTATATTTTGACTTTTGTCGTTTATTATCGCTCTTATTTTGCCCCACTTAAGTCCGCTGACAAAGAAATCACCTTTTTTAAGTGTTCCAGATGTTATAACGATACTTACAACTGGGCCTCTACCAGAGTCAATTTTTGACTCTAAAACTATACCTGTAGCTCTAGACTCATAATCTGTTTTAAGATCTAGTATTTCAGCTTGAAGAATTATCGATTCTACTAGCTTGTCTAAATTTTTTTTTGTTTTAGTTGATATTTCTACCATTAAAGTATCACCGGATAAATCTTCTGCTATTAACTCATGCTCTAATAATTGATTTTTAATTCTTTGAGGATCAGCCTCAGGTAAATCACACTTATTAATTGCAACAACTATTGGTACATTAGCAGCTTTTGCATGCTTGATCGACTCTATAGTTTGGGGTTTCACTCCATCATCTGCAGCTACTACCAATACAACAACATCGGTTAATTTTGAGCCCCTTGCTCTCATTTCTGTGAATGCAGCATGGCCTGGGGTGTCAATGAATGTCAATTTATTTCCTTGGCTTTGAATTTGATAGGCTCCTATATGTTGAGTTATTCCTCCAAATTCTCCTGAAACAACATTTGCACTTCTTAACACATCTAATAGTGAAGTTTTGCCATGGTCAACATGACCCATAACAGTGACTATTGGTGGCCTATTTTTTAAGTTTTCAGTTCTAGAAGCTTTTATCTTTTGGATTATTTCCTCTGCTTTTTCCTCTCTTATTGGATTGTGACCAAACTCTTTTACTAAAAATTCTGCAGTATCTGCTGCCAAGGTCTGATTTATTGTGACAGTCACTCCCATTCCAAAAAGATATTTAATCACATTGCTTGATTGCTCTGCCATTCTATTTGCTAATTCTCGAACTGTAATTGCTTCAGGAATATTAATATCTCTTTTAATAGGTTTTAGATCTTCTTTTCTATTTTCTTTATTTAAGTTCTTATTTTCTTTTTCTCGAGCTCTTTTGACAGAAGCTAAACTTCTTTCCCTTGCCTCTATTTCATCACTCAATGCCCTAGAAACTGTAAGTTTAACCTCTCTTTTTTTAGTACCCAGTTTTAGCTTTTTATCCTTTGAATTTCCCTCATCTTTTAGTCTTTTAGTAGCTCTTTGTTCTGCGAGTTTCCTTCTTTCAAAATCATTGGGTATGCCTTGTTTTTTTGTTGTAAAAATTGGTTTATTAGGCCTTGAAGAGGTCCCTCTTTTAGCAAATTTATTTGTGGTGTTATTTATTGAGATCGTTTTGCCTACTTGAGACTTAGTTGGATCAAAATTTCTTACCGGTTTTTTTGATTTCCCTGAAATTGTTAATTTTGTTTTTTTGTTTTCCATGTCTCATCTCTCAATCTTTATAAACAATACTTCTTGCGGACATTATCAAAGCATCTGCCTCATCTTTTGATAACGCAAAATCTTCGAGATAACCCTCAATTTTTATCTTAGAGCCCTTAATAACATCGTATCCTCCAGTTAATTCATCAGATGCTAAGTCGGCAAAATCCTCAAGTTTAAGAATCTTTTGCTCTCCCAATGTAACTAGCATACCAGGGGTTAAACCTTTTAAATTTATAAGGGACTCATCAAGCCCAAGTTCTTTTATTCTTTTTGATATATCTTCTTGATCTTTCTCATAAAATTCTTTTGCTCTTTCAATTAAAGCTTTTGCTGTATCTTCCTCTATCCCCTCAATTTTTAATAAATTCTCAACAGAATTATCTTTGATATCATCAATTGTTGAGAAACCTTCAGCAACTAATAATTGCCCTAAAGTTTCATCTAATTCCAAATTTTTAACAAAGTTTTCCGTTTTTTCTTTAAATTCTAATTGTCTTCTTTCAGAATCTTCTTTATCAGTCATTATATTAATCTCATAATTAAGAAGTTTTGTAGCTAATCTAACGTTCTGACCTCTTCGTCCAATGGCTTTGCTTAAATTTTCCTCGGTTAATATTACATCTAACTTTTTTCTTTCAGTATCAACATTTACTCTTAAAACTTCCGCAGGTGAAAGTGAATTTGAAACCAAAATGGCAGGATCTTCTGCCCAATTGACTATATCAATTTTTTCTCCTTGAAGTTCATTTACAACTGCTTGTACTCTCGATCCTCTCATACCAACACAAGCACCTACTGGATCTAGAGAGGCTTCAACTGCTTTAACACAAATTTTTGCCCTACTGCCTGGATCTCTAGAAGAAGATTTTATCTCTATTAGACCATCATATATCTCAGGAACTTCTTGAATGAAAAGTTTCTCCATAAATTTTGGGTGTGCTCTAGATAGGAAAATTTGTTGTCCTCTTTGCTCTCTTCTCACATCAAAACAATAAGCTTTAATTCTATCGCCAGCTTTAATGATTTCTCTAGGTATCAACTCATTTTTTTGAATTATTGCCTCTGTTCTTCCTAAATCTACAATTACGTTACCAAATTCTAATCTTTTTACAATTCCACTAAGTATTGTGTCTTTTTTATCGATGTAATCATTAAATTGTTTATCACGCTCTGCTTCTCTAACGCTAGAATTTATTACTTGCTTTGCTATTTGTGCAGCAATCCTTCCAAAATCAAAGGTTGGTAAAGGTTGTAATACTTCGTCACCTATCGTTTTATCTTTATTTAACTCATTTAAATTTATTGCATCCTCTAACTTTATTTCTGTACTAGAGTTTTCAGGGCTTTCTGTAACAATCAATTTTCTAAAAATTTCTATATTTCCATTGCCTCTATTTATAGAAACTTTTATATCATTATCTTGTCCGAACTTTGATTTTGCTGCTCTTGCTATTCCGGTCTCCATCGAATTGATAATTAATTCTTTATCGATAGATTTTTCAAGCGCTACTGCTTCTGCAATTCTCAGTAATTCTAATTTGTCAGCTCTTTTATTTAACATTCTTTTTGTTTACTCCAAAAAAAAATGGGCAAATGCCCATTTTGTGAATTTAACAATTTCAGTGGAATATAATAAAGTTTTACTTTAATTCAACTCAAACTATTTAGAAAAAATGCCTATTTTATCTGTTTTTTCCCATGAAAATGAACCATTGTCTTCAGGTGACCTACCAAAATGACCATAAGCTGCGGTTTTTTCATAAATTGGTTTATTTAAATTTAACATTTCTCTTATACCTCTTGGACTCAAATCAAAATTCTCCTCAATTTTTTCTACTACAAATTTATTTTTATCTAAATCATTATCAAATAAATCCACATAGATAGATAAAGGTTTTGAAACACCAATCGCGTATGCTAACTGAATTAAACATTTTTTTGAAATTTCTGAACCAACAATATTTTTAGCTATATATCTAGCAGCATAAGCTGCTGATCTATCTACTTTAGTTGGATCTTTGCCTGAAAAAGCCCCACCACCATGAGGTGCTGCTCCTCCGTAAGTATCAACTATAATTTTTCTTCCAGTTAAACCACAGTCTCCATCAGGCCCACCAATAACAAAATTACCTGTTGGATTAACATAAAATTCATCTTCATTAAAACCATCAAGAAAATTTTTTGGTATAGACTTTAACATATAAGGCCTCAACAAATCTTTAACTTGAGTTTGATTTACATCGGCAGAATGCTGCGAGGAAATGACAACTGATTTTACTTTAGATGGCTTTCCATCAATATATTCAAAAGTTACTTGGCTTTTAGAATCTGGCTCTATATTTTTTAATTTTCCAGATTTTCTGTCTTCTGCCATTAATCTTAAGATTTTGTGAGAGTAATGAATTGGTGCTGGCATTAATACATCTGTTTCATTGCAAGCGTAACCGAACATAATTCCTTGGTCACCAGCTCCCTCATCTTTATTTCCAGATGAGTCAACACCCATTGCAATATCAGCAGATTGAGAGTGTAAATGACTCTCAACTTTTGTGGCTTCTTTCCAAGTGAAACCATTCTGATCGTATCCTATATCTTTTATACAATTCCTAACCTTTTCAATTAATTCATCCTTTTTAATTTCGGGCCCCCTGACTTCCCCTGCAAGAACAACTTTGTTTGTAGTTGTTAATGTTTCACAGGCTACTCTGGAATAAGGATCACCAGAAATAAACATATCGACAACCATATCTGAGATTCTATCTGATACTTTATCAGGATGACCCTCTGAAACTGATTCGCTCGTAAAAAGATAATTTTTTAAATTACTCATTTTTAATTCTATTAAATGAAAATATTAATAAAATATACAATAAAATCATTAATCCAAAAATTTTATTTCCATATTTTGAAAATATTGTTGGTCTTATTTTTTTTGACTCAATAAAATCAACATAACCAGATTGGTTTAAATCAACTTGCTTTTCAACAACTCCTAAAGGATTAACTATTGCTGCAACACCATTGTTAGCGGACCTTAAAACATATTTACCACTTTCAATTGCTCTATAAATGCTATGTGCAAAATGCTGCTGGGGACCTATAGACTGACCGAACCAACCATCCTCAGAAATATTTATAATAAAATCAAAATTCCTATCATCAAAAATATTACCTGAATAAATTATTTCATAACAAATAAGAGGTAATAATTTTATAGAAAAATTAAATTTATCTATTTCAATGATATTTCTTTTTTTTCCTCTTGAATAAGATTGATAATTATTAGTAATATTTTTTAAACCGATTTGTCTTAATATTTTTTCAAAAGGCAAAAATTCACCAAAAGGTACGAGATTAACTTTTTTATATGAGTCTATTATCTCAAGATTATGATCGTAAATTGAGAATGAATTGAAATATTTTTCAACTCGATCTTGCTTAATAGCATCATTAATTCCTATGACTAATATATGGTTCTCATTAAATTCATTCTGAAATAACCATTTGTATTCATGTAGTTCATTTTTAGAAATTTCTGGTAAAATACCCTCGGGCCAAATAAAAATTATTCTCTCGTCCTTTTGAGGTGAACTAATTTTAATTAAATCTTCTATTACTGAAACTGGGTCGATTTCATCATAAAACCTATCAATACTGATTTTTGAACTGATTACCCGAAATTTGTAATCATGCTTGTGAGCTTCTATATCATTGAATTTTTTCAGTTTTTGTGAACCAAAAACATAAAAAGATAAAGTTATTATAAAAAATAAAATACAAATAAGTATTTCTTTTTTGTCATTACTAAAAATAAAAATTGATGGGCTTGTAAAAAGAGAAATACAAAAAAGGTTAAGGCTGTAGGTGCCTATAATTGATGTGATATTCAAAATTTCTATATGATTAGAAAAACTATAGACAATTAGATTCCATGGGAACCCCGTAAGAATTGATCCTCTCAAAAATTCAATTGTTCCAAATATCAGAGAAAAAAGAAAAAAAGAACTTAAGTTTTTTTTTGGTTTCAAGATTATGAATAAATATGAAACAATACCATAAAATAAAGCCAAAAAAGCTGGGACAAAAACTAAAGATAATGGAATTAAAAACTTAAAGTTATCATCAAAGGTTAGTGACAATGAAATCCAATAGAGGCTGCTTGCAAAATACCCAAATCCAAATAGCCAACCATAAAGAAAAAATATTTTTTTATTTTTACTTGTTAAGGAAATTCTAATTAGAAGAAAATAAAATAAACTAAAAGTTACAAAATTAATTATGATATGATTAAAAGGGGGTAGACTGAAAGATGAAAATAAACCTAATAAAATTAAAAGAATTGATTCATTATAAATTTTTTTTTTCAATTTAATTTAATTTTGATTTTATACGTTTATATAAAATATCTTCCTCTCTCAGCATTTTAAAATAATCATTATTTTTATTATGATCGAAACCCAGAAGATGTAAGAAACCATGAATAAACAACTTTATAACTTTCTCTTTGAATAATTTTAAATTTTGAGATTTAGGTTTGTCTAAATATTCATAACTTATAATAATATCTCCTAAATAAGTATTATTTGAAATTGTAATCTTTTTACTTGAAGGAAAAGATAAAATATCAGTAGATTTATCTTTGTTTCTAAAATCTTTATTTAATCTTTTAATATTTTTATTATTAGAAAGTAGTAAGCTGAGAGATACTTTTTTATTAGTGAAACGATATTTTTTTGGAAAAGCTTTACATACTTTTTTGAAAAAGAGATCTTTATTTTTAAGTCTTTTTGACCAAGCCTTCTCTTCTGAGAAGACACTAATATTAATCATTTTTTGAGTATGCTTTTACAATTTTTGAAACAAGTGGGTGCCTGACAACATCAGAATGATCAAAATCAACTATTGATATTTCTTTTAAATGTCCAAGTAATTCTTTTGATCTAACTAATCCTGACGTACTTTTATTTGGTAAATCAATTTGAGTTGGGTCTCCATTCACTACAATTTTTGAATTTTCACCAATACGTGTAAGAAACATTTTAATTTGAGTATCTGTAGCATTCTGTGCTTCATCTAAAATTGCAAAAGAATTTTTTAGAGTTCGGCCTCTCATAAAAGCTAATGGAGCAATTTCTATATCTCCAATTTCGATCATTCTTTGTATTTTTTCAAAATCAAAAAGATCATACAATGAGTCATATAATGGTCTTAAATAAGGGTCTACTTTTTCTTTCATATCACCGGGTAAAAATCCCAAACGCTCACCAGCCTCAACGGCAGGTCTTGATAAAATTATTCTTTCAATTTTTTTTTCTAAAAGCAAAGTCAATCCAACAGCAACAGCCAAGAAAGTCTTTCCTGTGCCTGCTGGACCAGCTGAAATTATTATGTCACTCTGCCTTAAAGCTCTCACGTAGTTTTTTTGTTTCTCCGATCGTGGAATGATAGATTTTTTTGGAGTTTTGATTATATCGGTAATATTATTATTTTTAATTTTTTCACTAATCATAAATTTATCCACAGATGAGATTATATCTTTATTTTCAATACTGCCATTGTTAATGAATTGGTTCGCTAAAAATTGTATTGCATTTTTAACTTTTTCATTTGTTTCTAAGTTTGATTTTATCAAAATAGAGTTTCCTCTAGAATATAAACTGCAATTTGTGATCTTTTCTAATTCTTGTAAATTTTTGTTAAATTCTCCAACAACTCCCATTAATAAATCATTATCATGAAATATTACACTCAATGAATTGTTATCTGAATAAACAAATTTTAAAGACTGGTTTACATTTTTTTTTGATATATTGCTCAAATTCTATGCAACCTTTTGATTTGAAACATTTATAGCCTCACCAAATAGTGTGTTTCTATTACTTTGATTTATTCTTACTCGAACAATTTTCCCAATATCAGTTTTTTTACCATCAAAAATTACTGGTGTCATATACTCAGATCTACCAAAAGTTTTGGTTCTATCTTCTGTCAAATTCTCAACTAAAACATCAATGACACTGTTCTCTAATGATCTATTCATTTGGATTTGATTTTCAAACAATATATTTTGAATTTTTTCTAATCTTTGTACCGCTATTTTTTTATCTATTAAATTCAAATTTTCTGCTACTGTTCCAGGTCTAGGGCTAAAAATAAACGAATAAGAACTAACGAATCTTAATTCTTTAATCAGATTCAAAGTATTATCAAAATCTTCATTATCTTCTCCTGGATAAGCTACAATAAAATCACTAGAAAATTTAATTTTGGAATTTATTTTTTTCAATTTATAAAAAATACTAAGATATTCCTCTATAGTATGTTTTCTGTTCATTCGTGTTAAAATTTTATTCGATCCACTTTGAACTGGTAAATGAACAAGTGGCATTAATTTTTTTGAACTTTTATAAACTTCAATCAAATCTTCTGTCATATCTTTTGGGTGGGATGTTGTATATCTAACTCTTTTTATTTCAGGTAATTTTTCAATATCTAATATTAAGTTTGATAATTTAAATCCATCATTATTGTAAGCATTAACATTTTGACCAAGTAAAATTATTTCTCTTACACCGTTATCTGCAAGATATTTTGCTTCATCTAAAATTTGATTATATGGACGTGAATATTCTGGTCCCCTTGTAAATGGTACTACACAAAAATTACAAAACTTGTCACATCCCTCTTGAATTGTTAAAAATGATGCTACTTTACTAGTAACATTTTTTATTTTACTTAAATAATCAAATTTTGCATCTGCATCAAATTCTGTTTCCTCTATTCTTTTATTATGTTCAATATAATTTATAATTGTATTATTAATTTTATGATATGATTGTGGACCAATAACTAGATCAATATAAGGCTCTCTATTTAACATTTCTTGGTTCTCTGCCTGTGCAACACAACCTGCAACAATAACTAAGGGTTTCTTTTTAAATCTAAATTTTTTTTTAACCCTTCCAATTTCATGATAAACCTTTTCTTTTGCTTTATCTCTAATATGACAAGTATTTAATAGATAACAATCTGCATTCTCATAGATATCTGTTTTTTCATAACCAATTTTTTTCACTGCATCAAATATTCTATTAGAGTCATACTCATTCATTTGACATCCAAATGTTTTAATAAAAATTTTTTGACTCATATTTATTTAGATTTCTTTATCCCATATAACTCAAGTTTATGATCTACAAGAGTATAGCCATATTTTTCTGCTATTTTTTGTTGAAGTTTGTTAATTTCATCATCAACAAATTCTATAATTTCACCAGTTTTAATATCTATCAAATGATTGTGGTCGTCATTTAATTCATATCGAGCTTTTCCTGTTTTAAAGTCATGTTTTGTTAGTATTCCAGCTTCCTCAAAAAGTTTTACAGTTCGGTAAACTGTAGCGATACTTATTTTAGGATCAATCTTTGAGACTCTGTTATATAATTCATCAACATCTGGATGATCTGACTCCCCATATGCTTCCTTAGATTCTAACAACACTCGAGCTATTGTTTTCCTTTGATCTGTTAGTTTAAGACCTTTTTTCTGAAATTTTTCTTCTATTTGATCTGTCATAATTTAATTTTAACCCAAATAAATAGGATTAATCAAATTTTTTTCAATTTTACGTTTTTCACACAAATTGGGTATATTTTTGTAGTTTAAATCTCTTTCGCCCTTAAAATCCTGAAAACTAAAGGAATAATAATCTATTTTATTGATCATGTGAATTGCTTTTATCATTGATAAAGAGTTTCTGATACCCGCAAAACTGCCTGGGCCTCTATTAATGTACATTAAATTGATATCACTAATTTTTAAATTATAGCCATTTAAAAATTCAGTTACTAAAATAATTAGTTTTTCATAATTAATTTTACTATTTTCATGAGTGACACTATAAGCGATATTATCACTTATGATCATAAAAAAAATATTATCTTTTGCAGCGTCAATTATTAATTTATTCATAATTTTAATTATATTTACATTAAATGCAAACGCACAAGAAAATAATACCAAATATTATTCTAAAGATAAGGGTGTGTTGTCAATTATGTACCATCGTTTTAATGAATTTAAATATCCCTCAACAAATATTTCTATGGATATATTTAAAAAACACATAAAACTAATTCTTGAATCAAATTATAGATTTTATCACCCAAAAAATTTTGAAAACGAATTTAATTTACCAAAAAAAGAAAAAAAAATTCTACTTACAGTTGACGATGGATTTCTGTCTTTTTATGAAAACGCGTGGCCACTTTTAAAAAAAAATAAAATACCGTTCATTCTATTTGTCTCAACCAAACCTGTTGGAAATAAAGGATATATGACCTGGGAACAAATTAAAGAAATAGGAAAAAGTGAATTTGCGGTTATAGGACATCATTCACATTCTCACGGTTATTTAATTGATAAAACTGAAAATGAATTCTTAGATGATATGGAGACCTCAAATTTAATCTTTAAAAAAAAATTAGGATACGTTCCAACATTATTTTCTTATCCATTTGGTGAGTATTCTAAATTTATGAAAGATTATGTGTCTCAAAATTTTAAAATTGCATTCGGACAGCATTCGGGGATTATCGATATTAATAAAGATAAATTTGAACTACCTAGATTTCCTATTAATGAAAAATATGGTGAGTTGAATAGATTCAAATCTATTATAAGTTACTATCCTCTTGAATATAAAGTTTTAGAACCTGAAGAAAAAAAATTATCTAAAGAAAACAATCCCCCAAAGTTTAAGGTTGTTTTTTTTAAAAATCAAAAAAACATTAATAATATTAATTGTTATTCTAATGAGGGGGATAAATGGAAAAAATCAGATATCTCAATTATTAATAATGAGCTTTCAATAAAATTTAGAGAGCCCTTTTTACCCAGAAGAGGTAGAATAAATTGTTCTTTAAATGATAATGGTAAATGGAGATGGTTTGGTACCCAGTTTATAATTAGGTAAAGTTAAATAAGACTATCTAATTCAATACTAGATGGCAATAATTTAGCGTCATCAAAGTCTTTCAGATTATTTTGAACAATGATTTTTTGTAAAACTTTTACATATTGATTTCCTGTTTCAGCATATTTATCTAAATATGATGATAAAATCATGCTGTCTAAAGATTCCCCTAAATCTCTTAATTTTGCTCGGGCTAATCTAAAATCTTGGTAACTAGAATGTGTATTAATATTTCTCTGATAAGCTCTAACTGATGCTTGTAGAATATTAAATTTCATTACTTTGTGACCTTCATTTTTTTCAGCCTCTTTAGGTTTTAATCCCTCACCAGACCAAGTCCACTGTCCAAATAATGCATTTCCTTGTTGTGCAAATCTAGATGTGCCCCATCCAGTCTCCTTAGCTGCTTGTGCAATCGCTAAAGAAACAGGAATGATGTCCATTCTAATTTTCAAAACTGATAAATCTTTTGATAGTATTCCATACTGTTTATATTTTCTTTCTAGCCATTTTTTTTCTAAACTTGAATTATTGCTCTTGTTAATTATGTTAAATAATCTTTTTCTATCTAAATTTATTTTTTTATTTTCCTCTAGAATTAAAGGTAAGATGATCTGTATAAAGAATTCTTTTCTCTTCTTTACATTTTCTATCATTTTAATCTCTGCAGGTAACAAAGTTAAAGCAATAGGTTTTACCAATTTACTTTTCCTTACATCGTCTAATTTATAATTTGTATCTTCAAATAATTGTTTAATTGTTGATGCATCTAATCTGACTGTATCGGTCTCTTGATTATTTAAACTATAAATATCAATCAATAGATCATCTTCATTCAATTTTTGTGAGTTTTTTGAGTTAGAAGATCCTTTATTAAGGGTATATGCTAATATCGCTTTTGAATTATTTTGAATACCAGCGGAGCTTTCAATTTTATTATTGGTAAAATTAATTACGATTGGTAAAGAATAAAAAAATAATACTAATATTACGCTACTTAAAAGTATTCTTGGAAGAGAATTTAAATCATTTTCTTTTAGTACTCTAAACGCTTTAACTCTATTTTTTTTAATCAATCTTCTCACTATTTAAATGGCCTCCACCTCTTTGACTTCTGGCAAATAATGACATAACAAATTTTGAACACCCCTTTTAAGAGTCATCGTCGAACTAGGACAGCCAGAGCAACTTCCTTGCAATTGAACCTTTACAACTCCATCTTTAAACTCCTTGAACTTTATATCTCCACCATCTTTAGCAACTGCAGGTCGAATTTTTTCATCTAATAATTGGACTATTTTTTTTTCAATTTCATCTAAAGTTTTATTTTCTTCGTTTAAATCTTTGTCAATTATAAAATCTTTACCAGTAGAATAAAATTCATTTATCAATGAGATCACAACATGCTTTATTTCCTCCCAAGGAGTCTCGTCATATTTGTTTACAGAAATAAAATCTTTACCCAAAAAAATTCCCTCTACACCATTTATAGAAAGAATATCTTTTATTAACTCATTTTTAATTTGATCTTTTTTGGTAACCTCAAATGATCCTGCATTTGAAACTACCTTACCAGGTATAAATTTTAATGAATTAGGATTTGGTGTTATCTCGGTTTGAACAAACATAAATTATATATAAGCAAAATTAATAAAAATGGTACCACTTAATGAAAATATTTTTTAAAAACCCACTATTTTATGAATTTCTCTAATCTTTTTTGATGCAATTTCATTAGCTTTTTCACACCCTTCTTTAAGTATTTTTTCCAAAAAAACTTTATCATTTAATAAATCTTTTATTTTCAATGAAATTGGGTTGATTTCATTAACAACTTTTTCTGACAATTTTTCTTTAAATTCTGAAAAATTTTTTCCAGCAAATTCATCAATTGAATTTTGGAGTTCGTTATTCATCAAACTTGAGTAAATACAAATTAAATTCTTAGCCTCAGGTCTTTTTTCTAATTCCTCAATTGTTGAAGGTAAAGGTAAAGCGTCAGTTTTTGCCTTTTTAATTTTATTAATTATTTGATCTTTATCATCAGTTAAATTTATTCTACTCAGATCTGATACTTCTGATTTACTCATCTTACTGAGGCCATCTTTTAGACTCATAATTCTAGAAAATTCTTTTTTTATTAAAGGTTCGGGGATTGTAAAAAAATCTTTGACCTTAAAATCATTGTTAAACTTTTGAGCTATATCCCGACATAACTCCAAATGTTGTTTTTGGTCATCTCCAACCGGTACATGAGTTGAGTCATATAATAAAATGTCAGCTGCCATTAAAACAGGATACGAATAAAGACCGATACTTGCTTTTTCTTTATCCTTCCCAGCTTTTTCCTTAAATTGAGTCATTCTATTTAACCATCCCATTCTTGCAATACAGCTTAAGATCCATGCTGTTTCCGAATGAGCACTCACATGAGACTGATTAAAAATTATACTTTTTTTAGGATCTATCCCACTGGCAACAAATGTAGCAACTGTTTCATATATGTTAGATTTTAAATCTTTTGGATTTTGGCTCACGGTTATTGCATGAAGGTCAACTACACAAAAGATACACTCATTTTGAGTATCATTGTTTAAATCAACAAAATTTCTTATGGCTCCTAAATAATTTCCTAAATGAAGATTTCCAGTAGGCTGAACACCAGAGAAAATTTTTTTTTTCATATTTTAATACTTTAATTTAATATCCTGATAATTAAAAGCTTTGATAAAATATGAAAGTGCAAAGTAAAAAATTATTGTTAATAAAACACATAATACTAAATAAACTGACTTAAAGGAGTAGGAGTAACTCAATTGATTTTCAAAAGATAAAATTAAGTATTGAAAGAAAACACCCATTGTAATTGATGCAAAAACTATCTTAACAAATTTTTTAAAAAAAATTTCATTAAATGAAAATAAGTCATTATTTTTTAAAAAAATAAATAATATTATGGAGTTAAACCATGAAGAAATTGTTGTGGCTACAGGAATAATTATAAAGCCGATATCTTTAAAAAAATAAACACTTATTAAGATATTTAATATAACTGAAGCTAATGAGATATAAAATGGAGTTTTAGTATCTTGATTTGCAAAAAAAAATGTAGAAAAAACTTTTATTAATGCAAACGCAGGAAGTCCTAAGCCAAAATAGTAAAGAGCATTCGAGGAATTTAAAACTGAGTTTTCTGTAAATGAACCATATCCAAATAGAGCTGAAATAATTTGTTCAGATCCTACAACTAATGCTACTGAGGCAGGTACACTTAAAAACATACTTAGCTCTAACGCTTTATTTTGAATTAATGATATTTTCGCTTTTTTTTTTTGATGAACATGTTTTGACAGCTGAGGTAGAACAACAACACCAATTGCTATTCCAGCTATTGCCAAATTTATTTGGTATATTCTATCTGCATAATATAGGTATGATACAGCACTTGCCTGAAATGAAGCTATAATTGTTCCAACCAAAATATTTATTTGAGTAACTCCTGAAGAAAAAATACTAGGCAATAATTTTTTAAAAAAAAATTTTACTTTATTATTAATTTTAAATTTAAATTCAAACTTTATGAAATAATATTTTTTTACAAATCTATATAAAAAAAATAATTGCAATAAACCTGCAAAGGATATTCCGTACGCAAGATAGTAAATTAATTCATCACCTAAATATCTTCCAAAAAATAAAATAGTAATCAGAACTAAATTTAAAATAATAGGCGCCGCTGAGGCAGCAGCAAATTTATTATGTGAATTTAAAATTGCACCAAAAAAAGAGGATAGGCTTACAAACAGTAAAAAGGGGAAAGTAATTCTTGTTAAGACAGTTGCCAATTCAAACTTTTTAATATCTTCAACAAAACCTGGTGCTATTAACCCTACAAAAATTGGCATGAAGATTTCAATTATAAGAACCAAAAAAAATAAAGCTAAAAATAATAAATTAAAAACATCATTAGCAAATTTATTTGATCTAGATCTATTTTTAATTAATTCAGAAGTGTAGCTAGGTACAAAGGCTGAGTTAAAAGTTCCCTCAGCAAAAAGCCTTCTAAAAGTGTTCGGTATTCTAAATGCAACAAAAAAAGCATCAGCTAAAAAACTTGTTCCAAGAAAAATTGCTATCAAAACATCTCTCAAATATCCAAGTAATCTGCTAATAATAGTATAGAAACCGAAAGTCCCTGTTGACTTAACCAAATTCATAAATCATATTAGTCTTAAATTTACCTCATTTGTACACCTAATTAAACTAAATGAAAAAAACAAAAATTGATCATTATACAGATAAAGAAGCTTTAGATTATCACCGTCATAATAAACCGGGCAAAATTGAAATCTCGTCATCAAAAAATATGACTACAAAAAGAGATCTCGCATTAGCTTATTCGCCAGGTGTAGCAGCTCCAGTTAAAGCCATAAGTGAAAATCCGGAAACGGCATTTGACTATACAAGTAAAGGAAACCTCGTAGCAGTAATAAGTAATGGTTCTGCGATTTTAGGTATGGGTAACTTAGGAGCTTTAGCCTCAAAACCTGTAATGGAAGGAAAAGCAGTGTTATTTAAAAGGTTTGCTGATATTGACTCTATTGATCTTGAAATTGACTCTAACGATCATAATGAAATAATTCGAAGTATTAAAAACTTTGCGCCAAGTTTTGGGGGTATTAACTTAGAAGATATTGCAGCTCCTGATTGTTTTATTATTGAAAATAAACTCAAAGAAATTTTAGATATTCCCGTCTTTCATGACGATCAACATGGTACAGCAATTATAACTACAGCTTCATTAATCAACGCACTTGATATTACAAAAAAAAAAATTAAGGAAGTAAAAATAGTTGTAAATGGCGCGGGAGCATCGGCTATGGCATGCGCAAATTTATTTAAAAAAAGTGGTGTTCCACAAAAAAACATTACTATGGTAGATAGAAAAGGAGTTATTTACACAGGTAGAGAAAATTTAAATCAGTGGAAATCAGCTCATGCTATCCATACTGAACACAGAACTCTAGCAGACGCTATCAATAATGCTGACGTATTTTTGGGTTTATCAGCAAAAGGCGCTTTAACAAAAGATATGGTTAAAAAGATGGCTAAGGATCCTATTATATTTGCATGCGCAAATCCTGATCCAGAAATTAAACCAGAGGAAGTTGCTGAAGTAAGAAGTGATGCAATAGTAGCCACTGGAAGATCAGATTACCCAAACCAGGTAAATAATTTAATTGGTTTTCCCTACATATTTAGGGGTGCACTAGATGTGAGATCCAAAACTATAAATGAAGAAATGAAAATTGCTGCTGCTCATGCGATTGCAAATCTAGCTAAAGAGGAAGTTCCTGATGAAGTTGTTGCTGCTATGGGAGGTGAGAGACCACATTATGGGAAAGATTACATTATTCCCTCAACATTTGATCCTAGGCTTATAAGTGTAATTCCGGCTGCAGTAGCTAAAGCAGCAATAGATACTGGTGTTGCTAGAATAAATATAGAAGACTTTGAAAATTACAAAGATCAGTTAAAACAAAGATTAGATCCAACAGTTACAATCATGCAAGGTATTAATAGCTATATTAAGAAGAAACCAAAAAAAGTAATTTTTGCAGACGGTGAAGATGAAAATATGCTTAAAGCTGCAATAGCATTTAAAAACTCCAATTTAGGAATACCCATCTTAGTTGGGAAAGAAGATCTGATTAAAGACCAATTAAAACAAATAGGTTATAGTGAAAATTTTGATATAGAAATTATCAATTCAAAAGATGTAGAAAAAAGGGAAAGGTATGTAAAATATCTTTTCGGAAAACTTCAAAGAAACAAAGGTATGCTGGAGCGTGATTGTGATCGTTTAATAAGAAACGATAGAGTTGTTTGGGCATCTTGTATGGTTGCATGTAAGGATGCTGATGCAATGATCACTGGAAATACTAGAAGATACTCCTCATCATTGGAGAAAATTACTAAAGTTGTAGATCCAAGAGCTGGAGAAATTATGTTTGGCCTAAATCTTATTGTAAATAGAGGTAAAACTATTTTTATATGTGATACCTCTGTAATTGAATATCCTGATGCAAATCAATTAGCGGAAATGGCAAAGTCAGCTGCTAGAGTTGTTAGATTATTTGGATTTGATCCTAAAGTAGCTTTTTTATCTCACTCTACTTTTGGAGAACCAGCTACTGACAGAACAAAAAGGCTAAGTGATGCAGTTGAAATCTTAAAGAAAGATAAAGTTGATTTTAAATTTGATGGTGAAATGCAGCCAGATGTTGCTTTAGAAGAGTTATATAAAGAGCTTTACCCTTTTTCAGAAATTGTAGGAAATTCGAATGTCTTGATAATGCCCAGTCAACACAGTGCAGCTATCTCATACAAAATGATCAAATCAATGAGTAGAGCGAAAGTTATAGGGCCATTACTAATTGGTTTAGGACTTCCGATAGAAATTGCTCCCTTGAGAACATCAACTTCCGAAATTATTAATTTAGCCTCAATAGCTGCATATTCCGCAGATGTAATTGACTATAAAAAAGATTAATTTTTTTGAATTCTTAAATCCTCTAAAAGTAAAATACTTGCTACCACATTCTCTACATCTAATATTTCTTTAGCTTCTTTAACAACTAATTCTTTTTCATTTGGCGTTAAAGCTATACCATAAACATAAATTTTCTTTTTATAAGTATCGATCTGGTAGTTGATTGCTTTTATCTCTTTATTCAAAATTAAAGCTGTCCTTAATTGTGAAGTAATTAAAATATCTTTTGCAGATTGTTGAAAATTAAATTTTTCTTTAATTTTGATATCATTTCTTACAGATCTAGCTCCCTGTGTTTCCCAGGCTAATTTTGTTATTTTTAGTTTCTCCTCAGGGTCATCAACTTTACCCGTTAAGAAAATTCTTCCATCTAGGACTTTTGATTTAATTGATAAAAAATATTTCTTGTCCATTATTACTAATCTTCCTGATAAGTTTTTTTGCATTATAGAGTCATCAATCTGTGTTCCTAAGGATCTTGGATCTAGAGCAACAGACACTCCTGTTCCAAAAATTCCCTTTGAAGAAACGCCAATGCACCCTGACAAAAATAATATGGCAAATAATAATATTAAAATTCTAATCTTCATTTTTTATCTTTAAGCAAAAATCATAAATTTTTTTTTTAGGTATATTATTATTTTGAGAAATTAAATTTACAATTTCTTTAATACTTAATTTTTTGATCATTTTTCTTATATTATTCTTATCTGATTCACTTAATAAAAGAGAATCTTTTTTTATTTTTCTTTTTTCAGATATTACGATAGTTAGCTCACCTTTTAAGTTTTCATCAAAAAGTTCTAATTCACTAACTTTATATCTTAAATATTCTTCGTAAAATTTTGTCATTTCTCTACAAATCAAAATATCTCTCTCGGAAAAATTATTTTTAATAAATGGAATAGCTTTATTTATTTTTTTTGGAGAAATAAAAAAAACAATAGATGATTCTAATTGAGATAAAAATTTTAAATCATTTTTAATATCTTTTAATTTTGATGGAAAGAAACCATAAAAAAAATGTTTCTCGGAAAAGCCACTAATGGATATAGCGGTACTTACTGCAGAGGGTCCCGGTAATGGAAAAATATTTATTTTTTCTCTTACACATTCTCTTACCAAGATAGCTCCAGGATCAGATATTCCAGGCGTGCCAGCATCTGATATGAGAGATATAATTTTATCATTTCTCAAATGATCTATAATTGGAGATAAATTTTGCTTCTCATTAAATTTGTGATTAGGTAATAATTTTGATTTAACATCAAATTTTTCTACCAATTTTCTCGAAATTCGAGTGTCTTCACATAAAATAAGATCTGATTTTTTTAAAATTTCTATTGCTCGATAACTAATATCACCTAAATTTCCAATAGGAGTGGGTACTATATATAAACCTTTTTTAATTTCTTTATTTTGAAATTTAGGGTTTACAGTCATAATTATACAATACTAAAATTATATAAATCATTAAATGAATAAATTTTTAAAAATTCTTTTTTCTATACTTTTAGTTTTATTATTTGAAACATCTATTTCATATTCTGAAGAAACAAAAATTAAGATTGGAGTATTAGTGCCTCTATCAGGGGAAAATGCTTCATTAGGAAAACAAATACTTAATTCAATAAGAATGGCCTTAGTTGATATAAAAAATAATGACATAGAGATATATCCTAAGGACACTAAGTCGAATCCTGATGTAACTTTAAGTTCAGCATTAGAATTTGAGAAGATGGAAATATCACTGGTTATAGGTCCAGTTTTTCACAAAAATTTATTATTTTTGGATAAGGTCAAAAATATAACTTTTTTATCTTTAACAAATAAAACTTTAGACCTTCCTAAAAATATCATTAGCAGTGGTATTAACTCGTCTTCACAATTAAATACAATTAAAAAATTTTTAGAAAAGAGCGAGATAAAAAAAACAATTTTTTTAATTCCAAATTTAAATTATGACTCAGAGATAAAAAAAGGTATCAAGGAGTCAAAGATAAAATTTTTTAGAAAATATAATTATGATATTGACCCTACTAAATTAACTAAACAAATAGAAAAAATCACAAACTATGGAATTAGAAAACAAAATCTATTAGATGAAATATCACGAGTTGAAAATTCTGATCATCCAAATAAAGAAAAAATTATAGAGAACCTTGAAAAAAAATACACCCTTGGAAATGTTAAATTTGATTCTGTTATAATTACAGATTTCGATGAGAGTTTAAAAAGTGTCGTTACTTCATTGCTATATACTGATGTGTCGCCAAAAAATAAATATATAATTACTTTAAACCAATGGTTTGATGAAAGTTTATTAAAAGAAAAAAATTTACAACCAATTTATTACCCTTCAATTAACAAACAAAATTTAGATGAGTTTAATGATAAATTTTTTAAGAAATTTAGTTATAAACCGAGTTATCTATCATTATTGAGTTATGATTTAATAGGATTAATATATTACCTTTCACTTAAGAACGAAGATTTAGAAATAAGTAAGTCATTTAAAACTCAAAATATATTTAAAGGGAAAATAGGAGTTTTTGAAATTAGAGATAATAAGATTAACCATCAATTAAATTTTTATGAGGTAAAAGATGGAAGGCTTAAAGAAATTTTTTAATTTTTTTATATGCAATTGATCTGTGATCAATTTTATATTTACTAGATAACTTCATTTCACCAAAGGTTTGTCTCTTTTTTTTAGGAATAAAGATTGGATCATATCCAAAACCATTTTTTCCTTTGATTTTATTTGAAATAGAGCCTTCAATTTTTCCAACAACACACGCAATTATTTTATCTAAATAACAAATTGAGAGTGCGCATACAAATCTCGCTTTTATATCTTTAGCTTTCCAATTTTTATCTTTTTTATTTAGCTCTCTATATACTCTTTTAATTGCTTTATTAAAATCTCCCTTAGATCCTGCCCATCTTGCTGAATAAATTCCAGGCTT
>CACLWP010000007.1 GCA_902610675.1 uncultured Pelagibacteraceae bacterium | reverse complement strand
GACAAATCATTACTTCTATAATCAAAATTTATTTCTTTTGATGGAATTGTTATTAAATTCCCTTTTTGATCTATAGCTTGAATAGAAAGAAGAATATCTTTAAATTCCCTTCCAAAACATCCGGCATTCATTTTAATTCCTCCACCGATGGATCCTGGAATACAAGATAAAAACTCAAAACCACTCAAATTATTTTCAGCAGCAAAACTAGATAAACTATTATCTAAAACGCCACTTCCAGAAATAATTACATCTTCTCTTAATAAAGATATTCTATTAAAATTTTTACTTAGCTTTATCACAACTCCATCAAAAATATTATCTGAAATTAAAGTGTTAGAGCCTGCGCCAATAATAAAAATTTTTTCCTTATTATCAAGTAATTTGAGAAATTTGACTAGATCCCTTAAATTTTCTGCCTTGTAAAAAACTTTGGACTTTCCTCCAATATTAAACCAATTTTTTTTTTTTAAATCTTGATCGTAAATTACATTTTTATCAAATTCTTTTAACAATTCTTTAAGCTGATGTATCTGCATTACATTAAATCAGGTAATTTTTTCATCCAATTTGAGATTGAACCAGCACCCATTCCTATGACGATTTTGTTTCCATAAATATTTTTTTTAAGAAATTTTGCTAATTCAATATTATTTTTAATCATAAATAGTTTTACTTTTGAATTTTTAATTATTTCTTTTGCAAAATCATTATAATGAAAACCTAATTTAATTTTTTCTCCTGCTGTAAAAATGGGACATAATATAATTGTATCCGCATCTCTGAAACAGTGAGTAAATTCATTTCTTAAATCTTTTAATCTTGATATTCTATGTGGTTGAAAAACACACACTTTTTCACACTTATCAAAAACTTTTTTTACTCCTTCTAGCACAGACTTTATCTCTGTTGGATGATGGGCATAATCATCATAAAAATCAACTCCGTTAAATGTGAATATCTTATTAAATCTTCGCTGGACACCTTTAAAATTTTTCAGACCTTTTTTAATATTAGAAGCTGGAATTCCGACGGTAAGAGCGACCGCAATTGCAGCTGTAGAGTTTCTTATATTATGAATACCTAATAATGGAATCTGAAAGTTTTTTAAGATTGTTTTTTTTTTATTTGGTAAATTTATAGTTAAATCAAATTTTGAGGAAAGTTTGTTTTGAATTATATTTTTGATAAGAAAATTAGCCTTAGACTTGACTCCATATGTAAAAAAATTTTTATTTTTTATGTCTTTAATTAATTCATTGTTAATTTTATCATCAATACAAATAAAAGATTTTCCAAACGATGGAACTTTTTTTATAAAGTGTAGAAAATGATTTTTTAAATCCTTTATTGATTTATAAAAATCCATGTGTTCTCTATCTATGTTTGTTATAATAGAATATGTAGGGGAAATATGAGTAAAACTTCCATCTGACTCATCTGCCTCTAATATAGACCAGTCACTCTTACCTAATTTTGCAGTGCTCTTTATTGAATTTATTATTCCTCCATTAATTATTGTAGGATCTAACTTAGTATTTTCAAAAATAGAACTTACTAAAGATGTCGTTGTTGTTTTACCGTGAGATCCAACTACAACAATATTTTTCATTAAAGAAACAAGATTTGCTAACATCTTCCCTCTTTTTATTACTGGTAATTTTTTTCTTTTAGCCTCTAGTAATTCTGGATTACTTTTTTTTATCGCAGATGAAGTCACCACAATTGTTACATCTTTTATATTTTGTTTTTTGTGACCAACAAAAATTCTAACACCCTGTTTTATTAATTTTTCGATATTTTTGTTCTTATAAATATCGCTACCTTGAATTTGAAAACCTTTTGCCTTCATAATCAATGCGAGCCCACTCATACCTATTCCACCAATACCTATAAAATGGATAATCTCCTTTTTAGCTAATTCAATTTTCATTAATAGTTTCCAATATTTTTTGGTTTATATTATTCCATGAGTTTTGGAAATTATGTTTTTCTAAGTTATTTTTTTTTACATTGTACTCAGACTTATTCATAATTATATGGTCTAAAAATTTTTCTAAATTAACATCATTTAAGTCTTTTTGATTCATAATCCAGCAGCAACCTAAATTTTGATAAAAATTTGCATTTTCAAATTGATGATTATCTTTTGCTGAAACTAGGGGGATTGTTAGGAATGGTTTATTCATGATTGATAATTCTGCTAAAGTAGATGCACCAGCGCGTGTAATACATAGGTCTGATTGATTTATAAAACCTGCTAAATTTTCCTCAAAATCAAAAATGGTATTTTCAATTTGAGCCTCATCATAAATATTCTTTAGATTGTCAGTATTACTTTTATGAGTTTGTTGAATAATTTTAATTTTATTTTTTTTCGACAAATTAATGATAACATTTTTTACTACATTATCAAAAATCTTTGCTCCTTGACTGCCACCCACAACTAAAAGGCAGAATACTTTATTTTCTGTTTTAATTTCTCTTTTCTCATAAAAATTTCTTTTAACTAGTGGAGATATTATCTGAATTTTATGTTTAAGTTTTTCAGGAAAGTTTTTTAAATTTTCTGTATAAGCAAAAATTTTGTTACAAAAACCCATAAAGAGTCTGTTTGCTCTACCTAAAACAATATTGGGTTCGACTAAGTATATCTTTATTCCTAATAATTTTGCACCAAAACAAACAGGTAACGACATATATCCTCCTGTTGAAAAAACAATATTAATTTTATTTTTTTTTAATAATAAGACCGTTTTAATCACCAAATAAATTAATTGGAATATTTTAAAGATAAAAAATATATTAAGATTTAATTTGGGAGTATTTATTAAAAGAATATCATTTTTTTTACCGTCTAGATATTTCAACCCTCTTAAATCAGTAGAAATAAAAACATTGAAATTTGATTGCAAATGTTCACGCAGAATTTTTGCTGGCACTACATGCCCTCCTGATCCTCCTGTTGAGATTAATATATTTTTCATTCAATTATTTTTCTTTTTGTTAAATTTAAAATTATTCCAGACATGATAGAAATACTTATAATTGATGATCCTCCATAGCTTAAAAATGGCAAAGTCATTCCAGTAGTTGGGAATAGTCTAATATTTACTCCTATATGAATCATTGCTTGCATAAGTATCAAGCTTATAGATCCTGTTAATATTAGCTTGATCTTTTTATCATTTTCGCTGTAAACTTTTTTTAAAACTGAAATTATCAATATGAGATAAGTCAATAAAATTAGCATTATAAAGATTACTCCAAACTCCTCTGAAATTACTGAAATAATATAATCAGTATGAGCTTCGGGGACTCTGTTTTTTAATGTTCCCTCCCCAATACCTTTCCCAAAAAAACCTCCGCTTATTATTGCCTCTAAGGCTTTATCTGATTGAAAATTATGAGTGCCCATTTCAGGATTAAAAAAAGAAAATAGTCTATCTTTAATGTATTCAAATTGTGGCAGATAGCTAACGATGGATATTATTGCGATTAAAGAAATGAAAAAAACTAAGCTCAAAAAAAATATACTTATACCAGAAATAAAAATCAAAACTAACCAGCTAAAACCGATTAAAAGAGTTTGGCCAATATCTGGTTGAAGTATCAAAAGGCTTGATACCAAAACAGTTAACAAAAAAGTTAAAAAATATTTTAAATTAAAATTAGTATATTTTTGAGTGCAAATTATCATACTTATTATTACTATTAAAAAAGGTTTTACAAACTCAATAGGTTGTATTCTTGGCAGTACCAACAAATCGATCCATCTCTTTGAACCTTTAATCTCCACTCCAATTATAGGAACAAGTAATAGCAAAACTAATGATAAACAGAAAAATATTACAGAAATTCTATAAATTTCTTTTTCAGGTATAAAAGAAAGAAAAAAAATTAAAAAGAAACCAAGAAAAACAAAGACTGTGTGTTTAAAAAAAAAGAAATATGTATTCGTATCTAATTTATCAGATGCAATTAAAGAAGTTGATACTAGTGAGAAAAATAAACCCACCAAAAATAAAATTAAGATCAATGATAAAATAGGTTTATCAATACTTTTCCACCATTGATAAAAAGAAATATAACTAAATAATTTTTCTTTCATCCAAATGTTTTTTTATTAATTTATTAAAATATAATCCTCTTTCTTCGAAATTTTTAAAACTATCAAATGATGCAGAGGCTGGACTAAATAGGATTGTATTATTTGAATGTTTCTTTATATGAATATTTTTAAAAATTGCCAATAGTGCAAGATTTAAATTTTTAAATCTTTTTAACTCTGCTTTTTTCCTTAAATCTTTCGAGAATTTTTTAAATTTTTTACCAAAAACATAAATCTTAATATTTTTAAAATATTTTTTTGACAATAATAATTTGTCATCTTTTTTTGGAATACCACCAATTAACCAATGAATATTTTCGTACATTTCTAGTAATTCTTTAGAGGATGAATAACTTGTTGATTTAGAATCATTAATTATGAGTAATTTATTTTTTTTATAGATAATTTCCTGCCTATAATTCAATCCTTTAAATTTATTAATACTTCTAAATAATTGATTTAATTTTATGTTAAATTTTTTAACCATTTCTAAAACAAAAGAGAGATTTGCTTGATTTGATCTTGATAAAAAAAATTTATTTCTAATTCTTTTCAGAAGAAAATTATTTAATTTTGTATCCACATTCACCAGTTTTAACTTAAGCTTTTTTTCTTTTATTCTTTTTTGTATTAAATGATCATTTTTATTTATAAATCCAATTGCACTCCTTTTTTGATTATTAAAAACTTTAAATTTTGCTTTTATGTAATTATTTAGATTACCGTGTCTCTCTAGATGATCTGGTGCAATGTTTAGGATAGCTGCAAATTTTGATGAAAAAATTTTACTGTATTCTAGTTGGTAAGATGAAGCCTCAATTACAAAAATTGTTTTTTTTGAGATCTTTTTCATAGATAGTATAGGAGTGCCAATGTTACCCACTAATCTTACATCTTTTTTTTGATCCTTTAAGATTTCATACAAAAGTTTACATGTAGTAGACTTACCGTTAGTACCAGTTATTGTGATAGAGATATTTTTATAATAAGTGTAAAAAACATCTAGATCTGTATAAATATCTTCATTTTTTTTTTTAAGTAAATTTTTTAACTTACATTTTTTTATATCAATTCCTGGGCTTAATATAATTAAATCAAATTTAATATTTAATAATTTTTCAAAATTGAGAATTTTTTTTTTAATAGACTTGTTAATTTTAAGGCCAAGGTTGTCATCAAATAAATATACTTCATTTTTATTTTTTAAAAAATTGAATGACGAAAGGCCACTTTTTCCTAATCCATAAATTAAAATTTTTTTATTAAAGAAAATTTGTGAATTATCACCCATTATCTTAGTTTTAATGTAGCTAGTCCAATCATCGCCAAAATTATAGAAATTATCCAAAATCTAATTACGACGGTTGATTCAGGCCAACCTTTCTTCTCAAAATGATGGTGAATTGGTGCCATTTTAAAAACTCTTTTACCAGTAATTTTAAATGATATTACTTGCACAATCACTGAAACAGCTTCAAGAACAAATAAACCTCCCGTAATTGCTAAAACTATTTCATGTTTTGTAATTATACCAACTGCTCCAAGAGAGCCACCCAAAGACAAAGATCCAGTATCTCCCATAAAAATTTTTGCTGGAGGTGCGTTGAACCATAAAAAACCTAAACAAGAGCCAATGATTGCTCCACAAAAAATTGAAACTTCTCCAGTTCCTTCTATATAAGGAATTTGTAAATAATTTGAAAAGACAACATTACCTGTGACATAACTTATAAATGCAAAACAAGCTGCAACAAGTATTACAGGCACTGTCGCTAACCCATCTAATCCATCAGTTAGATTTACAGCATTTGATGAACCAATAATTACAAATATTGAAAAAGGTATAAAAAACCATCCAAGATTAATGATAAGGTTTTTAAAAAAAGGAAAGTATAGATTTGTTAAATCTTGATAGTCATTAAAGTAAACATAAAAACCCACACCAATTATTGCTAGTATTATTTGAAAGATTAATTTTAACTTTGATGAGATACCTGAAGAGTTACTATACTTTATTTTTTTATAATCATCGAATGCCCCAAGTAGACCAAAAGAAATTGCGATATATAAACAAAATAAAACATTTAAATTTGATAAATCAGCCCAAAATAATACTGATATCAACAAACCAAACAAGATAATTACTCCACCCATAGTCGGAGTTCCAATTTTTTTAATTATATGATCTTCCGGACCATCATTGCGGATAGGATTTAAAATTTTTTGTTTTGAAAAAAATTTTATAAAAGATCCTCCTATAATTAAAACAATAACCAACGAGGTAAAAAAAGATAAACCAGTCCTAAATGTCAGGTATTTAAATACATTCAAAAAACCAAAGGTATCAACAAAATTAAGTAAAAATTGATAAAGCATTTAATTTAACCTCTTTAAGTTATTTACTATACTATTAAAACCTGTCGCATTTGAGGCTTTGATCATTAAATAATCATTACTATTTAAATCTCTCTTAATTAATTCATATATTCCTGATTTATTTACTAAAATTCTTCCTCTTTTAACTTTCATAATATTGTTAAATATTTCTCTGACCATTTTTCCCATTACAAATACCTTATCAATATTTGTCTTATTAATTAAAGGAGCGATTGATCGGTGAAGTTTTTTTGAATGTGTCCCAAGTTCCATCATATCTCCAAGCAACAGATATTTACGATATTTTTTTGTGTCAATATTATCATAATTATTTAAAGCTGATTTTAAAGATAGAGGATTAGAATTATAACTTTCATCAATTAAGTTAATTTTTTTGTTACCGATCTTAATAATAGAATGATCTCCTCTTCCTGCTGGGCTTCTGAAATCTAAGAAAATTTTTTCATTCAATTTAAGCACATTTTTGTAAATACTTATTACAGTTAAAGCACCTAAAATATTATAGATATTATTTTGAAAATTATTAGATATTATAAAATATTTAAACTTATCATTTATTTTAACCTTAATTTTAAATGCTTTTTTAACTTTTTTTGTATTCAACAACTTAACATTTGCTTTTTTACTTTTAATCCCAAAAGAAATTACATTAATCTTGTTATTTGAGGCAATTTTTTTATGTAATTTGAAAAAACTATCATCTGCATTCAAGACAAC
Source organism: uncultured Pelagibacteraceae bacterium (assembly GCA_902610675.1). Classification (GTDB taxonomy): domain Bacteria; phylum Pseudomonadota; class Alphaproteobacteria; order Pelagibacterales; family Pelagibacteraceae; genus Pelagibacter. The sequence goes on along the minus strand of CACLWP010000007.1, from coordinate 53,266 downwards.
GAAACCATTAGGTAATATATTTTTAATTATCTCTGCTTTAGCTAAGGCAATTTGTTTGATATTTTTGAAATTTTTTGCATGTGCATAATTAATATTAGTTATCAAACCAACATTTGGTTTTATAATATTTGTCAAATTATCAATCTCACCTTTTTTATCCATACCAACCTCTAAAATTCCAAATTCATCACTATGTTTTAAATTGAATAAACTTAAGGGTACTCCAAATATATTGTTATATGATTTTGGAGAAATACTAACACTAGAAAACTTTCTTAACACATTACCCAATAATTCTTTAAGAGTAGTTTTCCCACAACTTCCTGTAATAGCTATTATATTTGTGTCGATATTTGTTCTAAATATTTTGGAAATTTCAGTCATAAATTCTAATGTATTTCTTACCTTTATCTGACGTTTAACATTGAATTTATTTTGAATTCTATTTACAACAACTAATGATGCTTTATTTTTAAATGCCTCTCCAATAAATTTATTTCCATCATTTTTTTTCCCTTTAATAGCAAAAAAAATATCATTCTTGTTTACCTCTTTGGAGTTGATTCTTGCTTTACCTGCTTTTACTAAAAGAATTTTATTTTTGGTTTTCGATGCTTCTTTAATAATATTTATCTTTAGGTTTTTAGATAAATTAAAATTTTTAATTTTAATACAATCAAAAATGATTTTTTTATCAGAAAAGAAAATTTTCTTTTTACCAAAATCTTGTGTTTTTTCATGACCTTTACCAGCAACTAACAAAATATCACCTGTATTTAAATTTCTTATAGCCTCAGATATAGCTAGTTTTCTATCCGAAATTTCTTTTATCAAAGTGTTCTGAATACCTTTTTTAATATCATTTCTAATTTTTCTCGGATCTTCAAATCTAGGATTATCGTCAGTTAAATAAATTTCGCTAGAATAATTACTTGCAATCTTTCCCATTTTGTATCTTTTATTCTGATCTCTATTTCCTCCGCAACCAAAAAGTAAAATTATTTTTTTATTAGGAAATTGCTCTTTAAGATTTGAAAGACATATTCTTAGCGCATCTGGTGTATGTGCATAATCAAGTATTACTTTAGACTCATTTTTGATTTTACCTATTTTTTCAATTCTTCCATCTATTGGTTTAAGTTTTGATAAAACATTTAGAATTTTGAACAAACTTAAATTACTATTTTTTGCTGCTAAAATAGCCATTAAAATATTCTTTAATTGTATTTTTCCAATAAGATTTAAACTTACTTCTCTCGTAAGATTATTATGTTTTATCTTTAATACTTGTTTCTCACCTCTAAAACTATGAGATAAGATTTGAAATTGGTTTTTGTTATTATTTAAAGTCTGCAAATTCAATTTTCTTGAAATTGCAATTTTTTTTATTCTTTTAAATTCTGGTATTGTTTCATCTGCTATTACATTTCCTTTTTTTTTTATCAAATTTTCAAATAAGTACTGTTTTGCTTTAAAATATTCTTTAAAATTTTTATGATAATCTAGATGATCTTGGGATAAATTTGTGAAAATACCTGATGAAAACTTTAAACCATCTAACCTATGTTGACTTAGGCCATGACTAGATGCTTCCATAATTACATTATTAATTTTTTGAGATTTTAATTTAGATAATATTTGTCCTATTCGAATCGGGTCTATTGTAGTATTCGGTAAATTAATTCTAATATTTTTGGATTTTACACCTAACGTTCCAATTGAAGCGACTTTTATTTTATTAAGTTTTAATAATTGAAAATAAAAGTCTGAAACAGATGATTTTGCATTTGTTCCAGTTACTGCAATTAAATTATTTGGTTTATTCTTATAAATTTTAAAAGCGATTTCTGCTAAAAGTTTTCTTATATTTTTAGTATGAATGAATAAAATATCTTTTTGAAAATTTGTAAATCTTTTCTCGCTAATAATAACTTTAGAGCCTTTTTTTATTGCAGTAGGAATGAATTTATTTCCATCAAAATTGTTCCCTTTTATAGCAAAAAAAATATTATCTTTTTTTATATCTTTTGAATTGAATGAAATTCCTGAGAAAAAAAAATTTTTTTTACTATTATCTATATTGGTTAAATAATTGCCTAGTAACATTGTTAATTAACTTCCGTGTATTTTGTGGCTAAAATAGGCCCAATCTTTTCTATAATTTGACCAACAACTTCAACAGTAGTCCAACCCGCAGTATTAAAAGGAGTTCCTTTGTATTTTATCCCTGATCCATCTCTATAATTATAAACATAATCACTATTTGTTTTAGGCTCATCCAACATGACAACCAGGCTATACTTAGGATTTGAGGCAGGAAATACAGAAGCGAAAGTATTAATCTTTTTTCGAGAGTATCCACCTTCTAAAATTTTTTCAGCAGTTCCAGTTTTTCCTGCAACTTCATAGCCTTCTACGTTAGCTAATGTTGCAGTACCCTCCTTTGTAGTTACAATTTTTCTCAATATTGTGATAAGATTTGTCGAAACATTTTCCTCTATAATTCTTTCCCCTTTGGTATATTTTTCTTTTTTTATAAGTGTGGGATTAATCTTAAAACCACCATTAGCGATAGTGGAGTAAGCGCTGGTTAATTGTAAAATTGTAGTAGTAATTCCATGTCCATATGACGTAGTTGCAAGCTTACATTTTCCCCAATTAAAGGATATTGGTTTACCCATTTCTTCTATATCAAATTGTATTGAGTTAATTAAGTCGAGATCATTTAAAAATTTTTTGTATTTTTCAATACCAATTGCTTGGCCGATTCTTACCGAGCCTATGTTACCTGAGCGTATTAGTATTTCTTCAGCAGTTAAGTTGGAGGGAATTTTTTGGTCGTATTCACTTATTTTATTTTTTCCACAAGTAATACTTTTTTCTAAATTTCTAAATTCAGTATTTGACTCTATTATCTTTTCATTTAAGGCTGCTGCCAAGGTAAAAGTTTTAAAAACAGAACCAAATTCATAAACACCTTTGGTTGCTCTATTGATATAATTTACATCTGTAATATTTTCTCTTTGATTTGGGTCAAAATCAGGCAATGAGATAATTGATAATACCTCACCGTTATCAATATCCATTAAAATTGATGCACTACCTTTGGTCTTAAATATTTTATTAAACCTTATTAACTCCTCTCTTATTAAAAACTGAATGTCTTTATCGACAGTAAGTTGAATAGATTTATCATTTTTTTTTAAGTCTAAATCTAATGATTTCTCTAATCCAGAAATCCCTAAGTTATCGTCGTCAATCTGTCCAATTATATGACTAAATAAATTTTTTTGAGGATAAACTCTTGTGAGATTTTCATGAGGTTTTATTGATTTATCACCCAACATCATAATTTTCTCATAATTTTCCTCTGAAATTTTTTTTTCAAACCAAAAAAATTTATTTTTTGACAGTTTAGAATTGATTAATTCAAAGTCTTTGTCAGGAAAAATATATTTTAGATTAAGTAACAATTTTTTTTTATCTATCGCTTCAATTGGATTTATTCCAATGTCAATAGAATTTACAGTTTTCGCTAGAAAATGATTATTTCGGTCTAATATATTTGCTCTTTGAGTTTTATCTAAAGACCCGTAATTCTTTGAAGTATTAGAGTTTAAATCTCTAGATCCCAGATGAGTAAGATGAATACAATAAATTATAAAGATAAGAAAAAAGATAAAAAAAATAAATGCAACTCTATTAAATTTAATATCAAAGTTTTTTTTGTCACTTTTAAATTCAAATTCCTCTTTGTTTTCTTGAAGAATAAACTTCATATTATTATTTTTTACTATCTAAAATTTTCAAATCGTTTGTAAGAATTTTTTCTCTTGTGAAGTCAATAATTCCAATTTCATTTATATTCTTTTGGGTCAACTTATTTTCAAAATAAAGGTTTTGATAATTGATAAGTTTTTCTGCAGAACTTAAATAATCAAATTCAAGTTTCATATTATCTAATTCTAGATTTAAATCTGATATATTCTCTTTTAAAGTAAATAGTTCCTCATCAATTTTCTTCGTAGAATTTTTTATAATAGTAGTAAGTACAATAAGTGAAAAAATTAAACCAATAGTTAAAGTTTTTTTCATAAGTTAAGTCCAAGGTTTTCAATTTCTATTAAATCTTTAAATTTGTCTAAAATATCGGTTTTAAAATCATAAAAATTTTCTCTTTTAATTAGATATCTCAATTTTGCAGACCTAGAGGGATAGTTCTCTTTCAGTTCTTGATTTGATGGGAATATTGGTTTTTTTTGATGTAATTTAAATAAAATTTTTTCTTGTATTTCTTTAGGTTGGTATCTAGATACACTTTTATGTTCTGAAAGACTTCTGAAGAAATATTTTACAATTTTATCTTCTAAAGAATGAAAAGTTACAACAACTAAAAGTCCATCTTTTTTTAAAACTTTAGCTGCATTGATCATTCCATAAATTAGTTCGCTTATTTCTTTGTTAACAAAGATTCTTAAAGCTTGGAAAACCTTAGTTGCAGAATGGATTTTTTTAATATTTCTTTTTTTCGATTTATCAATAATTTTTACTAAATGGGGGGTATCTATTTCTTTTAAAAATCTTTCTTTTAGAATATTTTTAACAATTAGTTTTGCATCTTTTTCGTCACCAAAAGATTTCAAAATTTTAATAAGGCTTTTTCCATCCAATTTATTTATTACTTCTTTAGCTGAGAATTCGTTTAAACCCATCCGCATATCCAACGATCCGCCAGAGTTAAAAGACAATCCTTTTTTTGGATCTTTAACCTGTGTAAATGAATAACCTAAATCAAATAATATACCTCTAACATTTTCATTTTTGAGTTTTAAATTTCCTAATTTACTAAAATTTAAATTCTTAAAGGTAAATCGGTCAGGGAATTCTTTTTCAATTTTTTTTGCAATTTTTAAACTTTCAGAATCTCTGTCAATTCCAATTACTTTGTTATTTTTATTTTTAAGAATTTCTCGAGTGTAACCACCTTGACCAAAAGTACAGTCGATAAATGTGCCACCATATTGAGGGGTAATAATGCTAATAATTTCTTTTAGCAGTACTGGATAGTGTTTGATACTATCTTGTACTATGGTGGCTTCCATTTATTTTTTTGAAGACAATTAATTTTTTTGTCTTCTTAAAAATGCTGGTATTTCTAAATCATCCTCTTGATCAAAATTTTCAGATGATAATAACTCCTCAGAATTTGATATTTCATTTTCAGAGCTAAATAAATCTGGTGCATCTTTGTCAACTCCAAATTCTTTTAAATCATTAACTGGTCTCTCCTCTTTGATTAATTCTTCCATTGCCTCTTTTGTGAAGGAATTTTCATCATCTTGATCAGTATTTTCGATTATACTATTTACTTCTTGATTTTTAAGTAACTCCTCATGATACTGATTGTTGATTTGGTTTACGTTTTCATTTGCGATTTCTTCATGTGTGTTTCCTGCGAGAACTTCATTTTCAAGTTTTAAAGCATTTGCGCCACTTGAAATTGGATTGTTGCCAGAAAAATTAAACGAGTTATTATTAGATAAATTTGAAAAATCAGAATAACCTGGATTTCTATTTTGAATTCTGTGTACCATGTTTATTACTGATTTTGTCTCAGGTTGTTGACCATCTAGTGAAGTAGCAACAATTGATACTCTTATTTTACCGTCTAAAGATGGATCTGTAATTGCTCCAATTATAATCTCTGCATCAACTTCAACTTCAGATCTTATTTTGTTCACAACTTCATCAACCTCAAATAATTTTAAATCTTTGCCACCGGTAATATTCACTAATAAACCCTTGGCACCTTTTAAGGTATAATCATCAATTAGTGGATTGCTTATTGCCATTTCAGTGGCGTTCATAGCTCTTCCCTCACCTTCAGCTTCACCTGTTCCCATCATGGCTTTACCCATAGATGCCATAACTGTTTCAACATCAGCAAAATCTAAATTGATAATACCAGGTCTGACCATTAGATCTGTCACACTTTGAACACCATGCATCAAAACATTATTTGAAAGATTAAATGACTCTTCAAAAGTAGTTTGTTCATTTGCTATTTTAAATAAATTTTGATTTGGGATAACTATAATAGTATCGACATGTTTTCTCAGTTCTTCTAAACCAATTTGAGCTCTTCTCATTCTAGATGGACCTTCGTATAAAAATGGAAGTGTTACTACTCCAACAGTTAGAATATTTAATTCTTTTGCAGCTCTAGCAATCACATGCGCTGCACCAGTTCCTGTACCACCACCCATTCCTGCAGCAATAAAAACCATGTTTGCACCTTGTAAAATATTAATAATTTCATTTAGTGACTCGTCAGCTGCAGCTTGTCCTATATCAATTTTTGCTCCTGCCCCTAAGCCTTTTGTTAAATTTAATCCAATTTGTATTTTTGATTTTGCTTTACTGTGTTTAAGGTCTTGTGCATCTGTGTTAACAGCAATAAACTCTACTCCTTGCATCCCATTCTCTATCATTTCATTTATAGCATTCCCACCTGCACCACCAACTCCCATTACTAAAAGTCTTGGTTGTAATTCTTTTATCTCTGGTGTTTTAAAGTTTATTGTCATTTTGTTATCCCCCCATTATTTGTTTTTTAATACTCCCATTTAAGACCTGCTCGGTTTAAATTTGCTTTTTTTCTTGCAGTTATCTTAAATTTTTCAAATATTGCTGGTTCCCATATTTGGAAAGTTTTACCTTGACCAACAAACAGCATGCTATTTCTAATTTTTGCATGTTTTAATAATTTTGGAGTAAGTGAAATTCTTCCTTCACTATCAAATTGTAAATTTATGCTTTCTGACAATATTGACGTAGCAAAAAAATCTCTTTTTTCCTCAAAAGGATTTAAAGAATCTATTGAATTTGAAATTTTTTCAATCCTATCCTGTGGCCATACCTCTATAGATTGATTATTGAATGATGGATAACAGATCACTCCATTATATCCTAAATTTGAGAGATAAGATCTAAAGCTTGCCGGCACCGACACCCTTCCTTTTTTGTCCAATTTGTTTTCGTATGTTGATAAAAACATAAACCATAAAATCCTTAATTCCCGTATATGGGAATAAATGGGATATTATGGGTTTTTATGTTATGTGTCAATACATTCAATTTTTAGTTTAAATTGATAAATTAGGCAGAAATTCAGTGACATTAAATTAATTATTTGAGAGAAAAAGAAATTGCCAGATAAACTATAAGCCGGGTTCTGTCATTTAAACCTATCATTTCTCTAGATTTGAAATCACTTCCAAACTCAAGCGACTAACCCTGATGACTAGCCAAGGATGGCTTTTAGTTTTTCAACAATGTCACCTCTACTCAGTCTTGCTCCCAGTGGGGTTTTCCAGCGTTCATTGTTACCAATAGAACCGGTGTGCTCTTACCACACCTTTTCACCCTTGCCATGTTATGGCGGTTTATTTTCTGTGGCACTATCCCTAGGGTTCCCCCCGCCAGGTATTACCTGGCACTGTATCCTTGCGGAGCCCGGACTTTCCTCTTTAAATTTCGTAAAGCGATAAGTCGTTTATCTGGCATTAACAATGTATAATTAAATCAATTTTTTTCAAGAATAATTATTAAGATTTCAACAAATTCTCACTAATTATTAGGCATTCTTGGTCTGGAATCCCATTTATTAACTTTTGCCTAAAATGTCTTTGAAATGATTTGATAATATTTTTTTTTTTTAAATTATAATTTTTTTGTGAAATTCTAAAATAACCAATCTTATTCAAGTTTATAATAAAATTACTTTCTTCAATTAAATTTAGCCTAATTAATCTTTTTTGTTTTAGTTTTTTTACATCCAAATTATGCCATTGTGATAATTTAGATTCTGCTAGCTCTTTCCATGGAAACTTTTCTCCAGGATCTTTTTTGCGGTCTGGAGCAATATCAGAATGTCCTAAAACATTTTTTGAATTAACTTTGTATATCTTTATTAAATACTTTAATAATTTTTTTGTAGAAGTTATTTGTTTTTGGGAAAAATTTTCATATTTATTATCATGACCAGAATTTTGTATTTCAATGCCTAATGAATATTTATTTAGAGATTTTAAACCCTTCCAGCTAGACTTGCCTGCGTGCCAAGCTTCATAAAGTGGAGGAACAAGATTTAATACTGAACCATCTTTTTTTATAAAGTAATGTGCGCTAACTTTTGCTTTGATATCGCAAAGCCTATTTAAAGCAGATAATTGATTAGACATACCGGTATAGTGAATAATTATAAATTTAATTTTTTTTTTAGGTCTTTTAATTGAATTAAAATTGGGTGAATAATTAAGTGATATTTTAGGCCACATTTGAGCTATAAAAATGATTTATTCTTATTTTAATTTGTTAAACATTGTAATATATAGAATTAAAATGATTAAGAAAATATTAGTAATTTTAATTACAACTTGTACGCTAACAGTAAATGTTTATGCAGGTTCAGATGGTGAACTTATTTTGAAAAAAAATGAACCATCTGAAATCAAAGATTGCTCTGAGACCTTCAACAAAGCATCATTCGCTCTTAATCAAGGGTTGGATAAAATAATTTTTAAACCAGTTTCAAGTGTATATAGAGTATTACCATCACCGGTTAAGACTGGAGTAAGTAACTCGTTAAACAATTTATCAAACGTTGTGACTATACCAAATAATATTTTACAAGGTGAATTTGCTTTAGCTGGAGTAAATACAGGTAGATTTATAATAAATTCAACTATTGGAATTTTGGGTTTAATAGACGTAGCGACATATTTAGGATTCATTGAATATGTAAAAGAAGATTATGGACAAAGTTTGGCATCACATGGTGTTGGACCTGGTTGTTATTTGGTATTACCAGTTCTAGGTCCTAGCACTGCTAGAGATACAGTCGCATCTTTAACAAACTTTGTTGGTGGAGATGCTTGGTATAATATAACTGTGCGAAATGACACTAATTATGTTAAGGATGGAGATTATTATGCATCGAAAGTAACTGCTGGTGTGGATTTCAGAGCGAAGAACTTTGATTCAATTGAAAATTTAGAAAAAAATTCATTAGACTTTTACGCGTCAGTAAAAAGTCTTTATCTACAGGATAGACAGCAAAGAATCCTAAATAGCATGAAAATTATTGAAACCCAGGATGATAGTGATTGGGAAGAAATAGAGACACAGTAATTTCATTCATAAATAATGAAACGAAAATTTTTAGCACTCTTAATTATTTTTTTTTCGATTTCATCAGTTTCCTTCTCAATTGAACCAGATGTTTTTGTCCAGTCTACTGTAAATAGAGCTTCAAAATTACTGGGTGAAAATATTTCTAAAGATGAAAAAATAGAAAAATTGAAATTAATTGCGAAGGAAACTGTTGATATAAGAGGTATTGGTTTTTATACACTTGGTATTAAAAGAAAAAGTCTTAGTGGAGAAGAAAAAAAAAGATATATTAAATTATTCGAAAAGTATTTTTTAAAAAGTTTCTCTAGTAGATTAGCTGAATACACTAACCCTGAAATTGACGTAACGAATAAAGAAAAGCTTAATGATAGTTACACTATTGTAAATAGTGTTTTAAAAGCTACCAAAGAAAGGCCAGAAATAAATATCGATTGGAGAATTTATACAAAAGATCCAAATAACCCTCTTATAAGAGACTTGATAATAGAGGGTCTAAGTTTAGCAAGAACTCAGAAAGAAGAATTCACATCAGTTTTAAGCTCTAATGAAAATAATATCGATGCTTTATTTGAAGTGTTAGAAGATTTTTCTAATAATTAAATTTTTTTCTAAATAAATTTGGTGGGCCCGCCAGGACTCGAACCTGGGACCAATACATTATGAGTGTACTGCTCTAACCAACTGAGCTACAGGCCCTTAGTAAAACTTAGGTTTTATATCATTAAAAAAGTTAATCAAGTCAGAATGTTTATATTTTGTTTCTATTTGTTTCTGTCTGTAATTGCATTGGTTGGTAAATCGGTTGGTAAGTAAATTCTAGCTTTCATTTTTAGATTTTTCTATTTCTTCTGAAACTAATGTTAAATTTTCCTCTATTATATCTATATTTGGAATTAGTGACGCTGCAGAAGGTAAAAAATTTGCTAAAGATTTATTTGAAATTTCTTTCATTTCAACATCTAAATTTTTCATTCTATCTTTTAATGGTGGATGAGTATCGCAAGGATGTACCTGCTCAAAAAATTGAAGATTTTCAAGATACATTTTTAGTTTATCTTTCTCTAATAATTGCCTTGCATCTTGAACAAATTCCAAACTCAAATTTTTAATTTTATTTTTTTTATTGTCTTGTGCTATTACATTAAATTTCTCCTTAGTATCGTTCCAAACTAAATTATAAATATAAAGTTTTGAAAGAGCATTTATAAAAACTTTTGAACTTTCTGAAGCATTAGCTCCATATTTGTCTGCTTTCAACTCTTGTTCTTTCTGTATTTTTTCATGCTTTCTAGAAAACTCATTGAAAAGAAATATGAATGGAAAGATTACAATTTTTATCAATAAAGGATCTGATTTGTTTTCTTTTTTTTGTTTTTCAAACTCTATATCTAGTTCAAGAAAATGTTCATTCAATCTTCTGAATATTGGATCAAATTTGTTAGCATAAATTGTATCATTCCCTTGAAAATGACCTAGCTCATGACCTATTACTCCCTCTAACTCCTTAATAGTAAAAACTCTAAGAAAAGGAAGAGATATATATAATGTTTCATTTTGAAGAAGCCTCTGTTCTACTCCATTGAATATTTTTAAATCATCGCTAATAGCAAAAAAATCTGTTGATAATCCTAAAACAATATTCTTGGGCATTTTTGCATCAATCTTTTTAGATAAATTTGATACTATTGAAAAAATTTTACTATGATCTTTCTCATTTAAAGTTACACCAATCTCCATAACATAAATAATTTTAGTAAAATTAAATACACCTTTTACAAGAGGGGGAAATATATAAAAAAAGGTTAAACTTAAAGCTGCTCCTATTAATATAAAAATTACCTTTAATCCTAAAATTTCATTTAAAAAAAGAAAAAAACAAAAGACAAATATTATTATTGCTGCTGCCAGGTAGAATAGTAAACCATAAATTACAAAGTTTGTTAGAAATGGAAATGTGTAACTAATTTTATTTCTATCTAATCCTGTGAACAAGGTGGTAAAAAGTATGCTTATTGGTATCAGCAATCCTAACACCAAAATATATAAGGTAATTTTTTGAAAATTTAATATCAATTGAGCATTAATTATATAAAAACCAAAACCTGAGAAATATCCAAGAATAAAGTAAAAAATTATAGGTAAAACACTTAAAATAAGAACATTTATTGCAAATAAATTAAATGATTTGTTTTTGAAATCATCAGACAATTTAGATAGTTTCATATTAACAATCTATTTTATGAAAAGATTATTTCAATTAATTTTAATAATATTGTTAACTACTACTTCTACTGCTAGCTATGCATTTATTGGAAAATTTAAAGCTTTATTCAAATTAGGTGTTGGTACAGAAGGAATAAAAGTAATTGATAATGTTGCCACTGAAGCTTTAAGTTTAAGAAAAATAGATAAAAAACTAATTAACAAATTAAGCAGTCAAAAAGAAGTTGAAATAATACAAGCTGTCAAAGAAACTCCAGATGAAGCTATACTCTCAAATTATAAAAATATTGATGATGTATCTTTAAAAAACGATACTGATGATTGGTGGCGATATTTACATCCTGGATACAGACATTTGGCTAAAGATGTAAAACCTGAAAATTTTATTTATGCCTGTGAAACTAATACTGGTGAAGTATATTATTTTTCTTTATTACCTAAGAGAAATTTAGCGCTTGTTTCATCCTCTGCAGACATGATTGGAAGTCAAAGATTGAAAATTAGATCATCTTCTCCAGAGGGTACTGTTTTAATAAATTTGGATTCTAATGGTACTAAAGATTATTTTTTTCTTTTACCAAATTATCAATTTTATGTAGGCAATCACCCTACCTCAAGTGAGTTTGAAGTTTTACCGAATGGTCAATGTTATAATACTGAAATAAATTTTAATAAGAATGAAATTAAATTTACTCAATATCAAATCACTCAAGAAAAAAGAGAGCCAAAATTTATAGAAAAAAATTTAAATAACTTTATTTACTTAATTTTAATATGGATTGGATGGAGTATATTTGGATATTTGTTTGATAAAAATATAAAAAAAGATGAAAAGAAAAAAATAAAATTTTTTAATCTAATAATTTTTATTAGTGCATTTCAATTATTATTAGCAAACATAATTGCTGTCGGCTTTTTAATGTTATCGTCAAGTAATATACAATATGAATATTTATGGATTGGATTAGCTATTTTAATGATGTACATAATTTTTCAAATTCGAGATAAATCTTCAAAATCTTTAAAAGAGTGTAAATCTTGGACAAAAAATGATTTCGGTAAAATTGGTGAGTTTAGATATAAATTATATCACAGAGTTGGCTATCATAACATTTGGGTTTTAACTGGTTTTATAATAATATATATTTTCTTCTTAAATACGATTTAATGCTTGATCAGATCAATAACTTTGCTGGGTTCAATCTTGCTGCAATATTATTTGCACTAATTGGAGGTGGAATTTTTATGATCATATTCCATTATCTCTTAATGCCTATTTTTACTTTTATTTTAATTAAGCCTTTGGCATCAATTATTGTAAATACTTGGGAGTTTTTTGATTCTGCATTTAGTAAAAAAGATGAAAAAAATGAAGTTGAAAATGAAACTGAAAAAAAGAAATTTTCTGAAAATTTTATAGATTGGTTCTCAAATTTTTTTATTATTAAAATTATATTTTTTCTTTATGTGCCCTTTTTTACAATTATTTATTATCTAGAGGCAAAAACAAAAAATATTGATGTATTGAAATTTAATGATGCTCTTTTTCAAGAAACTTTAATAGGATCTGCTATATTTGTTTCAGTAATAACTATAATTTCAATAATTGCCAAATTAGGACAAATTGAATTTAAGAAAACTTTTCCTATGGCTTTTATTTTTTTCTTTTTATTGGGTATATTGGCCCCTTAAATAATCATAGCTTATCAATTATTGATCTTTGTCTTGCATAAGCACAATTTTTACAACTTTCATGTCCTTTAGGGGTTTTAGTTGAATTCATTGTATCAATCATCTTTTGAATTTTATCTTCCAGATAATCTGTCTCTATTTTATGATGAATCAATGTCTCAGAAAATTTAATCTGACTATTAAATCCTTCCTCTAATTCTAATCCATTTACCACATACAAATAACTATCTTTGGATATATCAAATTCCAATTTCATATTTTTCATTATATATGCATAAAAATTTAGCTGAGTTTTATATCCATCGTGGTGCCACTTTTGAAAATATGTATCTTGAGAGACATCTTCATTACTGGCCTGAGATTTATAATCTACTATAATTAATTCTTTAGTTTTAGTATTAAACCAAACATCATCCACACCACCTTGTAAAATTATATTTGTATCTTTAAACCTAGATTTGATACCCTTGCTTCTTGCATCTCGCCATATATCTATAACTTGCCATTCTTTTTTTTCATTTTTACTATTTGTTAATATCTCGGTGCCACCGTCAAATGGAATAATATGATCTAGACCTTTTTCTATTAGCTTTCTATGAGATTTTTTATTTTTTCGACACTCATCAAATTCTTTCTTTAACAAAGTATCTGTAAGTTCGTTTAGCCTAAATGGTGGGCCTTCTGGCTGCTGAAGGCATTTCACCATTCTTAAATAAAAACATCTAGGACATTTAGAAAAATCCTCAAATCTACTTCTGCTGACTGAGAAATCTTTTTCTTGACCAGGCTTATAACATCTCCATTTTTGTGAATTTAAGCCAGTTGCATTTTTCAGGTTACCTTTGTCATCTCTTTTTAAATCAATCATTAATGCACCGTCCTTGTTTTTCTCTTACTTTCGTATTCTATCTTACCAACAATTAATCTTAAATTATTCATAAGATTTTCCCATTTTTCCTCATGTTTGTTAGGATTTATCCAAGGTAAATCGTTTGGCTGCAATTCAAACATATTGCACATAATACTATCAATATCTCTTAAGACTTGTTGACGATCTTCTGGGATTTGATCCTCAAACATTTTAACTAATTTTTCATTAACATTTAAATCTGGCTTATTTTTTTTCATTTATCCTTTCTCAAACCGTAAGTTTAATAAGGATACAATAATCCTAGGCATAGATCTTCGAATCCAATATCAAACCTAACGGTTTTATATTGTTACATTTATTTTATGTTGATTGGATAAAACTCTAAAAATTTAAACATTTATAAGGGAAGAAAAAATACACCGTTTAAGATCTATTAAAAATAACAATCGTATTTTTTCTTCCCTAAACGTTAATAAATAGTCTTATTAACCAACAATATTAATATAATAATTAAAAAATAAATTTCAATTTAAATAATTATTTTTTATTTTTAATTTTAAATCCATTTTTTTCTAGAATTTTTATCAGATTCTTTAGCCTTTCATCTCTTGAAGTATTTTGATCTCCAATACTTTCAAAAAATATTGGTTTTAATCCTTTTTTTTCTTTGGATTTAAAAAAGTCTCTTATTGATTGTATTTTTATTTTCATGTTTCTCCTTTAGCGTTTTATTTTAAGTCCTAGCAAGTAGAGTTATGTTCTAAATCAGGACTAATTAATCTTATCATACTTAAGACATAATTAAAAATTATATTATTAATTGTTAATCAATTTTCTTAATTTAAATACTTCAAAAATATGCAGCAGTTAGAACTGTTTGATTACAGAAAAGATTATCTTTTTGATAATAAAAATCAGGTTGCTCACTGGTACGATATCCTTAAAGAAACTGAAGACACTATTAGTTATGCAGAACACATAGATCCTAATAAAGGCTATGCAATAGCAGGTATGGAATATGAGGAATATGTTGATGTGAAAAAAGATAAGCTGAAAGGACTTACCTACGATGAAATCCTCACATACTTAAAAAGTGCTAAAAAAGAGGACAGACTTAAAAAATATAAAGCATTACTAAAATTTAGAAATATTCCTTTTGAAGCCGACCTTTTTACATGGCATAATGAAGATATTTAGTGTTGGATATACGTATTTTTTACATCACATAAATAATGATCTAAAAATTTATCATTTTTATAATCATATTTTGACATAGACATTACAGGGTTTTTTCCCTCAAACTCATTTATTTGAAAACCTAATTCATATTCTGGAAACCTGGCTCCAAAAAAATCTTTTTTAATTGTTAAGTCTTTATTGGGTATTTCAATATATTTACTTTCCTTTTCATCAAAATACTGGAAGGTCGTAACATCAAATTTGAATTTGTGAATTTTATAGCTTTGATCAAGTAAGTTTTTCATATTCACACAGGAAATTTTTACTCCTTGATCTGCAAACAAAATTTGGGGAATAAAAATTGTAAAAAAAGCAACGGCAAAGCGCATTTCTTTCTATAACACTTCTGTTTGGTAGTATTAGGGCTTTAATGTGTTCTTATTCTGAGTAAATTGAATTTACCATGTACTCTATGGCTGCTTTATCTCCCATTTTTGAAACTGGAAAACTTAATTGAAAACCTATCAAGGGATGTTTTGTTAAATGATTGGGATCAATTTTTTTAACATCATGATGCCCCTCAACGCTATTTCCCTTGCTATTTTTGTAACCTTTATATTTTTTATACGATGATAAATTTGTAACACCTAAAATTGGGTACAAATTTAATAATCCGCGTTTTTCACTTCTATGATATCTTGCAAGCTCTCTTCTAGCCTGCATAATGGTTTTTTCATCAGTCACAGGATCATGAGTTTTTGTAAAATTTTGGAGACTATTTTTATAGTCATCTATTTCAGAGTCCTCTAACCCAATTAGCTCATCTCTTGGTTGAGTAATCACTTTAAGACTTATTTTGGATTCATTTTTTTGATTTGAAGGTGTTCTTAATAAAAGTTCAACTTTATGTTTATTAGCAAAAGTTTCATTTACTTTTGAAGAACCACTTCCATGTAAGCAAATTGTCCAATTAGTTAGTTCCCCAAAACTGTTTAAATTTTTGATATAATCTACATACTCCTTACATCCTAAAGTTCTTGAATCTTCAAACTTTTTATAACTTTTTAGAAATTTAATTACATTTTTAGGATCAACATTTTTCCATATATAAGAATTTTTCCACTTTTGAAGACCATTATCATATTCTCCAGAAATAGTAGGCTTATCCATATCTAAAAGAAATTCATTAATTGCGTTAAAGTTAGATTTTATAACCTCGTTGTTTTTTTCAAAAGTAATTATTTCTTCCACCTCTCTTGAAAATGAAGTTCTTTCTTTACGTGCACTTCTCATTTTAGTCTTGGATGTAATAATTAAATTTGGATTAGTTCTTACTTTTAACCCAAATTCCAATGGTGTTGCGCCTTGTTGAGCCATAATTCTAAATGAATTTCTCATTTCCTCAGTTGCAACTGAAATATGAAAGAACCACTTAATAACATTTTCAGTAGTGTATAATCTGCAAAGATCTTCATATCCCATTCTATACCCAAACCACCGACCCATTTGCATTAACGTGTCATACATTGGCATTTTTGCTGAACGAAGAAAGTAGCTTATACTTAATCCTTCCAATGTTATTCCTCTAGATAATTTATCTCCACCGATTACGATTGTGTGTAAACCAAAATTATTTTCATTAAAAAAATTTTCATAATCAAGTGTATCGTCACTCTTTCCATTCAAAATTTTAATATTTTGGCATATTTCATTAACAACAAATTTAAGACTATATTTGTGATCTAGTAGATCTTGCCATGTTGGCATTTTTTCCTCAGTTTGATCTTTATGAATATAAAAATTCTTTTGCCAAATTTCCTCAAATTTTGAGATAGTTTCGTCATGAAGATAGTGACCGGCTTGCATACGACTTCGTAAAACATCCATATAATCACTCACTTGTTTGTAAACTATATCTTGAACATCTTGAAATTTACTAACATGAATTAGCATGGACTTTCCATCCTCAACATAACCTCTGAAGTTTCTACAGGCTGAAGTTAAAATAAAAGACATTATTGCCTCTCTTAAAGAAGGTGGAATAGGAACTTCATCATCATTCTTATACTCATATTTCGGTATATGATAACGATTATGACGAGGTGGTATCCAGCCCTCTGCACAATCGGGATCATCATGATACAAAGAATTATCTTTTACAATATTAAAAAAATAGTTATCGTCAATTTCTCTATCCTCAATAACGTCACCATCAACTTTTTCAATGTTAAATATTTTTTCTAAACCACTATGGTTAGACGGAATAGGTAAATCAATGATATAATCCTTCGGAAAAAGATCTAAACCCTCTTCCTTCGTTTTTTTTTCGTGATGAATAAAAATATTAGCAAATGGTGTTGCTGTATATCCAATATATACTTTTTTTTCGAATATATTTAAAATTTGTCTAATTCTTGAATTAATTGTTTTTGGATCGTATTCAGGATCAAACTCCCCCTTTTCATCTAATTTTTGTTCACCAGTGTCTACAGATCCATTATCTACCTCATCATCAATTACTAATATTGGTCTATCTTTGATAAAGGAATTGTAATCTCCTTGGTGACCTCTAATTTTGAATGGTTTTGAGTCAACACTCACACCGTGGACTGAAGGAGCATTTAAAAAATATTTTATAACACTTTCCAAAATACTTTTATTTTTTTTTACAACAAATACCGTTGGTTCATCCGTATGAATATTCATGAAGTGTTCTGCTGCTGTAAATTTGAAATCTCCATTAATTTTACTATTAGTCGCTGAATGAATTGGTTTCAAATTTAACATCATTCTTTTTCTTGCTAACGGTCCTTTTAAATCTCTGACACCATTTTTCATAAATGCAGTATCATAGCCGAGTAGACCTTCGTCGATTCTTAATTGTGTTTGTTGTCTTAAATTTTTATTTAAACCTGAAAGAATGATAATCTTCTTATAGCCAGCATCTATGGCTTTATTTAAAAAACCTATAAAGTTTGAAGTTTTTCCAGATTGAACACTTCCAACTATTAAGCCTCTTGAATCCCAAGCGCCTTCTCTATTTGGATCTTCTATATTTCGCATCATCATATCAGTAGTTTTATCTAGAGCTGATACAGCGTCAGGCGAAAATTGCTTATCGCTTTTTAAATATTCTCTATATGTTTCCCAATAAGGTCTATCTTTATTTTTATCATACCAATCTATATGATCATTCTCACTTTTAATAATTGCGGAACTTGAGCTTTTAACTGAAATGTTTTCAAATAATTGTAAAATTAATTTATCTTTAAATGGATAGTCTTTTGGTTGTTGTAGAAATTGTAACGCCGCTTCCACAGACAATTTTACTCTTTCAAGTGATTTATCCTCAGTTTTTACAGTTTCAATATTTGTTAGAGCTACATTGAAAAGTTTACGGTATATTGTCTCTTTTAAATCAGCCATAAAATAAATTTTATAATTAAACCATAAATTTATTAAGTATTACAAGTCTTTTTAAGCTTACGTATAATCCTTTTGAAGCAAATTTATTTACATGACATAATTAAATGAATGAGTTTTTACGTAAAAAAATTATACGATAATGAATTAGGGTACAGAAAAGGAATACCTAACAAAGCCGGTAAATTTTTACTAGTTTCAAAAAAAAGAGCTGATTTTTTTCCACCTCACAAAACTGACGAAATAGATCCAAGTATGTCTTTAGGAATAATAATAGATGAAATGAAACATTTGGTACACGCCGAATATACGCATGATAACGATCCAGAATCTGGACATAGAGGTAATGATAGAAGAATTTATTTAAATGAAGAGATTGATCCAAATGGAGAATTTTTTAAACCAGGATATTATATTGTATTTTTTAGATTTACTGACACAGAAGATAAAGAGACAAAATATATTTTATACAGATTCACTCCTGATCATAAACAATATGATTTACTTGAGAAAATAACTAACCAAACAAACCATTTAATATTTGATAATTTAGATTTTATTAACACTGAAGATAGAACTTATAAAGAAGCCACAATATCGAAAAAAACTACAACTAGAATTTCTGATCGCTTAGCCAGAAATATACATGACATATATTCTAATCAAGCAGAATTCAGATATGCGATAAGAGATATTTACGATCATAAGTGTTGTATTACAGGTGAGTCCATTGACACAGGTGAAACTATAAATTGTCAAGCAGCACATATTAAACCTTGGCAATTTAATGGAAATCATTCCGCAGATAATGGTATGCTTATGTCCCTTGATTTCCATTGGGCTTTTGACAGAGGCTGTTTTACGATAGATCAAAGCTATGAAATAAGAGTTCACAAAAAGATGAAAGATGGTTTTTTAGGAAAGTACGAAGGAAAAAAAGTTACACTTCCAAAAGAGAGAAAGTTTTGGCCTTCAATTAAAAATATTACTTTTCACAATAAAGAAATTTTTGGTAAACTTAAAATGCCAAGATAGTCTATCTTAACTTAACAATTGTCTTCATTAAAAATTTTGAAAAATTTGGTGGAACTGCATTACCGATCATTTTGTATTGCTCGGTCATTGGTCCAATAAACTCAAAATTGTCTGGGAAAGATTGAAGTCTTGCAGCTTCTCTAACAGTAATTGATCTTGCTTGCTTAGAGTCATAATGAATGTGTCTCAATCCATCTTTATATAAATGTGAAGGTATAAGATTACTGGGCTCATCTTTTCTAAGCACATAATATTTATGAATATTAGATTTTTTTCCAACAATTCTTGTATAAAGTTTTTGTAGCTCTTTTACTGTTTTATATTTAAATTTTTTTTTCTCTATATCTTCAGCTAAGAGTTTAAAAATCTTCATATCTCTCTGATTATGAAATCTTGGGTAATGATCTAGTTTTTTTGAATTTGATTTGTGGGAAAATTTTCTTCCATTAATCTTTGTAATTTTATTTAATGGATAAAATTTATCCAAATCTCCTATCGCTTGTTTTACAGTAATTGTTTTTTTAAGTTCTTGGGATCTTAAAGTTTCGTAAAATTTCTTAGATATTGATTTATAGTTTTTTAACTTTTTATTTACCCCAAATATAATCACTCTTTTCCTTTTCTGAGGTACACCGTATTTAGATAAATCAAATATACATTCAGATAAATTTTCAGGGATATAATATTTTATTTTATCTGTTTCTTTCTTAATTCTAGCTGTAACTTTTATATTTCCTGGTTTCGCACTTAGCATTCCTGGAACATTCTCCATAACAAAATACTTAGGTTGGCTATAATTTATAATCTTAAGAAATGACTCAAAAAGGTAATTTCTATAATCTTTTTTCATACCATGCTTATCTCTAATTCTACCAGCTACTGAATAAGCCTGACATGGAGGCCCTCCAATCACAATATCTGACTTAATATTTTTGAAATCATTAATTGTTTTATTGCTTGAAATATCCTTGTGTTCTGCAATTTTTTCAGGATTTTTAAATTTAAGTTTTTTAAGTCTATGAATTGTAGTGTCATAGCAAAATTTATCATTATCAATAATTTTTATTGGGGAGAATTTTTTATTATTTAAAAAAGCTTCTGTTAAACCACCGCAACCTGAAAATAAATCTATAAATTTGATACTCATTAAAGAAATTTTTTAAGTTCTTTTGCAATTTTAAATGCTAATAAAGGTGGTACAGCATTTCCTACCTGAACATTTTGAGAAGTTTTTGTTCCTAAAAATTCAAAACTATCCTTAAAGGATTGAAGTCTAGCATTTTCCCTGATTGTTGGCACTCTATTCCATTTGTAATGAAAATGATTTCTGTGACCTGTATCTATTGTTCTTGAGGGTTTTTTACTATGATATCTAGTCCACGCCTCATTAAACTTTCTGCTATCGCCTACTCCTTTTGGTAGATCTTTGTAATTACCGCCTTCTGGAACTAAAGCTATTGTTTCCTTTACAAATTGTTTGTGCAATGTAGCCTCATGATTATAAAGTTTATTACAGTCCATTACATACCTTTGAAAGTTTGTTGTCGGTTTTTCATTATAATTAATACTTTTTAATTCTCCATTCTCAAGACTAGGTAGATTATCAATAGCCTCACCACATGTTATATAATTATCTTTATCAAATTCTGGTTTTGGAAATTCGAATTTTTTATTTAGTTCTTTCTTAATACCTACAATAAATACTCTATGTCTAATTTGTGGAACTCCATAATCAGCTGAATTTAATAAACTTTCGGTAACTATATATCCTGCACTTTCAAATTTTTTAATTATCTCTTTAAAAACATTTCCATCCCACATAGTTTTTAAGCCTCTTACATTCTCCACTACAAAAGCTTTTGGATTTGTTAATTTCAAAGTCTTAAAAACTGACAAGTATAATTTATTTCTTGGATCATCAATATTTCTTGGTCCAGTAAGAGAAAATCCTTGGCAAGGAGGGCCAGCAATAATTACATCTGATTTAGGAATATCTTTAAGAATATTACTATCACCTAAGTCTAAATTTTTTGTTTGAGAGCCTTTAAAGTTATGCGAAAAAGTTTTTAAAAATGCTTCCTCTTTGTCTACAGCAACTTGAATTTTAAATCCTGCCTCTTTAAAACCCTGTGAAAGACCACCACAACCTGAAAAAAAATCATTAACTGAGAGCATAAGTTCTTATACATCTCACTAAAAAAAATCCAAAATATAAAGCAGTTAAATTGTGTGGATAATTGGATTCGTTGGTAAATAGTTGGTAAATTTTAATTGAAAAAAAACTTCTCTAATGGAGGTTGATTTTCAATACTTATTTAAGATATTTTTTTGAGTCGTAAATTATGAGTGTACTGCTCTAACCAACTGAGCTACAGGCCCAAAATTAATATTGATGTTTACGATGTTTTTCTTTACCACGCAAGTTGAGATATTTTAATATCATTATTATTGGTTTTTCGGTTATATATAAATTTATGAATCAAAGTACAAAAAAACTTGAGATATATAAATTATTTAAAAAATCAAAAAAATTTTCAATTAAGTGGAGTAGCTACTTTCAAGTTTATGAAAAGATATTTTCAAAATATAGAAATAAGAAAATTAAATTTGTAGAAATAGGAGTAGCTAATGGTGGATCATTATTTATGTGGCAAAAATTCTTTGGTAAAAAGGCAAAAATAATTGGCATAGATTTAAACCCTAATGCAAAGAAATTAGAAAAATACGGATTTAAAGTTTATATAGGCAATCAAAGTGATAAAAATTTTTGGGATAACTTTTATAAAAAAGAGGGAAAAATTGATGTTATTTTAGATGATGGCGGTCACAAAAACTTACAACAAATCAGCACTGTACATTACTCATTGCCACACATTAGAGACGGTGGAAAAATAGTTGTTGAGGATACGAGCGTAAGCTATGTAAAAAGAGAATTTTACAATCCCTCAAAATATTCTTTTATAAATTATGCCAAAAAAATTATTGATATTATCCATAGAAGATCCCCATTATTGAATAGGAACTTAAATTTTTATGCGAAGAAAATATTTTTTGTAGAATTCTTTGAGTCAATAGTAGTTTTTTCTATTGATACGAAAAAATGTTTTTCAAACAAAGAGGTCAAAAATGATGCTAAAAATGAATGGGCAATAGATTATAGACATAATGAGTACTTTAGAGAATTTAAAAGTAAGCTTGATGCAGAATATGATTTCCTCAGTAAAAAAACTTTTTTTAGAAAAGTTACTAGAAAATTATTTTACAGAAATTTTTTGTTTAATTTACTTGATAATTTCAAGATAAGAAAAATTTTTAAGGAAATCCAGAAATAAAATTTGTTGGTGGGCCGTGTTGGTTACGCTCCAACTACCCCTGCAATGTCAATGCAGTACTCTACTATTGAGCTAACGGCCCAAATTAACTTTCCAAAAAACTTTTTAGTTGTTTTGATCGACTTGGATGTTTTAATTTTCTCAAAGCTTTAGCCTCTATTTGTCGAATTCTTTCCCTTGTGACAGAAAATTGTAGACCCACTTCTTCAAGAGTATGATCTGTATTCATTCCTACACCAAATCTCATTCTTAAAACTCTCTCCTCTCTTGGGGTAAGTGTAGATAAAATTTTTGTAGTTGCCTCGCCTAAATTTGATTTAATTGCTTGCTCTAGAGGAGCTAGTGCTTTTGTGTCCTCAATAAAATCACCAAGACTACTATCTTCTTCATCACCTACTGGTTTTTCCAGAGAAACTGGTTCTTTAGAAATTTTCAATACTTTTCTTACTTTATCTAATGGCATTCTAAGTTTTTTTGCTAATTCCTCGGGAGTTGCATCTCTTCCGAATTCACTCAGAATAAGTCTTTGTGTCCTAACTATCTTGTTAATAGTTTCAATCATATGAACAGGTATTCGTATTGTTCTTGCTTGGTCTGCAATCGACCTTGTAATTGCTTGTCTTATCCACCAAGTTGCATAAGTCGAAAACTTGTATCCTCTCCGATATTCAAACTTGTCTACAGCTTTCATAAGACCAATATTTCCTTCTTGGATTAAATCTAAAAATTGTAAACCTCTATTAGTATATTTTTTTGCAATTGAAATTACTAGTCTGAGATTAGCCTCGACCATTTCTTTTTTAGCTATTCTTGACTCTTTTTCACCTTTTTGAACTCTACTTACTAATTTTTTAAAATCAGTCACAGACATTCCGAGCTTATGACTGATTTCTATTAATCTTTCTCTTATATTTTTAAAATCTTCTTTATTTTTGCTAAAGAATTGTTTCCATAAAGAATTGGTATCTAAAAATTTCTTTAAATTTGGATTAATTTCATTTCCTATATAAAATTTTATAAACTCGTTTCTCGGTATTTTTTGATCCATTGCCAATCTCAAAAGGTTTCCCTCTAAAGATATTATCTTTTTATTTTCTAAATAATGTTTTTGTACAAGTTCTTCTAATACTGACGGGGATAGTTGCAGAGATTTAATGTTTTCTAAAATACCACTAACAATTTTTTCATATCCTTTTTCTTTAGATGCTGAAAAAATTTGAGAATTAAGAACACACTCTAGTTTTTCTTTTTGATATTTAATTAATCTACGATACTCTTTTGTTAATAAATGAACTGTTTTTAAAACTTTTGGTTTAATTTCAGACTCCATCGCTGCAAGTGTTGGATTAAAATCATCATCACCTTCATCGCTTGTATTTTCATCTTTTTCATCCTCTCCAGCATTTTTTTGTTTTGCACTTGGACCTGTATTTTCGTCCTCCATATAATTAGTATCAATATCAATTATCTCTCTGACAAGAATTTCATCTTTTTGTAATTTTTCATCCCAGTCAAAAAATTGTTGAGCTGTTATTGGACTTTGTGATAATGCGATTAACATCACATCTTTTCCAGCTTCAATTCTTTTTGCAATTGCTATTTCGCCTTCTCTTGAAAGTAATTCGACACCGCCCATTTCTCTAAGATACATTCTAATTGGGTCATCACTTTTTTCTATAGTTTTGCCCTCCTCTTTAGATGAGCTATCTTTTTTTCTTAAAACTTTGTAATCTGATTTTTTTTCAACTAATATTATTTTCTCATCCAAGATGTGAATAAAAGCTTGTGATAAATTTTCATCTGAAAGATTTCTTTTACCTAGTGATTTGCTAAGCTCTTCATGTGTAATGAAACCTCGGTGAGTTCCGCGACCCATCAATCTAGCAAATGATTTAGTAATTATTCTTTCCACGACAATATAAGTTTGAAAGACTTATAAATATCAAATTAACAAAAATCCATTGCTAATTTATTAAGATTAGTTGATTTTTCTTTCATTTTTAAGCTCTTTTAGCTCATTAAATGTTGTTTCTTTCATATCTTTTGAAAACTTCGACTCTAATTCCTGAATTCTCAACTCTAAACCATAATTAAACAAATCTTTCGAAATATCGTCGAGCAACTCTATAATTTGAGTTTCATTTTTAGGTTTATTTTTTAAAATATGTTTTATAGGTGCAAACTTGTTTATCTTATCAAGTAATTGTTTATCAAATTTGAAATTCTCAATATCAATAGGTTCATTTAATTTTAATTTATCAATTATAGAATTGAATATCTGCTTATTAATTTCAGTGAATAATTTGATATTTTCAACTAAATGAATATTCAACTGAAAAAGAGACAAATTATTTAAGAGCAAGTATAATAATGAGAACTCTTTTAGCTCAACACCACTGATACTTTGACTTTCATTAAAAAATTTTTTTGTTAAATCAAGTGATTTTGCTTTCTTGAATAAAGATTTATTATTATTTAGATTAGAATACGGTGTTAATTGTGCAATTTTTCCTAAAAAATACTCTAGGACATATTTTTTAATAAAATTATCTTTAATTGTATTTGCTATGGATCTTAATTTTTTTTCAAAAATTGCCATAGATGAAGGGTTGTTTTCTGTTTGTTTTTTGTAATGACCAAAAATAAATTGATGAATAGATAGTTTGTTTTGTTTAGTAAAATCTAAAAAATATTTTTTACCATTTTTATTCACAAAACTATCGGGATCTTCTTTATTTGGTAAAAATAGGAAAGATATTTGTTTTTCTGGTTTCAACTCTTTTATTGAATTTTCAGCTGCCCTTAAAGCAGCTTTATATCCACTTTCATCTCCATCAAAGCAAATTATTATGTCATCGAAAAATTGATTTAATGTTAAAATTTGTTTATCAGTCAAAGAAGTACCAAGATTCGCAACAGCATTATCAATTCCATTTTTACTTAGTCCGACCACATCCATATAACCCTCAACTAAAAAAATATGATCTAACTTATTAGACAATTTCCTAGCTGAGTCTAAATTATAAAGATTTGAACCCTTTTTAAAAAAAGTTGTCTCTGGTGAATTAATATATTTCGCTAAATAATCTAAATTCTCTATTATTCTCCCACCCAAGGCAATCGGTTGTCCTGAAATATTGTTAATTGGAAATATTAATCTTCCTCTGAATCTTTCTAAATAAACATTTTTCTTTTCATCAAAATAAAATAAACCACTTTCTAATAAAGTTTTTTCACTAAATTCTTTTTTGAGTTTATTAAAAAAACTTGGATTTCTTTCAATAAAACCAATCTTAAATTTTTTAACCTCATCTTTGCCTAATAATCTATTTTTTAAATAATCTCTAGCATTTGAGTATTTTTCATTTTTTAATAATTCATCGTGATAAAAATCAACATACTTACTGTAAATTAATAGATACTCTTTCCATTTTTTTTCTCTTTCTTCATCTTGTTTGGTGAACAGGTATGGTTGCATTCCTGCAATATTCGCAAGATATTTTACTGCTTCTCCGAATCTTAAATTTTGAGTTTTCATAACAAAATCAAAAATATTTCCATGTTCTGAAGTTGCAAAACAATGGTAAAATTCTTTTTCATCATTCACTGTGAATGATGGTGTTTTTTCGTTTTTAAAGGGTGATAGTCCAACAAACTCTTTTCCTCTTTTTTTTAAGGCCACAACTTTAGAAACAACACTTGAAACTTTTAGGCGTGTTTTAATTTCATCTAAATATTCTTTTGGATATTTCATTATTTATCTAATAATTCTTTTAATAAGCCTCCAGCTTTTGAAAAATCAATTTTATCAGCATGTTGTTTTTTTAATTCTCCCATTACTTTTCCCATATCTTTGATAGATTTTGCACCTAAGTTGGAAATGATTTCCTCACATATTTTTTTAGTGTCTTGATCATTAAGTTGTTTAGGAAGGAAACTTGATAGAATATTAAATTCATTCTGCTCAATTTCTAATAAATCAGATCTATTATTTTTTTTATAAATATCAATTGATTCGGCTCTTTGCTTCATCATCTTTTTTAATAATCTTTTAATATCTTCATCATCTGTCTCTTTTTTGTTAGGGCCAGACCTGTTTGATATATCTAGATCCTTAATTGATGACAAAATTAACCTATAAGTTGAGATTTTAATCTTATCTTTAGATTTTAGGGCATTTTTATATTCTGTCTCAATGATTGCTTTTAATGACATAATTTTTTAATCTACTTTAAAGAGGAAATTCTTCAAAAGAAAAATTGTTTTTTTACAATTTTATAATACATCTCTGTTGCGATAATAAATCAATTATTGTATTAACCTTTAACTTATGAGTTGTAATTGATCAAAAAAGCAAAAAAATCAAACTCAAAAAATCCACATATTAGTACAGGTATTTTAGTTCTTGAAAACAATAGGATTTTTAGAGGTATTGGTGTTGGCTTTCAAGGAGAGGCTACAGGAGAGGTTTGTTTTAATACTTCACTGACAGGATACCAAGAAATAATTTCTGATCCATCTTATGCAGGACAAATTATAAATTTTACCTTTCCTCACATTGGAAATGTAGGAACCAATAAAGAAGATTTTGAATCTGATAAGATATGGACAAAGGGGGTTATTTTTAATTCTGAGATAACCTCACCGTCAAACTATAGATCTTTTCAACATTTAGATGCTTGGTTAAAAAAGAATAAAATAGTTGGAATTACTGGACTAGATACAAGAAGTTTAACAAATTTCATAAGAGATAAAGGTGCCCCAAAGGGAACCATTGCTTACTCAAAAAAAAGTAAGTTTAATATTAGTAAGCTTACAAACGCCACAAATAAATGGAATGGATTGAAAAATTTAGATCTAGCAGAAAAAGTTACAACCCAAAAAAATTATACTTGGAAAGGACTTAAAACTTGGAGAAAAGAATATGGTTATAGAAAGAATAATCAAAACTCATTTCATGTCGTTGCTATAGATTATGGAATTAAAAAAAATATTTTAAGATATTTTTCTGATTTTAAATGTAAAGTTACTGTAGTTTCCTGTAAGACCTCTGCTAAAAATATTTTAGCTCTTAAACCAAATGGTGTCTTTTTGTCTAATGGGCCTGGAGATCCTGCGGCGACGGGAAAGTATGCAATTCAAATAGTTCAGAATCTTATTCAAAATAAAATGCCTTTATTTGGTATTTGTCTTGGCCATCAAATTCTAGCTTTAGCATTAGGTGGTAAAACAAAGAAAATGAAATTGGGACATAGGGGTGCAAACCATCCTGTTAAAAATTTAATAAATGACAACGTAGAAATTACTAGTCAGAATCACGGCTTTGAAGTTGTTAAAGAAAATTTACCAAAAAAAATTCAGATTACACATAAATCTTTATTCGACAATAGCATCGAGGGAATAAAATTAAGGGATAAACCTGTGTTCTCAGTTCAATATCATCCTGAGTCAAACCCGGGACCACAAGATAGTGTGTATTTATTTCAAGAATTTATCAATAACATGAAAAAAAATGCCAAAAAGAAAAGATCTTAAAAAGATATTAGTTGTAGGTGCTGGACCAATTATCATAGGCCAAGCTTGTGAATTTGATTATTCAGGAACTCAAGCTTGCAAGGCATTGAAAGATGAAGGTTATAAAGTTGTTTTAATTAATTCAAATCCAGCAACAATTATGACAGATCCTGATGTTGCTGATAAAACTTATATTGAACCTATTTGTTTAGAAGTTTTAGAAAAAATTCTCAAAAAAGAAAAACCTGATGCAATTCTACCGACAATGGGTGGACAAACTGCACTTAACCTTGCAATGGAAGCAGAGAAAAAAGGTGTCCTAAAAAAATATAAAATTGAATTAATTGGGGCAAACTCAAAAGCTATTGCTAACGCAGAAGACAGAAAAAAATTTAGAAAAAATATGATTAGTATTGGTTTAGATTTACCCAAATCTGAAATTGTAAATAATATTAATCAGTCATCAAAAGTTTTGAGGAAAATCGGTTTACCAGCAATAATTAGACCAGCTTTTACTCTTGGAGGTTTGGGTGGAGGAATAGCAAAGAATAAAAAGGACTACTTAAAAATTATCAAGAATGGTTTACACGAGTCTCCTGTAAGTCAGGTTCTTGTAGAGGAGTGTTTAGAGGGTTGGAAAGAATTTGAAATGGAGGTTGTAAGGGATAAAAAAGATAATTGTATAATTATCTGTTCAATAGAAAATGTTGATCCAATGGGAATACATACTGGGGATTCCGTGACAGTCGCGCCCGCTCTTACATTAACAGATAAAGAATACCAAGTAATGCGAAATGCCTCAATTGCATGTCTAAGAAAAATTGGAGTTGAAACAGGTGGTTCAAATGTTCAATTTGCGATTAATCCAAAAAATGGAAGAATGGTAATAATTGAAATGAACCCAAGAGTATCAAGATCATCAGCTCTAGCATCAAAAGCGACTGGATTTCCAATTGCAAAAGTTGCTGCTAAACTTGCGGTTGGCTACACATTGGATGAATTAAAAAATGAAATTACTAAAGTTACTCCAGCATCATTTGAACCAAGTATAGATTATGTGGTTACAAAAATTCCAAGATTTACTTTTGAAAAATTTTCAACCTCTCCAGCAACTCTGGGTACATCAATGAAGTCTGTGGGAGAGGCAATGGCAATTGGCAGAAATTTTAAGGAATCTCTCCAAAAAGCTTTAGTTTCATTAGAAACTGGTTTCTCGGGATTGGATAGAATATTTGACTTAAATAAAAAACAGATTGAGACAAAACTTAAGGAAAACATACCAAATAAAATACTGTTAGTTGCAGAGGCAATTAGAAAGAAAGTTAATTTAAAAAAAATATTTTCATTATCTAAAATTGATCCATGGTTTCTAGATCAAATAAAGGAAATAATAGAATGTGAGATTAAGATAAAGAATAAAGGATTGCCAAAAAATTTTAACGAATTTAATAAGATTAAGTCTATTGGTTTTTCTGATAAAAAATTGTGTGAGCTAACTGGTGTCTCTGAAAAGATAATAAGACAGAAAAGAGCTGCTTTTAAAATTTTACCTGTATTCAAAAAAGTTGATACCTGTGCTGCTGAATTTAAATCCTTTACCCCTTATATGTATTCAACTTATCAAAGAAATTTTTCAATAAGTTCTGAGTGTGAAGCAGATCCATCAGCTAAGAAAAAAATTATAATATTGGGAGGAGGACCAAATAGAATAGGACAAGGTATTGAATTTGACTATTGTTGTTGTCAGGCAAGTTTTGCTTTAAAGGATGCAGGTTTTGAAACAATTATGGTTAACTGTAATCCTGAAACAGTTTCAACTGATTATGATACAAGCGACAGATTATATTTTGAGCCTTTAAAAGAGGAATATGTTTTTAATATAATCAAAAGAGAACAAGAAAAAGGAAAATTATTAGGTATTATTACACAATTTGGGGGTCAAACTCCAATTAAACTAGCCAAATTTTTACATGTCAATAAATTACCAATATTAGGAACACAATATACTTCAATTGATTTAGCAGAGGATAGAGATCGATTTAGAAATCTTCTCAATAAATTAAAGCTTAAACAGGCAGAGAGTGGGATTGCAAAAACTTTCAAACAAGCAATCCAAATAGCAGAGAAAATTGGTTTACCTTTAATGGTTAGACCTTCATATGTATTAGGCGGAAGAGCAATGGAAATTGTTCATGAAAAAAGTCAACTTAAAAATTTTGTGCAAGAAGCATTCAAAGCTGCAGAATATAACCCAATTTTAATAGATAAGTTTATTGATCATGCTATGGAGGTAGATGTAGATGCAATATCTGATGGGAAAAAAGTACATGTTGCTGGTATTATGCAACATATTGAAGAAGCTGGAATTCATTCGGGAGACTCTGCTTGTAGTTTGCCTCCAATATCAATTAAACCTTTCTTGATAAAAGAAATTGAAAATCAAACTAAGAGGTTAGCTTTAGCGCTTAAAGTTAAAGGGTTTATGAATGTTCAGTTTGCTATTAAAAAAGATAAAATTTATGTGATCGAGGTAAATCCTCGAGCTAGCAGAACTGTGCCATTTGTTTCAAAAGCCAAAGGTCTCCCTCTTGCTAAAGTTGCTTCAAGAGTAATGGCTGGAGAAAAACTGTCTAAATTCAATCTAAAAGATAGATCAAAGGGAATGTTTGCTGTAAAGGAAGCAGTATTCCCTTTCAATAAATTCCCTAATAGTGATTTACTTTTAGGTCCTGAAATGAAATCAACGGGAGAAGTAATGGGATTTGATAAAAACTTTGGAATGGCATTTGCTAAAAGTCAAATAGCTTCTGCAAACTCTTTGCCTAAACATGGTCTTGCTTTTATATCTCTAAAAAACTCTCATAAAGATGAAGGGATTGATTTAGCAAAAGAATTAATAAAGTTAAATTTTACTTTATGTGCTACTGGAGGAACTGCAGAATATATCAGAAAACATGGGATGAGATGTAAGATTATTAACAAAGTCAGCAGTGGGTCTCCTCACATAGTTGATGTCTTAGATTCCAAGAAAATTGCTTTAGTCATCAACACGGGAGGAGGAAATAGTGAACACAGATTAAACGATGCAATCGCTCTTAGAAGAGGTACATTAAAAAACAAAGTCCCCTATTGTACTAACATGTCGACTGCTTTAGCATGTTTACAAGCTATCAAGTCTCTTAAAACTAAGAAGTTAGAAGTTACCTCTCTTCAGGATATTTAGATATTTACTTTCCAATCAGTTTCGAAGGTTACATAATTTACTTGAATGCATCTTCTTTCATTAACTATTTTTTTCTTTTCCATACCATGCCAAGTATTTGGTCCACTTGTAAATAGGTATCCATAATTGTGTTTATAAGGAACAGTTTTTACTTTCTCTAATTTCTCATTATAAAAATCTGTACCCAAGTTTTCAGACTCATTGGTATTATTAACAAAGATTAATCCTGACATTAGTTTTTCTTTAATATCACAATGAGGCTTAAGCCAAAAACCTTCTCGGTCGCAAATAACTTCTAATCGAACGTATGAATTTGATAAATCTTTATTAATCATTTTTGAAATTTTTTCATAAACTGCTTTAGACTGTAATTCATTAATAAATTTTACTAAATGTGGAAATTGTTTAGAGTTTTCTTTTGTTACAAAACATCTAAATTTAATAGCCTTACCACCTGAAGAGTCACCTTCTCTAAACTCAGCAGCGCCACCATCTATCGCTCTTGTACCATCATAATTAAGATTATGTTTACTAACATCTGGAATGTCTGCTTTTACAATTTCTTCAATTGCCTCCCCTGTGAGCGCATTATTATATTCATAGTGAGTGAAAGGAAGTTCATGCTTTTTTGATTGATTTAGAATTGAATTTAAAAAGGTCGTCATAGATTTATTTTTTGTTTTATTATTTTTGCCACTCTATTCGTTTCATCAAGTTTTTGATAGTTCCAATTTTCCTCATCTTCTCCTAAATTTCTAATTATATTCAACTCACTGAACAAGTTTTTAAATTTTTGAAATCTTTTATCGTTTTTTCTTGGTAAAATATTTGCTACGTAAATAGGTTTTCCAGTTAATGCAGCCTCTGAAATCATTGAGCTCGAGTCACAAGTAACAACAACTCTATTAGATATTGATAGAGCAGATAGATAAGCCTTTTTATCAACGTTATCTATAATGGTATGATTTTTTCCAAAATATTTTTTTGCATGTTCAATTGTATTTTTTGGAGTCCTCATAGATGGAATTACGACAAGCTGAAAATTATTTTTTTTCAATAAATTATTTAAAATGAAGAAAATATTTTCCATTTTTTTTAAAGAATAATCATAATACTTAGTAGGACCGCCCAAAATTAATGAACAAATTTTTCTATGATCTTTTTTAATAAATGAATTTAAATAATCTTTATTTTTAACAATTTCTGCATCTGTAAGATAATGAATCGCACCTTTTGTGTTAATTACATTTTTACCTTTAATAGAGTCATGCTCAGGAGCAACAATAAAATCAAAATGATTAAAGTTTACTTTTGGGTCTTGGATATGAATACTAATCACTTTTTTTTTTGAGTTATTTTTTAAATGGATTGCAGGGATTACACTTTTACGTCCACAAGAAATAATTAGATCAAAATCAGATTGGTTAATCTTTTTATAAACTCTTTGTGAGATCGGAGTAAGTTTGGGAGGAATTATTTTCCAGAAATTATTTAGTTCAACTCTGTGGTGAGTAAAATCAATCTCTAACGCTTTTGCTAGTCCTTCTACTTGGCTAATCATTCCATGCATACCTTGAGTCAATAATATACCTTTTAATTTGTTCATTAATTACTATATAGCTTTCATATGAGTCAAAATCCAACTAAACACACAAAAGTGTTAATAATTGGATCCGGTCCAGCTGGGTATACTGCTGCAGTATATGCTGCACGTGCAATGCTAAATCCAATTTTAGTTTATGGATCTGAGCCTGGAGGACAATTGACAACAACTACTGATGTTGAAAACTATCCTGGGTTTGCTGATGTGATTCAGGGACCTTGGTTAATGGATCAAATGAAAGAACAAGCAAAAGCCGTTGGAACAGATATGATACAAGATCACATTCAATCAGTTAATTTAAAATCTAAACCTTTTGAAGCTGTTGGTGATACAGGTCAAAAATTTACTGCTGATAGCATTATTATTTCAACTGGTGCTCAAGCA
Organism: uncultured Pelagibacteraceae bacterium; assembly: GCA_902610675.1. Lineage (GTDB taxonomy): Bacteria > Pseudomonadota > Alphaproteobacteria > Pelagibacterales > Pelagibacteraceae > Pelagibacter. The sequence continues at coordinate 19,592 of CACLWP010000007.1, read as the reverse complement.
AGATGGTTAAATATTAAATCAGAACAAGAATTTAGAGGCTTCGGTGTGTCGGCATGTGCCACGTGTGATGGATTTTTTTTTAAAGACAAGGAAGTAGCAGTAGTTGGGGGAGGAAATGCAGCTGTAGAAGAGGCAATGTTCCTTACAAAATTTGCTTCTAAAGTTAAACTGATCCATAGACGTGATAGCTTGAGAGCAGAGAAAATGCTTCAAAAAAAATTAATGGAGAATAAAAAAATTGAAATTATTTGGGATACAGTGATTGCGGACGTTATTGGCGACAAAGAGCCCAAGAATGTTAAAGGCATCAAAGTTAAAAATGTTAAAACAAATAAGATAGAGGAAATTAAGGTTGATGGATTATTTGTTGCAATTGGTCATGATCCAGCAACATCTCTATTTAAAGATCAATTAAAAATGGACAATGAGGGATATTTGATCACTAAACCAGATTCTACTGAAACTAATGTTCCTGGAGTTTACGCTGCTGGAGACGTAAAGGACAAAACTTTTAGACAGGCTGTAACTGCAGCAGGAATGGGATGTATGGCTGCTCTTGAAGCAGAAAAACATCTTTCCCATAAATAAAGTGCGAAACAATTTGCACGTTTTTTTAGGAGCAACTGTAGCTGATGCAGCAGCTAGACCATTGCATTGGGTTTATAACCAGAAAAAACTTCTAAGTTATATTAAAGGGAAAAAAGATTTTACTTTCTTAAAAAAAAATAAAAGTCCATTTTACAATATCAAGACAGGAAAAGTTTCAGGATATAATGCAATTGGCCAAGTTATGTTTAATACATTGCTCGAAGATCACAGAAATATTGAGAAAAGATTTAAAAAAAATATTACGAAAAGCTTTGGTCCAGGAAGTATTTATTGGAAAAACTTAAATTTAAGAGCGAAATATAGAAAGGTTAAAGATTGGCGAGGAATAATTAAAGGACCTTGGATCCACCAAAACATCATAGAGTCTGTCAGGAATATCAAGGCAAAAAAAAAATTAACTGGTGGAATAAAAGTTAATGAGTCTGATGGTTATTGTGCTGCACTTCCTTATTTTTTGTATGGGTATAATTTGAATAATATAAAAAAAATTATCTACACAGTAACTGTTTCAAAAATAAGCCTCAAGTATGCTTTAGCAAAATTTTATTTACTGGATTTAGCACTTAAAGGTAGCCAAGATCCTATCAATGAATTTATTAAAAAATTTAAAAAAAATTCGTATTTTAAAAATATTGCATATGATATTCAAAAAGTGAAAAGACTAAAATCTAAGCCTCACTCATTATCGGTTAAAAAATTAGGGATGGCATGTAGCTATCCTGGAACTTTTAATAGCTCAATACATTCAATCATTAATTCAGCAAATTATAAAAGTGCAATATTAAGAACTATTAAAGCTGGGGGCTGCAACTGTTCAAGAGTTAACTTTATTGGCGCATATTTTGCCGCTCTAAAAGGAGTGAACGCTATCCCCAAATCTTGGATTAAAAAAACTATTCCGGCTAAAAAAATATTAGAACAAAAATAATATTATCTATTCTAAACTTTCACAAAAAGATTTAATTCTATTCATTGCTTTTTTTAAGTTGTTCATTGAAGTTGCATAGGAAATTCTAAAATATCCATCTAAGCCAAAAGCTGAACCTTGAACCACAGCAACATTTTCTTTTTCGAGTAATTTTTTGACAAAATCAGTATCCGTTTTTAATTTCGTTTTTTTATTTAAAAGACCTTTGCAACTTGGAAAAACATAAAATGCTCCATTTGGTTTAAGACAATTTATGCCTTTTATGTTATTTAAGCTTTTAACTACAAAGTCTCTTCTTTGCTTAAAAGCATTTGATCTTTTTTTAATAAAACCTTGCTTTCCATTCAATGCTTCAACAGCAGCTGCTTGACTAATAGAAGAAGGATTAGAGGTTGATTGTGATTGAATTTTACCTATAGCTTTAATAATATCTTTTGGTCCTGCTGCATACCCTATTCTCCATCCTGTCATTGCATAAGATTTACTAACACCATTCATGGTCAGTGTTCTATCTTTGAGTTTTAAAATTTGAGCAATCGTAAAAAAATTAAAATTGTCATATCTAACGTGCTCATAAATATCATCACTTAAGATATAAATTTTTTTGTTTCTAGCTAAAACTTTGGCTAAGCTTTGAATTTCTTTTTTTGTATATCCTGCCCCAGTAGGGTTTGAAGGTGAATTTAAGATGACCCATTTAGTTCTTTTCGAAATTGCTTTTTTTAGTTTTTTTGCTGTAAGTTTAAAACCTTCTTGCTCTGTACATTTTACTATTTTTGGTTTTCCTCCAGCTAAAAGAACCATATCTGGATACGAAACCCAAAATGGTGCTGGAATTATAACTTCATCACCTTTATTTAAAGTTGCCATAAAAGCATTGTAGAGTACTTGTTTTCCCCCAGTGCCTATTGTTATTTGGTCAGTTGAATAATTTAATTTATTTTCTCTTCTAAATTTTCCAATAACAGCTTCTTTTAATGCTGGAGTGCCATCTACAGCAGTATATTTTGTGTCCCCTTTTTTTATAGCTCTAATCGCAGCATTTTTAATATTATCTGGAGTATCAAAGTCTGGTTCACCAGCACCAAGGCCAATTACGTCTTTGCCCGCTGCTCTAAGTTCTCTTGCTTTCTGTGTTACGGCGATTGTTGGTGATGGTTTAATTCTTTTTAAACTGTCTGATATTATGCTCATTGAAATATAATTTAATTCTACTACTTTCTTAATATATGGAAAATACTTATCAAGATTTAATTACAGATATTCAGAGTAAAAATCCAAAAATCAGTGGAAAACTTGAAGGAGGAAAAAGGTTCAAAATCAAATCAGATTTTAAACCAGCTGGAGATCAACCAGAAGCCATCAAAAAATTAGTAAATGGAGCTAATAAAGAGGCATTTAATCAAGTTCTACTTGGAGTTACAGGCTCTGGAAAAACATTTACAATGGCGAAAGTTATTGAGGCTACAAATAGACCAGCTTTGATTTTAGCCCCCAATAAAACTCTAGCCGCCCAACTTTATGGTGAGATGAAAACTTTTTTTCCAGATAACGCTGTGGAATATTTTGTCTCTTATTATGATTATTATACCCCAGAAGCATACGTTCCTAGATCAGATACCTACATTGAAAAGGAAGCGTCTATTAATGAACAAATAGATCGAATGAGACATTCGGCAACAAGATCTCTTCTCGAGAGAGATGATGTATTAATTGTTGCAAGTGTGTCATGCATATATGGTTTAGGCTCAGTTGAGGCATATAGTAAAATGACTTTGACCCTTCAAAAAAATTATGAATACAATAGAGAACAAATAATCAAGTCTTTGGTAGCACTTCAATATAAGCGTAATGATCAAAATTTTTATAGAGGTACCTTCAGAGCTCGAGGTGAATATTTGGAAATTTTTCCATCACATTTAGAGGATAGAGCTTGGAGATTAAGTCTATTTGGAGATAAACTTGAAAAAATAGAAGAATTTGATCCTTTAACAGGAGACCAAGTAAGAGAATTAAGTCTAGTTAAAGTATATGCCAACAGCCATTACATCACTCCTAAACCAACTATCGAACAAGCTGTTATTAATATTAGAAAAGAATTAGAGACAACTCTAAAAAAACATAAAGCAGAAAACAAGTTACTTGAGGCGCAAAGATTAGAAGAAAGAACTAAATTTGATCTCGAAATGATAGAGGCGACTGGATCTTGTGCAGGAATAGAAAATTATTCTAGATTTTTATCTGGAAGAAAACCAGGTGAACCGCCCCCCACTCTTTTTGAATACTTTCCAGACAACACCCTAATTTTTGTTGATGAATGCCATGTTACTGTTCCACAGCTAAACGGAATGTACAAAGGTGATAGATCAAGAAAGAGTACTTTAGCAGAGTATGGATTTAGATTACCATCATGCATGGATAACAGACCATTAAAATTTGAAGAATGGGATTTGATGAGAACACAAACTGTTTTTGTCTCAGCTACACCTGGCCCATGGGAATTAGAGCAGACCAAAGGAAAATATATTGATCAAGTAATTAGACCTACTGGATTGATTGACCCACCAGTTGAAATAAGACCTGCAAAAAACCAAGTGGATGACTTAATGCATGAGTGTAAAAAAGTAATTGAAAAAAATCATAGAGTTTTAGTCACCACTCTAACAAAAAAGATGGCTGAGGATTTGACAGAATACCTTCATGAAAATGGGGTTAAAGTTAGATACCTTCACTCAGATATAGATACTTTAGAAAGAATAGAAATCATGCGAGACTTAAGAATGGGAGTTTTTGATGTTCTCGTTGGAATAAATCTTTTAAGAGAAGGTTTAGATATCCCTGAATGTGCTTTGGTAGGTATTTTAGATGCTGACAAAGAGGGTTTTTTAAGATCAGAAACCTCACTGATTCAGACAATTGGAAGAGCAGCAAGAAATGTTGAGGGTAAAGTAATTTTGTATGCTGATAAAGAAACCAAAAGTATTAAAAAAGCAATTCAAGAAACAGATAGAAGAAGAAAAATTCAATTAGATTACAATAAAAAACATAAAATTGATGCAAAGTCAGTCAAAAAAGAAATTAGCGATATATTAGAGAGCGTATATGAGAAAGATTATGTCAAGATTAGTGAGGGCTCAAATGTTGGTGGAAATTTAAAGAAGCATCTTAAAGCTTTGGACAAAAAAATGAGGGAAGCAGCTTCTAATCTGGAATTTGAAGAAGCTGCAAAAATAAGGGATGAGATAAGAAAATTAGAGAGCACAGAATTAGAAATAACATTAAATCCAAAAATAAGACAGTACGATGTTAAAAATAAACTTTACCCAAAAGGGAGATCAACTATGGGTATGCCTGGCACCAAAGTAACAAAAAAAAGAGATAAAAAATGGAAGCACGGAAAATAATTATTACAGGAGGAGCGACCAGAATAGGTGCTGCAATAGCAAAGAAATTATCAGGACCAAAAATTGAGATAGTAATTCACTATAATAAATCTAAATCTAAAGCGGAGAAACTTAAAAAAGAATTAAAAAAGAATGGTACTATTGTTTATTTAGTAAAAGCAGATCTAGGTAAAGAAAATGATGTGGATAAAATAATTAAATTTTCAAAAATAAAATTAAAATATTTTGACTGTTTAATTAACAATGCCTCCTTATTTGAAAACGATAAATTGGAAAATTTTACAATTAAAAGTTGGGATCTTCATTTAAATGCAAATCTTAAAGCGCCTGCATTGCTATCAAAAGGTTTTGCCAAAAATACCAGAGGGAAAAATAATAGTATAATTAACATTATTGACCAAAGAGTTTTCAAATTAACGCCGTACTTTTTTTCGTATACATTAAGTAAAACAGGCCTTTATACTTTAACTAAAACAAGTGCAATGAGCTTAGCACCAAAAGTACGTGTAAATGGTATAGCTCCGGGTCCTACAATTAAAAATAAAAGACAAACTGAAAAACACTTTAAAAAACAGTATCTTGCTACACCGTTAAAACAACAGGTTGATGTCAATGAAATTTGTAATGCTGTTGACTTTTTTATAAAAAACAGCTCTATTACGGGCCAGGTTTTAGCAATTGACAGTGGTCAAAGTTTGAACTGGCAAACACCAGATATAATGGGTGGTAAAGAATGAAAAAAAATAATCTTAGAATAGTTAAGATTGATAAATCGAAAAGCTTATTCAATTACGAAAAAAAAATTTTAATTAATGAACTTATTTTAGATCTTAAACTTGGTTATTATAATTTTGAAAAAGAGAAATCCCAAAAAATTAAATTTAGTCTTGAAATTGACTATGAGAATAAAAAACCTACCAATGATAAAGACATTAAGTCCATAGTAAACTATGGAACAGTTGTTAGATTAATAACAAAACTAGTTAAAAAGAAACACTATAATTTTTTAGAGTCCCTTGCAGAAGCAGTTTTTGATGAATTATTTAAAGATAAAAGGATAGGTAAAATAATGTTAAAAATTGAAAAATTAGAGATTTTAAAAGACTGTTCATCGGTTGGTATTCAAATTACCAAAAAGAGAAGTCATGATAAGTTCTGATATAGGAAAAGAGGTTATTAAAAAAGAGCTTACCCTCATTCCTAAATTACCTGGAGTATACAGAATGCTTAATGATAAGGGAGATATCCTTTACGTTGGTAAAGCAAAAAATTTGCCCAATAGACTTAAAAGCTATGTGGCTGAAAAAAATCATATTATTAGAACTGAGAGAATGCTGTCTCAAACTAGAAAGCTAGAAATTACAACCACTTCAAATGAGAGCGAAGCATTACTTCTTGAAGCAAATTTAATTAAAAAACACAAACCTAAATTTAATATTCTTTTAAGAGACGATAAATCTTTTCCTTTTATTTTTATTAGTAATAGGGACAAATGGCCTCAAATAAAAAGACATCGTGGGAAAAAAACAAATGAAGGTTTTTATTTTGGTCCTTTCGCATCTGCAGGTTCAGCTAATTGGACAATTAAAATGATACAAAAAATTTTTCACCTACGTGTTTGTGATGATACAGTTTTTAAAAATAGAGAACGTCCCTGTATTTTATACCAAATTAAGAGATGCTCTGGACCTTGTGTGGGTTATATAGAAAAAGAGGATTATAAAAAAACAGTAGATGACGCAATAGAATTTGTATCGGGTAAATCAAGAAAAATACAAAAAAATCTTTCAGACCAAATGGAAAAAGCTAGTTCAGATTTAGATTTTGAAAAAGCAACGATTTTAAGAGATAGAATAAAATCTTTGAATATTATTCAGTCCTCACAAAGAATAAATGAGGCTAACTTGATTGAGGCTGATGTAATTGCAGGCTATAAGGAGTCAGGCAAAACTTGTATTCAAGTTTTTTTCTATAGATCAAAACAAAACTGGGGTAATCAAGCTTTTTTTCCAAAACACGACCCTGATGAAAAATTAAGTAATATAATAAATTCTTTCGTTTCTCAGTTTTATGAAAATAAAAGTGTTCCATCATCAATAATTTTATCTGAGGAAATTAAAGAAAAGGTATTAATTGAAAAAACTCTTTCACATAAAGAAAATAAACAGATCATTATCTCAGTTGCTAAAAAAGGCTCAAAGTTAAAAGTAATTAATCAAGCTATTAAAAATGCTAAAGATAGTTTGAATAGAAAACTTTATGAAAGTCAGAATAACCGAGAATTATTTGAAGCAGTAACTGCTAAATTTAATTTAGAAACAAATATAAATCTAATTGAAGTTTATGATAATAGTCATATTCAAGGAACTAATAGTGTAGGTGCTTTAATAACTTATGGAGATGAAGGATTTATAAAAAAAAGATACAGAAAATTTAATATTAAAAATAAAAAAAATGAGCAGGATGATTATGGAATGATGCGCGAAGTATTGAACAGAAGATTTAAAAGGGCTGTACAAGAGAAAGAAAGCTATTTATCGTTTCCGGATTTAGTAATGGTTGATGGTGGTAAAGGACAATATTCTGTAGCAAGAGAGACCTTAAATGAATTGGGTCTCCACGACATACCTATTATTGCTATAGCTAAAGGTAAATTTAGAAATAGTGGAAATGAAACCTTTTTTCATAATGGAAAAGAATTCAAATTTACAAAGAATGATCCCACTCTCTTTTTTCTTCAAAGAATTCGGGACGAATCTCACCGATTTGCGATCAGTGCTCATAGAGCAAAAAGAAAAAAGGGAATAAGTAAATCATTGTTAGATCAAATAGAGGGTATTGGCTCAATAAGAAAAAGGGCTCTTTTGAACCATTTCGGATCTGCACGAGCTGTTGAGTCAGCCAGTCTTGATGAAATAAAATCTGTAGAGGGTGTTGAGGTAAAAGTTGCAAAAAAAGATATATAATTTTTTTCATGAATAAAAAAAAATATGCTTAGAAAAATACCTAATATACTTACTGTAGGTAGGATTTTAATTGTTCCCTTTTTTGTTTTAGCTTTCTATTTACCTGGATTTTATGGGGACTTAACTGCTTTAATTTTATTCATTGTAGCGTCTTTTACTGATTTCTTAGATGGTATGTTAGCTAGAATACTTGGAGAAGAATCTAAATTAGGTGAATTGCTAGATCCAATCGCAGACAAAATTATTGTAGCTACTGCATTAATCTTATTAGTTATGGATGGAACTATTAGAAGTTATGAAGTAATTGCAGCAATAATTATTTTAACCAGAGAAATTTTGATTTCGGGTTTAAGAGAATTTTTAGCGAAAGGAAAAATAAAATTACCTGTTTCAAATTTAGCTAAATTAAAAACAGTTTTGCAAATGGTTTCTATAGCACTCTTACTTTCGGGTGAAACTGGAAATAAAATTATAAATTTTCAAGATTATAATGCTCAAACAATTGGAATAATTCTTCTTTGGTTATCTGCTGCTTTAACACTTTTTACTGGTTATGATTATATGCGAAAAGGAATTGATCATGCAATATCAGAAGACAATAAAGATTAGGCTGCTTTTTTTTTCCTTACCAAGGATTGATAACTCTCGTTTAAACCTATAATTAAGTCGCAAACTTTAAATTTATTTTCAGCTATACAAGACACTGGGGTAACCTCTGCTGCGGTACCGGTTAAAAAACATCCTACAAAATTTTTAAGTTCTTCAGGCTTAATTTTTCTCTCATTTACTTTTATATTTTTTGATTTTGCAATTTCAATTACAGTTCTTCTTGTTATTCCATCTAAAAAAGAGTCAGGAATAGGTGTGTGAAGTTGTCCATTATTGTCTTTAAAAAAAACATTTGCTCCTGTAGCTTCAGCAACATTTCCTTCATGATCTAACATTAAAGAGTCCGTAAAACCATTTTTTTCAGCTTCATGTTTTGATAGTGTACAAATCATATACAAACCTGAAGCTTTAGTATCCCATGGTATTGTGTTTGGTGCAGGTCTTCGCCAATTAGAAATATTTAATTTAATCCCCTCAATTTTTAATTTTGGATCAAAATATGAGCCCCATTCCCATGTTGCAATAGCAACATGAATTTTAGTTTGTTGCGCAGAGATAGCCATCATTTCACTTCCTCTCCATGCTACTGGTCTAACATATCCATTTTCAACTTTTTGACTTTTGATTATAGAGTTTGATGCAACATTTATCTCATCTTCACTATAGGGTATTTCAAAACCCATTCTTTTTGCAGAATAAAAAAATCTCGAAGTATGTTCCTCTAATTTAAAAATCGAACCATCATAAACTCTTTCGCCCTCAAAAACACAGCTGGCGTAGTGCAATCCGTGGCTCAAAACATGAACTTTGACATCTGACCAATCAACTAATTCGCCGTTGTACCATATTTTTCCTGATCTTTTATCGTAAGGTATCATTTATGAAATTTAAAAATATTACTGAAAAATATCTATGTATATATAATATGTCAATATAACTTACCTGTGATGAAAGAGCTTTTATATTTAAAAGATGAACAATTAAAACATTTAATTGAAAAATTATTTGTCAGTTACAGAGAATCATTTGCTGACTCAAAAAAAATTCTTAATAAATATGATATTGGTTTAGCTCATCAAAAAACAATTCATTTAATATCTACATATGAGGGAATTTCAATTTCAGAGCTTATAGGAAAGCTTAAAGTAACTAAACAGAGTTTAAATAGAGTATTAAAAGATTTGATTAAACTTGAAATGATTTTTTTCAATAAAGATGAAAATGATACAAGGATTAAACATATTTTTTTGACTAAAAAAGGAAAAGAAATTTTCAAAGAAATTTTTGAGATCCAAAAAAAAAGAATTTATAATGCTTTACTTAATTCAAGTTCGCAACAAGTGCTTAATTTTGATGAAGTTTTAAATAAAATTATAAATGGATAAATTTATCGCTCATATTTTGGTTGTTGACGACGATGAGGGAATTAGAAGTTTAGTAAAAAGATATCTTAATGAAAAAAAATATTTAGTCACAACTGCTAGTAATGCTGAAAATGCTTTAGAAAAAATAAAAATTATAAAGTTTGATTTAATTGTTTTAGATATAATGATGCCTGGACAAAGTGGACTTGATTTTTTAAATCAAAATAAAGAATACATCAATACACCTGTGATCTTATTAACTGCAAAAGGTGAACCAGATGAAAGAATTGAGGGTTTAGAGATGGGTGCTGACGATTATTTACCTAAACCATTTGAACCAAAAGAACTCGATTTAAGAATTAAAAATATCATAAATAAAACCAAAGAAAATAATTTAAAAAGAATTGTAAAATTTGAAAATATTAAGATTGATTTAAACAAACAAATTGTTTTTCAAAATAATTCTGAATTTAAGATTAATAATACGGAAAAAATAATATTAGAAAGAATGATTAACAATCCTGGAAAAATATTTGCAAGAGATGAGATTGGGAAATTAATTGATTTAGATAAAGAAAGATCAATAGATGTAATTATAACTAGATTAAGGAAAAAAATTGAGATTGATCCAAAAAACCCAAAATTTCTTCAAACGATAAGAGGAGCTGGTTATGTTTTATGGATTGAGTAAATTTTTTAAAAATTTATTACCAAAAAGATTATTCTATAGAGCTCTTCTAATAGTAGCTGTCCCAATAATTTTAATTCAATTAACAATCACTATTGTATTTTTTGACAGTCTTTGGATTAAAACGAATAAAGGTATGACAAGGGCTCTTGTTGGTGAAATACAAACTTTTATTGAAGTTTACAGTAATGACGAATATGAAAAAGATGAAATAAAGAATATTTTTTCCTTGTATCAAGATTTGAATATTGAATTTATTGAAGATGATAATTTCAATTTTCTCTTTAACGAAAGATGGTTTAGTCCAATTGATAGAACTTTAAGGAGAGAGTTAAAATCCAAATTTGGGTCAGAAATATTTTGGTTTAATACCATCAACTATGAGGAATTAGTTGATTTACGTATAAAATTTCAAAATGGATATTTCAAATTTATAGTTCCAAAAGATAGACTTACAAGTACATCTGCAAGATTGTTCGGATTATGGATCACTGTTCCAGCTTTTATAGTTGTGATCATATCTTTGATTTTTTTAAAAAATCAAACAAGGCCAATTACTGCATTAGCCAAAGCTGCTCAAAAATTTGGAAGAGGTGAAAACGTTGACGAATTTAAACCTTCTGGTGCAGCGGAAATTCGTCAAGCTGGTTATGAATTTGATAGGATGAGAAAAAGAATAACGAGACATCTCAACCAAAGATCGGAAATGCTTTCAGGAATTAGTCACGATTTAAGAACTCCTTTAACAAGAATGAAGCTACAAACTGCATTTATAAAAGATAAGCTTTTGGCAAATAAACTAACTGAAGATATTAATGAAATGGAAAAAATGCTGAATGAATATTTGCAATTTACTAGTTCGTCATTTGTTGAAAAAGATGAACTTTTCAATCTTAGTGGATTAATGAATGAAATAATAATGAAATATAACAACAAAAATATTTTAAAAAGTATTCCAGCAAAAATTTATTTTAATGGAAGAAAAAATTTAATAAAAAGATGTCTTAACAATTTAATTGATAATTCCATTAAATATGGCAAAAAATTAAATATTGAGCTTTACAAGAAAAAAACGAGTTTAATTATTAAAGTCGAGGACGACGGTCCAGGTATACCAGAAAGTGAATATGAAAATGTTTTTAAACCTTTTTATAAAATAGATAAGGGGAGATCAGACTCTAAATCAAGTGTAGGTTTAGGACTATCAATAGCTTCTGATATCGTAAGGTCTCATGGTGGAAATATTAAGCTTGATAAATCATTCTTAAATGGTCTTGAGGTTAAGATTTTTTTACCCGTTTAGTTTTTTTTAATTTAAGATGATCTTTATTCAATTTTTTTTCAAGTAACTCTACTCTTTTTGATAAAATATCAAATTCTTCTTTACTTGTTAATTTCATTTTGAATACAATTTCCTCTCTTTTTGACTTAAGAACATTAACCAATTCATTTGCTAAATCTCTTGAGGAAATTAATCCTTGTTCTAGTAGTTTTGCGATTTTATCAAAGACAAATTTAGAATTTTTCATATATTTATTTATTAAGTTAATATACTTATATTTTATTATTTAAATTTAAAATGTTCATTAATAATTTTGACCCAGTTGCTTTTAATATCTTTTCATTAGATTTTAGATGGTACTCTTTAGCATATATATTTGGAATTTTAGCTGGATGGGTTATGGCAAAAAAATTTTTGCTAAATACTGAGGAATTAAAAGTAAAATTTGATGATTATATTAGTTTTCTCATCCTGGGTATTATCTTGGGGGGTAGATTGGGCTACGTAATCTTTTATAATTTTGATTATTATTCAAATAACATATTAGAAATTTTTAAGATTTGGCAAGGAGGCATGTCATTTCATGGCGGACTCTTAGGGGTTATTCTTGCAAGTATTTGGTTTGCAAAAAGGAATAGTCAAAACCCTTATGTTTATCTAGATATTGTATCAAGTGTTGCACCCATTGGAATTTTTTTTGGAAGGATCGCAAATTTTATTAATTCTGAACTCTACGGCGTAGAAACTAGTTTACCTTGGGGTGTAAAATTTATGAAAGTCGATAATTTATATCGCCATCCTTCTCAACTTTATGAGGCTATATTTGAAGGACTTTTCTTATTTATAATTCTAATGTACTTAAGAAGTAAAATCTCAAAAAAAATTCCAGGTTTGATATCTGCAATGTTTTTGATAATTTACTCTACCTTTAGATTTGTAATTGAATTTTTTAGAATCCCGGATGAGCAGTTAGGTTATATTTTGTTTAATCTAAGCATGGGGCAAGTCTTAAGTTTAATATTTTTAGTAATTGGTTGTTATTTGAGTTATACAAAATATGAATTCAAAAAAAAATTATAGCCTTCCTCTTGATAAATTTATCAATTTATCTTTGTACGATGAAAAAAATGGATATTATATGAAAAAGAATCCTTTTGGGAAGGATGGTGATTTCATTACCGCTCCAAATGTATCTAGAATGTTTTCAGAAATGATAGCAATATGGGTTGTGGGTTTGTGGGAAAATTTAGGTTCACCAAAAAAATTTAATCTAGTAGAGCTTGGTGCAGGTAATGGTTCAATGATGAGGATTTTGATAGAAAGTTTTAGAAGTTTTCCAAAATTTTTTGATGCTTGCAATATTATAATTCACGAAAAAAGTCCAAAAATGATTAAAATTCAAAAAAAAGAATTAAAACTTAAAAAAATAATTTGGATTTCAGAACTAAAGAAGATCAAAAAAAAACCAACAATTTTTATTGCAAATGAATTTTTTGATTCAATCGCAATAAAACAGTTTATAAAAGACAAAAACTTATGGTTTGAAAGGCACGTCAAAATTGAAAAAAACAAAAGTAGGTTTTTTTTTAATAAAAAATTTAACATGAAAAAATTTGAAAAAAAAATTAATTTTAACATATCTAAAAACCAAAACTTTATTGAATATTCTTTAAGTGGATTAAAATATCTAAAAGACATTACTAAATTCATAAAGAAAAATAATGGGGGAGTACTTATTATTGATTATGGATATTTTGAAAAAAAAATGAAAAATACACTTAGAGCAATATCAAATCATGAATATTCTAGTATACTGAAACATGTTGGTAAATCCGATATTACACACGATATAAATTTCTTTATATTTAAAAAACTAATTAAACAATTGGGTGGGTTGAAAGATATGGTTACTACTCAGAGGGATTTTTTGATAAAAATGGGCATCAAAAAGAGAGCTGAAATAATATCTAAAAATCAAAATTTTTCGGGAAAAGCAGATATCTACTACAGATTAAGAAAATTAATTGATGAAAATCAAATGGGAAAAGTATTTAAGGTCATGTTTGTAAAAAGACAAGAAAATAATTATAAACTAGGATTTTAATTGATTATTTCAAAAAAATTATCCAAATTTAAAAAGATTAGACATGGATTTTTTAACAGAACTGGAGGAAAATCTACCGGTATTTACAAAAGTTTAAACTGTGGACCTGGATCAGGAGATAAAAAAAAAAATGTAATCAAAAATTTGAGTATTGTAAAAAATAAGATTTGCAAAAATTCAAAAGATATTTATTTGCTTCATCAAACGCATAGTAATAAATTTATTTTTTTAAATAAGTTTCCACAAAATTCAAAAAAATTGAAAGCAGATGCGATTATTACAAATGTTGTTAAACTGCCTATTGCAGTTTTAACAGCTGATTGTGCACCAATTTTACTTTACGATAAACATAAAAATATGATAGCAGCCGTTCATGCTGGGTGGAAAGGAGCCTTTAAAGGAATTGTATCTAAAGTAATAAATTTTATGATAAAAAAAGGTTGTAAAAAAAATCATATAACCGCTGCTGTAGGTCCTTGTATCTCACAAAGAAGCTATAATGTAAGAGAAGATTTTAAAAAAAAATTTCTAAGAAAAAATAAAAAAAACTCAGTCTTTTTTAAAAGCAAAAAAAATATACTATATTTTGATCTATCTAATTATATAAGACTTCAACTAAAATTGATGAATATTTCAAAAATTGATGTGATAAATATAGACACTTTTGATAAAAAAAATAATTTTTTCAGTGCAAGAAGGTCTTTAACTTCAAATCATGGTGATTATGGTAGAAATATTTCTTTAATTATGATTAATTAGACTTTTCAATGAAATTATTAAGTGGAAATAGTAACAAAGTTTTAAGTAAAAATATTGCTAAATATTTAAAAACAAAATTAGTAAATTCTAGTATTCGTAAGTTCGCAGACGGTGAAATTTACACTGAAATAAACGAAAATATCAGAGGGAATAGTATTTTTATCGTACAGTCAATTTCATCTCCAGCAAATGATAATTTAATGGAGTTGTTGTTATGTATTGATGCTCTCAAAAGATCTTCAGCAAAAAATATAACAGCTGTTATCCCTTATTTTGGATATGCTAGACAAGATAGGAAAGTTGTTCCTAGAACTTCGATCTCTGCAAAACTTGTATCAAATTTAATAACAACGGCAGGAGCAGATAGAGTTGTAACAGTTGATTTACACGCTGGGCAAATTCAAGGTTTTTTTGATATTCCAGTTGACAACCTTTTCTCTACTCCGATTTTTGCAAGACATGCAAAAAAAAAAATAAAAAGTCAAAAAATAATTTGCGTAGCCCCAGATGTTGGTGGAACTGAAAGAGCTAGAGCTCTTGGAAAACTTTTAAATGTTGGACTAGCTATCGTAGATAAAAGAAGACCAAGACCTGGTCAATCAGAAGTTATGAATGTTATCGGTGATGTTAAAGGTCAGACTTGTATTATTGTAGATGATATAATTGATTCAGGTGGTACGATTGTGAATGCAGCTAAAGCTTTAAAATCAAGAGGTGCTAAAGAAGTTTATGTTTATATCACTCATGGAGTTTTAAGTGGGGACGCAGTAAAAAAAATTAAAAATTCAGTTATAAAAAATTTAGTCATCACTGATACAATTGACAACATAGCAAAAACTAAAAATGTTAAAAATATTGAGGTTTTGCCAATTTCAGGCCTTATGGGTGAAGCAATAAAAAGAATCTCGAACTCCACATCTGTTTCAGATTTATTTAAATAAATTCCTTGATTATTTGTAAACATGGGGTAAAAAACCATGTCTTATGAATTCACTTGAAGCAAACATTAGAAATAATTCTACAAAAGGTCAATTAAACACAATTAGAAAAAGTGGAGAGGTTCCAGCTATTATCTATGGTGGTAAAGACCAAAATCAAAAAATATCAATTTCAAAAAAGCTACTCAAAATATTAATAGAAAAAGAAAATTTCTTCTCAACAATTATTTCTTTGAGTGTAGATGGAAAGCCTCAAGATGTTTTACCAAGAGAAATTAAATACCATATTATTAGTGATGAACCTACGCATGTAGACTTTTTAAGAGTTTTACCAGGAGTAAAAATTAAAATTGAAATACCTGTAAATTTCATTAATCACGAAAAATCCCCAGGATTAAAAAAAGGTGGTGTCTTAAATATTGTTAGAAGAAAGGTAGAGTTTAAATGTCCAAGTGAAAAAATACCTGAGGGTTTGACTTTAGATCTTGATGGCGTTGACATTGGAGAAAGTTTTAAAATTTCATCAGTTAAACTTGACCCTGAGGTTGTACCAACAATTCAAGGAAGAGACTTTGTAATTGCTACTCTAGCAGCACCAACTGTGATGAAAGAACCTGAAAAACCTGCAGAGGCTGAAGCAGCTGAGGGAGAAGAAGTAGCTGAAGGTGCAGCTTCGACAGCAGCAGATGGAGATAAAGCAGCGCCAGATGCCGCAAAAGGTGATAAAAAAGAAGGTGACGATAAAAAACCTGTTGACAAAAAGCCTGCAGAAGAAAAAAAATAATTTATTAAAATTGAAAATTTAATCCATAAATTTATGCTTTTATTTGTAGGTTTGGGCAACCCAACACCCGATAGTGAAAATAATCGACACAACGTCGGATTTAAAGTCATAGATTATATTAATAAAAAGTTTGGTCTATCAAAACAAAAACCCAAATTTAAAGGATTACTGACCACTGGAAATATTGATAATAAAAAAATTTATGCAATTAAACCTCTTACATTTATGAACAATTCAGGAATTTGTATAAGAGAACTAATTGAATATTTTAAAATTGATGCTCAAGATGTAATTGTTTTTCATGATGATCTTGATTTAGAGTTTGGAAAAATAAAAGCTAAATTTGGAGGATCTAGTGCGGGTCATAATGGAATTGCATCAATTGATAAATTTATTGGAAAAGATTACTCTAGAGTAAGAATTGGAATAGGAAAACCAAAAGGAGAAATGGACGTTGCGGATTATGTTTTACAAAATTTTGATGAGGACGAATCGACTGATATAGAAAAAGTTTCAGAGCATATTGTAGAGTCAATTTCATTTCTTGTTGAAAAAAAGTTAGATTTATTTTCAAGTACAGTAAATAATAAGTAATGAGCTTTAAATGTGGAATTGTTGGTTTACCTAACGTTGGTAAATCTACACTGTTCAATGCTTTAACTAATTCAAATAAAGCACAAGCTGCAAACTTTCCGTTTTGCACGATTGATCCAAATGTGGGTATTGTTAACGTTCCAGATAGTAGATTAGAAAATTTAGCAAAAATTTCAAAATCGAAAAAAATAATTCACACTACGATTTCTTTTGTTGATATTGCGGGTTTAGTGAAAGGTGCATCTAAAGGCGAAGGATTAGGTAATAAATTTCTATCGCATATAAGAGAAGTAGACGCAGTCATCCACATGATTAGATGCTTTGATTCAAATGATATTCAAAATGTAAATCCTACGGTAGACCCTATTAGGGATCTAGAAATAATTGAAACCGAGATGCTTTTAGCAGATTTGGAGTCGATACAAAAAAGATTAGAAAAAAATAATAAGAAAAACATTGATAAAGATCAGATTAAAATTCTTCAAACTGCCATGGATTTTATCAATGATAATAAAGACCTAACAAATTTAAAATCTGAATTTAATAAAAAACAATTGAATTTAAGTGGTTTATTATCACTTAAACCAAAAATTTATGTTTGTAATGTGGATGAAAAAAGTATTAAGAATGGTAATCATTACACAGAAGCTTTTATTGAGAAATTTGGAAAGGGAAATTCACTAATTGTATCTGCCGATATAGAAAACCAAATTAATGATTTGAATAATGATGAGAAAAAAAATTATATGGAAATGATTGGTTTAAAAGAAATAGGCCTAGATATGTTAATTCAAAAAGGATATGAAATTTTAGAACTAGACACTTTTTTTACCTCAGGACCAGAGGAAACAAGAGCCTGGACGATTCAAAAAAATTGTTTTGCCCCAAAAGCTGCCGGTGAAATACATACAGATTTTGAGAAGGGATTTATCAGAGCTGAGACTATCTCTTATAATGATTTTATTAAGAATGATGGATGGGTAAATTCTAAAACAAACGGAAAAATGCGATTAGAAGGTAAAGAGTATATTGTTAAAGACGGTGACGTTTTAAACTTTCGTTTCAATACGTGACCAAATTCTTTTCATACTAAAATAAACCAAAACGGTTAAAATAATAAGATAAACTATCGCTTTAAAACCCATTCTATGACGTGTCTCTAAATGCGGTTCTGCAGTCCACATTAAAAAAGTTGTAACATCTTTTGACATTTGTTCCACAGAAGAATTGGTACCATCTGAGTATTCTACTAAGCCATCAGAAAGTTGATTAGACATTTTGATCTTATTTCCATACATGTATTTATTGTAGTAAACACCATCATCTAAAGTCACTCCAGCGGGTGGGTCCTCATATCCTTGAAGGAGTGAGTAGATATAATCAACTCCATCACCTCTCGCTTTAACTAAAACAGTCATATCAGGAGGATATGCACCACCATTTGCGGCTTGAGCAGCTTTTTCATTTTCGTAAGGCATTACAAACTTATCTGATAACCTTCCAGGTCTCATAAACATTTCACCATCAGCATTCGGTCCATCCTTTACCTCAAACGATGCTGCAATAGCTTTTGCTTGCTCAACTGTAAATTCAGGTCCGCCCTCTTGAACTAAATTTCTATAACTTAGATATTTCATTGAATGGCATGAAGAACACACCTCTTGATAAACTTGGTATCCTCTTTGAAGTGCAGCTCTGTCAAATTTCCCAAAGGGACCCTTAAAACTCCAATCTGTTTTTAAATATTCAGCCTTTTCAGCTGCATTAGAATTTAATTGAAGTCCAAGAAATAGTGCTGTTAAAAATAATATTCTAAAAAAATTTTTCACTGTTTTTCAAAACTATCCTTTTTTTTCACCGCAGCAAGATTTGGTGATCCACCCAAAATAGGTTCAGTAATACTCAAAGGAACAGGTGTTGTCCTCTCCTTAAATCCTAAAACCGGTAGTACGACTAAAAAATGAAGGAAGTAATATGCTGTAGCAATCCTAGCAACTAACAAATAGAGACCCTCTGCTGGCATAGCTCCAACATATCCTAATATTAAAACATCAGCTACTAAGATCCAATAAAATTGTTTATATAAAGGTCTAAAAACTGCAGATCTAATCTTTGAAGTATCCAACCAAGGTAGTGCAGCTAATATTAGAATAGCGGATAACATTGCTATAACCCCTAGAAGTTTATCAGGAACTGATCTTAGAATTGCATAAAAAGGTAACAAATACCACTCTGGAACAATATGAGCTGGTGTTACGAGAGGATTTGCTTCAATGTAATTATCAGCATGACCTAAAATATTTGGTGTATAAAAAACAAAAAACGCAAAAACAATCATAAACATTAACAACGCAAAACCATCCTTGATAACTATGTAAGGATGAAATGGGACTGTATCTTTTGATGGTTTTTTTATATCGATACCAACTGGATTGTTATTTCCAGGTACATGAAGAGCCCAAATATGTAAAACAACTAATCCTAAAATTAAAAAAGGTATTAAATAGTGTAAAGTAAAAAATCTTGTAAGTGTTGGATTATCAACTGAATACCCTCCCCATAA
>CACLWP010000006.1 GCA_902610675.1 uncultured Pelagibacteraceae bacterium | reverse complement strand
GCAGCAAATTTTTTGGAAAAATAAACAGATTTATCTTTTATTAGTTTTGAATTTTTTATTTCTAGAAAAGTAAATAATCTCAAGAGGAAACTTTTATTTTTAATTGATTTTTTGAGTCTTTTATTTTCAACAATATCTACACCTATACCTAAAATTTTCATTCTAGTTATTAATTATTTTTTTAAATTTTTTTATAACAAATGGTAAACCGTAAAAAATAGATTCTCCGATTATAAAATGACCAATATTAAATTCTTTTATTTCATTTATTCTATTTAATATCTTGGTAGATTTGTAATCAAGACCATGACCAGCATGAACTTCTATACCAATCTTAGATGCTAAAATAGCACATTTCTTTATTTTGAGAAATTCTTTTGAAAAAGATTTTTTTGTTTTTACTAGATTTGAAAAATGCCCAGTATGTATTTCAATACAATCTGCACCAATTTCTTTAGACAAATAGATATCAGTTACATTTGGGTTTATAAATAGACTTGTTCTAATTTTTTTTTTTTTAAATTTATATATTATTTTCTTAATTTCATTCTTGTTATTTTTTAAATTTAAGCCTCCTTCAGTTGTTATCTCGTTTCTGTTTTCGGGGACAATGCAAATAAACTTGGGTTTTATACTCAAAGCGTTTTTAACTATATTATTGTTTGTTGAAATTTCTAAATTTACGAGTAACTTTTTGATAGAACAAATTTTTTTTGCATCTATATCTTTAATATGTCTTCTATCTTCGCGAAGGTGAATTGTAATTGAGTCAGCACCTTTTTTTTTAACAAATAATGCAGCTTTATAAGGATCAGGATGAATTTCACCTCTGGCATTTCGGACAGTGGCAACATGATCAATATTTACACCTAAACGTTTCACTTAATAAATCTACTTCCTGGTGTTGAAATTGGTATTGAATTTAAGTTTTTAGGTATCTTATTTGATGCATAAGTTGGTACCTTTATCTTAAGATGTGAAATTATCTTTTTTTTTATCTTTAACTTTTTTTTTGTTGATCTGTCAATGATCGCAGCAAAACCTACTAGAATTGCTTTAGATTTTCTTATTAATTTTACACATTCCATACTTGATTTTCCAGTTGTTATAACATCTTCAATTATAATAACTTTAGTTCCTTTTTTAATTTTAAAACCTCTTCGTAATGTAAATTTTCCTTTCACTCTCTCGCAAAAAATTGTCTCTTTTTTTAAAATCCTACCAATTTCATAACCTATGACAATACCGCCTATCGCTGGGGCTAGAATAAGATCAAATTTTTTGAAATTTTTTCTTATCTTAAAAGCCAATGATTTACATATTTTTTCCGCTATTGATGGATAACTCAAAAGTTTAGCACACTGAATATATCTTGATGAATGTAATCCTGAAGATAAAATGAAGTGTCCCTCTAATAGAGCATTAGTCTTTCTTAAAATATCTAAGGATTTTTTGTGTGAAAGCATTTCTTTTATCTTCGTGTCTGATTATCTTAAATTTTATACCTTTTTGTTTAAGCTCTGCAATAAAATTAGTGAAATTTTTTAAATCTCTAATTATTAGTTGAAATTTGAAATTGATATAATCAGGTGTCTTGCCAGCCATTACTAGATTAGAAATATTCAATTTATGCTCACCGATTAATGAACTCACATTTCCTAATTGTCCTGGCTTATCAGGTAGAGAGATCCATAATGTGGTATCATATTTTTTTATTCTTTCTTGTTTTTTTTCACCCCTATCGTGCCAATATCTCCTGATAGCAGCTCTAGCTTTACCCGTTTTTGTGGTTGGTATCCAATGCAAAGATGGTGATTGATTTTTAGATGTAATAATTTTAATTCGGTCTCCGTTCCTCAAAGCCGTCTGAAGGTCACTTTTATTACCATTTACCTCACAACCGGTTGCTGTATCACCAATTTTTGTATGCACAGCATAAGCAAAATCTATTGCTGTAGCATCTTTGGGTAACTTAATCACAGAACCTTTTGGAGTAAAACAAAAGACATTCTCTTGAAACATTTGAAGTTTTGTATATTCATATGAATGTTCCGGATTTTCATTTTTTTCTATGATTTCAACTAAATCTTTTAACCAATCATATTCTTTCCAAGTTAATGAATTGAATTTTTCAGAAGATTTGTATTGCCAATGTGAGGCAATACCTCTTTCAGCAAATTCATGCATTTGTTTTGTTCTTATTTGAATTTCAACAGGCTTTTTATAAGAACCAATTACAGAAGTATGAATCGATTTGTATCCATTAATTTTAGCCGAAGAGATATAATCTTTAAATTTACCAGGTATACAATTATATTCTTTATGAATAATTCCCAAAGATTTGTAGCAATCCTCAATATTATCGACGATAACTCTAAATCCTATAATGTCAGTAATTTGCTCTAATGAAACTCTTTTTTTTTGAACCTTTCTCCAAATTGAAAAAGGTGTTTTCTCTCTACCATATATCTTTGATTTAATGTTATTGAGAATTAACAATTGGTTAAATTCAGAGGATATACTTTCAAATATATCTTTTTTATCTAATTTAATTTCCTCAAGTCTTTTTTGAATTAATAGCCTAGCTTCATTGTTAAGGATTTCAAAAGATAAATCCTCAAGTTCATCTCTTATTCTATGCATACCCATTCTATCTGCTAACGGGGCATAAATTTCCATAGTTTCTTGAGCAATTCTTCTTTTTTTGTCCTCTTTAGTAATAGCCTTTATTGTTCTCATATTATGCAATCGGTCTGCAATTTTAACTAATAAAACTCTAATATCTTTTGAAGTAGCTAAGATTAATTTTCTAAAATTTTCAGCTTTTGAGTTAGAAGAAGCAGTATTTTCGAATACTGAAATTTTTGTAACGCCATCTACTAAATCAGCAACCTCTGATCCAAATTCACCTTTAATAGTTTCGTATGTTGCGTAAGTATCTTCAATTGTGTCATGTAACAAACCTGTCGTTATTGTTGCGCTATCTAATTTCAAATCAGTTAAAATATTAGCAACTTCTATAGGATGAACAGAATATGGGTCCCCACTCGCTCTCTTTTGATTGCTATGGGCTTTCACGGCAAAGTCATAGGCTTTATTAAGCTTTTCTGCATTAAAAAACTTATTATATATTTTTACTTTATTTATTAATTCGTCAGAATTTAACATACTTTATTATACCACTTATTTAGATTTGTTTAATAGATCTTATGTCACTATTTGATAAAGTAGATATCAATTTTCTAATATTAACTTTTAAGATTGGGTGTTTCCAATCCTTGTTAATCTCAAAAAGTGGTAAAAGAACAAAATTTCGTGTGTCCATCCTTGGATGAGGTAAAATCAAGTCCCCAACAATCCTTTTATTTCTAAAGTCTATTATATCAATATCACATTCACGTGGAGAGTTTTTTGGCAATTTCTTTCTACCTAATTTCTTTTCAATTTCCTTACACTTTTTAATTAACTCTAAGGGAGTAAAGTTAGTATCAATTTCTAAAACTATGTTTAAAAATTTTGGATTATTTGGATTGGGCCATGATAAACTTTCATAATAACTTGAGCACTTCAATATTTTTATATTATTTATAATTAAATTAAATTTGGTTCTTTCAATATTTAGTCGTTTGTTACCTAGATTTGAGCCTATACCCAGATATATAGAATTAACTAGATCTTCTGACATATCGCGCTTTTTCTCGACTCCAGTCTCTATTTTTTTTTGTAGCTCTTTTATCATATTGTTTCTTTCCTTTAGCTACAGCAAGCTCAATTTTGGCTTTACCTTTTTTAAAATACATTTTTGTTGGTACAATTGTTAACCCTTCTCTTTGGATTTTTCCTATAAGTTTATTTATTTCTTTTTTATTCAATAAAAGTTTTCTATTGTCTAAAGGTTTATGATTTGTGTAACTCGCTTGCTTGTATGATGCAATATGAGAATTAATTAGAATTAATTCTCCATTTTTTTCGATAGCGTATGAGTCCGCAATATTTACTTTTCCTTGTCTTATAGACTTGATCTCGGAACCCTTAAGGACAATTCCAGCTTCTAATAAATCCTCAAAAAAATAATTAAAACTAGCTTTTCTATTTAGACAAATAATTTTTAAACCATTATTGGTTTTTCTAATCATTAAATTAATTTAGCTGTTTCGATAGCTTTTTTAACAATTTCTTTAGTAGAATCTGTTACTTTTACCAATGGCAATCTTACATCATCATCACATAGGTTCATTAATTTTGCTGCATATTTAACTGGACTTGGATTACTCTCAACAAACATAGCGTGATGGATTGGTTGTAATATTTTATTCAGTCTTTCAGCTTCTTTAATTTCACTATCATTGTTTGATTTTGATAATCTTTGAAAGTCAGAGCAAAGTTTTGGAGCAATATTAGCCGTAACACTTATAGCTCCAACCCCACCTTTTTTATTAAATTCAAAAGCATTATCATCGTTTCCAGTGAGTTGGATAAAATCTTTTCCTAATTTTTTTAGTGTTTTATCAACTCGTGTCAAATCTCCAGTAGCATCTTTGACACCAATAATGTTTTTTAATTCAAATAATCTTGCCATTGTTTCAACTGACATATCAATCACTGATCTTCCTGGGATATTATAAATAAGAATTGGAATTCCACATTTATCATTTATAGCTTTATAATGTTGATAAAGTCCTTCTTGAGTAGGCTTATTATAATAAGGAGTAACAATTAAAGCTCCATCTGCTCCCATTTTTTCTGCATGAGTAGTTAATGAAATTGCTTCCTCAGTAGAATTTGAGCCGGTGCCAGCAAATACAGGTAATTTTCCATTGCCTTCCTTGACACATAAATCAATTACCCTTTCATGCTCATCATGGCTTAAAGTTGGAGACTCCCCAGTTGTTCCAGCAGGTACTAAACCATTTGTCCCATTTTCAATATGAAAATGGATTAACTTAATGTAAGTTTCATCATCAAGTTTATCATTTTTAAATGGAGTAATTAAAGCAACATTTGATCCTTTGAACATAAATACTTATAACATAGTTTGTGGATTCATATACTAAAAGATTATGCTAAAAAAATTTATATTTTTTATCAGTCTATTTTTATTCTCTAATATTACTATTTTTTTGTCTGCAGAGATAATACCTCTTAAAAAACCAATACAGACTCAAGAGGAAAAAGATCAAAAATTATTAATAGATGTAATTAAACCTCTACCAAAACCAGTAACCAAAAAAGTAATAGAGAATAAAGAAGAACCTAAAAAAGAAATAAAGTTAAAAGCCGAGAAAGACTTGGGTATTATTCTACCTAAGAAAAAACCTTTAATTGCTGGAACTAAAAAAACTGGTACAGCAAAAAAATCTAAACATTATAATAAAAAGGATTTTGAAATTGCAAAAAAGGCTATTTTAGAAATGAAACAAGCAAAATGGCCTAATGCGCTGAAAACTGCAAAAAAAGCCAAGGATAAATCTATCTATAATTTCATACAATGGAGACACCTACTAACTAAAGGAAATAAGGCTTCATATTACGATTATAAAACGTTTATAGATAAAAATAAAGATTATCCAAGATTAGGAAGAATAAAATATTTAGCAGAGCATAAGCTTTCTACAGACACTATTTCACCAAAAAAAATTATAGATTGGTTTGATGTTGACGAACCATTGAGTGGTTTTGGAAAAATGATACTTGGGGAGAGTATAATTCTCAATGGTAATTTACAAAAAGGTGTTTCCTATATTAAAGAAGGATGGATTACTGCAGAACTAAATAAATCCGAATTGAGATTTTATAGAAAAAAATTTAAGAAATATCTCAATGCTGATGATTATATTAAAAGGGCAGATTACTTGGCATGGAATAATAAATATTGGGATTTAAAAAGATTATTAAGATATTTACCTAAAGATTACGAATTACTTTATACAGCAAGACAACTATTAATGAGTAAATCATATGGCGTTGATAATGCTATTTCAAAAGTTCCAGCTAAATTTAAAAATGACGCAGGTTTAAATTACGATAGGTTAAAATGGAGAAGAAAAAGAGGAAGAGTTGATAGTTCTGTCGAAATTTTAGTTAAAATAAAAAATACCAAAGATTATTTAGTTAGACCAGATAAATGGTGGTTTGAACGAGAAATAATTTCAAGATCATTAATTTATAAAAAGAAATATGAACTAGCTTATAAAATTGCTAGTAATCATGCTTTGAATGATGGACCTGAGTATGCAGCTGCGGAATGGATGAGTGGTTGGATAGCATTAAGTTTTTTAGATGATCCTTTATTAGCAAAAGATCATTTTGAAAATTTTTATAGTAATGTTGGTTACCCTATAAGTACGTCAAGAGGAGCTTATTGGCTGGCTAAAAGTTATCAAAAACTTGGTAAAAATGAATTAGCTAATGAATGGTTCGGTAAAGCAGCTAATTTTTTAACAACATATTATGGTCAATTAGCTTACATGGAGTTAAATCCTAATAAACCTTTTGAGCTTACTAAAGATGTCGAGGTTTCAAAAGAATATAAAGATTACTTTTCTAAAAAAGAATTAGTTAAAACAATTTATCTTCTCGATGAACTTAATGAAGATAAATACACAAAACATATTTTAAGACATTTGGCTAATGATGATATAATTAATGGCAGTGAAGTTTTAGCGGCTGAATTGGCTACGAGTATCGATAGATTTGATTTTGCTATTCAAATAGCCAAAATTGCGTCTTATGAAAAAAGATTTCATAACAAATATAATTATCCTATTATAAGTACACCAAATTATATAAATGGAAGAAAAATTCCTGATACTTCATTTATACTATCTATAATAAGACAGGAAAGCGAATTTGATTTAAGTGCTAACAGTCATGCTGGAGCAAAAGGTTTGATGCAACTTATGCCTTACACTGCAAAATTAGTCGCAAAACAAGCAAAGCTTCCTTATTCAAAATCTAGATTAACAAGAGATGCTGAATATAATATAAATTTAGGCTCACATTATATAGCTGGTTTAATTCTGAATTATGATGGTGCTTATCCGTTTGCAATAGCTGCTTATAATGCTGGACCTAAAAGAGTGAAATATTGGAAAAAAATAAATAAAAATCCACAAAAGAACCAAATTGATTATGTAAATTGGATTGAATTAATCAAATTTAAAGAAACAAGAAATTATGTCCAAAGGGTATTAGAGAACTATAATGTATATCGATATATCTTAGCTCAAAAGCCAGTTACTATGATAAACTTCTTTAAAGATGATCCTTTGTATTAATAGTGGCGGAAGAGGAGGGATTCGAACCCTCGGTACAAGTTTCCTCGTACGGTCATTTAGCAAACGACTGGTTTCAGCCTCTCACCCACTCTTCCAATAAAATAGTCACTTCTGATTGTATTGAATAATCAATATTTATAAAGTATTTATTCAATAATTATGAAAAATAACTATTCAATATTTTCACTTATTAAAAATGCTTTCTCATATCATGAAAATTGGGAGAAAGCTTGGAAAGATCCTGAGCCTAAAAAAGAGTATGAAGCAATAATAGTTGGTGGTGGCGGACATGGTCTAGCAACAGCCTATTATTTAGCAAAAAAACATAACATGAAAAATATTGCAGTCGTTGAAAAAGGTTGGATAGGAGGTGGAAATACTGGTCGGAATACTACAATAATAAGATCAAATTATTTGTGGGATGCAAGTGCTGGTCTTTATGATCATGCTCTTAAAATTTGGGAAGGTTTATCTCAAGAGTTGAATTATAATGTTATGTTTAGCCAAAGAGGTGTTATGAATCTTGCACATAATTTACAAGATGTAAGAGATTTAAAAAGAAGAACCCATGCAAATAGATTAAATGGGATTGATGCAGTTTATTTGAATACCGAGGAAGTCAAAAAATTTTGTCCAATTATAAATACTTCACAGGATATTCGTTATCCAGTTTTAGGTGGCACTCTTCAACGCAGAGCAGGTACAGCAAGACATGATGCTGTTGCCTGGGGGTATGCAAGAGGTGCTGATGAAATGGGAGTAGATATTATTCAAAATTGTGAAGTAAAAGGAATAAAAAGAAATGGTGATACGGTTGAAGGTATAGAAACAAATAAAGGATTTATCAAAGCAAAAAAAATTGGTGTTGTAGCAGCTGGTCACTCTAGTGTTATAGCAAATATGGCAGGATTAAAATTGCCTCTGGAAAGTAAACCTCTTCAAGCTTTAGTATCTGAACCAGTTAAACCAATTATTGATACCGTTGTAATGTCAAATGCAGTTCATGCATATGTGAGTCAATCTGATAAAGGAGAACTAGTTATTGGAGCTGGAACAGATGATTATATATCTTATTCCCAAAAAGGAAGTCATGATATTGTTGAGGGAACTTTAAATGCAATATTAGAATTATACCCAATTTTTAGTAGGATGAGAATGCTACGTCAGTGGGGAGGAATTGTTGATATATGTCCTGATGCAAGTCCAATAATAAGTAAAACATCAGTAAAAGGTTTATACTTTAATTGTGGTTGGGGAACTGGAGGATTTAAAGCTACACCAGGTTCAGGAGATTTATTTGCTCATACAATTGCTAATGACGAACCTCATAAACTTAATGCTGCATTTAACTTGAATAGATTTGTGAGTGGTGATTTAGTCGATGAGCATGGAGCTGCTGCAGTTGCACACTAATGTTTTTAATTAATTGTCCTTTTTGTGGTGAAAGAGAACAAAGTGAATTTAAAGCTGGAGGTGAAGCCCACATAAAAAGACCGAAACAACCAACAGAGTTAAGTGATGATGAATGGGCTGAGTTTTTATTTATGAGAAAAAATATAAAAGGTGTTCAATTCGAAAGATGGAATCATGCTCATGGTTGTAGAAAATGGTTCAATATTGTTCGAGATACTTCAAATGACCAAATCAAAGCAGTTTATAAGATGGGTGAAAAGCCACCTGTAAAATAATAAATGTCTAAAAATTTAAGATTTAAATCAAGTAAACAAGTAGATGAGACTTATCGGATTTCATTTAAATTTAACAATAAAACATATTATGGTTATAAAGGTGATACTTTAGCATCAGCTCTTTTAGCTAACGATATTCATCTTGTAGGAAGAAGTTTTAAATATCATAGACCTCGTGGAATTATGACGGCTGGTTCAGAGGAACCTAATGCAATTATTCAGTTACACGATAATACATCGAGAACCGAGCCAAATGTTAGAGCTACAGAAATTGAGATCTATGAGGGTTTAGTTGCATCCAGTCAAAATTGTTGGCCGAGTGTAAATTTTGATATTGGCGGAATTAATAATATTCTATCCCCTATTCTACCAGCAGGTTTTTATTATAAAACTTTTATGTGGCCTAAAAGTTTTTGGGAAAAATATGAATACTTTATAAGAAAATCCGCAGGTTTAGGAAAGTCACCAAAAGAAGCTGATCCTGATATTTATGAGCATAAATATATTCACTGCGATGTTTTAATAATAGGGGCTGGTATATCAGGAATAATGGCAGCTAAAATATCAGCTAAGAATGGTTTAAAAACTCTCTTAGTGGATGAAAAATCATTTTTAGGTGGATCAACTATTTATGATAACTCAGAATTTTCAAAAATTAATAACCAAATAACAAGTTCTTGGTTAGAAAAAGAAATTAATGAAATATCTAAATTAGAAAATTTAGAAATTAAAACAAGAACTAGTGTAGCAGCTTTTCATGGATACAATTTTTTGTTAGCTCGTGAAAATCTCACTGATCATTTACCAATTGATCAAAGAGAAAATAAAATTAGACATAGACTATTAAAGATTAGAGCAAAAAAAGTAATTAGTGCTACTGGCGCAATAGAAAGGCCTCTAATATTTGATAACAATGATCGCCCAGGAATTTTATTATCCTCTGCAATAAAAAAATACATCGATTTATATGGTGTAGCTTGTGGTGAAAATAATATTCTTTTTACCAATAACGACACTGCATACGAAACTGCTTTAAGTATGGTTCAAAGAGGGATCAAAGTCAATGCAATCATTGATAATAGAGAAGATATAGACTCTAAACTATCTTATGAGGCAGAGAAGAATAATATTAGAATTTTCAAAGGTTACACGGTTGTTGATACATATGGTTATAAAAGAATCAATGGATTATCAATCATGGAGCTATCCAAAGATGGCCAAAAAGTAATTGGGAAAAAAATAAGATTAAGTTGTGACTCTTTGGGTGTGTCAGGGGGATGGACACCAGCAGTTCACTTATTTACACAATCAGGAGGAAAATTAAAATTTAGAGAAGATGATCAAGTTTTTATTCCAAACAAATATCCTTCAGATCAATTAAGTATTGGATCCTGTAATGGAGATTTCAGTTTAGAGGAAATTACAACAAACACTGTGTCATCTGTCAAAAAATTTCTTAATGTCAATAATACCGATTACAAAACTTTTGAAATCATCACAGGGATAAATAAGTCAAAAAGAAATATCTGGTTGTTGCCATCAGATAAAATATTAGGAAAAACCAAATCATTTGTTGATTTCCAAAATGATGCAACTGCTAAAGATATAAAACTAGCTCTAAGAGAAGGATTTAGATCAATAGAGCATGTAAAAAGATATACCACAACTGGCATGGGCACTGATCAAGGTAAACTAGGTAATATGCATGCTTTAGGGATTATTTCAGAAACTGCGGGTACTAAAATGGGTGAGCACGGTACAACAACTTTTAGACCACCTTATACACCTCTTACCTTTGGAACTATAGTTGGAAGAAATGTAGGAGAGTTTTTTGATATAATTAGGCGTACGCCTATTCATGATTGGCATGTTGAAAACAATGCTAAGTTTGAAAATGTTGGTCAGTGGAAAAGAGCTTGGTACTATCCTAAAGCAAATGAAAATATGCATCAAGCTGTTCAAAGAGAGAGTAAAGCAGCTAGAGACTGCGCAGGTATACTAGATGCATCCACTTTAGGGAAAATTGATATTCAAGGAACAGATGCTTCAGAATTTCTAAATCGTGTTTACACTAATGCCTGGTCAAAACTTGCTATTGGAAAATGTCGTTATGGTTTAATGCTCAATGAAGATGGCATGGTATATGATGATGGAGTAACAACCAGGTTAGATGAAAATCATTATATAATGACCACTACTACTGGTGGTGCTGCAAACGTATTAGGAAAACTTGAAGATTATCTTCAAACAGAGTGGCCTGAACTAGATGTTTATTTATCATCTGTAACTGATCATTATGCAACTATTAGTGTTTGCGGTCCACACAGTAAAAAAATTATATCTAAAGTTATCCCTGATTTAGATTTTTCTGATGAAAAATTTCCACATATGTCGTTTAAAAATACAAAAATTGGCCAGGTAAAGTGTAGAGTTATGAGAATTAGTTTCACTGGGGAACAAAGTTATGAAATTAATATTCAATCAAATTATGGAAAATCTGTTTGGGAAAAGTGTATGGAGGAAGGCAAAGATTTTAATATTACTCCTTATGGGACAGAAACAATGCATTTATTAAGAGCTGAAAAAGGTTTTATAATAGTTGGGCAAGATACTGATGCAACTATGACACCAATTGATTTACAAATGGACTGGATAGTTAGTAAGAAAAAATATGACTTTATTGGAAAAAGATCACTGTATAGATCAGATACTATTAAAGATGACAGAAAACAATTAGTTGGGTTACTTACTGAAAATCCTGAAGAAGTTTTAGAAGAAGGTGCACAGATAGTTGCTGATATTAAAAAATCACCTATTGAAATGTTAGGTCATGTTACCTCAAGTTACTATAGTCCAAATTTAAATAAATCTATTGCCCTAGGAGTGGTCAAGGGTGGAAAAAAAATGATTGGACAAAAGTTAATTATTCCGATGGAAAATAAAAATATAAATGTGACCGTAGCTGATCCTGTTTTTTTAGATAAAGAAGGTGAAAGATTAAATGCTAAATTATAATCAACCACTAAAAGATCAAAAATCATATCAAGGTTTGCAAATGAGCGAAATAAGTCCTGTTATGAAGTTAATAATAAGAGGAAAAAAAAGAGACTTCTTGTCAGCTGTTGGTAAATCTTTAAATATGGTCTTACCTACAAAAGCTAATACATCAACCCAAAGTGAAAAATTGACAGCTTTATGGTTGAGTCCTGATGAATGGATGATTTTTTCAAACAATGTTCTTGAAGAAAAAACAAATACATACAATACAGAAATACTTCTCAATAAGAATATATGCAATTTAAATTTAGGAGCTGTAACAGATGTTACAGATCAATATGTAAGAATTACTTTAAAAGGAGATAAAATCTACGATTTATTTCAGACTGGATCACCTTTTAATTTTAATGAATTTAGAAACAAAATTGGATCTGTAACTCAAACAATTATTGCAAAAGTCGATGTTATTATTCACAATCAAAGTCAAAATGAGGTTAATTTGTTCGTAAGGCGTTCTTTTTCTGAACATTTATTCTCCTGGATGAATGATAGTGCGTCAAGATTATAGTCTCATTTAGATCTCAAATAAGTTAGATAAAATCATGAAAAAATTATTATTGATAGCATTATTTGCTTTTTTACCCTTCTCATTAAACGCAGACTCTAATTTAGATAAAATTTTATCATCTGGAGTATTAAAAGTTGGAACTACTGGCGACTGGGATCCAATGACAGTTAAAGATCCTGCAACAAATAAGTACAAAGGTTTTGATATAGATGTAATGAATGAACTTGCCAAAGACATGGGTGTAAAGGTTGAGTTTGTGCCTGCAGAGTGGAAAACAATTGTATCTGGAATAACATCAGAAAGATATGACATATCAACTAGTGTTACAAAAACACCAAAAAGAGCTGAAGTGGCTGGTTTTACGGATACATATTATAAATATGCTACTGTACCACTTGTTCTAAAAAAGAATTTAAAAAAATTTCCAACTTGGGATTCTTTAAATAACTCAAAAGTAACTATTGCAACTACTCTTGGTACTTCTCAAGAGGAAAAAGCAAAAGAATTTTTTCCAAAATCAAAATTAAATTCAATTGAAGCACCAGCAAGAGACTTCCAAGAAGTCTTAGCAGGTAGAGCTGATGGTAATATTACAAGTTCAACAGAGGCAAATAAGTTGGTTATTAAATATCCTCAGTTAGCAATTGTTCCAGATGGTGGAAAAAATCCAGCATTTTTAGCAATGATGGTTCCTAAAGGTGATAATAAATGGAACGAGTATGTGAATAGCTGGATCAAGAAGAAAAAATCATCTGGCTTCTTTACTAAATTGTTATCTAAATACAATCTAAAAAGTTTATAATAAATTAGTATTTAATTTTTTATTCTTTATAACATAAAGAGTGAGAAATTTAGCTTTTTTACTTTTAGTCCTTCCTTTAACCTCATGTGGTAAAAGCGAATTAAACTGGCTGATATTATCTCCTCAAAACGTCGAGGGTTTAACAAATCTTAAATTTCTTTTAAGTGGTTTAACTACCACTATATATATTTCGATAATTTCGATTGTTATATCAATAATGATTGGTCTTTTAATTGCCATACCGTCTCTTTCAAAAAATAAATTCTTAACTTATCTTAATATTGGTTATGTAGAGATTGTAAGAGCAATTCCTTTATTAGTTTTAATTTTATGGATTTATTATGGACTACCGATAATGACAGGAATTAGTTTTAGCCCATTTGTTTCAGGTATTATAGCATTATCTATAAGCGAAAGCGCATTCCAAGCTGAGATTTTTAGAGCCGGAATAAACTCAATAAAAAAAGCACAGTGGGAGGCTGGAAGTTCTTTAGGTTTGGGTTTTTTTAGAAAATTAAGATTAGTTATTTTGCCTCAAGCTGTAAAAAATATTTTACCAGCTATAGGTAACCAATTTGTATATGTACTTAAAATGTCATCGCTAGTATCAATAATTGGTATCGGTGATTTAACAAGAAAAGCTAATGAATTAGTTGTAACAACTTATAGGCCATTAGAAATATATACATTTTTGATTCTTGAATATTTGGTCCTAATATTGATTGTTTCTTATTTAGTAAGGAAGTTAGAAAAAAAATTACAAAAAGACTAATTTTTTCTTCTATAATCCCAAGGATACTCAAACGTCATTGACCACATACCTTTTTTGTTTTTTTTTGCATAGTTTTCATCTTCGATAAATTTTGTTGAATATTTTCTGTAAGCAAAAGCAAATCCCTCCCTAACAAGATACTTGGATAGACTTTGATTATTTACAAAACATTCAGCTAAAATTCTCTTATATCGATCTATACCCTCATTGACACATTTTACTTTATTTTTACCTATCTTATTAATAAGAAGTTCTTTTGCACGTATCCCACATTTAATTATTTCATCATTCTTGTTACATAATTGTTTAATTTCAGGAGTATCAATGCCACTAAAACGAATTTTTTCCCCATTTAAATGAATAGTATCTCCATCAACAACCTTTGCTTTGTTAGATTTGACATCAAAAGAAGTGATTAAAAAAAATATTAGGCAAATGCTAATAAGTAAAAAGACTTTTATTTTGTTTGAAAACATTATTCAAAAAATACCCAATAAACATAAGAACTGCAATTCCCATAAACCAATTTGTTACTAATATTGTGTAAAAAATATCCTCATAATCTCCCCCTTTAATATTAATTACATACCACAAACTTAAAAATGGAAGTGCTGTTAGTCTTAAAATACTTAAGTAAAGACTATATAATGGTTTTTTAACTGCTTGGAATACTGCAGTAGTTATAAAAAAAACAGGATAAATTGGACCAATTAATGCAGCAACTTGTAAATATATTGTACCATGTTTTATTGCCTCTGAATTATCAGTAAATAATGAAACTAAAAACTCTGCACCCAAAAAAATTATTATTCCTGCACAAATCATAAAGGATGAACCAAAAAAAAGAGCCTTTTTATATAGTTCTCTTAATCTGTCGAAATTTTTTGCACCAAAATTTTGTCCTCCAATAGATAGGACTGCAGTATTTAAACCAATTACTGGAAGTAAAAAAACTTGTTCAATTCGCAAAGCAGCACCGTACCCAGCAGTGGCTAAATCTCCAAATTTACCAATGAAATAAAGAATATTGAATATACCAACACCAATTAATAACATACTAAACATTACAGGAATTGTCTGATACAGAAGTTCTCCTAGAAGGTTAAACTTTGGTATAAAACACTCAGGCTTAAGATATTGTTTTAATTCACAACAATAAACTTTGTAGGCTAAATATAGAAGACCAATAAATTGTGCTACTACAGTTGCAATGGCAAGTCCAGCTATACCAAAAGCTGGTACAAAACCATAACCAAAGATAAATAATGGGTTTAGAATAATGTTTAAAAAGAAACTAAAAATTAAAACGTTTCTATAGCTTTTTGTATCCCCTTGTGCATTTAAAGTTCCATTTAATGAAATCTGGATCAAAACTATTATTGTTCCATAAAAAATTACATCAAGATATTTTCTAGTTAAAATAATTCCCTCTTGGTCTGATCCCATTAAGGAAAGTAGAAAATCTGAAACATTTAAACCAAAAAAAGTTACTAGAACCGACAAAAAGATTGCAAAAATAATTGATTGAGCAACAAATAATGACGCTTTTTTTTTATTCTTGGCACCTATATTATTTCCAATTAAAGTATTAGTTCCTGCAGTTAATCCGACTCCTATAGCAATAATGGTAAAGTAAATTGGAAAAGATTTTGCAATTGCTGCTATTGCTTCAGCAGATATTCTTCCTGCGAACCAAGTATCTACTAAATTGTAAAAAGTTTGAAATAATGAACCAACACTTGCTGGGATAGTAACTTTTCTAAGCAAAAACCATATTGGATCTTTAGTTAATTTGAAAGCTTGTGACAAATAAATCCTTAATTAAATTCTTTTTGGAAATTATATTTTTTCCCTGATAGTTTTGCTTTATATATCTGACTTTGCCTCATTCTAAAACGAGATTTTTGAACTTTAGAGAGTTTATTAAAACAATTAGGGCAAGTTACACCCTCTTCATATTTTTTAGAGTTTTTATCCTTCACTGAAATTGGTTGCCTGCATCCACCACAAATTGAATATGTTCCCTGTTCTAGACCGTGCTTTAAACTTACTCTGTTATCAAATACAAAACATTCACCTTTCCATAAACTATTTTTTTGTTTTACTTTCTTTAAATAATTCAGAATTCCACCTTTTAATTGATAAATATTTTTAAAACCTTTTTTTTCTAAATATACAGAAGCTTTTTCACACCTAATTCCGCCAGTGCAAAACATGGCTATTGGCTTATCTTTTTTTAATTTTTTTAAGTATTTTGGAAAATCTCTAAAGTTACCTATTTTAGGGTTTACTGATTTTTTAAAAGAACCAACTTTATGTTCAAAAGGTTTTCTTGCATCTAATAAAAGAGTTTTTTTATTTTTTATTAATTCATTCCATTTTGTTGGCTCTATATGACTATTATTTTTTTTTAATCTATTCGTCATTTTTAGGTCCATCGGTACAACTTCTTTTTTGATTTTAACTTTTGGTTTATGAAAAGGTTGAAATCTACTTTTAGAATTATTAAAACTATCAAATTCTTTTATATTCAAACATTTTTTGATTTGAATAATTGCTGTTTTAATATCCTTATTTATTCCAGAAATAGAACCATTTAAACCCTCTTTGGATATAATAATTGATCCATTTATGTTTTTATCTAACAAGAGATTATTCAATTTTATTTGGTTTTTTTTTAAATTGTTTATTTTTTGAAATTTATAAAAACCAAATATAGTGAACATTAAACCTTCCTACAAACAGTCATTCCATCACCAAATGGTACCATAACTTTTTCAATTCTCTTGTCTTTAGAGATAAAATCATTCAAATCTCTTATACTTTTAGTAAATTTATCATTAATATCTTTATTAATAACTTCTCCATGCCATAATACATTGTCAATTATCACTAAACCCTCTTTATTCAATAGATCTAACGAAATCTCATAATATTTTTTGTAATTCATTTTATCTGCATCAATAAAGACTAAATCAAATTTTTTATTTCTAATACTCATCAAAGTTTCTAATGCTGGTTTAATTATAGTTTTAATTTTATGATCTTGATTAGCTTTTTTAAAAAATTTTTGAGCAACTTTGTTTGTCTCCTCATTTTTATCTAATGCTATTATGCTTCCTTCATTTGGTAATGCTAAAGCCATAGATAACGTACTTAAACCTGTAAAAGTTCCTATCTCTAGAATTTTTTTAATTTTAGAAACCTTAATGATCAAATGTAGAAATTGACATTGAGAAATAGATATTTGCATTCTTTTTATATCACCAAGTGATAAATTATAATCTATTATTTCTTTTTGAATTGGATGTAATTTAAGCCCATTCTTTAGAATATAATCTTGTAAATTTTTTGTGATGTTAAGGTCTGAACCCATAACCTTATAATTTTTTCTTTAGAATCTCATTGATTAATTGAGGGTTAGCTTTTCCACCTGATGCTTTCATTGCTTGACCAACAAAAAAACCAAAAAGTTTTTCTTTACCTTGTTTATATTCAATAGCTTTTTCTCTATTGTCATTAATTATTTTATCAATTAAAGCCTCTAAAGCTTTTGGATCACTTTGTTGTTTTAATCCTTTTTCCTCAACGATCTTTTGTGGATCTTTATCTCCATCAATCATTAGTTCAAAAACAGTTTTTGCTATTTTTCCTGAAATGGTTCCATTCTTAATTAGATTAATCAATATTGCGAAGTTCTTAGCGCTCACTGGACTTTGAGATA
Source organism: uncultured Pelagibacteraceae bacterium (assembly GCA_902610675.1). Classification (GTDB taxonomy): domain Bacteria; phylum Pseudomonadota; class Alphaproteobacteria; order Pelagibacterales; family Pelagibacteraceae; genus Pelagibacter. The sequence goes on along the minus strand of CACLWP010000006.1, from coordinate 43,953 downwards.
TTTCCAAACCTTTGCTATTTAAAATGGCAAATAATTCACCAGTTATCCAATTTACCGCTAACTTAATATCCTTGTTTTTACCCATTTTAGTTACAACTTCTTCAAAGTATTTTGCAGTATCAATATCAGATACTAAAATATTGGCTTCATAAGCAGACAATTTAAACTCTTCAATAAATCTTCTCTTTTTATCATCCGGAAGTTCTGGAATATCATTTCTAAGTTCTTCAATAAATTTTTCAGAAACCTCTAAAGGTAATAGATCAGGGTCGGGAAAATATCTGTAATCATGAGCATCTTCTTTTGATCTCATTGACCTTGTCTCATTTTTTTTTGTATCAAAAAGTCTCGTTTCTTGATCAATAGTTTTGCCCTCTTCTATCAAATCAACTTGTCTATTAGCTTCATATTCTATTGCCATTTGCATAAATTTAATTGAATTAACGTTTTTAATTTCACATCGAGTCCCAAATTCCTTTGAACCTTTTGGTCTTACAGAAACGTTCACATCAGCTCTTAAAGAACCTTCTTGCATATTTCCGTCACAAGTTCCTAGATACCTCATTATAGATCGTAATTTTTTTATGTAAGTATTAACCTCATCTGGAGATCTTAGATCAGGCTTGCTCACAATTTCCATTAAAGCTACACCTGATCTATTTAAATCTACAAAAGTATTTTGTGGGTCAAGATCATGAATACTTTTTCCAGCGTCTTGTTCTAGATGTAACCTTTCTATACCAACTTCTTTTTGACCATTTGGCATATCTAAAATAACTTTGCCCTCACCTACAATTGGATCTTTAAATTGTGAAATTTGATATCCTTGAGGTAAATCAGCATAAAAATAATTTTTTCTATCAAATACTGAACGTTTATTAATTTTTGCATTAAGGCCAATACCAGTTTTAATTGCTTGTTTAACGCAAAATTCATTAATTACTGGCAACATTCCTGGAAATGCAGCATCAACTAAACTAACCTGTGTATTGGGCTCTGCTCCAAATTTTGTTGCAGAGGTAGAAAATAGTTTTGATTCGGATAAAACTTGAGCATGAACTTCTAAACCAATTACCACTTCATACTGATTGTCTTTTCGATTAATCAAATATTCTGAATTTTTTTTACTCATTTTATCCACCAATCAGTAATCTTATTTTTAAAATTGATCTTTTCCTCCATAGCATAAGCTATATTCAATATATTTTGCTCGTCAAAAGCTTTACCTATAATTTGTAAACCCAAAGGATAACCGTTTGAGTCATGTCCTGCAGGTATTGAGATGCCTGGAAGTCCAGCTAAGTTAACAGGAACAGTAAATATGTCATTCAAATACATTGAAACTGGATCGTTTGTTTTTTCGCCTATTTTGAATGCTGAGCTTGGCGTTGAAGGAGTTAAAATTGCATCAACTTTTTTATATGCTTCATCAAAATCATTTTTAATAAGTTTTCTTACTTTTTGAGCTTTAAGATAATATGCATCATAATATCCTGAGGACAAAACATAAGTTCCAATCATAATTCTTCTTTGAACTTCAGCTCCAAAACCTTCTGATCTTGTTTTCTCATACATATCAATTAAATTTTCTCCTTTGGCTCTAAATCCATACTTAACACCATCATATCTAGCTAAGTTTGATGATGCCTCTGCTGGAGCAACTATATAATATGTTGGTAAGGCATAACTTGTATTTGGTAGAGAAATATCAATGGTTTCAGCACCACAATCTTTAATATACTGAATGCCCTTTTGCCAAAGATCTTCAATTTCTTTTGGCATACCATCAACTCTATACTCCTTTGGTATTCCAATTTTTTTTCCTTTTATGTTGTTTGTAAGCTCCTTGCTGAAATGATTTCTTTTAAAATTTATTGAAGTAGAGTCTTTAGGATCGTAGGAACTAATCACTTCATGTAATAAAGCACAATCTTTAACATTTTGTGCCATAGGTCCGGCTTGATCCAATGATGAAGCAAAAGCAACTATCCCATATCTTGAGCAACTTCCATATGTAGGTTTTAATCCTACAATTCCAGTGAAAGAGGCTGGTTGTCTAATTGATCCACCAGTATCAGTACCAATTGTAATAGGAGTCAATTGTCCAGCTACCGCTGAAGCTGAACCACCAGATGATCCACCTGGGACTAAATTTTTATCAATAGGATTTTGTACATTACCAAAAAAACTTGTTTCATTTGATGAACCCATTGCAAACTCATCACAGTTTAACTTACCTAGAAGTATTGCACCTTCATTCCAGATATTTTCAGTTACGGTTGATTCATAAGTCGGTACAAAATTATTCAAAATTTTACTACCAGCAGTTGTTTTAATATTTTTTGTACAAAATAAATCCTTAACTGCCATTGGAATACCAGGCAGTTTTAAATCTAAATTAGGTTTTTGATCAAATTTTTTTGCCTTATCTATGGCTGATGTAAAATCATTTGTAATATAAGCATTCAATTCCTCAGATTTTTCAGATCTATCAATAAATGCTTTGGTTACATCTGTTGAGGAAAGTTTCTTATTTTTTATATTTTCAACTAATTCAGTAAGAGATTGTTTTGTTATATCTGACATTATTCAATCACCTTAGGCACTACAAAATAATCCTCATTATCCTCAGGAGAATTTTTAATAATTTGTTCTCTTATATTTTTACTTTTTACTTCATCAGATCTTAATTTTAAGGTTGTTTCAGCAATAGAAGTTAATGGTTCTACATTATCCGTTTTTAATTCATTAAGTTTTTCAATGAAATCAAAAATAGAATTTAAATCACCAGCCAATTTTTCAGCTCTTTGCTCATCAACTGAAATTCTTGCTAATTTAGATATATGCTTTATTGTTTTAAGATCTATACTCATATGCTATTTAAATATGACGCAAAGTATCACTTAAGTTTAAAATATACAATATGATCACTTTAGAGGAATTCAAAAAGAAACACTCAGATAAGTGTAGATTGATAGGTTTAGACCTGGGCACTAAAAGAATTGGTGTGTCAATCTGTGATGAAAAACAACTAATAGCCACTCCGTATAAAATAATAAAAAGAAATTCGCTTAAGGATCTTATTGATGAACTCAGATTAATTATTAATGAAAATAATATAAAAGGAATCATTGTTGGAAATCCTTTAAATATGGATGGATCCTCAGGTAGGTCAGCTCAATCAGTGAAAGATATCACAGAAAATATTGAAAAAAACTTAGACATTCCGATTTGCCTGTGGGATGAGAGACTTTCAACTGTTGGTGCTTTTAACCTATCTAGTCAATTAGATATTAATGTTAGTAAAAGGGAAAAAAAGATAGATGAAAACGCTGCTGCTTTTATATTACAAGGAGCTTTGGATTTTCTAAATAATTAATACTTGCTATTATAGAGGTTTATAGTTATAGAGTTGGTTTTAATGGCTATTAAAACAAACCAAGCTATTAAAATTTCGCAAAAACATTTGTTAGGAATCCAAGATCTATCAATCAATGATGTCAATTTAATACTTGATGAAGCGAATTCATTTATAAAAGTAAATCAAAGTAAAAATAAAAAAGTTGATATTTTAAGTGGTAAAACTCAAATTAATTTATTTTTTGAGCCTTCCACTAGAACTCAAAGCTCTTTTGAATTAGCTGGTAAAAGACTTGGAGCTGACGTTATGTCTATGAATATTAGCAACTCAGCAATTAAAAAAGGTGAAACATTGATAGATACGGCAATGACACTTAATGCAATGCATCCTGATATTATTGTAATTAGGCATCAAGATTCTGGAGCGTGTAACCTACTATCACAAAAGGTAAACTGTGCAGTTCTAAATGCTGGTGATGGAAGGAGAGAACACCCTACACAAGCTTTGTTGGATGCATTAACAATTATTACTCGTAAAAATAAAATTCAAGGATTAAAAATTGCAATCTGTGGAGATATACTTCATTCGAGAGTAGCAAGATCAAACATTTATTTACTTAGTATGTTGGGTGCAGAGGTAAATATTATTGCTCCAACAAATCTTATGCCTAAAGAAATCGAAAAATTTGGTGTTAACACTTTTACAGATATGAAAAAAGGATTGAAAAATTGTGATATTGTTATGATGTTAAGATTACAAAATGAAAGAATGACAAGTTCATTCCTTTCATCAAATAGAGAATATTACGAATATTACGGATTAACTCCTGATAAGTTAGAACATTCTAAACCTGATGCTTTAATTATGCATCCTGGCCCAATGAATAGAGGTATAGAAATTGATACAATGTTGGCTGATGATATCAACAAAAGTGTAATCAAAGAGCAAGTTGAATTAGGTGTTGCTGTAAGAATGGCTTGTCTGAAAATATTTTGTAAATAAATGAAAAAACAATATTTTATAAACGCTAATATAATCGACCCTCACAACTCAATAAATGAAAATGGAGGCCTTATAATAAGTGAGGATGGAAAGATTGAAGCCATTGGGAAAAAAGTAAATATAAATAATTTACCAAGTAGAGATAAACCTATTGATTTAAAGGGAAGACATATTTTTCCTGGATTAGTTGACATGAGAGTTTTTGTTGGTGAGCCAGGGTATGAATACAAAGAAAATTTTAGAACTTTAAGTAATGCAGCACTCTCTGGGGGTGTCACCTCGGTAGTAACAATGCCTAATACAGATCCAATAATTGACAACGTTTCAATAGTCGATTTTCTAAAAAGAAGAGGAAGAGATAAATCAAAAATAAATATTTTTCCATGTGCTTCCTTGACAAAAAATACCGAAGGTACAAACATGACTGAATTCGGTCTCTTACAAGGTAAAGGAATAATTGCATTCACTGATGGCGTTAAAACAATTCAAAATCCAAGGTTGATGTCTAGAATAATGAATTCTGCCAAAGATTTGGGAAGTTTAATTATGCAGCACGCTGAAGATTACGAATTAGCAAAAAATGGCATGATTAACTCTGGGATAATTGCCTCTAAATTAGGTTTATCTGGTATACCTGAGATCGCTGAACGTATTTTAATCGAAAGAGATTTAACGTTATTGGAAAAAGTTAAATGTAGATATCATATCTCTCAATTATCATCACAAAAATCTATTGAAGTAATTAAATCAAGAAAAGAAATTGTAAAATTTACATGTGGAGTATCAATTAACAACTTATCCTTAAATGAAAACGACATAGGAGATTTTAAAACATTTTTGAAATTGTCTCCACCATTGAGAAAAGAAGAGGATAGACTTGCTTTAGTTCAAGGATTAAAAGACAATCTAATTGATGTAATAGTTTCAGACCACAAACCTGAAGATGAAGAATCAAAAAGATTAACATTTGCTCAGGCAGCAACTGGTGCGTCAGGCATAGAAACTTTGTTGTCTCTAAGTTTAGAATTATATCATAATGGATCTCTCAAACTAGAGACTATAATCAAAGCATTGACATCAAACCCAGCTAAAATATTAAAGATAAATAAAGGAAATTTATCTATTGGTAATGATGCTGATTTTTGTATAGTAGATATAGATAAACCTTGGATTGTAAAAAAAGATAAACTTATTTCAAAATCAAAAAATACATCTATTGAAGACAAAAAACTGCAAGGTAAAGTCACAAATACATTTGTAAACGGTAAAGAATTATTTAAGCTATAGAATGGACATTTTAATCATAGGTATAATTTCCTATTTAATAGGATCAATTCCATTTGGATTAATATTAACAAAATTATTTTTAAACAAAGATATAAGAGAAATTGGCTCTGGAAATATTGGAGCTACAAATGTACTTAGATCTGGAAATAAAATTATTGGATACACAACGCTAATTTTTGATATTTTAAAAGCTGTAATCCCAGTCATATTTGTAAAAACTTATTATACAGATTTTTTATACTTAGCTTCATTATGTGCATTTCTTGGTCATGTGTTTCCTGTATGGTTAAAATTTAAAGGAGGAAAAGGCATTGCTACATATGTTGGCATTCTATTTGTTATAAACATTTATTTTGGAATAATTTTTGCTTTATGTTGGTTTGTAATTTTTGGTATTACAAAATTTTCATCTTTATCTTCACTAATCGCTTCAATATCAATTCCTGTTTATTTGATCATAACAAGTAATTTTGATGAAGTATTTTTTTTCATAATCATGTTTGTATTAATATTTTTTACACACAGGGAAAATATTAAAAGATTGAAAAATAAAGAAGAAACCAAGACAAAAATTTATTAGTTTGACTATCTAACTCTTTTAGGTAGTTTGTCATTTATGAACCTGGTTATTGTAGAAAGTCCAGCTAAAGCAAAAACCATCAATAAATATTTGGGTGATAATTATAAAGTGTTGGCTAGTTATGGACATATAAGAGATTTACCATCTAAAAATGGTTCTGTAGATCCAGATCAAGATTTTAAGATGGAATGGGAGATTGATAGTTTTTCTAAAAAGTATCTAAAAGAAATTACTGATGCAGCCAAAGATTCTTCAAAAATAATATTAGCTACCGATCCTGATCGTGAAGGTGAAGCGATAGCTTGGCATGTAAAAGAATATCTAAATGAAAAAAAACTTCTCAAAGATAAAGAAATAGAGAGAGTTGTGTTTAATGAAATTACGAAAAAAGCGGTAATTCATGGTATTGAAAATCCTAGACAAATTGAACCACTTTTAGTTAATGCCTACATGGCCAGACGAGCTTTAGATTACTTAGTTGGCTTTAATATTTCACCAATATTATGGACAAAACTTCCAGGCTCAAAATCTGCAGGAAGAGTTCAATCAGTAGCTTTAAAATTGATTACAGAAAGAGAACACGAAATTGAATCGTTTAAGCCAGAGGAATTTTGGACTTTAAGTGTCAAATTTAAAGATGAAAAAAATCAGAATATTTTAGCTAGCATTAGTCAGCTTGATAACATTAAAATTGAAAAATTTTCTTTTAGAAATAAAGATGAAATAAATAAAGCTATATCAAGTATCAATCAAAAAAAATTTAGTATAACTGATGTATCTAGTAAAGTTGTAAAACGTAATCCATCAGGACCATTTACTACATCTACTCTTCAACAAACAGCTTCAAGTCGATTAGGTTTTGGTGCGTCAAGAACTATGCAAATTGCTCAAAAGCTTTACCAAGGTGTCGAAATTGAAGGAGAAACTATAGGTTTGATAACGTATATGAGAACAGATGGTACTAATTTATCAAAAGATGCAGTAGTGACTTTTAGAGATTATATCAAAAAAGAAATAGGTAATGAATATTTACCTGAAAGTGCCTTAAATTACTCTGGTAAAAAAGCGAAAAATGCACAAGAGGCACATGAAGCTATAAGACCTACGGATATTATCAGAACTCCCCAGAGCATCAAAAAGTATCTAAGTACAGATCAAAATAAACTTTATGATTTAATATGGAGTAGAGCTTTATCGTCACAAATGCAATCTGCTAAATTTGATAGAAATACTATCACAATAATATCAAATAATAATGATACAGTATGCAAAGCAAGTGGATCAGTTCTTAAATTTGATGGATTTTTAAAGATATATAATAATCAAGGTAAGGATGATGATGAAAACATTCTACCTTCTGTATCTAAAGGATTAATAAATATTGAGTCCTTAATAGATGAACAACATTTTACACAACCTCCTCCAAGATATTCTGAAGCTAGCTTGGTAAAAAAACTTGAGGAGTTAGGAATAGGAAGACCATCTACTTATGCGAGTATAATTTCTACAATAGCCAATAGAGGTTATGCCGAGATATTGAATAAAAGATTTTTTCCCACTGATAGAGGGAAACTTATTTCAGCTTTTCTTGAAAAGTTGTTCTCAAAGTATGTGGATTATAACTTCACTGCTGGTTTAGAGGATCAATTAGATGAGATTACAACTGGTAAAGAAAGCTGGATTAAGGTTTTGGAGTTGTTCTGGAAAGACTTCAATAACAATGTAGCTGAAGTAAAGGAAAAAAGAACAAGAGAGGTTTTAGACCTTTTAAATGATAGTTTGGGAGATTTAGTTTTTGATAAGGATGATAAAGGAAATATTGTAAGAAAGTGTCAATTATGTAATTCGGGAACACTTAGCCTGAAAAATAGTTTTAGAGGTGGCGCATTTATTGGTTGTTCAAATTATCCTGAATGTAAATTTACTAGACCTTTATCTAAAGCTAAAGCAGCGGCACAAGCACAGTTAGCTGAACCAAAATTTATTGGAAAACATGAAAACGGTAATGATATATATCTTAAAAACGGAAGATTTGGTCCATATTTGCAATATGAAAAAATTCCAGAGGATATAGAAATTGAAAAGACACCTAAGAAAAAAAAGAAAACAAAAAAACTCAAATCAGATGTAAATGAATTTTTAAAAAATATCTCTATTCCAAAGGGTTTGGAATTAGAAAGTATTGATCTAGAAAAAGCACAATTTTTATGCTCACTACCAAAGTCTTTAGGAATAAACCCAGATAATCAAAAAGAAATTACCTTAAACACAGGAAGATTTGGTCCTTACCTAAAGTGCGAGAATAAATCAGCTCGAATAGAAAATATTGAGGAAATTTTCTCTATTGGTCTAAATAGAGCGGTAACATTAATTGCTGAAGCAAAACCTGGAAGAATGTCTTCCTCAATGATCAAAGATTTAGGTGAACACCCTGAGGATAAAAAACCAGTAAGAATTATGAAAGGACAATACGGTCCTTATATAAAATATAAATCTCTTAATGCAACGATCCCAGAGGAAAAGGATCCTACAGAACTTACAATGGAAGAAGCCTTAATATTGATTGAGAAAAGAAAAGAATACGATAAAACAAAGAAGAATAAGAAAAAAAAATGAGAAAATTAATTTTAATAACTGCAATGTTTTGCTTAAACTTTAATACTTATTCTTTATCAAATGAAGTTAATTGTGATGAATTTAAAAAATTCTCAATTAGTTATATGTCTTGTAAGGCAAATTTGATTAAAAATAAAACAGTATCTGTCAGTAAAAATTTTGTAGAGGATACTAAGAGTTATCAAAAGAAAGAATGGTCAAAAGAAAAGGAAAAATTTAAAAATTTAAAAGAAAAAATCTTAGAAAAATGAATTACGAGGAAAATCTAAAAAAACTTGGTTTAAAAATTCCTGAGGCTAAAACACCTGTCGGGAATTATGTAGCAACTAAAATTTCAGGAAAAATCTTATTTGTGTCAGGTCAGATTTCTATTAATGAAAAAGGTGAATTAATTAAAGGAAAAGTAGGAAAAGATTTAGATGTTGAATCTGGATATAAAGCAGCAAAAAGATGTGCTTTAAGTATTATTTCTCAAATAATGAAAGCCTGTAATAATGATCTAACAAAAATTAAATCTTGTATTAAACTAACAGGTTTTGTTAATTCCACTGATAACTTTGAGGATCAACCTAAAGTAATCAATGGTGCCTCTGATTTAATCGCTTCTGTTTTTGGCGATGCTGGAATGCATACCAGAGCAGCAGTAAGTGTTAATAGTCTTCCATTGGGTGTTGCCGTAGAAGTAGATGCTATATTTGAGCTAAATTAAGATTTATCTTCCAATGCTATAATATTTAAAACCTTGATTTCTAATTTTCGATGGAGAGTATATATTTCTCATATCATAAATAATAAATTTTTTACCTTTCACTAAACTCTTAAAATTAATTGACTTAAAATCATTCCATTCTGTATGAATTATTACAAGATCTGATTTTTTAACAGAATCTTTAATACTATTAATGTAAGAAACATTTTTAATTTTTGAAAATTCTTTTTTAAATCCAGTCGGGTCAAAATATCTTATTTTTGCGCCTTTTTTTACTAATGCGGGTATCATTAATAGACTTGATGAATCTCTCATATCATCAGTATTAGCTTTAAATGTAACTCCTAGAAAAGTTATTTTCTTATTCCTAATCTTATTTTTCAAAATTTTGTAAACTCTACCTAGTAAAAGATTAGATCGATTTTGATTAGATTTTATTACTGACTTTATTACAGATAAATCAGTTTTAAATTTCACGGCTGTTGAAATTATAGCTTTGGTATCCTTTGGAAAACAAGATCCACCATATGCAGGGCCAGCTCTTAAAAAACGACTACCTATTCTTTTATCTAAACCCATTCCAATAGAAATATCTTCTACGTTAATCCCAGTTTTTTCACACAAATTCGCTATTTCATTTATAAATGTGATTTTTGTTGCTAAAAATGCATTTGAGGCATATTTAATTAACTCTGCAGCTTTTCGTGATGTACTGATAAACTGAGCTCCTTTAGAAATTAAAGGTGCATATAAGTTATTCATTAGACGATTAGATTTTTTATCATTAGATCCAACAACTATTCTATCAGGGTATGTAAAATCTCTTATAGCCTCGCCTTCTCTAAGAAATTCAGGATTAGATATTACTGCGAATTTATTTTTATTGTTTCTTTTTAATAAAATTTTTTCTATTTCATCACCAGTGGTAACTGGAACGGTTGATTTTGTGACAATTATCTTAAATTTATTTATTGATAAACTTATTTCTTTAGCAGCAGAAAAAATCTGACTCAAATCAGCAGAACTACCACCTTTTTTAGTAGGTGTTCCAACACAAATAAAAATAATATCAGAGTCTTTAATAGATTTTTTTAAATTACTTGAAAATTTTAATTTTTTATTTTTAAAATTTTTTTTTACTAGTTCAGTTAGACCAGGCTCATATATAGGGATATTACCTTTGATTAGTAAATCAATTTTCTTTAAATCTTTATCAACACAAATTACATCATTACCCAAGTCTGCAAAACATACTCCACTAACTAAACCAACATATCCAGTTCCAATCATACAAAGTTTCATGATTTTGCGATTTCTGCTGTTGATTTTATATAACCATTCATACTTCCACAATCCAGATATTTTCCAGTAAAATTATGTGCTATAAATTTTTCATCATTATGAATTAAAGATTGAATTGCATCAGTGATGTGAATTTCACCACCTTTACCTGGTTTTTGAGTTAGTAATTTAGAAAATATTTTCCTTGGAAGAATATATCTCCCTATAACAGCTTTATTTGACGGTGCTTTAGAAATTGAAGGTTTTTCAATAACATCATTTATAACATAATTATTCTTATTTAATCTTTTGCCTAATTTGTATATTCCCCATCTAGAAACAGTTTTTTTTGGAACATTCATACTTGCCATTACAGATGACTTATAACGATTGTGTATATTAATCATTGACTTAGAACAATTTTTTTTAATTATTAGATCATCAGGTAACAACATTAAAAAAAAATCATCAGTAATATATTTTTTTGTTTTTAATACTGCGTCCCCAGTTCCCAAAGGTTTATTTTGGTAAACAAATTTAATCATTTTTTTATATTTCAAAATTTTTTTATATTCATATATAATTCTAGGATCTTTTTTCTTTTTTATTATCTTTTTATAGAAACTATCTTTATAAAAATAATTTTTAATCATTTGTTTTTTTTTTGAAATTATAAAGATTATTTTTTTAATACCGGCATCTGCACATTCATCCAAAATATACTCAATTCCTGGTTTTCCATTTATAGGAAGTAACTCTTTTGCAAATATACTGGTTAAAGGTAATAATCTAGTGCCCAGGCCAGCTAATGGAATAATTGCTTGTTTAATCATTTAAATGTTTTACTTATTAAAATTCTTTATACAAATGAAAACTTTATTAAACAATATTGATTTAAATGGGGCATTATTTGGCAATTCAAATATTGGATTTGTCCCAACTATGGGTAGCCTTCACGATGGTCATATCTCATTAATTAAAAAATCTTTAAAACTATCAAATAAAACCATTGTGAGCATATTTGTAAATCCTAAACAATTTAATAACAAAGGAGACTACAAAAAATATCCTAGAAATATAAAAAAAGATTTGAAAATCTTAAAAAAACTTAAAGTGCACTTTGTTTATTTACCTGAAATCAGAGAAATCTTTAAATCTACGAACAAGTTCAAAATTAAACTAAACAATCAAGATAGAATACTATGTGCTAAGTATAGAAAAGGTCATTTTGAAGGTGTGATTGACGTAATGATTCGTTTAACACAAATAGTAAATCCATCAAAAATATTTATGGGTGAAAAAGATTTTCAACAGTTGTTATTAGTAAAGAGGTATATTGAAAAAAAATTCAAATCTAAAATTATTTCTTGTAAAACTATAAGAGGTAAAAACAAATTAGCTTTATCATCTAGAAATATTCTTTTAAACAAAAATAATTATAACAAAGCAGGTAAAATAGCAAGAAATTTAATTTTTTTTAAAAAAAAATTATTAAGAAAAAAAAATTTAAAAGATTTAATTTCTATTAAAAGAAATGAACTAAAAAAAAAATATGATATTAAAATAGATTATCTAGAATTGCGTAATACAAAAAGTCTTCGGTTAACTAATAAAGTCAAAAACTCCAGAATTTTTATAGCTTATTATATTAATAAAGTAAGGCTAATAGATAACTTTTAGTATTCACAAAAAGTAGGCCCCTACGCCCAAGAAAGATACGAACCCAATAACATCTGTTATAGTTGTCACAAAAACACTTGATGCTATTGCTGGATCTATATTCATCTTCTTTAGTGTGACTGGTACCAATATCCCAAACAAACCTGCAACTATCATGGTCAAAATCATTGAAATTGAAATTATTAGAGAAAGCTGGATATCTTGAAACCATAACTGGACAACAAAAGCACTTATGATCGCAAAAATAATTCCATTTAAAATTCCTATATTAAATTCTTTAAATATATTTTGATTAAAATTATTTTTTGTTAAATCATTAGTTGCCAAAGTTCTAACAGTAACGGCTAGTGTTTGCATTCCAGCATTGCCACCCATTGATGCAACAATAGGCATTAAAAAAGCTAGAACAACCATTTGTTCAATTGTTGCTCCAAACAAACTAATACAATATGTAGCTAAAAACGCAGTAAAAAGATTTAATAACAACCAATTAAATCGTCTTTTTGTTTTAGTTATTACTCCATCAGTAATTTCTTCATCTCCTACACCTGCTAATCTTAATGCATCTTCTTCTGCCTCTTCTTTTAAAACAGTCAGGACATCATCTGAAGTAATCATTCCAACTAATTTATTATTTTTATCAATTACACATGCTGAATTTAAATTATAATTTTCAAATGAGTTACCAACCTCTTCTCTATCCATATCCACAGGCACTAGAAAAATAGAATCATCCATAATTGATGACATTTTTGTTTCTCTTGCAGTCCTTAGAACTTTAGATGATGGTACAGCTCCAATTGGTTTAAAATTTTCATCCACTATATAAATTTCTAAAAATTGTTGTGGTAAATCTTTATTTTCTCTTAAATAATCAATAGTTTGACCAACAGACCAGTTACTCGGTATTGCAGTAAATTCTCTTTGCATTATTCTGGCCGCACTATCCTCTGGATAACTAAGGCCTTCTAATAAAGCAAAACGATCTTTAGGTGGTAATAAGCTTAAAATAGAGTTTTTATTTTTTTCATCTACGTTTTCAAGAATAGCAATAGCGTCGTCGGATTCTAAATTTTTCAATATTCTAACGATCGCGTCAGAAGAAAGATATTTTGTAATTTCAGTTTGAACTGATTCATTGAGCTCTATAAAAACCTCAGGATCTATTTTAAAATTATTAAGTTTTATTAAATTTTCTCTATCATTTTGGCCTAAATGTTCGATGATATCTGCTGCATCTGCTGGATGCATTTCTTTAAAAGAATTAGTGATAAAAGTAGCGTCATTATTTGAAATCTTATCAGTGACTACTTTTATATATTCTTTATTAAATTCAAAATTGACTCTTTTATCTTTGATTTTTTTAATTAAAGTCATAAATTATCTTATTATTTAGGTCGATCTTTTAATGCATAATCCAAAGATTACAATTTTTAAATGAGTATAGAAATCAAAAAGTCTAAAAAACCTGTTATTTATGAGGATGCTAAAATACTAATGGAAGAAAGATTGTTAAATGTGGATCTAAATAAATCTGATGAATTAATTTGGATTTTAGAACATCCAGACGTTTATACAGCGGGGACAAGTTATAATGAGAATGAAATTTTAGACAAATCAATTAAGATTTTAGCGACAAATAGAGGTGGTAAAATTACTTATCACGGACCAGGCCAATTGATTTGTTATTTTGTAATAGACCTAAAAAAAAGAAAAAAAGATATTAGAAATTTTATTTCAATAATAGAAAAAACAATTATAGAAACATTAGATTTTTTTAATATAAAAACTTTTTCAGACAAAGAGAATATAGGAATATGGTACAAAGAAAATGGACAAACTAAAAAAGTTGCTGCAATTGGTGTAAGAATCAGTAAATGGATAGCCTATCATGGTTTTTCGATCAATATAAATAATAATCTTGAAAAATATGATGCAATAATACCTTGTGGTATTAAAGATAAAGGAATAACAAATTTAAAACAAATCAAAGATCAAGATTATGGAAAATTGGAAAAAAAATTAGTAGAAATCTTCAGTTCAAATTTGAATAATTAAGTCTTTTTATTTTTAATAATTTTTTAAAATACTCAGGAAGTAAGGCCTTGTAGGTATATTTTTTATCCTTGATAATAAATCTTATTTCGTATGCATGTAACATTAATTCTTTATTAACACGTAAAGTTTTTGTAAAAGATTTATATTTATTATCTCCATAGATTGAGTGACCAATATTGAAAAGTTGTTTTCTTAATTGATGTTTTCTACCTGTAATAGGTTTCATTTCAACAAGGCTAGAATTGGAATTTTTATCAATAACTTTGTAAATTGTTTTTGCGTTTTCAACAATTTTTTTTCCATTGTCATAACGGACCAAGTTGTTTGCCCATTCACCTGAATTTTTTTCAATTTCACCATGACATATTGCTAGATAGGTTTTGTGTACTTTTCTTAACCTAAATAAAGATGTTAATAATTGTGCAGTCTCTCGATTTTTAGCCATCAGAAAAACACCAGATGTATCTTTATCTAACCTATGTACAGAGAAAGGCTTTGATTCTGAAAAAATTTCACTTTTTTTAAATATATCAATAAGGTTTTTTTTTGATTTTGTGCCTCCTTGAACGGAGATACCAGCACTTTTATTCAATACAACAAAATTTTCATTATTGTCAATTATCAAATCTTCATTTGCTTTAATTATTTGATTTGAAGGACTAAAATTTATTTTTTTTTGTAAAATTCTTTCTTCAAATTTAAAGTCATAAAAAACTATTTTGTCGTTAGATTTTATCTTGTGAGAGCTTTTTACTTTTTTTTGGTTAATTTTAATTTTTCCTGATCTTAGGGACTTTTCAATAAGTCCTTGAGGAATTTTACCTATTGTGTTCCTTATCCACCTATCAATGCGCATATTATTACACGTTGTATCAACGATGTAACTTTTTATCATAAACAAAAATATTATTTTGATGCAGCGGCTTGTTTCTTATCTTCTTTTTTTTCAGGCTGTGTTGTGGTAATTTTTTTCTTTTTATCAAGTCTTTTTGCTTCAACATCTCTATCTACAAATTCAATAATTGCCATTGGCGCGTTATCACCATATCTGAAACCAGCTTTAATTATCCTTGTATAACCACCTGATCTTTTTTCATACCTTTTTGACAGGGTCTTTTGAACTTTGTTCGCAGATTTTACATCTTGTAACTGTGAAACTAAAATTTTTGTGTTATGAAGAGTATCTTTCTTTCCCAAAGTAATAATCTTATCAGCTTGGGGTTTTAAAAACTTTGCTTTTGGTAACGTTGTTTTAATTTGTTCATACTTTATGAGAGAATTAAGCATATTTTTTAATAAAGCTTTTCTATGCTCAGAAGTCCTATTGAGCTTCTTGTTAGCAAATCCATGTCTCATTTATATAGCTTCCTCGAGTTTTTTAGACATTTCAGCTATGTTGTCTGGTGGCCAATTAGGTATCTCCATACCTAAATATAATGACATACCTGTCAAAACTTCTTTAATTTCATTAAGTGATTTTCTACCAAAATTTGGTGTTCTGAGCATTTCACCCTCAGACTTTTGAACAAGATCACCAATATAAATTATATTATCATTTTTTAAACAATTCATTGATCGAACAGATAATTCTAATTCATCAACTTTTCTCAATAAATTTTTATTAAATTCTGGCTCAGTTGATACCTCTTTAATGGGTGCCTCCACAGGTTCATCAAAATTGATAAACATTTTAAGTTGATCTTGGAAAATTCTAGCAGAATAAGCAACAGCATCTTCTGCTGAAATTGAACCATCAGTTTCAACTTCCATCGTAAGTTTATCATAGTCAAGTGCTTTCCCTTCTCTGGCAGTACTTACAGAATAAGAAACTTTTTTTACAGGACTGTATAATGAATCTATTGCGATTAAACCTAAAGGTGGTTCCTCAGGTTTATTCAATTCTGCCGGAACATAACCTTTACCTGTATTAACATTCATTTCCATGTGAAAAGTTGTATTCTCATCTAAATTGCAAATTACTAAATCTGGGTTTAAAATTTCAACATCAGCTACTGGTGTTATATCTGATGCCTTTATTTCTCCTGGACCTTTAGCATCTAAAACTAATTTTTTCGTTCCCTCTGAAGATGATTTTAATGCTAAGGATTTCACATTAAGAACAATATCTGTAACATCTTCACGTACACCTTTGATAGATGTGAATTCATGTAGTACTCCATCAATTTGAATTGAAGTAACTGCTGCACCCCTAATTGAAGATAATAATATTCTTCTTAAAGAATTTCCTAATGTTAATCCGTACCCTTTTTCAAGAGGTTCAGCGACAATTTTTGCACGGGATAAATCATCACTCATTTGAACATCTATCTTTGATGGTTTGATTAAAGATTTCCAATTTTTAATATTTACATTTTCAGTTTCCATTAAACTCTCCTTTTTTTTGGTGGTCTAGTTCCATTATGCGGCATTGGTGTTGTATCTTTAATTGATAAAATTTTAAAACCTCTCGCTTGTAGAGCTCTAAGAGCAGTTTCTCTTCCTGAGCCCGGACCTTTAACTTCAACAGACAAAGTTTTCATTCCAAACTCTAACGCCTTTGAAGCAGCAGCATCAGCTGCTATTTGTGCAGCATAAGGTGTCGATTTTCTTGATCCTTTAAAACCTTTTTGGCCTGATGAAGCCCAAGAAATAACGTTTCCATTCGTATCAGCTATAGAAATTATAGTGTTATTAAAAGTTGATTGTACATATGCAATACCATTTAAAATATTTTTTTTAATTTTTTTTTTTTTTGAATAAGAACTTTTCTTAACTTTTACAGTTTTTTCAACTTTTTGTTCTTGTTTTTCATTTTTATCAACTTTAGCCATATTTATTTTTTAAGTGGGGTTAATTTCTTACCTGCTATTGCAATTGCTTTACCTTTTCTTGTTCTTGCATTGCATCTAGTCCTTTGACCTCTGACAGGTAACTTTTTTCTATGTCTTGATCCTCTATAACAAGCAAGGTCAATTAATCTTTTAATGCTGAGTGAATAATCTCTTCTTAAATCTCCTTCAACCTTAAATTTTTGATCAATATATTCTCTGATTTTTAAAATTTCGTCATCAGTTAATTGGTTTACTCTTTTTCCCTTAGGAATATTTAATGAAGTACATATTTGAGATGAGAATTTGTTTCCTATACCATAAATATATGTCAATCCTACATGAACAAGTTTATTTTGTGGAATGTTTATACCTGCAATACGAGCCATATATTTAGAGATAATTTTCAGCCTTTTATATAAGAAGATGTTTTAAAGTCAACGTCTTAAACATTGAGAAAATTGTCTATTTTAGAGGTTATTTCCTCTATTTTAGAACTACCATCTATTTCATAAAAATTTGAATTTTGAGAGTAAAAATTTAAAACAGGCTTTGTTGTATCCATGTAAGTATCGTATCTCTTGACGATAGTTTCAAGATCATCGTCTGACCTTTTTTCAATAATTTTTCTTTGTTCTATTCTTTTGATTATTGTTTCTTTATTAACATTAAGGAAGAAAATGAAATTAATAATCTGATTTGTTTTAATTAATAATTTTTCAAGATTTTTTGCCTGTGTCAACGATCTTGGATATCCATCAAAAATTAATCTACCTTTCTTTTTTGGATCTAGTAAAACATTTTCAATTAAAGAATTTACTATTTGGTCATTAACAAAATTTCCATCGTTCATATCATTTAATATTTTTTTACCAATTTCAGAATTTTTTTGAATTTCTTCCCGTAACATATCCCCAGTAGAAATTTGAAAATTATTTAACTTTTTGACTAAATGCTTAGCTTGTGTTCCTTTGCCAGCACCTGGGGGACCAATTAAAATTAAATTCACTTTTCTTAATTATTTACCAAATTTAGTTTTTTTAATTAATTGCTCATACTGTGAGCTCATAAGTCTTGTTTGAATTTGTGTAACTGTGTCAATAGCCACAACTACAACAATCAATATTGATGTTCCACCTAAATAAAAAGGTATTGGATAATTAGCAATTAAAAATTCAGGCATTAAACAAACTAAAGTTAAATATAATGCACCAATTGTAGTCAACTTTGTCAAAATATTTTCAATGTAAATTGCTGTGCTTTCTCCAGGTCGTATACCAGGAATAAATCCACCATACTTCCTTAAATTATCAGCTGTTTCGGTTGGATTAAATGTTATTGATGTATAAAAAAAAGTAAAAAAAATTATCCCAGATGCGTACAAAAGCATATACAGAGGTTGTCCTTGAGTAAAGAAAGAACTTAAATTTAAAAAAGTTTCATTTTCTGAAATATTAAAATTGGAAAATGTTACAGGTAATAAAAGTAATGCTGAAGCAAAAATTGCTGGTATAACTCCTGCTTGATTTATTTTTAAAGGTAAATGTGATGACTCACCCCCATACATTTTATTTCCCATTTGCCTCTTTGGATAGTTTATTAAAATTTTTCTTAAAGCTCTTTCCATAAATACAATAAATAAAATAGTTAAAATAAGTAAAACAAATATTGCTATAATCATTATAGTAGATATAGCTCCAGTTCTTCCTAACTCAAATGTTGTTACTAAAGCTCTTGGTATCTCAGCAACAATACCTGCGAAAATTATTAATGAAATTCCATTTCCAATACCTCTTTGTGTAATTTGTTCACCTAACCACATTAAAAATATCGTCCCTGCAACAATTGTTGTTACAGTGGATATTTTGAAAAATGCTCCTGGATTAATTACTAAATCAGCGGATGACTCCAGCCCCACAGATAATCCATAACCTTGAACGGTTGCCAATAAAACAGTTCCATATCTTGTTATTTGAGTAATTTTAGCTCTCCCGGTTTCACCTTGAGCTTTTAAATTTTTAAAATAATCAGACACACCAGTTAATAACTGGACGATAATTGATGAAGATATATAGGGCATTATTCCAAGAGCAAAAATTGCCATCCTACTTACAGCTCCACCAGCAAAAACATTAAACATACCCAGTAATCCTTTTTGATTACCTTCCATTAATATTTTTAATTGCTCTGGATCAATTCCAGGTAATGGGACAAAAGTACCAAACCTATAAACTGCTAATATTGCAATTGTAAAAATTATTCTATTTCTTAAGTCATTACTTGATGATGAAGAACTCATTTGATTAAAATATTATTTTTTTAGTTGTATTGATCCACCAATTTTTTCAAGTTTTTCTAACGCTGATTTCGATGCTAGATCTGCTTCAATATTTATCTTATCTTTAATTTCACCAGTTCCTAAAATTTTAAGTTTTTTTGAATTTTTATTTATTAATCTTAATTTTTTTAAAGAAGATGAATTGAGTACTTCGCTGGTACTTATAGTTTTTTTGCTTATAAAAAATTGAATTTTATCTAAATTTAAAATTGCAATATTTTCTTGATTGAATTTTTTAAAACCTCTTTTTGGTAATCTTCTATATAAAGGCATTTGTCCACCCTCAAAACTTTTTATAGCTACCCCAGATCTAGATTTTTGTCCTTTTACACCTCTTCCTGAAGTTTTACCTTTGCCAGAGCCTATACCTCTGCCAACTCTAATTTTGGATTTGTTCAATTTTGGTCTATTATTTAATTTTATCATTGTCCTCTCTTTTCAACTATCTCTGAAATCTTTTTATTTCTAATTGAGGAGATTTGCTTAGGTGAGTTTTGCTTCATTAATGCTTTAATAGTCGCTCTTATTACATTGTGAGCGTTTGATGTTCCCATAGATTTTGCAACAATATCTTTTACTCCTAAAACCTCACATACAGCGCGAACTGGTCCTCCTGCTATAATACCTGTTCCCTTTGAAGCTGATCTTAAAACTATTCTACCAGATCCATCCTTGGCTTTAACATCATGGTGAATTGTTCTTCCCTCTCTCAGTGGTATATGAATTAGTTTTCTTCTAGCAATTTCATTAGCCTTTTTTATAGCATCTGGAACTTGTTTTGCTTTAGCGTGAGCTATACCAATTTTACCCGCTTGATTTCCAACTACTACAAGAGCAGAAAAACCAAACCTTCTACCACCTTTAACAACCTTAGTAATTCTATTTATATGAACTAGTTTTTCTAAGATGTCATCATTTTTTTTTTCTTTGAAATTATCCATAATTAAAATTCCATTCCATTTTTTCTTAAAGTTTCAGCAAAAATCTTAATTCTTCCATGATATTTATAAATACCTCTATCAAAATATATTTTGCTAATTTTTTTCTCTTGAGCTCTTTTTGCTAATTTTTCTGCAACAATTTTAGACAGTTCAGACTTATTTTTGGTTTTAGTTTCTTTGATGTCTTTTTCTACTGATGAAGCAGATAATAAAGTAATATTTTTTTTATCATCTATAATTTGTGCAGAAATATTTTTTGATGACCTAAATACACTTAATCTAAACCTGTCTGATTTGGCAAACCTTTTAAGCTTGTTTGTCACTCTAAATTTCTTTCTAATGCTTGTACTAAGCTTCATTATTTTTTCTTCCCCTCTTTTTTCAAAATATATTGGCCTTTTTCTCTTATTCCTTTTCCTTTGTAAGGTTCGATTTTTCTAAATGTCTTAATTTTAGAGACTACTGAACCAACCAATTGTTTATCAAATCCAGATATTTTTAGAGTTGTTTGTTTTTCTACTAAAATCTTTATGCCTTCTGGTATCGTAAAGTTTATATCATGGCTATAACCTAGTTGAAGGTTCAGTTGATTACCCTTTAAAGCTGCTCTGTATCCAACACCAACAAGTTCTAAAGTTTTTTCATAACCTTTTACAGCACCGATAACAGCATTATTAATAAGACTACGATTCATTCCCCATAATCTTTTTGTATATTGATCAATTTTTTTTGGTTTTATTGATATCTCTTTTCCCTCTTTAATATCAAGATTGAAAATTTCTAAGTCAATGTTAAGAGATTTCTTACCTAAAGGTCCTTCTATATTCAGAAAATTTCCAGCAATAGCCACTTTTACTTTTTCTGGTATCGATATATTTATTTTTCCAATCTTTGACATATTAAAAAACTTTACAAATTATTTCTCCTCCGACTTTCTGCTTTCTTGCATCAATATCGGTCATTACACCTTTTGGAGTTGATAATATAGCTATACCTAAACCGTTATTAATTTTTGGCAAGCTATCTGCACTTGAAAAAATTCTTCTTCCAGGTTTTGAGACTCTCTCAAAGTTATTTATGACTGGACTACCAGAATGATATTTTAATTCTAAAGATAAAATGTTTTTTTTCTCATTAGTTGAAACTTTAAAATCTTTTATAAAACCCTCATTTTTTAGTATGTCGGCAATTTTACTCTTAAAGTTTGAAGATGGTAAATCTACTTTTTTATGATATCTAGCTTGAGCGTTCTTCACTCTTGCTATCATATCTCCAATTGGGTCACTTAAACTCATCCTAATTCCTTTCTACCAGCTCGATTTAACTAAACCTGGTATTTTTCCTTGTAATCCAAGTTGTCTCAATGCAATTCTAGAAATCTTTAACTTTCTATAAACTCCGTGAGGTCTACCAGTAATTTGACATCTATTCATAACTCTATTTTTAGCTGAATTTCTAGGTAACTTTGACAATTTTTGTTGAGCTTTAAATCTTTCTTCCAAAGGGATCTTTTTGTCCATAACTATTTTTTTCAATTCAGATCTCTTTTTAAATAATTTATCAGAAAGTTTTATTCTTCTATTATTTTTATTAATCGAACTTTGTTTAGCCATTTTAATTGTCTCCTTTTTTAATAAATGGAAAATTCATTTTACTTAACAGAGTAAAACTATGCTCTTTATTTAAAGATGAGATAACAATAATAACATCCAATCCTCTAACCTTGTCAGCTCTGTCAAAACTTACTTCTGGAAAGATAATGTGCTCTTTAATTCCGAATGTATAGTTACCAAATTTATCAAAACCTTTTGATGATAAACCTCTAAAATCTTTCACTCTAGGTAGGGCTATATTTACAAGTCTATCTAAAAATTCATACATTTTATCTTTTCTTAAAGTCACTTTTAAACCAGCGTTAGATCCCTTCCTCGTTTTAAAATTAGCAACTGATTTTTTGAATTTTGTTATTACAGGTTTTTGACCAGTAATCTTAGCTAGATCTTCCTCACAGGATTTTAAAATTTTTGAGTCATTTCCATCTAACCCTAATCCCATATTTAATATTACTTTTTCAATCTTTGGTCCCATATTTAAATTTTTTAAACTAAACTCAGTTTTTAAAGAGGGCTGAATTTCCTTAAAATATAGCTCTTTTAATCTTGGGGTCATTATTTCTTAACCTCTGTTTTTTTATTCTTCTTCTTGTCATCAATTAACTTTAAATTTGATATATGAATAAAATTTTCTTTTGAAAAAATTCCACCTTTCTTCTCTTTAGTTGTTTTTACATGCTTTTTGATCATATTGAGTTCTTTAACTTTAGCTCTATTACTTGCTCTATCAATTTCTATAACTTCACCCTCTTTTAATTTATCTTTGCCAGTTAAAATTTTTACTTTTAAGCCTTTTTTAATCATTATATTACCTCGGGTGCCAAAGAAATTATTTTCATTTGACCTCTTGTTCTAAGCTCTCTAGTAACTGGTCCAAAAATCCTTGTTCCAACTGGCTCACCTTTGTCGTCAACTAAAACTGCTGCATTGTTGTCAAATCTAACTTTTGATCCATCATCTCTATGAATGCCTTTTTTTACTCGAACCACAACTGCTTTATGAACTGATCCTTTTTTTACCTTACCTTTAGGGATTGCTTCTTTTACAGCTATCACAATTGTATCTCCAATACTTGCATATCTTCTTTTAGACCCACCTAAAACTTTTATACACTCAATCTTTTTTGCACCTGTGTTATCAGCAACCTGTAATTCTGTCTGTACTTGTATCATTATTTAATATTCTCCATGACTTGAAATCTTTTATTTTTTGAAAATGGCCTACTTTCAACAATTGAAACTTTGTCTCCTGTTTTGTACTTATTATTTTCATCGTGAGCATTATATTTCTTACGTACTCTTACAATCTTTTTTAGCACTGGATGTGAATATTTTCTTTCAATCAAAACAGTAATTGTTTTATTTGGTTTATCACTTACTACTATACCTGTTAAAATTTTTTTAGGCATTTATTTTTCCTTTGAGCATAGTTTTTAATCTAGCAATATTTTTTTTTGTTTCATTAATTTTTGCAGGGTTTGTTACCTGTGAATTAATTTTTTGAAATCTAAAATTGAATAAATCTTTTTTAAATTTATCTATATTTTTCAAAATTTCGTCTTTAGAAAGTTTTTTGATCTCTTGCTTCTTCATATTATAGAAACCTTTTTATTGTTTTGGTTTTTATTGGAAGCTTAGCCGAAGCTTTGTAAAGAGCCTCTTTCGCTATTTGTTCTGAAACACCATCAACTTCAAATAATATTCTACCAGGTTTTACCCTGCAGGCATAAAATTCTGGGGAACCCTTTCCTTTACCCATACGAACTTCTATTGGTTTTTTTGAAACTGGTATATTAGGGAATATTCTGGTCCAAACCCTTCCTTGTCTTTTCATGTGTCTTGTCAATGCTACTCTAGCAGCTTCAATTTGTTTGCCAGTTACTCTTTCTGGCGTTAAAGCTTTAAGCGCATATGCACCATAATTAATAAAATTAGCTCTAGAAGCACTTCCATGAATTCTACCTTTGTGGGCTTTTCTCCATTTAGTTCTTACTGGTTGCAACATTTATTCCTTACCCTCTCTTGAAATTACTTTGTTGGTTTCTTGACTAAACTCTTTTGCAAAAACTTCACCTTTGTAAATCCAAACCTTAATACCAATTATACCGTATGTTGTTAAAGCTTCAGCTTCTGCATAATCAATATCAGCTCTTAACGTGTGTGATGGGATACTTCCATCTCTTAACCATTCTGTTCTTGCAATTTCGTTTCCTCCCAATCTACCACTCATTGATACTTTTATTCCTTTTGCGCCAAGTCTTAAACAAGACTGCATTGCTCTTTTCATAGCACGTCTGTATGAAATTCTTTTTACTAACTGTTGAGCAATATTTTCAGCAACTAAATAGGCATTGGTCTCTGGTTTTTTTACTTCTTTTATATTTAATGTGACTTCATTTTTAGTAAATTTTGATAAATTATTCTTAATTTTGTCGATATCACTTCCTTTTTTTCCAATAACAAAACCTGGCCTAGACGTATAAATAGTTACAAAGCATTTATTAGAAGTTCTCTCTATCATAACTTTTGAAACACCAGAATTAACAACATTTTTTTTAACGTAATCTCTAATTTTAAAATCCTCAATTAGATAATTACCGAAATCCTTTTTTTTTGCGTACCATACAGAGTCCCACCCCCTGTTAACACCTAATCTAAAACCTACTGGATTAACCTTTTGACCCATGACTCTCCAATTTTTTTGCTTCTGATAATATTATCGTGACACTTGAATATGGTTTAATTATTGGTGCTGCTCTTCCTTTTGCTCTAGGTCTAAATCTTTTCATAATAATTTTTTTTCCACAATAAGCTTCTTTAACAATTAATTTATCAATATCATATTGAAAATTATTTTCAGCATTAGCAACCGCAGAACTTATAGTTTTTCTAATATCTTTTGTTATTCGTTTTTCTGAAAATTTTAAATCTCTTATTGCTACATCTACTTTTTTTCCAACAATACCTCTCAAAATAGGGTTGAGTTTTCTTACGCTTGATCTTATGTTGTTGTTTATCGACTTGACAAGATTATCTTTCTTCAAATTTTTTTTCTTTTTTTTACTCATAATTATTTCTTAGCCTCAGCATCTGCAGGTTTAGCCTTCTTGTCAGCTGGAGTATGACCAAAGAAAGTTCTAGTAGGAGCAAACTCTCCAAGTTTATGACCTACCATGTCTTCTGAGACAGTTATGGGTATAAACTTTTTTCCATTATAAATTAAAAAACTCACACCAACAAAATCTGGCAGGATTGTTGACTTTCTTGACCATGTTTTTATTGGTATCTTTTTTGGATCTGTTTTGTATTTATCAACTTTTTTCATTAAACTTTCTTCAACAAAAGGACCTTTCCAAACTGCTCTAGCCATTATTTTGTGTCCTTTCTTTTGTTTCTTCTTTTAACAATAAATTTATCTGTTCTTTTATTATCTCTCGTTTTAAGTCCTTTTGCAGATTGGCCCTTTGGAGAGACTGGATGTCTACCACCAGCACTTTTACCTTCACCACCTCCATGCGGATGATCAACCGGATTTTTAACAACACCTCTTGTATGAGGTCTTCTGCCTAACCATCTTGATCTGCCAGCTTTACCAATTTTGATATTTTTTTGATCAGGGTTACTTAAGACACCTATCGTAGCTAATGAACGAGAGTCTATTTTTCTAACCTCACCAGATGCAAGTTTGATTAAACTATAATTTCCATCTAACCCACTTATAGTTACTGATGTCCCAGCTGACCTAGCAATTTTTCCACCACCACCAGGCTGTATTTCAACATTGTGAATATCAATACCAACAGGTATATCCTGTAAAGGCATACAGTTACCAATTTTTATCTCTTTCTTAGATCCGTTTTCAATTTTGTCACCAACTTTTATTTTTTGTGGTGCTAAATAATAAGAATGAGAATTATCCTTAAATTTTACTAACATTATATAACAAGATCTATTTGGATCATATTCTATTCTCTCAACTGTAGCTGGAGCATCAAATTTTTTTCTATAAAAATCTACATGTCTGTACATTTTTTTATGACCACCAGCTCTATTTATGGATGTTATATGTCCATTATTATTTCTACCCTTCATCGCATTTTTAGGTGAAACTAATGACTTAAATGGTTTGCCTTTCCACAATCCATCCCTTTGGACTAGGATCGTACCTCTAGTAGATTTTGTATAAGGTTTAAAAGTTTTAAGTGCCATATTAAATTCCAGTTGTTAAATCAATTGTTTGACCCTTTTTGAGTGTTATTATTGCTTTTTTAAAGCCAGAAACTTTTACTTTTCTGCCTCTTGTTAATTTGGTTCTATTTTGTTTATTAATAATATTTATTTTTGTAACATTAACTTTAAAAATTTTTTCAATATTTGATTTAAGATTTTTTTTATTTGCATTTTTATGAACCTTAAAAACAATCTTATTTTGCTCTGATAAGTTTGTAGATTTTTCAGTTAACAAAGGTGACAATATTTTATCGTATAAATGAATTTTCTGCATTTTACGCATACCTTTTTTCTAATTCTTTCACTGAACTTTCAGTAAAAACAATCTTTTTAAATTTGATAATATCAAATGCGCTGAAATGATTGATATCTGTCACTTTAATATTGGGTATGTTTCTAATTGATTTTTCAATTTTATCTTTTGAGGATTTATCTAAAATAATTAATGAATTTAGAACTTCAAATTTTCTAAGAATATTACTCATCTCTTTAGTTTTTTTAATTTCATGATTAAAATCACTCAAGACTAACAAATCATCATTTTTAGTCTTTTCACTTATCAATGATGCAATGCTTTTTTTCTTCTCACTTTTATTTAATTTTCTAGTTTTATATGAAGACTGACCTTTAGGACCATGAGCTATACCTCCACCAACAAATATAGGAGCCTTTTTGCTCGCATGTCTTGCATTACCAGTCCCTTTTTGCGCATATATCTTTGATGTTGGTCCGGATACTTCGTTTTGTTGTTTTGTTTTAGCATGTCTTCCTTTGTAGTTAGCATTTGTTTTATATAAAACACTACTTACAAGTTTGTGATTTATTTTTGCGGAAAAAATTTTATCTAAAACTTCAATTGAGCTTTTTTTTCCATCTAAATTCAGTTTATCTAATTTCATTATTTTTTCTTTTTATCTGGTGTTTTTTTCGCTTCTTCAGCAATTTTAATTTTTTCAAGAATTGTTAATTTTTTAATGTTTTTAACAGATCCTTTAACTAAAACTTCTGTATTTTTTGAACCTGGAATAGAACCTTTTAAGTAAAGCAACTCATTCTCCAAGTCAGTTCTTATAATCTCGATGTTTTGCATTGTTCTTAATTTGTCACCCATATGACCTGCCATTTTTTTACCTTTAAAAACTTTTCCTGGATCTTGTCTTTGACCAGTTGAACCGTGAGATCTATGGGAGATTGATACTCCATGTGAAGCTCTTAAGCCCCCAAAATTATGTCTTTTCATAGCTCCTGCAAATCCTTTACCTATAGTTTTAGATTTTGTATCAACAAATTTTATATCTTTAAAAATCTCAATACCAAATTCGTTTCCTTCCTTAAAATTCTCTAAATTTTCAACTCTAAATTCCTTTAATCTCTTTTTAGCTTCAGTATTTTTTTTTGAAAAATAACCTCTCATCGACTTATTTAATTTAGAATTCTTTATTTTACCGAAACCTAATTGAACAGCTTTGTAACCTCTTTTTTCTAAATCTATAACATTAATTACACGAGCTTTTTCCATTTTTAAAACAGTCACAGGAACTAATTGACCGGTTTTATAAAACTCTCTAGTCATACCAATTTTTTTACCAAATAAAGCTATTTCTCTCATAATTAAATTTTTATCTCCACATCTACACCTGAAGCTAAATCTAATTTCATTAAAGCCTCAACAGTTTGAGGTGTTGGTTCTATAATATCTATTAATCTTTTATGTGTTCTAGACTCAAATTGCTCTCTGCTTTTCTTATCTATATGCGGTGATCTTAAAACTGTGTATCTTTCTATCTTAGTAGGAAGAGGAATTGGACCCTTAATGGTTGCACCGGTTCTTTTTACAGTGTTAACTATTTCTTCAGTTGATGCATCCAAAACTTTGTTGTCATAGGCTTTTAATTTTATTCTAATATTCTGTTTCTCCATTTTAACCTGCAATCTTTTTGGTTACTTCGTCTTGAACATTTTGAGGAACTTTTGAATAATGATCAAAAAACATTGAGTATTGTGCTCTTCCTTGTGACATAGATCTTAGGCTATTAATGTATCCAAACATATTAGCTAAAGGGACCATTGCAGTAATTACAGTTGCGTTACCTCTTTGCTCCTGAGTGCTTATTTGTCCTCTTCGACTGTTTAAGTCACCAATAACATCACCCATATAATCCTCTGGGGTTACAACTTCAACTCTCATAACTGGTTCTAAAAGTTTTAAACCACCCTTTGTGCAAGCTTCTTTAAAACATGCTCTACTTGCTAATTCAAAAGCTAAAACACTAGAGTCAACATCATGATGTAATCCATCAAGGATTGTTACTTTATAATCAATCATTGGAAAGCCAGCTAAAATTCCACCATCAGACACTGTCTCTATTCCTTTTTCAACACCAGGAATAAACTCTTTAGGTATAGATCCACCTTTAATTTTGCTTTCAACCTCGCGACCTTTACCAGCATCTTGAGGCTCTACAAGTAATTTAACTTTAGCAAATTGACCTGCACCACCACTTTGTTTTTTATGTGTATATTCAACTTCTGAGGAATTTTCTACTGTCTCTCTGTATGCAACTTGAGGAGCACCAACATTGGCTTCAACTTTGAACTCTCTTTTCATTCTATCAACGATAATATCTAAATGTAACTCTCCCATGCCTTTAATAATTGTTTGGCCAGATTCTTCATCTGAGGTTACTCTAAATGATGGATCCTCTTTTGCTAATCTTCCTAAAGCCTCACCCATCTTTTCTTGGTCTGCTTTAGTTTTAGGTTCTACTGCAATTTCAATTACAGGATCTGGAAACTCCATAGGTTCTAAAAGAACGCTATTTTCTTCATCACATAAAGTATGACCAGTAATCGTGTTTTTTAGACCTGCCAAGGCTACAATATCGCCAGCGTTAGCTTCTTTGATATCTTCTCTAGAGTTTGCGTGCATTAAAAGCATTCTACCAACTCTTTCCTCTTTTTCTTTGGATGAATTAAAAACTGCTGTTCCAGTTTTTATAGTCCCAGAATAAATTCTTATAAAGGTTAAGGATCCTACAAAGGGATCATTAGCTACTTTGAAAGCTAAAGCCGAAAATGGTGCACTATCCTCAAATTTCATCTCTAACTCATCCTCACTACCCAATTTAGTTCCTTTAATTGAGCCTATATCAACAGGACTTGGTAGATAATTGACCACTGCATCTAAAAGTGGTTGAACACCCTTGTTTTTAAAAGCTGAGCCAGTCATTACAGGAACAAAATCAAAATTTAACGTTCCTTTTCTTATGCATTTAACAAGATCATCTTCTTTTATCTCATCACCATTTAGGTATGACTCCATTAATTTTTCATCTTGTTCAACAGCTGCCTCAACTAATTCTGTTCTGTATTTTTGCGATATTTCCTTTAAATCATCTGGTATATCTTTATATTCCCACTCAGCACCCAAGGCCTCATTTTTCCATACTTGAGCTTTCATTTTAACAAGATCAACAACACCTGTTAATGACGCTTCAATACCAATTGGAACCTGTATTACTAAAGGCTTCGCACCTAATCTGTCTTTGATCATATCTACGCATCTAAAAAAATCAGCACCAGTTCTATCCAATTTATTAACAAAACAAATTCTTGGTACTTTATACTTGTCAGCTTGTCTCCATACTGTTTCTGATTGTGGTTCAACACCTGCGACTCCATCAAAAACTGCTACTGCACCATCTAAAACTTTTAAAGATCTTTCTACTTCAATAGTAAAATCAACATGGCCAGGGGTATCAATTATATTTATTCTATGATCTTGCCAAAAACAAGTTGTAGCTGCTGAGGTAATTGTTATGCCTCTTTCTTGTTCTTGTTCCATCCAGTCCATTGTTGCTGCACCATCATGCACTTCACCAATTTTATGGCTTTTACCTGTATAGTATAAAATTCTTTCAGTAGTGGTTGTTTTTCCAGCATCAATATGAGCCATGATACCTATGTTTCTATATTTATCTAATGTATGAGTTCTAGCCATAATATTTTACCATCTGAAATGTGCGAAAGCTTTATTTGACTCTGCCATTTTATGAACATCCTCTTTTTTTTTAACCGCAGCTCCTTTTCTTTCATAGGCATCATAAAGTTCATTAAAAATTTTATCTGACATATGTTTATCTTTTCTTTTTCTTGCCGAGTCTACAAGCCATCTAATAGCTAGTGCTTGTGCTCGTTTGCTTTTTACTTCAACTGGTACTTGATAGGTTGCACCACCAACTCTCCTTGATCTTACTTCGACAGTCGGCTTAATATTATTGATAGCTTCATTAAAAATATTAATTGGCTCATCTTTTGATTTGGTTTTAATTTTATCTATAGCGTCATAAACTATTTTAGCAGCAGTTCCTCTTTTACCATCATACATTATATTATTTATTAATTTTGGAATAATGGTCGAATTAAACTTTGGATCAGGTATGATATCTTTTTTTGGTTGAGATTTTTTTCTAGACATAATTACTTACCTTTTTTAGTTCCGTATAAAGATCTTCTTTTTTTTCTGTTAGCCACACCTTGTGTATCCAAGTTTCCTCTAAGAATATGATATCTTACTCCTGGTAAGTCTTTTACTCTTCCTCCTCTAATTAAAACTACAGAGTGTTCCTGTAAATTATGTCCTTCACCAGGTATATATGCTGTTACTTCGAAACCATTAGATAATCTAACTCTAGCGACTTTTCGGAGTGCAGAGTTTGGTTTTTTTGGAGTGGTAGTATAAACTTTAACACACACCCCTCTTTTTAAAGGTTGTTTTTGCAATGCAGGAACTTTGTTCCTTTTAGTTTGCTTAACTCTTTTTTTTCTTAACAACTGGTTAATTGTAGGCATAAAATTTAAATTATTGTATTTTTGATGAAATAACTGGCAGGTTAATCATGGCAGCGTTTAGTACATCCAATAAGTACTACATCCAACCAAAAACAACGCCAAATTACTTATTAATTACACTTTGTCAAACTAAAACCTTTGATTGAGGTGATTTTTTTTATTGATTTGCTTGGGTTTCTGAAGATTCAATTTTATCTTGTTCAGATAAGAATTTGTTATCGTCCTCTAAGGCTTTTTTGTTCCATTTATTCTTAATATTACCTGTTCCAGCTGGAACCAATCTACCAACAATTACATTTTCTTTTAATCCATTTAATGGATCAACTTTACCTTTAATTGCAGCATCTGTGAGGACCCTAGTCGTTTCTTGGAAAGAAGCAGCTGATATAAATGATTCAGTTTGTAATGATGCTTTTGTAATACCCATCAAAACTCTTTCACCAATTGCAGGTTTTTTTCCTTCTGATTTTAATTTTTCGTTATTATTTTCAAATTTAATTCTATCAATAATTTCACCTGGAAGATATGTTGAGTCACCTGAGTTTTTAACTTCAACTTTTTTCAACATTTGTCTTAAAATTGTCTCTATATGTTTATCATTAATAATTACACCTTGTAATCTATAAACTTCCTGTACTTGATTAACAAAATATTCAGTTAGATCTTTAATACCCATTATTCTTAAAATATCATGAGGCAAAGGCTGTCCATCAAGCAAATATTCACCTTTCTTAATTTTTTCACCTTGGTTGAAATTAATATGCTTTCCTTTAGGTATTAAATAATTTGAAGGTTCTGATCCATCTTCTGGAGTAATTGAAACTTTCTGTTTACCTCTTACTTCTTTACCAAAAATAACTTGCCCATCATTCTCAGCTATGATTGCACTATCTTTAGCTTTTCTTGCTTCAAATAATTCGGCAACTCTTGGTAATCCTCCAGTTATATCTTTTGTTTTTGTCGTTTCTTTAGGAAGTCTTGCTATAACATCTCCTGCTGAAACTTTTTGTCCATCTTTTACAGATAAAATCGAGTCAGGTACTAAATAATACCTAGCTTCATTATCATCCGCTTTTTTAATTACATTTCCTTTTTCATCTCTTAATGTAATTCTTGGTTTCAGGTCAGAACTTTTAGATTGTGATCTCCAATCTATAACTGATTTAGATGAAATACCTGTTGCATCATCTGTTGTTTCTTGAATTGATAAGCCGTCTATTAAATCAACATAGCTAGCTACGCCACTTTTTTCAGCAATAACAGGTGTTGTATACGGATCCCACTCACAAATTTTTGTATTTGCTTTTACTTTATCATCATTCTTAAAAAATAATCTTGAACCATAAGCAACTTTATATATCGCTACTTGAACCCCATTATCATCTTCAATTGATAGCTGGGTATTTCTTCCCATTACAATTAAGTTTTTCTTAGAATCCTCTAAAATATTTGAATTAATGATTTTTAATGTTCCCTCATTTTTAGTTACTATTTGAGAATCTTGTTTTACTGACGCTGTTCCACCAACGTGGAATGTTCTCATCGTTAACTGTGTCCCTGGTTCACCTATTGATTGGGCAGAAATCATTCCAATCGCTTCGCCAACATGAACCATTTTACCTCTAGATAAATCTCTTCCATAACAAGTGGCACAAACACCCTGTTTACTTCCACAAGTCATTACTGAATAAACTCTAATTGATTTTACTCCAGCAGCATCAATTAGATCGCATCCTGCCTCATCAATCATAGTAGATTTTTTTATAACAATTTCACCAGTTATAGGGTTTTTTACTTCTGAAGCAGTAACTCTACCCAATGATCTTTCAGATAAGCTAACAACAACATTACCACCTTCTAGTATTTCTGATAATTCAATAAAGCCAGGATTCTCACACGAAACTTTTGTAATAGTTAGGTCTTGTGCAACATCACAAAGTCTTCTTGTTAGATATCCAGAACTTGCAGTTTTAAGTGCTGTGTCAGCTAACCCTTTTCTAGCTCCATGTGTAGAATTAAAATACTCTAAAGCAGTTAAGCCTTCTTTAAAATTTGATGTAATTGGACTTTCAATAATTTCTCCAGATGGTTTTGCAATTAATCCTCTCATACCAGCTAATTGTTTCATCTGTGCTGCTGAACCTCTGGCACCGCTATCTGCCATCATGAAAACTGAGTTAATCTTTAATCCTTCAGGTGTTTTTTCTGTTGCTGAGATACCCTTCATCATTTCGCCAGCTACCTTATCAGTACATTTTGACCATGCATCAACTACTTTGTTATATTTTTCACCTCTAGTAATTAAACCTTCCGAATATTGAGTTTCATAATCAGCAATTAATTTTTTTGTATCATCAATAAGCTGTGTTTTACTCTCTGGAATAACTAAATCATCCTTACCAAAAGATATTCCGGCTTTAAAAGCATGTTTAAATCCTAAATCTTTCAATTTATCGCAGAAAATTACAGTTGTTTTTTGACCACAAAATCTAAATACAATATCAATTACTTCAGAGACAACCTTTTTAGGCAATAATCTATCTATTAAAGAAAATTTTATATCTTTATTTTTTGGTAATAAATTAGCTAATAAAAATCTTCCTGCAGTTGAAGTATATTTTTCAAATTTTTTATTACCTTTTTCATCTATTGTCTCAAATCTTGAAATAATAGTGCTATGAACTTTAATTTCACCTGAAGATAATGCAAATTCAATTTGATCTGCGTTAACAAAATAACCTGACGGTTTATCTGTCAATGGTTCTTGAGATAAATAGTAAATACCTAATATCATATCCTGACTTGGCACTATGATTGGCTTACCATTTGAAGGTGAAAGGATATTATTAGTTGATAACATCAAAATTCTTGCCTCCAATTGAGCTTCTAAGCTTAGCGGAACATGAACTGCCATTTGATCTCCATCAAAATCAGCATTAAAAGCTGCACAAGTTAA
The DNA here is from genome assembly GCA_902610675.1 of uncultured Pelagibacteraceae bacterium. GTDB lineage: Bacteria > Pseudomonadota > Alphaproteobacteria > Pelagibacterales > Pelagibacteraceae > Pelagibacter. The sequence continues at coordinate 9,623 of CACLWP010000006.1, read as the reverse complement.
TGGATGCAACTCAATAGCGTCTCCCTCTATTAATTTAGGTTCGAACGCTTGAACTCCTAGTCTATGTAGTGTTGGTGCTCTGTTAAGTAAAACTGGATGTTCTCTAACTATTAACTCTAAAGCATCCCAAACTGCGTTGGTCTCTTTTTCAACTAATTTCTTTGCTTGTTTGATTGTTGATGCCAAGCCAAGTTTATTCAATCTTGCATATAAAAATGGTTTAAATAATTCTAAAGCCATTTTTTTTGGTAAACCACACTCGTGTAGCTTTAAGTCAGGACCAACCACAATTACAGATCTTCCTGAATAATCAACACGTTTACCTAATAAATTTTGTCTAAATCTTCCTTGTTTACCTTTTAACATTTCAGCTAAAGATTTAAGAGGTCTTTTACCAGTTCCAGTTATAACTCTTCCTCTTCTTCCATTATCAAATAAAGCATCAACAGACTCTTGTAACATTCTTTTCTCATTTCTTACGATTATATCAGGAGCTTTAAGATCCATTAATCTTTTCAATCTATTATTTCTATTGATTACTCTTCTATAAAGATCATTTAAGTCAGAAGTAGCAAATCTCCCTCCATCCAAAGGAACTAAAGGCCTTAATTCAGGTGGAATTACCGGAATAACTGTCATTATCATCCATTCAGGTTTTTGCCCTGTTTCGATAAATGACTCTATTAGTTTTAACCTTTTGATAGCTCTTTCTTCATTAACTTTCGATTTTGTTTCTTTTATGTAATTAATCAAATTTTTTCTTTCTAATTCTAAGTCTAAATTTTTTAACATTTCAAGCACTGCCTCAGCTCCAATTCCAGCTGTAAATGCTTCTTCTCCAAATTCATCTTGATATCTTGCTAATTCTTCTTCATTTAAAAGTTGATTTCTTTTTAATCCTGTTAAACCAGGTTCAATTACAATAAAATTTTCAAAATACAATACACGTTCAATTTCTTTCAACTTCATATCCACAGCTAAAGCTATTCTACTTGGTAAAGATTTTAAAAACCAAATATGGGCAACTGGTGTTGCTAAATTTATATGACCCATTCTTTCTCTTCGAACATTTGATTTCGTAACTTCAACTCCACATTTTTCACAAATTATACCTCTAAACTTCATTCGCTTATATTTTCCACATAAGCATTCGTAATCTTTAATAGGTCCAAATATTCTTGCACAGAACAAACCATCTTTTTCAGGTCTAAAAGTTCGATAGTTAATTGTTTCAGGCTTCTTAATCTCCCCGTATGTCCACGATTTAATTTTTTCAGGACTTGCTAAAGAGATCTTTATGCTATTAAAATTTTGCGCCTCTGAAATCTCAGAATTTTTAAAAAGATCTGCTAATTCTTTACTCATAATTAATTCAACTCCACATTTAATGCTAAAGATTTAATCTCTTTTACTAAGACGTTAAAAGATTCTGGGATACCCGACTCAAAATTTTCCTCTCCTTTAACTATAGTCTCATAAACTTTTACACGTCCTGCCACATCATCAGATTTCACAGTCAAAATTTCTTGTAAAGTATAAGACGCTCCATATGCCTCCAAAGCCCAAACTTCCATTTCACCAAATCTTTGTCCACCTAATTGAGCTTTACCTCCTAATGGTTGTTGAGTAACAAGACTATAAGGTCCAGTAGATCGTGCGTGAATTTTATCCTCAACTAAATGATGAAGCTTAAGCATATAAATAATACCAACAGTAACTGGTCTATCAAATTTTTCTCCTGTTCTTCCATCCCATAAATAAGTTTGACCTGAACCGGGTAAATTTGCTAATTCCAACATTTCTGTAACATCTTTTTCTTTTGCTCCATCAAATACTGGAGTTGAGATTGCTATACCATTTTGAAGATTTCCACATAGATCTTCAAATTCGGTTTTATTTAATTTATCAACTTTTTGACTATATGTTTCATCACCGTATACAGACTTAAGAAATTTAGAAATTTTTTCGGTTTTTTCAATTTTCTTTTGATTTTCATTAATAAGATTTTTTACTCTTTCTCCAAATTCTTTGCATGCCCAACCTAAATGAGTTTCCAAAATTTGACCAACATTCATACGACTTGGAACACCTAAGGGGTTTAATACAATATCTACTGGTCTACCATCTTCTCTGTATGGCATATCCTCAACTGGAACAATTTTACTAACTACGCCTTTATTTCCGTGTCTACCTGACATTTTATCACCTGGTCTTAATCTTCTTTTAATAGCAACAAAAACTTTCACCATTTTCATAACACTTGGTAGAAGATCATCGCCACTTCGAATTTTTAAGACCTTATCTTCAAATCTATCAATTATATCTTGTTCTGCCTTACTATATTGATCTTTTAATTGAACAATCGCAGCATCATTTTTTGCATTACCATCAGTAATCTTAAAGACGTCGTTGATTGATAAATTATTAATAACTTCAAAGTCAAGTTTGGTTCCAATATCAAGATTTTTTATTTTTTTTGTTAATGATGAATTAGATAAAATTTGTGAAGCTCTTTGCTTGATACTTCTCTCTAGGATCTCTTCTTCAACAATTTTGTCTTGTTGAACTTGGTCTATTTCAGCTCTTTCAATTGTAATTGATCTTTCATCTTTTTCTATACCATGTCGATTAAAAACTTTTACATCTACAACCGTTCCACTGCTGCCTCTTGACATCCTTAAAGATGTATCGGTCACATCTATAGCTTTTTCTCCAAATATTGATCTTAACAATTTTTCCTCTGGTCCTGAAGCAGAATCACCTTTGGGTGTCACTTTACCAACCAAAATATCACCAGCATTTACTTCTGCACCAATATAAACGATTCCTGACTCATCTAAATTTTTAAGAGCTTCTTCATTCACATTAGGAATATCTCTTGTTATTTCTTCTTCACCTAATTTAGTATCTCTAGCCATTATTTCATACTCAACTATGTGTACAGATGTAAATACATCATCTGTCACACATCTTTCAGAAATTAGAATAGAGTCCTCAAAATTATAACCTTGCCACGGCATGAAAGCCACAGTTACATTTTTTCCTAAAGCTAATTCTCCTAATCTTGTAGATGGGCCATCTGCAATTATATCACCACTCTTAACCTTATCACCAACTCTTACTAATGGCCTTTGATTAATACATGTATTTTGATTGGATCTTTTAAATTTTTGCAGATTATAGATATCAACACTAGATTTATTAAAATCGGTTTCCTCAGTTACTTTAACAACTATTCTTTTACCGTCAATTTTATCAACTAAACCATCTCTTTTTGCAACAATTGTTACTCCAGAATCCAGGGCAACATCACTCTCAATTCCAGTTCCTACTAAAGGGGCCTCTGGTTTCAATAAAGGTACTGCTTGTCTCATCATATTAGAACCCATAAGAGCTCTGTTAGCATCATCATTTTCTAAGAAAGGAATTAAAGAAGCAGCAACTGATACTAGTTGCTTTGGTGACACATCTATATAATCTATTGTTTCCGGTTTTGATAATAAAAAATTTAAATTTTGTCTACATGATACAAGTTCTTCTGTAATTTTATTATTTTTGTCTAATTTAGTATTTGCCTGTGCGATAGTATATTTTGTTTCCTCCATTGCAGATAAATACTCAACGTTCTCTTGAACGATACCATCATTAACTCTTTTGTATGGACTTTCTATAAAACCATATTTATTTATTTTTGCATAAGTAGATAAACTGTTAATTAAACCAATATTAGGTCCTTCAGGTGTTTCTATTGGACAAATTCTTCCATAATGAGTTGGGTGGACATCTCGAACTTCGAACCCAGCTCTCTCTCTAGTTAAACCCCCTGGACCTAAAGCAGAAACTCTTCTTTTATGAGTAATTTCTGACAATGGATTAGTTTGATCCATAAATTGTGATAGTTGTGAACTCGCAAAAAAATCTTTTAATGAAACTGTTAACGGTTTAGCATTTATCAAATCTTGTGGCATGGCTGACTCTATATCTAAAGTAGTCATTTTTTCTTTAATCGCTCTCTCCATTCTATAAACGCCAATACGCGCTTGATTTTCTACCAATTCACCCACAGAACGTACTCTTCTGTTACCTAAATGATCAATATCATCCACTTCATCTTTACCATCTCTTAGTTCTAACATTTTGTGAATTATAGCTATAATATCGTCATTTCTTAAAATGGTTATCTTATCTGAACACTCGAGATTTAATCTAGAGTTCATTTTTACTCTACCTACATCTGAAAGATCATATCTGTCAGAACTAAAAAATAAATTGTTAAAAATTTGAGCAGCAATTTCAATTGTTGGGGGTTCTCCTGGTCTTAACATTTTATATATTTCAGTGATGGCCTCATCTTTACTGTTATTTTTATCATTAAAGATTGTTGTTAATAAATAACCACCTTTATTTATTGAATTTGTTACCGAAATTTCAAGGGAATAAATTTTAGCATCCAAGATTTGGTCAATGATAGTCTCATTTAATTCAGTACCAATCTTAAAAATTCCATTCTCCTCATCATTTATTTTTACTTCGTTGTGTAAAAACTTACCGTATAAAGACTCTTTCGAAACTAAAATATCCTTTAATCCGTCATTAGATAATTTTTTTGCATTAAGATAATTAATCTTATCCCCTAATTTTATTACAACTCTACCATTTTTTGCATCTACAACTTCCTCTGAAAAATTCTTAGCTTTATAATTCTCAGGGTTAAATTTTGTTTTCCATTTTTGACTTTGAGTATCAAAAATATATTTTTCACTCTCATAAAATTCATTAACTATGTCGGCTTTTGTGTAACCAAGTGCTAATAACAAAGATGAGGCTAATATTTTCTTTTTTCTATCTATTTTAAAATACAAAAAATCTTTAACATCGTATTCAAAATCTAACCAAGAACCTCTGTTAGGAATAACCCTGCAATTAAATAATAATTTTCCACTAGCATGAGTTTTACCTTTATCATGATCAAAGAATACCCCTGGACTTCGATGCATTTGGTTAACAACAACTCTTTGAACTCCATTCGTTATAAAGGTACCACTATTAGTCATCATAGGAACTTCACCCATATAAACCTCTTGTTCTTTTGCAGATAAAATATCTTTGGTATTATTCTCCTGGTTAATCTCATATACAACTAGGCGGAGTGTACATTTTAACGCTGAAGAGTAAGTAAGACCTCTTGCAATACACTCTTCTACATCAAATTTTGGTTTTTCTAATCTGTACGAAACATATTCCAGAGTTGCTTTGTCATTTAAATCCTCGATCGGAAAAATACTTTTAAAAACTCTGTCAAAACCTTTTGTTAGTTCTGTATTATCAAGTTTAAAATCTGTTAGTTCATTGTATGAATTCTTTTGAACTTCTATTAAATTGGGAATAGATAAACTTTCTTTGAGTTTACCAAAACTTTTTCTAATATTTTTCTTTTCCGTAAAAGATATTTGCATCTATGTACCACTAATTAATAAAATTAATCAGTAGTTTAAAAATCCTTATTAAATTATTTTAATTCTACTTTTGCGCCGGCAGCTTCTAATTTAGCTTTTATCTCTTCTGCTTCTTTTTTTGGTACTCCAGTTTTTACCTCTTTTGGTGCACCCTCTACTAAGTCTTTAGCTTCTTTTAGTCCCAAAGATGTAGCTGCTCTTACTTCTTTAATAACATTAATTTTTTTATCCCCTGAAGATACTAACATAATTGTGAAGTCATCCTTATCTTCAGTTGGTGCTGCTGCTCCTGCTGCTGCTGGCGCTGCTGCTGCCATTGGAGTTACACCCCATTTTTCCTCTAATTGTTTTGAAAGATCTGCTGCTTCGGCAACAGTCAAGTTTGATAAATCCTCTATAATTTTATTTAGGTCAGGCATAGTTTCAATCTTTAGGTTGGTTTTCAGAATTTTCTAAAGGCAAATTACTCATTTTTTCTGATCGTGCAAGCAAAATACTGACTAATTTTGATGCAGAAGCATTCAAAATACCAACAATATTAGCCCTTGCTTCGTCCAGTGTTGGTAAATTAGCGACATTCATTACACCTGCTTGGTCTAAAACCTCATTCTCCATAATTCCACCAATTAGTTTGAGATTCGTATTATCTTTTGCAAACTTTGATAAAATTCTAGCTGACATTATTGCATCTTCACCAAAAGCAACTGCTGTTGGACCAGTAAACAAATTGGACAAATCTTTACATTTGGTTTTTTCTAGTGCTAGTTTTGTTATTCTATTTTTTGTAATCTTAAAAACAATCCCATGCTCTCTCATTTTAGATCTCAATTCATCTAATTGTGGCATAGTTAAACCTTGATAGTGTGTAACCATAACTGCTTTGCTATTTTCAAATTGATTAGTCATTTCAGTTATGTAATTTTTTTTTTGTTCTTTATTCATCATGGCAATTAAATATTTTTACCTAATTTTAGTTTGTATGAAACACCCATACTTGATGTAATAAAAGCTGATTTTATCAAATCTCCTTTAACAGTATTATTATTTTTTTCTTTTTCTAAGGTGTCAATTATTGCGTTAAAATTTTTAATCAACTGATCATCATTAAATGATTTTTTTCCAATACTAACACCAATATTTCCATCTTTATCATTTCTAATTTCTGCTTGACCAGATTTCGCATCAGAAACTGCAATTTTTAAATTTTCAGTCACAGAACCTAGTTTTGGATTTGGCATTAAACCTTTTGGACCAAGAATTTTACCAAGTTTAGATAATTTAATCATCATTGCAGGTGTACAAATTAGTTTTTCAAAATTCAATTCACCGCCTTTAATTTTTTCAATAAAGTCATCACTTCCAACTATATCTGCACCAGCAGTTTTAGCCTCTGATGCTTTTGAATCTTCGCAAACTACAGCAACCTTTACTTTTTTACCTGTGCCGCCTGGCAAATTAACAACGGTTCTTATGTTTATCTCATTTTTTTTTTGTTTATTATTAATTTGAAAGCTTAAATCAACAGACTCATCAAATTTAGTGGTGCAATTTTTTTTAATTGTTGGAATTAAATTTTCAATATTAGTAGCTGGTAATTCAGAAGTTTTTTCAGGTAATTTTTTTAATCTTTTTGAAGGCATTATTCTTTTACCTCTATTCCCATCGACCTTGCTGAACCAGCAATTATTTTAACTGCCTGATCAAGATCTATAGCATTTAAATCGTTCATTTTTTGCTTTGCAATTTCTTCTGCTTGTTTTTTTGTTATTGATGCAACAATATTTCTTCCAGGTTCCTTTGAACCACTTTTCAATTTAGCTGCCTCTCTTATAAAAAAAGATGCAGGAGGTGATTTTATTTTAAAGTCAAATTTTTTATCTTTATAAACTGTTATTTCAACTGGTACCGGTTTACCTGCTAATGATTTTGTTTTATCATTAAAAGCTTTGCAAAATTCCATTATATTTACTCCCCGCTGGCCTAACGCAGGGCCTACCGGTGGAGCTGGATTAGCTTGACCACCTTTAATTTGTAATTTTATAAAACCACTTATTTCTTTTTTTGCCATTAACTTATCTTCTCCACTTGATTGTATTCTAACTCAACTGGTGTTGGTCGTCCAAAAATTGAGACCGAAACTTTAAGTCTTGATTTTTCTTCGTCAATACCTTCAACCATCCCACTAAAGGAAGCAAAAGGTCCATCGACTACCTGAACTTTTTCACCAACATTGTATTCTATACCAGATTTTGGCTGAGCCACACCATCTTTTATTTGACCTAAAATCTTCTCAATTTCTTTATCTGAAACAGGAACTGGAATTCCTTTTGTTCCCAAAAAACCACTAACTCTCTTAATATTCTTAATCATATGATAAATACTATTGTCCATTTCACTCTTAATTAATACATAACCAGGAAAATATTTTTTTTTTCTTTGAACTCTTTTTCCTCTTTTTACTTCTGTAACATCATGAGTAGGAACTATAATTTCATCAAATTTATCAGAAATTTTAGCTTTTTCTGCTTCTTCTTTAATTAACCCAGCAACTTTGTTCTCAAAACTTGAATGAGATTGAACTATGTACCAATTCTTCATTATAAGCTCATCTTAAGTAATATTTCTAAAAAAAACTTTAATAACTGATCAAGCAATAGAAAAAAAATTGACATTACAACTGCCATAGCAAAAACCATTAAAGCACCTTGAAGAGTCTCTTTTCCAGTCGGCCAAGTAACTTTAAAGGCTTCTTGTTTTACTTCCTGAATAAATTTAATCGGGTTTTTCATAATTCAATTCAATTACAATGGCAGGAGCGGAGGGACTCGAACCCTCAGCCTCCGGTTTTGGAGACCGGCGCTCTACCAATTGAGCTACACTCCTATAGAGAGTTTACTCTATAATTTTAGTTACTACTCCAGCTCCAACAGTTCTTCCACCTTCACGAATAGCAAAGTTTAATTTCTCAGACATCGCAATTGGTGTAATTAGTTTTACTGTAAATTTAGCATCATCACCTGGCATAACCATTTCTGTACCGGCTGGTAATTCTACTTCTCCAGTTACGTCTGTTGTTCTAAAATAAAACTGAGGTCTGTACTTAGTAAAAAATGGTGTGTGTCTTCCACCTTCTTCTTTTTTAAGAACATAAGCCTGAGCTTCAAATTTAGTATGTGGAGTAACAGATCCAGGTTTACAAAGCACTTGGCCTCTTTCAATGTCAGTTCTTTCAACACCTCTTAAAAGCACTCCAACATTATCACCAGCTTCTCCTGAATCTAGAAGTTTTCTAAACATTTCTACACCAGTACAAACTGATTTCTTTGTTTCTCGAATGCCAATTATTTCAATTTCATCTCCAGTTTTAAGTACACCTGACTCAACTCTTCCTGTTGCAACTGTTCCCCTACCTGAAATAGAGAAAACATCTTCCACAGGCATAAGGAAAGGTTTATCTTTTGGTCTGTCTGGTTGCGGAATAAAAGCATCAACATTTTTCATAAGTTCTAAAATTGAATTTTTTCCAATTTCATCATCTCTGCCTTCAACTGCAGCAAGTGCAGAACCTTTCGCAATTGGAGTCTTATCACCTGGAAATTTATATGAAGTTAAAAGTTCTTTAATCTCCTCTTCAACAAGGTCGATCATTTCTTTATCGTCAACTTGATCTACCTTGTTCAAATAAACACAAATTGCTGGAACTCCCACTTGTCTTGCTAGAAGAATATGTTCTCTAGTTTGTGGCATAGGCCCATCTGCTGCATTAACAACTAAAATTGCACCATCCATTTGTGCTGCACCTGTAATCATATTTTTAACATAGTCAGCATGACCTGGGCAATCTACGTGAGCATAATGTCTCTTTTCGGTTTCATACTCAACGTGAGCAGTTGAAATAGTTATACCTCTTTCTTTTTCCTCAGGAGCTTTATCAATTTGATCGTAGGCTACTGCTTGTGCTCCACCAGTTTCAGATAAAACTTTAGTTATTGCTGCAGTCAATGTAGTTTTACCATGATCGACATGACCAATTGTACCAATGTTACAATGTGGTTTATTTCTAACAAATTTCTCTTTAGACATTACTTTCTTTCCTCACTTTTAAATTTAAAATTTATTTTCTTGGAGCGGGTAAAGGGAATCGAACCCTTACATCCAGCTTGGAAG
>CACLWP010000005.1 GCA_902610675.1 uncultured Pelagibacteraceae bacterium | reverse complement strand
TATTCCAGCAGTATTTGTGTTTGAAATTGATAAATCCTCACATAAAACAATATATTTAAGATTTATCTTTTTTAAAAATTTTTGACTATACCTATTTAGATTTTTTTGAATTATCTTATATTTTTCATCAATTATTTCTTTTTTTGAATTGTAACAGTTAATATTATTATCGATCCCTAATGTGAAAGGTTGTTTGGCATAAAAGTACCTTAGCTTATTTGGAGTTTTTATGTCATAAATTTCTAAATTTGGAATTTTAATTAGATTGTAAATTGTATCTGCATAGATTTTAGAAGAAATAAATGAAGAAAGTATAATCAATATAATTAATCTCATAAATTTACACATAGAAGATATTCCAATTTAGATGAATGTGATACAGTTTTACTGTGAAAAAAAAGGGAAATAAAGATCCAATCCAACCTGTAAGTGGTACAAAAGTACCCAGATTTGCTGGACCTTCAACCTTTGCAAGATTACCTGAATTAAGAGACGTTGAAAGTTGTGATGTTGCAATTGTTGGTATTCCATTTGATGCGGGTACAAGTTATAGACCAGGTGCAAGATTTGGACCTCAGAGTATTAGACAAGCCTCACGACACTTAAGAACAAATTATCATCCTAATTATGATGTTGAACCTTTTAAAGTACAACAAGTTGCTGATGCAGGGGATATTACTTGCAATCCTTTTAATATAGAAGAAGCAATCAAACAGATTGAAACAGGAGCCGAGGAATTACTAAATAAAGTTGGAGGCATTATAAGTTTAGGTGGTGACCACACAATTGCATTTCCATTGTTAAAGGCTGTAAATAAAATTAACAATGGTCCGGTGGCTTTAGTTCATTTTGATGCTCATCTGGATACTTGGGATACATATTTTGGTGCACCTTATACTCATGGCACACCTTTTAGGAGAGCGAGAGAGGAAAATTTATTTTTAGATGATGCCTCTATGCATATAGGTATAAGAGGTCCATTATATAGCAGAGAGGATCTAAAAAATGACGAAAGTTTTGGATTTAAAATAATTCATTGTGAAATAATGAGCATCCATTTCCAATCCAATTGATAATTTATCCCATTTGTTATCTTTAATTATTTTTACTAAATAGTCGTAAGGATGTTTAGGCCACGTGTGGATATAATGTTCATCATAAACAATAATATTCTCTTTTTTAAGGTAAGTTTTTATATAAGCGCCCCCAGCATCTTGTTCTCTAACAAAGCAAATTGGTTCATCAGCATCAGCGTGTATTATTACACATTGGGCATAGTAAAAAGACCAAGCATCATAACCAGTCAAGTAATTCATATTGTTTGTATCGTGAGAAATCAAAAGTTCTATACCTTTTTCTTTCATCATCTTTTTAACTTTAGAAAGTCTTTGTTGATATTCCTCTTTACTAAAAAGCATAACTATATGTTAAACAATTCTCCATAACCCTCAACTTTGTTATTATAGTTTATCTGTTTAAGAGTATCCCATATTAATGTCTGATTACTTGATAAAACTATTTTTCCTATTTTCTTTTCTAAATCTTTGATAATTGACAACACCGGTAAAGCCGTGCACGAAACAAACAATGCATCACTTTTGAAAAGATCCTGTTTACTCAAAACATCGAACAAATATTGTGGATCAACTTTACCTATGTCTAAATCGGAAGCTATATCAAAATAAGATAATTCATTAATTTCTACTTTTTCATTTTTAAAATAATTAATGACTGATCGATTAATTTCATCTGTATAAGGTGTAAATATCGACACCTTATTTATCTTAAGTAATTTAAGAGCATTAATTACCGATGTAATTGGAGTTGTAACCTTTGTATTAGGTTTAGCTATATTTACTTTTTCAAAAATTGATTGATAACCTGAAGCAATAGTTCCTGATGTACATCCATATGCTACACAATCTAATTCCTGATCTGGCAGGATATTTTTTGTAACTTCTGGAATGTCATCCGCCATCTTTTTTAATGTTTCGTTTGTAAGTGGGTTATAGCAATTTATTCTATTACAATATAAATCTATTTTCTTTCCATGGATTACATTATTAAAATCTTTTTCAATCCTAAAATCACTTGCGAGAGTGATTAGACCAATTCTTGGGTTTTTATTTTTTATAAATTTTGGCTCTATCTTATTCAGTTTCATTTTGAAAAAGAATGTTTAGCTTTTGGAAACTGATTATTTAATACCTCTGATTTATATTTTTTCACCCCGACTTCAATTAGCTTAGTAATATCAACAAATTTTTTTACAAATTTTAATTTGCTTTGACTTAAACCAATTAAATCATCAATTACTAAAACTTGACCATCGCAGTTGCCTGAGGAACCAATCCCTATTGTTGGTATATTAATATGATTGGAAATTTTCTTTGATAACTTTGTTTCTACGCACTCTAACACAATTGAAAAAACCCCAGCATTTTCTAAAAGTTTAGTATCATTTAATAACCTCTTACTTTCTGCAAGTTTCTTTCCTTTAAAGGTAAATTTTTTATCTGTCTGAGGTAATATTCCAACATGCCCCATCACTGGTATTTTATTTTTTACCAATCTTTTGACCATGGGAACTATCTTTTTTCCTCCCTCTAATTTGACAGCATCACATTTCGTTTTTTTCATGACTAACCTTGAATTCTTTAAAGCCTCACTTGGATTTCGATATGTATTATATGGCATATCAACAACCATTAATGATTTCTTGATACCAAGTCTGACACTTTTAGAGTGATTAATCATAGTTTCCAAAGTTACTTGTTTAGTGGAGTTAAAGTTATACAAAACTGATCCTAATGAATCTCCAACTAATACTAAATCACAATGTTTATCCAAAATGGAGGCAACATTTTTCGAGTATGCTGTTAGACAAATAATTTTTGATTTTTTCTTTTTATTAAGAATTTTTTTTATCTTTTTATTCATTTACTCTAATTCAATTGTACTTGGTGGTTTCGAAGTTATATCGTAAACTACTCTATTAATTCCTCTAATACTATTCACTATTTTATTTGAGATTTCTTGTATAAATGATTTTTTAAATTCATAAAAATCTGCGGTCATGCCATCCTCTGAGGTTATTGCTCTAAGTAAACACAGATATTCATAAGTTCTATTATCACCCATTACTCCAACTGTTTTCACTGGAAGTAATGCAGCATAAGCTTGCCAAATTTTATGATATAAATTGTGATCTCTCAAGGCTTGAATAAAATAGTGATCAGCTTCTTTTAAAATATTTATTTTTTCTTTTGTAATAATTCCAGGCATTCTTATTGCTAGTCCAGGCCCAGGAAAAGGGTGTCGAGAAATAATCTCTCTATTCAAGTTTAGCTCTAATCCTAATTTTCTTACTTCATCTTTAAATAAAAATTTTAATGGCTCTACTAGTTTAAGTTTCATTTTTTTTGGTAAGCCGCCGACATTATGGTGAGATTTTATTTTTGAGGTTTGACTGCCTGTAACCGATCTACTTTCTATTAAGTCTGGATAAAGTGTACCTTGAGCTAAAAATTTTACATTTTTAATTTTTTTTGCATACCGCTCAAATATTTTTATAAATAGGTTTCCTATTATCTTTCTTTTTTTTTCAGGATCCGAAATGTTTGATAATTTTCTTACAAACTCTTTTTCTGCATTCACATAAGTAAGATTAATCTTTAGTCTTTTTTTAAATGTAGCTATAACTTGTTTTTCCTCATCTTTTCTTAAGAGACCAGTATTAACAAAAATACAGTGTAACTTTTTACCAATTGCTTTATTTAACAATTGTGCAACCACGCTGCTGTCTACTCCACCTGATAAAGCACAAATGACTTTATTATTTCCAACCATTTCTTTAACATCTTTTATCAATTTAATTTTTTGATCTTTAGAGGACCAATTTTTTCTCATTTTACATATCAAAAATATAAAATTACTTATTAATTTTTTTCCATTTTCTGTATGTGTTACCTCTGGATGAAATTGAACCCCATAATAATTTTTTAACTTGTTTTCAACTACTGCAAATTTGGAATTTTCGCTTGATGCAATCACTTTGAAATTTTTGGGTAATTTTGAAACTTGATCAGCATGACTCATCCATACTTTAATTATTTTTTTTTTCTTAAACAAATTTTTGATTAAAAGACTATTATTTTTTTTTGAAATATTAGCTAAACCAAATTCTCTGTATTTTGACTGTTTTACTTTTCCGCCATTAAGTTTGGAAATTATTTGATGTCCGAAACAAATCCCTAGGACGGGAACTCCTTTTTGAATTATTCTTTTATCGAAAGAATATCTATTAATTTGATAAACATTAAGTGGACCACCAGATAAAATAATACCTTTGACTGAGTAATTAATATCCTTACTCTTAATTTTTTTATGACTTACAATCTCAGAAAATATTCCTAATTCTCTAACCCTTCTGGCTATTAATTGTGTAAATTGTGAGCCAAAATCTACAATTAAAATTTTATTCAAATTTTGATCAAGACTCATTTTTTGGTTCTAAGTTTGCTAAAGATTCTAAGATACTTTTATTTTTATCACATAAATTTTTGCAAACTTTAACAAAGTCTTCTGATAATTTCTTAACTTTAGAATAATTTGATTTTACTAATGCAATGTTCATTAACATTAATATTGCCTCTTCATTATTTGGTTCGATTAATAAAGTAGCCTCTAAATTTTTTTCTTCCTTCTTTTGATTTTTTTCCTGATTGTAAATTTTAGCTAAGTATAAATATGAATTAGAATGTTTCGGATTAAATACAATACTTCTCTCAAACATAAATCGAGCATCCTCAAACTTTTCTTTTTTATATAGTTCTAAACCTTTATTGAAAAAATTTTCACTGCCCAACGAAATATTAAAAATATTAATTAAGAAGTAAAAAAGAACAGTTATTTTAAAAAATTTTTTCATTAATATTTATTATCACTTTTAATTACATCAACATTATGAACCATGCTTTCATAAAAACCAGCTTTGGTTATTTTAACAAATTGTGGTTTATCCCTTAAATATTTAATTTGTCTTGATCCTAGGTATCCCATAGAGGATTTTAATCCACCAACTAATTTAAAAATTATATTACCAACTTTGCCTTTATATTTGGCGAATCCTTCAACTCCCTCAGGAACATATTTGGATATATCTTTTTGTTTTGATTGAAAATAACGATCAGCAGATCCTTTGTTCATAGCACCAACTGAACCCATACCTCTAAAATTTTTGAAGAGTTTACCTTTTCTCTTAATTAATTTCCCTGGTGCCTCATCTGTCCCTGCAAATAATGAGCCTATCATAACTGCATCTGCTCCTGCAGCAAATGCTTTTGCTAGGTCGCCTGAATATTTTATTCCACCATCAGAAATAATTTTTACATTTTTATTTTTTATTCCATTTCTTACTTCTAATATCGCACTAAGTTGTGGGACACCAATACCTGCAACTAATCTTGTAGTACATATTGATCCAGGTCCTATTCCAACTTTTATGACATCAACACCAAGTTTCAATAAAAATTTTGCTGCAGAGGGTGTAGCAATATTTCCAGCACAAAGAGCAGTTTTTTTATCTTTCTTTTTTTTTATAAACTTTATTATTTCTGAAACCTTTTTTGTGTGTGCATGGGCAGTATCGACTACAATCATATCAATTTTTTCTCTTAAAATTGCCTCCGCTCTTTTAAGTTCACTTGGCCCTGCTCCAACAGCGGCGCCTACTAAAAGTTTTTGTTTTTTTACTTTTTTAATTTCAAGAATTTGTTTTTTTTTATCTAAATTTCTATGAATAATTCCAATTCCACCAGCCTTTGCTATTGCAATTGCCATCTTGCTTTCAGTAACAGTATCCATAGCTGATGATAAAAGAGGAATATCTAACTTTAGATAATTTGTAAGTTTGATGCTAGTGTCAACTTCTGATGGTAAAATTTCAGAATATTTAGGCGCTAAAGTTACATCATCAAAGGTGAGTGCTTCTTTTATAGGAACCATAATCATTTATATACGATTCCTTTAAAATTAAAAGAAACTATCTAAGATTTTTGCAAATTATAAAACTTTCTTTAGAATCTTTTCTACTTGATTTAGGTTTAAAAACCTTAACTTCTTTAAAAATTTTTTTTCCCAGTGCGACAATTTCATTAAAGGTGCTACCCATAAATATTTTTGAAATGAAAAAACTCTTTTCTGAAATCACATCTTTTGAAAAAATCATAGCTTCTTTACATAATTCGCCAGTTTGAATTGAATCAATATTTTTGATCCCAGTTGTGTTTACAGCCATATCGGACATGACTACATCAGGTTTTCTTATAAAATAATCTTTTATCCGATTTTGAGTATCGATTGAAGTAAAGTCACCTTGAATTTGTATGGTATTTTCAATTTTTTCCATTTCTTTTAGGTCAACAGAAATTATTTTTCCACTTTTAACGACTTTTGTAACATACTGTGACCAACTTCCAGGAGCTGCTCCAATGTCTAAAACTGACATTCCACCTTTAAATATTTTAAATTTTTCATCTATCTCTTTTATTTTATAAGCCGATCTAGCCCTATAACCCTCAATTTTGGATTGACGTACATAAGTGTCCCGTCTTTGTTTATTTACCCAATTTTTTGAAATTTTATTTTTTTTCAATTAAGTATTATATCTTAAACTTTTTTGTATTTTATTTTTATCTAAGGTTTCTAATTCAATTTTAATACTTTTATCTACTCGCATATCTTTATCATCTTTCCAAATACCTGCTGCAAGATGCATTATACCAATTTTATAATTTGGCAAATATGGTTCAACAAACGTACTTTGTTTTTGATCGTATTTCGGAAGTAAATTACTTGTGATCCAATTACAATTTAAAGGAAGAAATTCAGTCTCTAGATTATCAATGTAAACAGACATGTTTATAGCTAAACCCTCAGATCCAAAAATATTACCTGCTTTTAAAGTTTTCGATAAATTATTTTGCCAAATACTCCATGCTTTAGAATCTTTTTCTAACGAAAAAACTCCAATATTAATATGTGGCGCAAAAGCTAATTTCCTTGCATCAGCATAACCAATATTAGATTTTACAGCATGTTTAAAATTTTGAGACTTTATTAAAGCTAATTTTCCAAATAACCAATTTACTTTTGAAGTTACTTTATATCCAGGACCAATTGTTTGGGTGATGCCAAGCTTGCCATCATTGCAAGCCTTAAAATATAGCTCTACACAATTCCAATCATTTACCCAAGCATCACAATCAATCCACAAATATTTTTCATAGCTTGGGAAATATTTAGGTAGGAATGCTCTTGATACTTGACTTTTTAGCCACTCCTTATCTTTAACCTTATAATTAGGTACTTCAATATCCCACTCTGCAGTTTTAATTTCGTCTACTTTTTTTGATAATTTTTCTATCTGACCTTGATTTAATCCTGCATCTAAAATACAGATCGCAAAATTTTCACTTTCCTTAAATCTTTTAATGGAGTCTACTAGTTCATCTAGTAAAGGAAAATAATTAGCATCTGCTAAAGAAACAATTACATTTTTTTTCATTAAAGTACGTCTTCAAGGTCATCTTCGTCTTGAATTTTGTCATTTTCATGTTGTTTCTTCATTTTTTGAAAATGTAAAAAACTTACTGGTAATAAAAGCAAATAAATAGCAGAACTTATTGCAATTACGTTAAAAGTATAAATTAATAAAAGACCGAAAAATAAAACAATTCCGAATAAAAGAAATATCGTTGTTTTCCTTGGGATCACTATCTTTTTAAAAGAATAACTTGGAAATTTACTAATGAGTAAGAATGAGGTTGCAATAAAAAATATTGGCACCATTAAATTATAATTTAATTGAATAAAATTAAATCCACTTAAACTAATAATTAAGGGAATTAAAACCAATATTCCACCAGCAGGTGAAGGAACACCTTCAAAAAAATTATCTCTCCATGATGGTTCTTGGTTTGAGTTTACGTTAAATCTCGCTAAACGTAAGGCAACACAAATTACATAAACCAAACAAAGCAACCAACCAAATCTTCCAAGTGTATTAAGTTTCCAAAAATACATTATAAATGCTGGGGCTACCCCAAAACTGATCATGTCAGTAAGTGAGTCTAATTCTTTTCCAACTTTAGAAGTGCCTTTGATTAATCTAGCTATTCTTCCATCAAGGCCGTCAATTAAAGCAGCAAACAGAATTGCTATAATTGCAAGTTCAAACCTACCATCAAGAGCAAATCGTATTGAGGTTAAACCAATACAAACCCCTATTAATGTAAGCATATTTGGCAAGATCATTCTTGCTCTTTTTTTATCTGCTACGATCTTCAAATTATTTTTTGGTTGTTCCATTTTATTTTTTAGCTAATAGTGTTTCACCTGAAATAGCTTTTTGACCTACTTTTACTAAAGGTTGATAATTCTCATAATAAACATCTGCTCTGCTTCCAAATCTTATCATTCCAATTCTATCACCTTGTTTTAACTCTTGATCTTTATTAGACTCACAAACTATTCGTCTCGCTACAAGACCTGCTATTTGAACTACAACAATATCATTATTATCTGTGTCCTTAATTTTGAAATAATTTCTCTCATTATCTTCACTTGCTTTATCAAGAGAGGCATTAACAAATTTGCCAGGCTTATATAAAATTTCCTCAATTTTTCCAGCGCAGGGAGTTCGATTAACATGACAATCAAACACATTCATGAAAACACTTATTTTGTTAAATTTTTTATTTTCTAAACCTAATTCTTTTGGACCATCCACCTCTTCGACTTTTAAAATTTCACCATCAGCAGGACTAACTAAATAATTATCATCTTCGATAATAACTCTATCAGGATCTCTAAAAAAATAATAAACCCAGATTGTTAAAACTAAACCAATTAAACCTAAAAAATCACTTAAAGTATAAAGTATGATTGTTATAATTCCTGCAATAACAAGGAACTTGTATCCCTCAGCGTGAATTTTTGGAAATATTTTACTAAACATGTTCTTCTATTTGATAATTTTTCATTAATATGTATATAAAATTACGAAATTCAATTATTAAGATATAATTAAAGTGAGCAAAATTACTGTAAAAAACCCCATAGTAGAGTTAGATGGTGATGAAATGACCAGAATAATCTGGGAATTTATCAAAAAAAAGTTAATCCTTCCTTATCTTGATATCGGCATTGAGTACTACGACTTAGGCATGAAAAGCAGGGATGATTCTGATGACCAGATTACAATTGACTCTGCTAATGCAATTAAGAAAATTGGCGTAGGTATAAAATGCGCAACAATTACACCTGATGAGGCGAGAGTTGATGAGTTTAGTTTAAAAAAAATGTGGAGATCACCAAACGGAACAATAAGAAATATTATCGGTGGGACTGTTTTTAGAGAGCCAATTATTTGTTCCAACATTCCCAAATTAGTACCTTCATGGTCAGATCCAGTGGTGATTGGTAGACATGCTTTTGGAGATCAATACAGAGCAACTGATTTTAAAGTTCCAGGCAAAGGTAAGATGGAAGTTAAATGGACATCTGAAGATGGCAAGGATGAAATTAAGTATGAGGTATTTAATTTTACTGGACCAGGAGTTGCACTTTCTATGTATAACTTAGACAAGTCTATAGAAGATTTTGCAAGGTCTTGTTTTAATTATGGATTAATAAAAAAATGGCCAGTTTATCTTTCAACAAAAAATACTATTCTTAAAAAATATGATGGAAGATTTAAAGATATTTTTGAGGCAGTCTTTAACAAAGAATTCAAAGAAAAATTTGAGAAAGAAAAAATAACTTATGAGCATAGATTAATTGATGACATGGTGGCTTGTGCAATGAAATGGAGTGGTAAATATATTTGGGCTTGTAAAAATTATGATGGAGATGTTCAATCTGATACCATGGCTCAAGGCTATGGATCATTAGGTTTAATGACAAGTACTCTTTTAACACCTGACGGAAAAATTATGGAAGCTGAAGCTGCCCATGGGACTGTTACAAGACACTATAGAATGCATCAACAGGGAAAAGAGACATCAACCAATCCTATCGCCTCAATTTTTGCCTGGACGAGAGGCCTGGCACATCGAGGTAAATTAGATGGAAATAATGAACTTATAAAATTTGCGAATACTATTGAACAAGTTTGCATTGGATGTGTTGAAAGTGGCTCGATGACAAAAGATCTAGCTATATTAATTGGACCGTCGAGCAAGTATTTAACAACAAATCAATTTTTAGATGAAATTGATAAAAATTTAAAAAAGAAATTAAATTAAGGACTTAATTTTTTCAAAAGCTTCATCAATTTTGTTCTTATCTTGACCCCCTGCTTGAGCAAAATCTTTTCTACCACCACCACCTTTTCCACCAATTGTTTCTGATCCTAATTTTGCAAATTTTACTGCATCATATTTATCGACCAGGTTATCAGTAATACCCACTGCAAGCCCAACTTTATCTTCACTGCTTGCGAAAACAATTACAATACCATCACCTAATTCTTTTTTACCATTATCAACTAATTTTCTTAAATCTTTTGGAGGTAAATCTTGTACTTTTTGAAATCTTACTTTTATATTTTTTATATTATCATCTTTTATGATGTTTTTTGTTTTATCCTGAAGAACTGAACTAACATTGAGTTGTTCAAGTTGTCTTGAAAGATTTTTTATGATTTCTTTTAAATCATCGTTATCAACATTTGGTTTGCCTCCAAGTTTTATAATTTGAGATGATAAGTCTTTAATAGTTTCTTCATCTTTTTGAGTAGATAAAGTTGATAACTTTTCTTTATTCCTAATAAAGTCCTCAAGTTGTTTATCTCTTAGCGCTTCAACTCTTCTAACACCTGCAGCAATAGATGATTGGCTTACGGTTTTAAATTTTCCAATATCACCAGTATTTTTAACATGTGTTCCTCCACACAACTCAGTTGAGAAATATGCTTCTTTTTCCTTACCCATAGATACCACACGAACTTCTTCTCCATATTTTTCTCCAAAAAAAGCTAGTGCTCCTTTCTCGATAGCAGCCTTTGGTGTCATAATTCTTGTAGTTACTTCAGAACTATTTGAGACATATTCATTAACCAACTTATCAATAGTCTCCAACTCGTCATTGGTAATTGGTTTCATATGACTAAAGTCAAATCTTAACCTATCTGGAGCAACTAATGATCCTTTTTGCATAACATGTTTGCCCAAGGTTCTTCTTAATGACTCGTGGAGTAAGTGTGTAGCAGAATGGTAAGCTTTTAAATTATTTCTTCTTTCAACATCTATTTTCATTTCAATTACGTCGTTAATTTTTATTTCTCCAGTCTTCAAAGATCCATAATGAACAAATAAATCTCCAAGTTTTTTTTGTGTGTCCTCTACTTCAAAAATAGAATTACCAGAGACGATTGTTCCTTTGTCTCCAATTTGTCCTCCTGACTCACCGTAAAAAGGAGTTTGATTAGTAATGATCATCCCCTCTTCACCACCAGATAAAGATTTTACTTCTTTATTGTCTTTAATTAAATTTAATACGATACCTTCAGACTGATTAGACTCGTATCCTAAAAATTCTGTCGGACCAGCTTTATCTTTAATTGAAAACCATATTGCTTCCTCAGAACTATCTCCAGAACCTTTCCAATTCTTTTTTGCAAGTTCTTTACTTTTTTTCATCAATTCATTAAATTTCTTATGATCAACTTTCAATGATTTATTCTTTAAGATGTCTTCTGTAAGATCTAGAGGAAAACCGTAGGTGTCGTATAATTTGAATGCTACATCACCAGGTAAAACTTTATCTATTTTCGCAATTTCATCATTTAAAATTTTAATACCTCTATCAAGTAAAACTAAAAATTTTTCTTCTTCCATCCTTAAGGTTTCTTTAATTAAAGATTGAGACCGCTCAAGCTCTGGATAATTTCCTAACATCTCTTTTTTTAAGGTGTCAAAAATTTTATAAAAGATTGGTTCTTTAGATCCTAACAAATGAGAATGTCTCATTCCTCTTCTCATAATTCTTCTAAGAACATATCCACGACCCTCATTTGAAGGTAGAACACCTTCAGCTAAAAGAAATGAGCTTGCTCTTAAGTGATCAGCAATCACTCTAAAACTGGATATATTTTTATCTTCTTGTTTGACTTTAGTTGCCTCGGATATTGAGCTTATTAGTTTCTTAAAGTGATCCGTTTGATAATTATCATGTGTGCCTTGTAAAAGAGCTGCAATTCTCTCTAATCCCATTCCTGTATCAACAGATGGTTTGGGTAAATCTATTCTTTTATCTTTTGAGACTTGCTCATACTGCATAAAAACTAGGTTCCAAATTTCAATAAAACGATCTCCGTCTTGATCTTTAGTTCCAGGTAAACCGCCTTTTAAATGATCGCCATGATCATAGAATATTTCTGAGCAAGGACCACAAGGTCCTGTCTCCCCCATTGACCAAAAGTTATCTGATGTTGAAATTCTAATTATTCTATCATCACTAAAACCCGCTATTTTCTTCCAAAAATTGAAAGCCTCATCATCCTCATGAAAAACAGTTACATAAATTCTGTCTTTATCTAAACCAAAATCTTTAGTGATTAAATTCCATGCAAGTTCAATACCTCTTTCTTTAAAATAATCTCCAAAAGAAAAATTTCCCAACATTTCAAAAAAAGTATGGTGTCTTGGTGTGTAACCAACATTTTCTAAATCGTTATGCTTACCTCCTGCTCTTACACACTTTTGTGAGGTGGTTGCCCTTTGATAATCTCTTTTTTCTAAACCAGTAAATACATTTTTAAACTGAACCATACCTGAATTAGCAAACATTAAGGTTGGATCATTATTTGGCACTAGATTACTAGACTCGACAATTTTATGATCGTTTTTCTCGAAGTATTTAAGAAATGTACTTCTTATCTGATTTAACGATTTGTCTGCCATATTTTTAAAATACAGCTTTTTTGTTCTATGTCTAGATAACGATAAGGGGGAAAGGCGCTTATAATAAGCGCCTTTATAATTTAAAGATGACCTTTAATTCTAGTTCTTTTTAGGAGGAGTAGCTTCTTTATCTGCCTCTTCTTTTTCAGCTACTTTCTTCTCTTTTTCAATTTTTTCAGGACTTAACGGATTTCCTTCAATTTTTTTAGAAATCACACCTGCTTTTTCTCTAATTGCCATTTCAATTTCTGCAGCAACTTGTGGATTTTGAGCTAAATAGACTTTAGCATTTTCTCTACCTTGTCCAATTTTCTCACCCTTATAAGCATACCATGCTCCTGATTTCTCAATGATGTCGGCTTTAGCACCTAGGTCTACTAACTCACCCATTTTACTAATTCCTCTTCCATACATTAAATCGAACTCAACAACTTTAAATGGTGGTGCAACTTTATTCTTAACTACTTTCACTCTAGTAGAGTTACCAATAATTTCATCTTTATCTTTGATGGCACCAATTCTTCTAATATCCATTCTTACAGATGAATAAAATTTAAGTGCATTTCCACCTGATGTTGTTTCAGGACTTCCAAACATAACTCCTATTTTCATTCTGATTTGGTTAATGAAAATCATCATAGTGTTGGTATTTGAAATTGAACCAGTTAATTTTCTTAAAGCCTGACTCATTAATCTTGATTGAAGACCAACGTGATGATCGCCCATCTCACCTTCAATTTAAGCTCTTGGAGTTAAAGCTGCAACAGAGTCAATTACGATAACCGAAATAGAGCCTGATTTTACTAATGTATCTGCTATTTCTAAAGCTTGCTCACCAGCGTCTGGTTGAGAAATTAAGAGCTCTTCAGTATTTACTCCTAATTTTTTTGCATAAACTGGATCTAAAGCATGTTCAGCATCAACGAATGCACAAATGCCACCAGCCTTTTGGGCTTCAGCAACAACTTGTAATGCTAATGTTGTTTTTCCAGAAGACTCTGGTCCGTAAACTTCAACAATTCTTCCTTTTGGTAAACCACCTATTCCTAAAGCTAAATCTAAACTTAAAGAACCTGTAGATATCGACTCGATATCCATAGCTCTTTTCTCACCAAGCTTCATAACTGAACCTTTTCCGAAGTTGTCAGTTATTTGGCTGATCGCAGCATCTAATGCTTTATTTTTTTCTTTGTTTTCCAATTCTTGATTTTTAGTAGATTTAACTACTTTTAAGTTATTTTTAGTCATTTTTTGCCTCTTTTTTTAATATTTTTATCACTCGAATCATGC
Organism: uncultured Pelagibacteraceae bacterium; assembly: GCA_902610675.1. Lineage (GTDB taxonomy): Bacteria > Pseudomonadota > Alphaproteobacteria > Pelagibacterales > Pelagibacteraceae > Pelagibacter. Next base: position 59,887 of record CACLWP010000005.1, on the reverse strand, counting down.
TTATAAATGTACACATTTTGTTCTCATTGGCAAGATTTATTTATTTAAGCCCAAAAATGCTGATTATTACCTTAATTTAAGATATTCGCTATTGAGCAATCCGATAGATTTTAAAAGGTTAAACTGTGAAAGAATATAATTTCTCTCTGAATCTGCCAATGAAATCTGGGCATTTAATAATAAAGAGTTAGACTGAATAACCTCTAAAGTAGTTCTATCAGAACCACTATTATACTCAGCTACAATTCCCTCATTTGCAATTTCAGCAGCATTCACTTGAGATCTTACTGAATTTAATAAACTTTTATTAGATTGGTAATTTGACCAGGCGCTTGCAACATCTGTTTGGTTCTTTTTAATTGTGTTATTTAAAAGGAGATTTTTTTGTGTCTCTAAACTTTTATTTTTATTTAAATTTGCATAATTCTTACCACCTGAGAAAAATGGCCATGTGACAGTTGCCTTTAAAGTATCTTGTTCTTTTTCGTCAATAGTAGAGCTTAGATCATCCGTTTTTGATCTATCAAAAGATAAGGTTGCTGTTGGTGCTAAATCAGATCTTGCGCTGGTAGTATCTTTTTTGGATTGTTCGTATTCAAGCTGAGCTATAATTAAATCTGGATTGCCTTTTTTTGATATCTCTATTGCAGAGTTTAGTTCATTCGGTAAATTAACTATTACGATAGATGATTTATCTAGCGACTCTGCATCATTAATAGTGCCAATCACATTTTCATAATTTAGTTTACTGGTTAGAAAATCGTTTTCGGCTTGGATTAATTTTGCCTGTGCTCCAGCTAAAGAGGACTCTGACTGAGCAACATCTGATAAAGATATATTACCTCTTTCAAGTCTAATTCTATCTGTTTCAACTTGACGATCTAATAAATCAACATTCGATCTATTAATCTTAAGTTTTTCGTTAGCTGAGATTAAACCCGTATAGGCTTCAATTGATTTATATAGAATTTCTTGCTCTTTTTTTAAAAGCTTTGCTTTAGCTAATTCAATACCAATTTTACTTTTACTTAATTCCGCACCTCTTCCAAAATCGATTAATGTTTGTGTAATTGTTAATGATTGTACAGTTGGGTCTACATCTGAGATTGTTGCATCTGTTCCATTCTGATTAGTTAATTTATTGGTATCTTCTGAGCTTTTGCTGCCACTTAAAGTTACAGAGGGTAAATATGAACTTATTGAAATTTTTAATTCTTGCTCAGAAATATTTAAACTTTCTCTTTCAGCATTTAGCTCATTATTATCATTATAAGCCTTTTTTAATGCTGCAGAAAAAGTTTCGGCATTAGCCTTACTAATTAAAAATATAAAGCTTGTAATTATAATTAAAATTCTGATCATTTCTTTTTATATACAGCAGATTTAATTTGATGGTTACTATTTAAATTAAATATTACTGACGCATACTTTGGCATATTTCTAAACATGTTTTGGGTTATTCTTTGATAAGTTTGCATGAAATTTAATACATCTTCCCTGCTCATTATTTTCGATTTTACTTTACTTTTCACCCAAAGTTTCCTCTCTTGTTTTAATCTCCATTTTTGTAATAAGCTAAAATTTTTTGCCTTAAGATAAATTAAACAATTTAATTGTGAGTATAAGTTTTTGTACTTTGATTTTAGTTGATGGTTAACATGTTTTCTCCAAATTTTTTTTTGGTCTTTTGCTCTTTCCAATGAATTTATTGCTTTATTTAAAGTGGTATTTTTCTCAGATTTCGCACCAACACACCACCCTTCAAAAATGATTACATCTGGTTTCTTTTTTAAATCATACCATTTTTTTTTATTATACCTGTCATCGATGGCCTTATTAAATGTTGGTAATTTTACCCTTTTGAATTTCTTACTTTTTGACTTTCTAAAGAAATTTAACATCATATTTATATCATGTGTTCCAGGAACTCCTCTTGTTAGAAGCATAGGATGAACTCTTTTTGATAAGTTTATTCGCTCTTTTCTTGTTTTATAAAAATCATCTATTGAAATCCTAAAAACATTTAATTTAAAGTATTTAGTCAAAATTATTCTGATTAAAGAGCTAATCGTAGTTTTACCGGTACCTTGACCCCCTGCTAAACCCACAAAATAAGGTCTTGTTTTATTAGCTTTTTTATTAATCCAAAAACACAATGGAATTAAGAAAGACTTAATCATTCTTTCTTTATTCTTAAATTTATCAGCTTTTGTTTCTTGAGACTTAATGAATTTTAAACAATCTTTTTTTACTCTTCCAAAACATAAACTGAATTGTTCCATGAAAATTATTTTTTATCTAAAGGATGATTTTGACCATCGTTTACAGGAACTTCTTTTATATCAAAAGTATTTATTTCATCAATACACCCAACATTGAATCCTGTCATCGATGGATTTATTCTTGGGTTGTGATGAGTATAAATTCCACAATCAGAGCAAAAGTAATGTTTGGCAACTTTTGAATGAAATTGATAAAGTTTTAATTTGTCTTCTCCTTTGGTAATTTTAAAATCTTCATTTTTTACCATCGACATGATTGCTCCTTTTCTTTTACAAATAGAACAGTTACATTTTATTACTTTAGCTAAATCTCCATCTAAATTTATTTCTGCTTCAACAGCTCCACAATGACAAATTAATTTTTTCATTTGATAATTTAAACTATCCTTGGTTGAAGTTATCCACAAGCATACAAAATATAGTTTTGATGTTCACGTTTTGATTCACTTTTGATTCAATTACGGACTCAAAATACAACCTATTGACTACATTGTATAAGTGCGCTACAAATAAGAACAAAACAAGAACATGAAGCTCACTATTCCTTATTATCTGCATAAAGCTGGCGCTGGTTTTCCCTCACCTGCCACTGATTATATCGAAGAAGATATTGATCTAAACATGCATTTAATCAAAAACGTTCCAGCTACTTTTATTATCAGAGTTCAGGGAAAATCCATGGTGGATGTTGGAATTAATGATGGAGACCTATTAGTTGTCGATAAAAGCTTAAAACCAAAAAACTTTTCAACTGTTATTGCAAATGTTCATGATGAACTTGTGGTTAAAACTTTAGTTCAAGAAAGAGATAAAAAATTTCTATCATCTGGGTCTAAAGACTTTTCTAATAGAATTTTAATTAACGAAGAAGAAGATGTTTTTATTTGGGGGGTTGTGACTTATGTCATCCATTCAACGTACTAAAAAATTAGCTTTAGTTGACTGTAATTCTTTCTATGTTTCATGTGAAAGATTATTCAATCCAAAAATAAGAAAAAAACCTGTAGTTGTGTTATCAAATAATGATGGATGTATAATTTCAAGATCTAATGAGGCAAAAGCTTTAGGAATTAAAATGGGTGAACCTTATTTTAAAGCAAAAGATATTATTGTTAAAAATAAAGTTGAAGTTTTTTCATCAAATTATTCTTTATACGGAGATTTATCTAGAAGGGTAATGAGAACACTTAAAAGATTTAATACTGAAATAGAAGTTTACTCAATTGATGAAGCATTTATAGATTTATCTAACTTTCCAGACTCTGATGTTGAAAAAGTTGGGAGAGAAATCAGAGAAACAGTTTTACAATGGACAGGTATTCCAACTAGTATTGGAATTGCTAAAACTAAGACTTTAAGTAAAGTTGCAAATCATATTGCAAAGAAAAAACAATCAGGTGTTACTAGTTTAATTGGAATTGAAAACTTAGATCCTATCTTAGAAAAAGTTGAGATTAATGATGTGTGGGGCGTTGGCAGACAACTTACGAAGTTTTATCAAAAAAACGGAATTTATAATGCAAAACAACTTAAAAATAAATCAAATACATGGATCAAAAAATGTTCCAATGTTTTAAGTTCTAGGACTGCAATGGAACTTAGAGGGGTACCGTGTATTGATTTAGAGACAACGCATACAAAAAGAAAGAGCTGTGTAGTTTCAAGATCATTTGGAAAAAGAATTGAAAAATTCCAAGAACTAAAAGAGGCGGTTGCAAACTATTGTTTGAATGCTTCTGAGAAAATTAGATCAGAGTCTTTAGTTGCAAAAGCAATTACAGTTTTTGTCAGAACTAGTCCTTTTCAAAGAGACTACGGTTATTATTCAAATGCAAAGACAATTGATTTTCCAATTGCAACAAATAATAGTATTGAAACTGTTAAAACTGCAATTTCAATTTTAGAAAGTATTTTTAAAAATGGATATCGGTATCAGAAAGCAGGAGTTATGCTAACAGGACTACGTAATGATGATGGTAGAAAAAATTTATTTTCCTCAGAAAAAGACGAAAAAATAAAAACTTTAATGCAATCAATTGACAATACCAACTATAGGTATGGAAGATCTACACTAAGTCTTGCAAGTGCAGGTGTTCATAAAAAATGGAACATGAGAAGACAATATTCTTCTAAAATAGATACAGCTGACTTTTATTGTCTACCAACAATTAGAGCTATCTAAAAAAAACACTATCAACCAGTATTTTTCATTGCAGCTGAAATACCAGCTATTGAAGTCAACAAAGCATCGTTTAGATATTGCTTATTTTTTGGGTTTTTATTGACTTGAAGTTTTTTAATTACGGTAGGTTGAATAATATTTAATACCTCAGAGTATATACTTCTAGCGATAATTGGAGATCTAAATTGTTTTCTAATAGCAGCAATTTCTTTAGGTGTAATTTTCTTATTCAATTTTTTAATAACATCAAACTGAAATCTAAGTTTCTTTCCAACTCTCCTTAAACTATCGTCTGCTAAATATTCTTCGTATATTTTTGATATTTCAGGATCAGCTTTTGCAATCACCATATCTAGCGTATCAAGCATAGAGTTAAAAAATGGCCAATTTTTCTCCATATCCAATAAGGTTCTTCTAAATTTATTTATGTAAGAGTATCTTAAGGCCTCAGCACTCCCAAGCCATGCTGGAAGCATAAGTCTAATTTGTGTCCAAGCAAAAACCCAAGGTATTGCTCTTAAACTTTTTATATTATCAATATTTTTTCTTTTTGATGGTCTTGAACCTATTGAAAGTTTTCCAAGTGCTTTGTGAGGAGTGACTGTTTCAAAGTATTTAATAAATTCTGAACTTTGATTTATATTTTTTCTATATGAGCTTTTAGATATGTCTGACATTTTTTCGATAAGGTTTCTCCAATTATTTTTTGGGGACGGTGGTGGATTTAAAGTAGCTTCAGTTACAGCACCTATATAGCTACACAAATTATAATTAGCTAAAGGCTCATAACCATATTTTTGCTGAATAACTTCACCTTGATCAGTAATTCTAATTTTACCGTTAACAGAGTTGGGAGGTAAAGATCTGAGAGTTGCTTGAATTGGTCCACCACCTCTTCCTGCAGATCCACCTCGTCCATGAAAAAAAATTACCTCTATTTTAAATTTCTTTGCCAAATTCACTATTTCTTCTTGAGCCTTATACTGATGCCAGCTCGCACATATTTTACCAGCATCCTTACTGGAGTCTGAATATCCGATCATCACTTCTTGTTTATTATTAATTAATTTTCTGTACCATCTTTGTGAAAATAAAGTCTGCATTATTGATTTTGAATTAATAAGATCATCCAAAGTTTCAAATAAAGGAACTACTCTTAATTTATTTTTAATTTTTGCTTCCTTTTGTAAAAATACTACAGATAGTATATCAGAAGCTGAGGTTGTCATTGATATAACATAGGCTCCTAAACTTTCACTGGGTTCATTAGCTAGAATTTTAAAAGTAGACCAAACCTCTTTGTTTTCTTTATTTCTTATTTGTAAATCATTTATTTGATTTTTTTTTGTAAGTATGTGTTTTTTAAGGAATTCTATTCTTTTATCCTCACTAAATTTTAAATAACTTATATTATATTTTCTTTTTACAAATTCGTTTATCAATTGACTGTGTCTAGAAGACTCTTGTCTGATATCTAATCTTGCTAAATTGATACCAAAACATTTAGCTCTTCTCATCAAATCTAATAATTCACCACTAGCTATATTTTCGTTTTGGTTTTGCTCAAGAGACTCTCTTACTACTCTTAAGGGTTTTAATATTTCTTCACGAGAATTGATCAATTCTTTGTGATTTAAGGGTTTTTTATTGACTAAATGTTGTTCGATAGATCTGTGAGTTAGTCGAATTTTATCCCTTAAAGGTCTTAAAAAAACTCTATAAGGCTCAAATGATTTTCCGACTTTTTTTTGGATTTTTTTTGAGCATTTTTTCATAGAATAAGATCTTATTATTTTAGTAAGAGCTTTCTCATATAGTTTTGCAGCTTCCCATCTAGATAATAGGATTACTTTTCTTGTGACTTCAGCAGTTACATTGGGATTACCGTCTCGATCACCTCCCATCCATGAACCAAATACTATTGGGTTAAAATTCTTTGGTAAATTTTTACCCATATTTTTTACAAATATAGAGTTTAATTTTCTGTATACTTTTGGAACTGTATCCCACAAACTATCTTCAATTATAGCAAGTCCCCACCTAGCTTCATCAAATGGTGATGGTCTTACTCTTTTTAAATCGTCCGTATTCCAAATAACTGTCAATTCATCAAAAAGTTCTTTATCGAGTGTTTTCAATTTTGATGGAAAATTTTTTAACAACTCCCTCTGCTCCAGTATTTCAATAATCCTATGATGTTTTTGAATTAAAGTTCTTCTTTTTACTTCGGTGGGATGGGCAGTTAAAACTATACCAATATTTAAGTTTTTAGCTAAATTATAAATTGTATTATTTGAAATATCTTTTTTCTTAAATAAATCTTCAAAAATTTCTTCAATAAATAAATTCTGCTTATTTGATTTTTTTTTGTTATTTTCGTATTGATTCAAGCTTCTTGAAGCATCAACTAATTCTGCTAAATTTATAAAATTCATAAAATGTGAAAATGCTCTTGTTAATTTAAAAGTATTATGTGGATTAATTTTTTTTATGGCTGCAATAACTTTACTATTCAATTTTTTTTGATTAGGATTTTTTTTGTTTACTTTTGATAATTTTCTAACATTTTCTACTAAATCAAAAAACTTTGAGCCCTCTTGAGTAGCAATTACTTTTCCAAGTGTATCTCCTAAATATTTTACATCTTCTCTTAAAAGTTTTGTTGGAATTCTCTCGTAATATAGGTCTTTTTTTTTCATTTTATTTGTTCAATATCTTTTATTTGACTTAATGAATTCTTAAATTCCTCCATATTTTCTCTTAGTGCTAAATTTGACACTGAGTAGACAGCAATTAACAATAAGATTAATGGTACAGAAGTAACTATAGAGGCATTACTCTTTATTAGCAAAATATATATAATTATAAAGAGTGCTGATCGAATTAAAAAAGTTTTTCTGAAAACACTCATAATTGAAAGCGAGTGTTTTATTAAATTCATAAAATTCATTTTTGAAGGTCCAAAATATCTTGATCCTCTTATAGAGGGAATTGAAATTAAATCGTTTTCAATTTTCTTTAATGATCCAGAAAAACTATTCCAAGTAGATTTTTCTTTAATCATTTTCTCTACAGTTGATTTTGGTAAACAAGTGTAATTTCCAAATTTAATTGATTTACCAGTAAACACTAAAGTTGTTAGCTTATGCAATTGATAACAAATTTTAAAAAACACACTTTCAGATCTTTTAATTCTTTCACCAACAATTGGCTTTTCATGAGATTCTTTTATCTGCTCTAAAAAAATTTTTATTTCCTCTGGTCTATCTTCGCCGTCTCCATCCATTGGAATAGCAAAATCAAAATCATCTTTTTCAAAAATGTACTTTAATCCTGTTGCAATACATCTAGCGTGACCCTGGTTATGTTTCATATTCAAAATCTTTAATGATTGAATATTATCAAAAGAATTTTCAATATCTGGACGATCGAAATTTGAGGCATCATTTAAAATAATTATTGATAACTGAAATTCACTATCTAAGGATAAGTTATTTATTTCATCTAATAACTTGAGCACTGATTGCCAATCATTAAAAATCGGGATTAAAATTTTAATTTTCATTAATTTTTTTTTTTAGTATCTGCCTAAACATACTTCACCTATACAAATAAATTGTGATGCATCGTTTAAAATTTCATCAGTAGTAAATCCTTCCCATATGGGTCTTGATTTAAGGTGATATGAGAGATTGCCTGCTTTCCATTCATCGCCAGTAACAAATTCAATTTCTTTTTCAAATTCTTGACTCCAGGTAATTTGAGTTTTTATAGCAATTTCTTTACCTGGGTAATCTGTTCTTTTATCAGTTTGAGATATCGATACATATGAATAAATTGTCGGGGAAAGAAAAAATAGAAACAAAAAACCTAATAGAAAAGAATTAATTTTTTTTAAATTAATTTGAGATTTAAATAAATAGACGAAAAAAACTCCGAAAAATAAATAGAAGGGTGTCATCCACATCGTCCTAATTTTCGAACCCGTGATGAGTGATGTTAATAACATTAAAAAGATTGGAAAAACATTTATTGCTATCAAAAAAAGTAATTTCCTATCTTTTAGATTAAATCTAAATTTAATCTTTTTTACTAGTAACCAAACCAAAAAGAAGAAAGGAATTAAAATTCCAATTTGTTTGATCAAAAATATAAGTGGTTGATAAAGATGATTAATTATACTGACATATTCTAAACCTGTTCGTTTTAGACCATATAGAACTGTAACGAAATCGTTATCATAAAGCCAAATTAAATGGGGTACTAGTAAAACGATAAATACTTCAAGAGTTATTATATATTTAAAATCAAATTTTTTCGATTTTTTAAACAAAATTAAATAAATAAAAAGTAAATCAATTGAAACTAATAAATAAACGAATAAATATTTTGATAAGAAACCTATCGCTCCAAATATTGCAACAATGAAACAATCTGATAAATTTACCACATTAGAGTCGTAAATTTTCCAAGAGTAATAAACAACCATTGACCAAAAAGGTAATTGGCAAACATTTACATTAAATTCAGGTGAAGTGAAGTTATAGAAATAAATTGAAACTAATAACAATACTGAAATTAGGCTTAATTTAAGGTCTTGTAAAATTTCATAAGCCAGTTTGAAAACGTAATAAAAAGCAATCGCAACAAAAATTTGGCTTAATAAATAGAAAGCCCAATCTTGTGAGCCAAAAATATTAAAAAAAATTTCTGAAAAAAATGCACTCATTGGTGGATGCTTGTTAAATCCCCAATCTAAATTGCTTCCCCATGCTAAAGCTTCTATAGTATCTAGTGGTAAATTTTTATTTGTTACTGTGGGAATCAGTGTCCAAATTATTAGATGTGATAATACAAAAATAAAAAATATATTATTAATATTTCTGTTTAAAACATTCATAATTAAATATTTACAATAATTAAGGTTGCTTGACACCCTTAATTTGCTGAATATACTGCCACGAATTCAAATTAAAAGATGCCTAAAAACAGTAAAGTAAAAAAAAAGGTTACAAAAGCTAAAACTAAAACTGTAAATAGAACTAAACCTAAAACAGTTAGCAAACCAAAAGAAATTAAAAAAGGTCCTATCAAGATTTCTAAAACCTATATTCCAAAGGAAACTGAGAAATATATGTGTGAAAAACACAAAATTTTTTTCAGAATGAAATTACAGGAATGGAAAAAAGAATTAGTTAGAGCAAACAATGAGGCTCTTTATAATGGAAGTATGGATGATAATAGTATTTCAGCAGATATTGTTGACCAGGCAAGTTCATATACAGACAAAAATGTTGAGATGAAATCTATTAATAGACAAATAAAACTAATATCGGAGATAGACAAAGCTTTAGCAAGAATTAGAGAGGATATATATGGATACTGTCTTGATACAGCTGAGCCAATTGGTCTAAAAAGATTAATGGCGCGGCCTGTTGCAAAGTATACTATCGCGGCTCAAGAAAAACATGAAAAGGATGAAAAAGTTCACGCAGATGACTAAAAAAAAGAAAAAAACTAAAAAAGTTCATAATCCAGTAACTTATTATTTTACTAAAAAATATATATATTATTATTATGGTTTGTTTTGGATAATTTTATTATTTATTGTATTTAGTTAATGGATTCGAAAATAATCTTGATAATTATTATTGTCCTTGCCATAGAGGTCTCAGGTCACGGAATATTTGCCTCTTTATTTAGATTGCTATCTTCAATGAATTAATAAGGTTTAGGGGGTGTCTCACTTTCATTCATGAACGCAAAACCTCTTTTTACACCTTCCCTTTCAGAAATTTCATCATACCATCTGGTGAGATTTTTATAATTTTTCAGGCCAATATCATGCCATTCATGTCTTGCAATCCACGGAAATGTACCAATATCTGCAATTGTATAATTTTTACCTGATAAATATTTTGATTTGGATAACCTTTCATCTAACTCTTTGTATATTCGTTTAGAAATTTTAAAATATCTATCCTCACCAAATTTACTTTTCCCAGGATTATAATGATGGAATTGATGATGTTGGCCTAACATTGGACCCACATAACCCATCTGAGCCATAAGCCATTGATTGATCTCTAATTTTTCTTCAGAATTATAAAATTTTCCACTCAACTCAGCTAAATAGATTAAAATTGCGCCAGACTCAAAGACTGTTTTTTTATTTTTATGATCAATTATTACTGGGATTTTACTTAATGGACTAATTTTTTTAAATTCTTCTTTAAATTGTTCACCATTATTAATATCAACTTTAATTACTTTGTAGTCAAATCCAATTTCCTCGAGCATAATACTAATTTTTTTGCCATTAGGTGTATTAGCTGAGTAAAGATCTATCACTCTTTTTTTCCAAGTCTTTTTAATAAGTTTGTTGATGTTGTTGTAAATTCAAATCGATATTTTTCGTTAGGTCTTGCTAATTTAAAACATGCTCTCGCCGCTAAAGCACCTTCGTGGAAGCCTGATAAAATTAGTTTTAATTTACCGGGATAGTTACAAATATCGCCTACTGCATAGATGCCCTTTTGATTTGTTTCAAATTTTTCAGTATCAACTTCAATAGTTTTTTTATTTAAATTAAGTCCCCAATTAGCTATTGGTCCTAATTGCATTATTAGACCAAAAAAACCCAAGGCGTAATCAGTTTTTATATTCTTTATTTCATCCTCATCATTTTTTAAATCTATACTTTTTAATTTACCATTTCCTTTAACTGACATCATTTGATATTTTGTAAAAAGATTTATTTTACCCTCTTTTACTAACGCATGCATTTTGCTAACAGTAGCTTCTGCACCTCTGAATTCATCTCTTCTGTGTATCAAATTTACCTTGGATTTTTTCGATAATTCAACTGCCCAATCTAGTGCGCTATCTCCACCACCAAAAATTGCTACTGTTTTTCCCTCAAAAATTTTTTTATCTTTTACAGAATAAAATAATGATTTATTTTCAAATTTTTCACACTCTTTAGGAGAAAATTTTCTTGGTTCAAATGAACCAACACCTCCTGCAATAATAACATTTGGTGTTAAAAAAGTATTACCACTATTCGTTTTTACAATCCAATTTTCTTTATCTCTTTTAACTTCTTCAACTCTTTGATTTAAATGAAATTTAATATCAAAAGGTTTTAATTGATTTATTAAATTGTTTGTGAGTTGTTCACCTGTACATTCAGGAACTGCGGGTATATCATATATTGGTTTATCTGGATAAAGCTCGATACATTGACCACCAATCTTATCTAAGTTGTCAACTACTTCACAGCTTAATCCAATCAAATTTAGTTGATGTGCAGTAAATAATCCTGTTGGACCTGCTCCAATAATTAATGCATCAGTTTTTATCATTTAAGCTTGCTTGGATGGTATGTTTACTTCAAGCCCATCTAGTTCATCTGAGACAATTATTTGACAACTTAGTCTACTATTTGTTTTTGGTTCAAATGCCATATCTAACATATCATCTTCTCCATCTTCTTTTTTTGGAATTTTATTAAACCAATCATCTTTGACATAAACATGGCAAGTTGCACATGCCATTCCACCACCGCAATCAGCATCTATGCCTGGTATATCGTTTTGAACTGCTCCCTCCATTACAGTAAGACCGTTTTGAACCTCAACAGTATGTTTTTCATCATTGTGAGTGATATAAGTTATTCTTGCCATTCGATTAGATATAGGTGTTTAAAAAAATAGGGCAAGTATGCAAAACATACTCGCCCTAAAATTATTTTAATTACTTAGTAATTATCTTGCTCTTGCGCCAGCTCCTGAACTCATTGCAGCAGCCCAGATTACTAGACCAAATGCAATTTTGTTAATGAAGTCAGCTAAGTTGTAAACAACGTTTAGTGAGTTAGCATCTACACCACCTGTTAAGTAACCAAATACATAACCTAATGGATAAATAGCCCAACCTACAGTTACAATCATTCTCATTGCACCGAACGCAGTTACAAGAGCTTTGTTACCGCTTTTAGCAGCAGCTCTTCCAGCTTCACCAGAGAATATTTCATATAGAATGTAAATCCATCCAGCCATACCGATTACAAAACCAAGTGTAGCGTTGATGTATCCAGCTTCTCCTAAATATCCACCGATTAACATTACTAATGAACCGATTAACAATCTCCAGAACATTCCAGAATTTGCTTTTCTTACTGCTACTAAGATTAAGTAGAACTCTACCATCTGTAGTGGCACAGTAATTAACCAGTCAATATATCTGTATACTGTTGGTGAGTCACCTGTAGCAACCCATACTTCTCTCATATACATGTAGTGAATGAAAGCAATACCAGTTACAAGACCTGCAACAGTTACTGATGTTTTCCACGCAGGGTTAACAGTACCTCTTTCCATAAAGAAAAAAGCTGTACTAGCTAACATACCCATTGAAATTATCCAAAAAGATATTCCAACAAAGTCATCCTGTGCTAACATCGTTGCGTCTGCTGCATTAGCAACACCTGCATAACCCACTAGGGCTAAGGCTGCTAGAGCAAACAGTTTAAGTTTTTTCATAAAAAACTCCCTCTTTAGTTAGTTTTTACTTTAGTTTATATAAACTAAGCTTAGGCTTCCCTAAGCAAAAGTTGTGGTTAAATACCAAATAAAAACAGTTTATAGAAGACATAATTGACATTAATTTACATTGATTTTACTCGTTTTTTAAAATTAAATACAATTTGTGATTTAAAAACCACAATAAATTAACTAACGAATCAATATTATTATGTCAGGTAAATTCGAGGAAATTTATAAAAAATCAATTGAAGATCCAGAAAATTTCTGGAGAGAGGCATCTAACGATATATTTTGGTTTAAGAAACCCTCAAAAATTTTAAACAAATCAAACCCTCCTTTTTACAAATGGTTCGAAGACGGAGTTACAAACACTTGCTACAATGCATTAGATATACATATTGATAAGGGTCAAGGTAAAAAAATTGCACTTATATACGATAGTCCCATCACAGGAAACAAAAGTAAACTTACATATGAAGAATTAAGATCAAAAGTGTCAAAATTTGCGGGGGCATTAAAAAATCAAGGTGTTAGTAAGGGTGATAGAGTAATAATTTATATGCCAATGATCCCTGAAGCAGTGATTGCCATGCTTGCTTGTGGAAGAATTGGAGCAATTCACTCAGTTGTTTTTGGTGGATTTGCATCAAATGAACTTGCAAGCAGGATAGATGACAGTAAAGCTAAAATTCTTGTAACAGCGTCATGTGGTTTTGAGCCTGGAAGAACAGTTGAATATAAACCATTAGTAGATGAAGCTATTAAACTGGCAAAACACAAGATAAGTAAGATGATTTTATTTCAAAGAAAAGATCATGAGGTTAATTTAAATGCACCTAGTGAAATTAGTTGGGATGAAGCATTAGCTGATGCTAAGAATACTGACTGTGTAGAGATGAATTCAAATGAGTTTGCCTATATACTATATACCTCGGGTACAACAGGAACGCCTAAGGGAATAGTAAGAGACATTGGAGGTCACATAGTGGCTTTGAAATGGACAATGAAAAATATCTACAATATTGATGAGGGAGATATTTGGTGGTCAGCAAGTGATATTGGTTGGATTGTTGGCCATTCATACATAGTTTACGCTCCATTGTTTAAAGGATGTACAACTGTTTTGTTCGAAGGAAAACCTGTGGGTACACCTGATGCGGGAGCTTTCTGGAAAATCATTTCTGATTACAAGGTAAAATCTTTATTTACAGCTCCGACTGCCTTTAGAGCAATTAAAAAAGAAGATCCTGAGGGAAAATTCTTCTCTAAATATGATCTAAGTAATTTTGAAAGTTTATTTCTTGCTGGTGAAAGAGCTGATCCAGATACAATTAAATGGGCAGAAAATTTATTAAAAGTTCCGGTGATTGACCATTGGTGGCAAACTGAAACTAGTTGGGCAATAAGCTCGAATTGCACAGGAATTGAAATGATGAAAACTAAATATGGTTCGGCATGTAAAGCAGTGCCAGGCTATGATGTAAAAATTGTTAAGTCAGATCAAACTTTAGCTGAACCAAACGAAATGGGAGATATTGTAGTTAAATTGCCTTTACCCCCTGGTACATTTCCAACTCTTTGGAATGCAGATCAAAGATATAAAGAAAATTATATGTCAAACTATGATGGCTACTATCAAACTTATGATGCAGGTCATATTGATGAAGATGGCTATATATGGATTATGTCTAGGACTGATGACATCATAAATGTTGCTGGCCATAGGTTATCAACTGGTGCGATTGAGGAAGTTTTATCTGAACATCAATCAGTGGCTGAATGTGCGGTTCTCGGTATCGCAGATAAATTAAAAGGACAATTACCAATAGGACTGATTGTTTTAAAAGCTGGGGTTGATAAAGATAACGAGACAATTTCTAAAGAATGTATTCAAATGGTAAGGGATAAAATAGGTCCTGTAGCAGCTTTTAAAGTTGCAATAGTAATTAAAAGACTTCCAAAAACAAGGTCTGGGAAAATCTTGAGAGGAACAATTAGAAAAATTGCTGATAATGTTGAATATAAAATGCCTCCAACTATAGATGATCCTGCAATTCTTGATGAAATTAAACAAGACTTAATTGATAGTAAAATATTAAATAGTGCTTAAAACATACTCCTTTCTATTTGTCGCTATATTTTGTGAGGTGGCTGGAACAATGTTATTGCCGGTCTCACAGAATTTTACGAAGATTATTCCAACCATTTGTTTAACAATATTTTATCTGGTGTCTTTCTATTTAATGACTTTTGTTATGGATAAACTCCCAATTGCAATTGTTTATGCTACTTGGAGTGGGCTAGGAATATTTACAATAGCATTACTTGGTTATTTCTTTTTTAAACAAACTCTAGCTTGGCAAGCAATTGTTGGGTTATTTCTTATAGTTATTGGTGTTATATTAGTAAATAGTTTTACAATTAAGATTAACTAAATTTTAGAGGTGTACCCTCTGGTTCACCCAAGATCTTTCCATCTATCATTTTTATTTTACCAGAGATTATTGTTGCTACTGGTGTTCCTTTAAACTCAACATTATTAAAAGGTGACCATCCACACTTACTTTCTATATTCTCATTTTTAATCTTAATTATCTTGTTCATATCAACAATCGTGAAATCAGCATCATACCCCTCTTTAATATAACCTTTGTTCTGTATCCCAAATATTTTTATTGGATTTTCACATACTAGATTTATTAGTTGAGTTAGTGACAATTTTCCATGATTAACATGATCTAACATGACTGGCATAAGTGTTTGAACACCTGGCATGCCAGATGGAGAATCGGGATACTCTTTATCTTTATTTACTTTTAAATGTGGTGCGTGATCTGAGCCAATTGTATCATTTAAATTATTTCTTACCGCATACCATAATCGATCGTAGTGAGATTTATCTCTAATTGGTGGATTCATCTGAGCGTAAGTTCCAAGTTTATCATAACAATCAGGCGCATAGATTGTTAAATGTTGTGGAGTAATTTCAAAAGTAATATTAACTTTATGTTGAGATAAAAAATCTACTTCTTGTTTAGTGGTAATATGAAGTACATGCGCTTTCTTATTATATTTTTTTGCAAGTCTAACTATTCTTCTAGTGGAAGAAATTGCACACTCCTCACTTCTCCAAATAGGATGTGAATGCACATCACCATTTTTAATCAATTTTTTATTCTTATTTAAGATTTCTTCATCCTCTGAGTGAACTGCTACTACCTTTGAACTATTTTGAAAAACTTTATCAATATCTTCCTCTAGTGCTACTAAGAGATTACCTGTTGACGAACCTACAAACAATTTGATCCCACAACAGCCCTCTAAATTTTTTAACTCAGCGAGTTGACTAACGTTACCTGCTGTTGCACCAAAATAGAAAGCGTAGTTGCAATACATTCTATTTTTTGCAAGATCTAATTTTTTCTGAAACTCTTTTAAATTAGAGGTTGGAGGGTTAGTATTTGGCATCTCAAATACTGCTGTAATTCCTCCTGCTACTGCTGCTCTGCTTCCAGAGTTAAGATCTTCTGTATCTGTTGAACCTGGTTCTCTAAAATGCGTCTGAGTATCTATACAGCCAGGTAAGGTAATTTTATTTTTAGCATCATAGACTTTTTTTGCCTTCTCTGATATTTGACCAATCTTTAATATTTTACCCTTTTTAACGGCTATATCTTTATCCTGTAGTTTCCCATCGATATAACATTGCCCATTTTTGATTATTAGATCTAACATTTTTAAAAAAAGTTATTATATTAAATTTAACGTTCAATCAAATATGAATAATAGTGTTTATATATTAAAAGATAGAGCCATACTTTATGTAAATGGCCAGGACGCTATAGACTTCTTGCAAAATTTAATTAGCAATGACATTAATAAAGTTACAGATAGCTCAAGTTGTTTTGCCTCATTATTAACCCCTCAAGGCAAGTTTCTTTATGAATTTATTGTTGTAAAACATAAGTCAGGTTTTTTTATTGATTGTGAAAAGTCTCAATCTGAGGAAATATTGAAACAGTTAAATTTATACAAAATTAGATCAAAAGTAGAAATTCTTAATCTTAGCAATGAATTTGTTGTTGCAAGTTTTGGTTATGAAAAATATTTATCATTAGATAACACAAAAGATATTCTTGGTTTTACTATGAAATATAGAGAGGATCCAATAGTTCTAGATCCAAGAAATAAAAATTTGGGTGCTAGACTAATTATTAATTTAGAAAAACTTTATTTATCTCTAAAAAAACTTGAATTAAAAGACGATAAAATTGAGGGCTATTATCATCAAAGTCATAAACTTGGGATTGTTCCAAAGAATTTAAATAAACTTAAAAATAAATTATTTGGTATTGAATGTAATTTTGAAGAACTAAATGGTATTGATTTTAAAAAAGGATGTTACGTAGGACAAGAAAATACTGCTAGAATTAAGCTTAAAAATAAACTTTCTAAGAGGTTATTGCCAGTTGAGATAATTGATGGAAAACTTGATGAAGGTGAGACGGTATATTGTAATGAGATTGAAATTGGAAAAATTTTGATAAATGAAGAGTATCCGTTTGCTTTGATAAAATTTTCAAATGAAAATTTCAATAAAGACCTTACTTTAAAAAGTAAAAATGCATCATTTAAAATATTTATCCCTGAATGGCTAAAGATTTAGTTTTTTGGTGCGGCCAGAGAGACTCGAACTCTCATGGACTAGGTCCACACGGCCCTCAACCGTGCCTGTCTACCAATTTCAGCATGGCCGCAAATATGACCCACATTAAATCAATGACAAGTAGGTTTCAAATTGATAAATTTTGTATATGGAATTTAATCAAGAAGTAAAATTGGCAACTGATCCAATTTATAAGAAGATTTCAAAGGTTATGCCTGAGATTGAGTGGGCAGTTCATGCTCCTTATATTCATAAAATTAATAAATTAAAAAAAGAGAAGAATGCAGTAATACTTGCTCATAACTATCAAACTCCAGAAATTTATCACGGTATTGCGGATTTTTCTGCAGACTCTTTAGCTCTTGCCGTTGAAGCATCAAAAACCTCAGCAGATATAATTGTTATGGCTGGAGTTCATTTCATGGCTGAGACGTCAAAATTAATGAGTCCAAATAAAAAAGTTTTATTACCAGACATGAAAGCGGGTTGTTCATTATCCTCTTCAATTACGGGTAAAGATGTAAGGTTGTTAAAAGAAAAGTATCCAGGAGTTCCTGTTGTCTCATATGTAAATACATCTGCTGATGTAAAAGCAGAAACAGATGTGTGTTGTACATCTGCAAATGCAGTTAAAATTGTAAAATCCTTAGGTGTGAAAAAAGTTATTTTTTTACCTGACGATTATTTAGCTAAATATGTTGCCTCACAAACCGACGTTGAAATTATTTCATGGAAAGGAATTTGTATTGTTCATGATCAATTCAATGAAAATGAGATTAACAATATAAGGAAAAATAATCCTGGAATTAAAATAATTGCACATCCAGAATGTCCACCAGAAGTGATTAAAGCCAGTGATTTTGCAGGATCAACATCGGGAATGATTAATTATGTTAAAGATAATCAGCCGAAAAAAGTAATGATGGTAACTGAGTGTTCTATGAGTGATAACATTCAAGTGGAAAATCCAAACGTTGAATTTATAAGACCATGTAATATGTGTCCACATATGAAAAAAATTACTTTACCAAAAATATTAGACTGTTTAGAAAATGAAACTGGTGAAATTATCATGGACCAAGAAACAATTGATAGAGCGAGATTGTCAGTAGAAAAAATGGTTGCTATTGGTAGATAACACTTCGTGTCAAAAATTAGATTAAGTGAAACTTTTATTAAAGATAGAGTAAAACTTGCTCTAACCGAAGATTTATATCCTTTTGGAGATATAACGTCTAACCTCATAAATAATAATAAAATTATTGAGGCGAAAATAATTTCTAATCAAAAAGCAGTTGTTGCAGGTTTATTATTTGTAAAACAGTCTTTTAAGCAAGTTGACAAAAAAATTAAGTTTATATTAAAAAAAAATGATGGGTCCACAGTCGAAAAAAATTCTGTAATAGCAGTAATAAAAGGTAAAGCTAATTCTATAATGATTGCAGAAAGGGTTGCATTAAATTTTTTATCTCATATTTCTGGAATAGCTACAAAAACAAATCAATTTGTTAAACTAGCTGGAAAAAAGTGCAAAATTTGCTGTACCAGAAAAACTTTACCGAATTATAGGGTTATTCAAAAATATGCAGTTAAATTAGGAGGCGGTACCAATCATAGATTTAATTTAAGTGATGAATTTTTGATTAAAGATAATCATATCGCTAGTTCTGATTTAAAAGAATTAGTTTCATTGGCAATAAAAAATAAAAAAGGAAAAAAAATTACTGTTGAGGTGGATGATTTAAAGCAACTGAAAAAGATTATTGGTCTTAAATTTAATACTATTTTGTTTGATAATATGAGTATTAAAAATCTTAGAGCAGGTGTAAAACTTGTTAAAAAATATTATGAGACAGAAGCTTCAGGGAATATAAGTCTTAAAACTATAAAATCTGTAGCTATGACTGGTGTAGATAGAATTTCAATTGGGAGCATTACTCATAGTGCCCCAGCTATAGATTTCAAACTAGAAATCTAGATTATTTGATTTTTTTTTTTATTTTTCGTCAGCTCAGCCTGTGCCGCTGCTAATCTAGCTATAGGAACTCTGTAAGGGGAACAGGAAACATAATTAAGCCCAGCTTTTGAACAAAATTTAATACTCTTTGGATCGCCACCATGTTCACCACATATACCTAATTTAATTTTTTTATTTTGTTTTTTTCCTTTAGAGACCGCTATTTCGACTAAATCTTTCACTCCGTCATCAATGGATACAAAAGGATCAATAGTAAAAATCTTATTATCTATATAATCATTTAAAAATTTACCACTATCGTCTCTACTTATTCCAAAAGTTGTTTGTGTTAAATCATTAGTGCCAAAACTAAAGAATTCAGCATGTTTCGCAATATCATCAGCCTTAATTGCTGCTCTAGGTAACTCAATCATTGTACCTACAAGAAATTCAATTTTTGTTTTATTTTCTTTTTGAACTTTTCTTGCAGTATTGATTACTAAGTCTTTCATTATTTTAATCTCGGCTTCAGTTGAAACTAAAGGAATCATTATCTCTGGAAAAGCAAATTTTTGTTTGTTTTTTTTTAAGTCTGCAAGAGCCTCGAATATCGCTCTACATTGCATCTCATAAATTTCAGGAAATGAGATGCCAAGTCTACAACCTCTATGTCCTAACATTGGATTTTGTTCATGAAGTTCCTCTATCCTGCTTTCAATATCTTTTTTGTCTGATCCAATAACATTAGCTACCTCAGAAATTTCTTTATCAGATTTGGGTAAAAATTCATGTAGTGGTGGATCTAATAATCTAACAGTAACTGGAAGCCCATGCATAATCTTGAATATCTCCATAAAATCTTTTTTTTGATGTGGTAGAATTTTTTTTAAAGCATTAGATCTATCATCTAGCGTTTTTGATAAAATCATTTCTCGCACAGATAAAATTCTTTCCTCATCAAAAAACATATGTTCAGTCCTACAAAGTCCAATACCTTCTGCGCCAAAATCTCTGGCTGTTTTAGTGTCTAGAGGAGTCTCAGAGTTAGTTCTTACTTTAAGTTTTCTAATTTTATCAGCCCAGCTCATCAATTTTGAAAAATCCCCTGATATCTCAGGTTTTATAGTTGGCACTGTACCTAAAATTATTCTTCCTGTAGAACCATCAATAGTAATTGTTTCACCCTCTTTGACCTCAGCCGAATTTGTTTTAAAAACTTTTTTATCGTAATTAATTTCAATTTCACTTGAACCAGAAACACAAGGTCTTCCCATTCCCCTAGCTACAACTGCAGCATGACTAGTCATTCCTCCTCTTGAGGTTAAAATTCCCTTCGCTGCATGCATTCCTTGAATATCTTCTGGAGAAGTTTCAACTCTAACTAAAATCGTATCTTGCATCATATCATTTAATCTTTCAGCCTCCTCTGAAGTGAAAACTACTTTTCCACTTACTGCACCAGGAGATGCTGGAAGACCATTTGCTATAACGTTGATTGAACTTTTCTCATCCAAAGTGGGGTGCAAAAGTGTGTCTAAAGAGTTAGGATCAACTCTTAGAACAGCATCATTTTTATTGATTAACTTTTCTCTGACCATATCAACAGCAATTTTTACTGCCGATTTTGATGTTCTTTTTCCAGATCGAGTTTGTAATATCCAAAGTTTATTACTTTCAACAGTGAACTCTACATCTTGCATATCCTTATAATGTTTCTCAAGTTTTTTTAAAATTTTATATAATTCGTGATATACTTCTGGCATCGACTCTTCCATGGATGCGTCATCAACTTTTGCCTCTTTTCTCGCCTTTTTTGTAATATATTGTGGAGTTCTGGTTCCAGCTACAACATCTTCTCCCTGAGCGTTAATTAAATATTCTCCATAAATATCATTTGATCCATTTGAAGGGTTTCTAGTGAAGGCAACTCCTGTTGCACAATCATTACCCATATTTCCAAAAACCATAGATTGAACATTAACAGCAGTTCCCCATTCGGAAGGAATTTGATTTAACTTTCTATAAATTTTCGCTCTTTTACTTTCCCAAGATAAAAATACAGCACTTATTGCACCGAATAATTGATGATAAACATTTTGAGGAAAATCTTTATTGGTCTTTTCTTTAATTACATTCTTAAAATCATTTATTAAACCACCCCAATCTTCTTCATCGAGATCCGTATCAAGCAAGACACCTTTTGTTAACTTATAATTTTCTATCAATTCCTCAAAATTGTAACTTTCGACACCCATGACTACATTTCCGTACATCTGAATGAATCTTCTATAGCTATCTTTCGCAAATCTTCCGTTGGATGTTTTGTTAGCCAAAGCAACAACTGTTTTATCATTTAGTCCTAAGTTCAAAATTGTATCCATCATACCTGGCATTGAAACTCTTGCTCCAGATCGAACTGATAAAAGAAGAGGATTTTTTAAATCTCCAAATTTTTTAGATACATCTTTTTCTATTGTTTTGATTTCCTTTTTTATTTGGCTAATTAATTTAGAGTTTAATTTTTTTTTATCCTTATAAAAAATTTCGCACACGTTTGTTGAGATAGTAAAACCAGGAGGTACTGGTAAACCCATTCTTCCCATTTCAGATAAATTTGCCCCTTTACCACCTAAAAAATTTTTTGGATTTTTTATTTTTTTTGAATCTTTAGACTTAAAATTAAGAATTAACTTATTCATTATGAGCTTTTAAAAATCGAAAATTTATATAATTTTGAAACGTTTTACATAACATATTAATAAGTTCCAAACGATTTTTTCTTAAAGTTTCATTATCCTCATTAACTTTTACATTATCAAAAAATTCGAAAACTTCTTTTTTAGTTTCAGCTAAAATTGATAATGATTTTTCACAATTTTCATCACTGTTTATGTTAGAATAATATTTTTTAATATCATTAATTTTTTTATATAAGTTTTTTTCAAAATCACTTTTAAAAATACCAGGATCAGTTGTATCATTTATTTCAATCTCGTTATTTTTCATCTCATGATCTAAAATGTTTGATGCTCTTTTATAACTTGAATTGATGTCTATACCAATTTGAGTGTTAATTACCTTATTAAGACATTTTGCTTTTTCAAAAGACGAAAATAAATTATTTAATGAAAATGATGATAAAGTTGCCTCAATTATATCGTAACGTATTTCTTTGTCTTTAAGATAATATCTAAATCTATCTTTTAAAAAATCCTGTAATTCTTTTTGTAAATCTTTATTTTCAAGATTGTATCCCTGGTCATCGTAAAGGCGTGAGGAATAATTCAAAAGATCATTTATTTTCAAATTCATTCTATTTTCTATAGTGGTTCTTATTATACCTAGAGCAATTCTCCTTAATGCTAATGGATCCTTTGAACTTGTAGGTTTCTCGTTAATACCAAAAAAACCCACTAAGGTATCAATCTTATCTGTAATTGATAACGTGACACTGAATGGTTTTTTTGGAACAATTGAATTGAGTCCAATTGGTAAATATTGCTCAGAAATAGCTAAAGAAATATCTTTATCAAATCCTTGATAATCAGAAAAATACCCTCCCATAAGTCCTTGAAGTTCAGGAAATTCACCAACAAGATCAGAGGTAAGATCAGTCTTACAAATTGATGCTAACAATTCTACTTTCTCTTTACTAATTAATAATTCATCTGAAATCATTCCACCAATTTTTCTCATTCGTTGAACTTTGTCAAAATAAGATCCAAGACCTTTAAAAAAATTCATTGATTTTAATTCTGACACTCTTTTTACTAAATTTTGAGTTTTATCTTTATTCCAAAAGAATTCTGCATCGCTTAATCTTGCATCAACCACTCTTTCATTACCTATTTTAATGAGACCTTTTTTGTCTTTTTTATTTGTTACAATTAAAAATTCATTTGTAATTTCATTTTTGTCATTAAATGTTGGAAAATATTTCTGGTGAGACTCCATTGTTAGGGTCAAAATCTCTTTAGGAACCGATAAAAATTTTTTATCAAATTTGCACAATAAAACATTTGGGCTATCTACTAAATTTACAACCTCATCCATTAATTTGGGATTTTCATTAATTTTTAATCTTTTTTTACCTAATATCTTTAAAAAAGATTTATTAATTATTTTTAATCTTTTATTTTGATTGATGATAACTCCATTATCCTCAAAAAATTTTTCATATTTCTTAAAATTTTCAAAAGATCTTTTTTTTTCCTCAAAATCTTTATCTAAAAAAGTTAAATTAGAGGAAGCTAAATGATGAAATTTAAAACTTACAATTTTTTTATCAAATATTGATAAAATTGATTTTAATGGTCTTCCCCAATTTAAATCAAATTCACCCCATTTCATTGATTTTTTCCATTGATAGTTATTCAAAATTTTTGGAATGAATTCAGTGAGTAAATCATGTGTTTTTAATGAGCTTGCTACAGTTTTGTAAAAATAAAATTCATCCTTTTCGGTTTTTTTTTTAAATAAATCCTTTTTGTTGATTTTGTTTGATCTCAAAAAACCCTCCAACGCTTGTTCAGGAGCGCTAGTTTTAGGGCCTCTAATTTCTTTAGATTTAATCTTAATTTGTTTATCTAAGCCTTCAAAAACTAGAACTAACCTATTTGGGGTTGAAAAAGAAAAATTTTTTTTTGATCTTATTGATTTTTCCTCAAATAAATTTTTAAAATCTTCAAAAATTTTTTCTCTTAAATTTTTTTGAAGCCCAGCAGGAATTTCTTCACTAAATAGCTCTAAAAAAAATTCTGACATTCTATGTTTGAGACTGTACCCAAATTGTAGCAGCTTGTTTTGTGATTTCTCTTATTCGACCAATATATTCTGCTCTTTGCGCAACACTAATTGCTCCACGAGCATCTAGTACGTTAAATACATGACTTGCTTTCAAACATTGATCGTATGCAGGTAAAGATATATTTTTTTCAACTAATGATTTTGCCTCACTCTCATGCATATCAAATATTTTAAATAAGTTTTCTGTATTAGCATGCTCAAAGTTATAAGCTGAGAATTCTTTTTCTGATTGATGAAAAACTTCCCTGTAATCAATACCTTCTTCATTCCAAACTAAATCATAAACGTTTTTTTTCTGCTGGGTAAACATACAAATTCTTTCAAGGCCGTAAGTTATCTCCACTGATACTGGTTTACATTCAAAACCTGCCATTTGTTGAAAATATGTAAATTGAGATATTTCCATGCCATCACACCAAACTTCCCATCCAAGACCTGCAGCTCCTAGAGTTGGGCTTTCCCAATCATCTTCAACAAATCTAATATCGTGCTCTTTATGATTAATTCCTATTACCGACAAACTATTTAAATAAAGTTTTTTAATATTAATTGGAGAGGGTTTTATTATAACTTGAAATTGATAATAATGCTGAAGTCTATTTGGATTATCTCCATATCTTCCATCTGTAGGTCTTCGTGAAGGTTGAACATAAGCTGCTTTCCATGGCTTAGGCCCAAGAGATCTTAGAGTAGTAGCTGGATGAAATGTTCCAGCTCCAACTTCCATATCATAAGGTTGTAAAATTACACACCCATTTTTACTCCAAAACCTTTGAAGATTTATAATTGTATCTTGGAATGTTTGAAATTTTGGTTTTTTTTTAATTTCTTTAGAGGCCATATTTTTGCCAAACTGATTTTTCCTCTAATATGTTTGCTAATTGATCGACATGGTCATTTGAAGACGATAATTTTTTACTAAGCCAACTTTTTGATTTTTCAAATTTTTTAATAACAACATCTTCTCCAAATTTTTCTCTTAATATTTGATTTGCATTTCCAATATCATCTATCAAACCAAGATCTTTGGCTTTTCTACCTGACCAAAATTCACCTGAAAATAATTCTACTTCAGATTTTTTAAGTTTTGATGACCTGCTTTTTTCGACCACCTCTATGAAATCTTTATGAAGATCTAATTGTATATTTTTTAATCTTTCGATGTCTTCCTTTTTTTCATCTAGAAATGGGTCTAATGTACTTTTATTTTTCCCAGCAGTATGCACTCTTCTCTCAACACCTATCTTTTTTATCAATTCTGTAAAACCAAAAGACGAGTAGATTACTCCTATTGAGCCTATTATTGAACTTGAGTTCGCATAAATTTCATCTCCAGCACAAGCTATTAGATATCCACCTGAGGCTGCTACATCTTCGGCAAAAACTATTACTTTTTTTTTGTTTTTTTTTGCCTGTTGTCTAATTAGGCTGTAAATTAAATGTGATTGAACAGGAGAGCCTCCAGGAGAGTTTATTGTTATAGCGACACATGGTGCTTTTTTAAGAGAAAATGCTTTTATAATAATGTCTTCTTGACCAGAAAAATCTATACCTTGTTTAAATTTACCAACATTTCCAATTACGCCACTCAGCTTTATATGTGGAATGATTTTTTTTTTTTTAAAAATAGAGAGCATTATTAATATTTATAGAATTTTTTTATAATATAAAGACACCTTATAATTGAAGATTCAGGTGCGTCAATTGATAAGTATCAAAAGCAACCTTTTACACTAATTTGCTCAATTAATGGGAAGTGTCATACAATTAAAAAACAAAATTAATAATTCATATTTCCAACTGAAAAATTCAGTTGAAGATAGATTGATTTTAGTTGAAGAAAAAATAAAGTTTAAATTAGAGAGCAATGTCGACTTAGTTCAAAAAATGACTAACTATCACCTTGATACAGGTGGTAAAAGATTAAGAGCCTTGCTAACTTTAGGATCTGCAAAATTGTGTGGATACGCAAAAGGAACTAGAGATATAAATTTAGCTGCTTGTGTAGAGCTTATTCACTCGGCAACTTTAATGCACGATGATGTAATTGATAATGGATCTATCAGAAGAGGTAGAGAAACTTTAAACAAAGTTTGGGATAATCACTCTTCTGTTTTGGTTGGTGATTATTTACTTAGTAGATGTTTTGAAATGATGGTAGATGATGGAAATATTGAAGTCTTAAAATTATTATCTTCAACTTCTTCTAAAATCGCACAAGGTGAGGTTCTTCAATTACAACATAGAGGTGAAGTAGATATGTTGGAAGAAACTTATTTAAGAATAATTTCTGCAAAAACTGCTGAGCTATTCGCGGCAGCTACTAAGGTTGGAGCAATTTTATCGGACATGACGACAAAGGAAAAGGAAGCTTTAGAATTTTATGGAAGGAATTTAGGGTTAACGTTTCAAATAGCTGATGATACTTTAGATTACAATTCTGAGTTAAAACTATTTGGGAAAAAAATTGGTAAAGATTTTTATGAAGGGAAAATCACTCTCCCAATAATCTTGTTGTTTCAAAAAGCAAATCTGAAGGAAAAGGAAAGTCTTAAGGATATTTTTTTAAAAGATAGTAGAGATGAAAGTGATTTTAATTATACACTATCTTTAATCAAACAATATGAAATTATTAAAGAATGTTATCAAAAAGCAAATCATTACATAAATTTAGCGTCAAACTCGTTATCAATATTTAAAGATTGTAATGAAAGAAATATTCTTGAAAATTTAACATCATTTAGTTTGTCTAGAGATTTTTAGGGACTTAGAAGACTTTTTGTCCAACTACTGTTTTTATCTAAAGAGTACTTTAATCTTTCATGTATTCTATTATCTCCATCTAACCAAAATTCAATTGTGGAAGGTGTTAAATTCCAACCAGACCAATGGCTTGGTCTAGGTACATTATTTTTATCATTATATTTTTTTTTATAATTTTCTAAAGCATCTAAAAGTTCATCTCTATTTTGGAGAATACTACTTTGTTTTGAGGCCCAGGCACCTATTCTGCTATCATAAGCTCTAGAGTTATAGTACTCATCAGCAGTTTGATCGTCTACTTGTTTCAATTTTCCAACTATTCTTATTTGTCTTAGTAGACTTTTCCAGTGAAAGCACATCGTAGCATTTGGGTTTTCTTTAATTTCATTTCCTTTTTGACTATTTAAATTTGTATAAAAAACAAATCCATTTTCACTATGACCTTTAAGTAAAACCATTCTTACTGAGGGAATACCCTCTTTATTTGCTGTGCCAAGAGCTAAAGCATTTGGATCATTAATTTCTTTTTTTTTAGCCTCCTCAAACCATTTCTGAAATAGTTCGAAAGGGTTATCTAGATCTAAAAAGCATTTATTAAGCCCTAGTGAGTTTTTTTGATACATAATTTAAACAAAATAATCTATACAATATAAATAATGTCAATTAATACTTTTGGAAAGTCTTTTCGTTTCACAACATGGGGGGAGTCCCATGGTCCAGCTATTGGCTGTATAATCGATGGATGTCCACCATTAATACAATTAAAAGAAGCAGATATACAAAATGAACTGAACAAACGAAAACCTGGACAATCCAAATTTACTACTCAAAGAAAGGAAAGTGATAAGGTTCAAATTCTTTCAGGAGTTTTTGAGGGGAAAACCACTGGAACCCCAATATCATTAATAATTTACAATGAAGATATGCGATCAAAGGATTACAATGATATTAAAGATAAATTCAGACCAGGACACGCTGATTTCACATATTTTAAGAAATATGGAATAAGAGACTACAGAGGTGGTGGTAGATCATCTGCTAGAGAAACAGCAGCTAGAGTTGCAGCGGGTGCTGTGGCGAAAAAAGTTTTAAAAAATAAATTAGGTAAAAAATTTAAAATCACTGGAGCTGTGACTCAACTTGGAATACTAGGATGTGATACAAATAAATGGGATGATAAAATAATTTCTAAAAATCCATTTTTCTGCCCAGATAAATCGATGTTAAAAATTTGGGAAAAATACTTATTAAGTGTTAGAAAAGCAGGGTCCTCATGCGGAGCAATAATTGAAGTAAGAGCAAATGGTATCCCTGCTGGATTAGGTGCTCCTATATACTCCAAATTAGATTCTGACATAGCATCTGCTATGATGAGTATAAATGCAGTAAAAGGAGTCAATATTGGTTCAGGTATGAACTCAGCACAATTGTCAGGTGAGGAAAATTCAGATGAAATCTCTCAAAATAGAAAAAAAACAAAATTCAAATCTAATAACGCTGGCGGTATTCTAGGAGGTATTTCTTCAGGTCAGGAAATAATTGTATCTTTTGCTGTAAAACCAACTTCATCAATTTTAAAAAGTAGAAAAACAATTAATAAGTTTGGAAAGAATACAAGTATATCAGTAAAAGGTAGACATGATCCATGCGTAGGTATTAGAGCTGTTCCAGTAGGTGAGGCGATGCTATCATGTGTTTTATTAGATCATTATCTTCTACATAAAGCTCAATGTGGCTAATTATTTAATTTTGTTTTTTCAGAACTATATTTGAATTGAGTAAATCTAAAACTTTCTCCTCAATTGAAACTGAATCAAGATTTGCCATTTTATACATTTTGTCTGGAGTATCTTGATCAATAAAAATATCTGGTAGAGTCAATGATCTAAATTTTAGATTGGAGTCCATTAAACCTTTTTTTGTCAAAAAATCTACAACATGAGATCCGAAACCACCAATAGAACCCTCCTCAATTGTCATGATCGCCTCATGAGTTGTGGCTAGTTGCCAAATTAGATTTTCATCTAACGGTTTTGCAAATCTTGCATCAATAACGGTTATTGGTAGACCTTTTTTTGATAAATTTTCTGCAGCCTTTAAAGTCTCATTCAATCTTGCTCCAAAATTAAGGATCGCTAATTTTTTTCCTTCCTTAATAACTTTTGACTTCCCTATCTCAATTTTCTCGTTTATTGAGGGTAGAATCGAACCTAATCCTATTCCTCTTGGATACCTGAATGCACAAGGTCTATCATTAATCTCGGTTGAGGTATTTATCATTCTTACAAGCTCAGCTTCATCACTTGCTGCCATAACAATAAAATTTGGTAAAGTGGATAAATATGTTGTGTCAAAACTTCCAGCATGTGTTGGACCATCAGCCCCAACGAGTCCCGCTCTATCTATTGCAAACCTAACAGGTAAACTTTGTATTGCTACGTCATGAACTACTTGATCATAAGCTCTTTGAAGAAAAGTAGAATAAATAGCTGCGTAGGGTTTAAAGTTCTCAGTAGCTAAACCTGCAGCAAAAGTAACCGCATGTTGTTCTGCAATCCCAACATCAAAAGTCCTATCTGGAAATTCTTTGCGAAAAATATCTAGACCCGTACCGTCAGGCATTGCAGCTGTAATAGCTACAATTTTACTGTCTTTTTTAGCATGTTGAATTAAGGTATTTGCAAAAACCTTAGTATATGACGGTAATTTACTTGTACTTTTTAGTTGTTCGCCAGTTTTAACATTAAACTTTGATACTCCATGATAATTGTCCTTCGCCTCCTCAGCGAAAGTATAACCTTTTCCTTTTTTTGATTTAATGTGAATTAAAATTGGTCCCTCATGCTTAGATT
This sequence comes from uncultured Pelagibacteraceae bacterium, assembly GCA_902610675.1. Classification (GTDB taxonomy): domain Bacteria; phylum Pseudomonadota; class Alphaproteobacteria; order Pelagibacterales; family Pelagibacteraceae; genus Pelagibacter. The sequence goes on along the minus strand of CACLWP010000005.1, from coordinate 29,833 downwards.
CTCTAGCATTTTTTAAAATGGGAATTAATGAATTTAAGTCATGACCATCTATTGGACCAATATAATAAAATCCAAGTGAACTGAACAAAGTCCCACCTGTTACAGCTGATCTAAGTAAATCTTCAGCTTTACCAGCCTTTGCACTAAATCTTTTTGAAAAGGCTGACATAATTAATTTAATTGTTTCTCTTAAACTAAAATAAATCTTTCCTGAAAAAATTTTTGCTAAGTAAGTACTCATTGCCCCTACTGGTCGAGCAATTGACATATCATTATCATTTAGAATTACAATTATCTTAGTTTTTGAGGCACCGGCGTTATTCATAGCTTCATAAGCCATTCCTGCACTAATTGCTCCATCACCAATTACTGCAATTACATTGTCTTTTTTATTAGATAATTTATTTGCTTCTGCTATGCCTAGTGCTGATGAAATTGATGTTGAGCTGTGCGCAGCTCCAAAGGGATCGTACTCACTTTCTGATCTTTTTGTAAAACCAGAAATACCATTTCCTTGTCTTAGAGTTCTTATTCTATCCTTTCTTCCAGTTAAGATTTTATGTGGGTAACACTGATGACCTACATCCCAGATTAATTTATCATTAGGTGTGTTAAAAATATAATGTAAAGCGATAGTTAATTCTACGACTCCTAGACTTGCTCCTAGATGACCACCGGTCACAGATACAGCATCAATCGTTTCTTCTCTTAATTCATCAGCAACTTTTTGTAATTTTGACTCAGGTATTTTTTTTAAATCTGATGGAAAATTAATCTCATCTAATAGTTCATATTTCTTTTTCATTTATTTCTATTCAAAATATAATTTAATGTTTCAGATAAATTTGTTGATTTTGGTCCATATTTTTTTAATTTACCATTAATTTTTAAAATTAAATTGTTAGCATATTTAACAGTATTTTTGTATCCTAGTAAACTAATTAGAGTTGCTTTTCCTTTTTTTTTATCCTTGCCAGTTTTTTTTCCTGCAACAACCAAACTACCTCTATAATCAATCAGATCATCAGCAACCTGAAATAATAACCCTATATCAGCACCAATATTTTCAAATTTTTTAATATCATTTTTACTTTTTTTCTTAACTATTAATGGTGCCACACAGCAAAAACTAAAAAGTTTACCAGTTTTTTTAATCTCCATATCTTCAATCTTTTTTTGAGAAATTTTCTTACGCTCATAATTTAAATCTAAATATTGTCCACCTGCTATTCCAAGATGGCCTGAGCTTTCAGAAATTTTATTAATTAAATCGATCTTAATTTTTTCATTAATCTTTAAATCTTTATGACTTAAAATTTCAAAAGCCATTGTTAGAAGTGAATTTCCTGCTAAAACTGCCGTAGCCTCCCCAAATTTAATATGCGCTGATGGTTTGCCTCTTCTTATTGAGTCATCATCCATACAAGGTAAATCATCATGTATTAATGAATAAGCATGAATACATTCGACTGCAGCACCAATCATGATAAGTATTTTGTAATCTAATTTAAAAAGAGATCCGATATCAATTAAAATTTTTGATCTTATTTTTTTTCCTCCAGAAAATAAACCGTATTTCATAACGACTATCAAATTTGTTTTTTTTTGTTTAGCAATAAATCTTCTTAAAAATAAATTTGTGTCTTTTGCAATTTTATTTAATTTTCTTTTCATCATTTTTTTGATTAATATTGGATATCTTTTCTTGGGTTTTCTCATTAATTTCTTTAATGTTTTTTTGAAATTTTTTCTCAATTACATTATTAAGTTTAATTAAATTTTGATACTTATCTAAAGAGTTTCCTAAATCCTTTTGATTTTCTAATTCTTCAATCATCTTATTTGCCTCAATGGTTAATTCCTCAAGAGATAATGAATTATAATCATTTGGTAAATTTTTATCTTTCATATAATACTTTCAAATAATACATGAAAATTAATCTTGCAAATATTAAAAAATCAGTGAATCTCTTGAATAAAAGAGAGTGTGTTGCCATACCCACCGAAACTGTTTATGGAATTGCGGGAAATGCATATTCTGATACAGCATGTAAAAAAATATTTAGATTAAAAAAAAGACCAGCGAATAACCCTTTAATTATTCATTATTATGATTTAAAAAAAATAAAAGCTGATTGTGATTTAAATAATGATTTTCTTAGATTATATAAAAGATTTTGTCCTGGGCCAATAACATTTATTTTGAATCAAAAAAAAACATCAAAAATTTCAAAAGTTGCAACAAATAAAAAAAATAGTCTTGCTGTAAGATTTCCTAAACATCCTGTAGCAAGAAATCTGTTGAAATATTTAAAATTTCCCATTGCAGCACCTAGTGCAAATATTTCCTCAAAAATCAGTGCAGTAACTTCTTCAGATGTTAAAGATGATTTCGGAAAAAAAATTAAGTATATACTTGAAGGTGGAAGATCATCTGTTGGAGTTGAGTCTACAATTATTGATCTAAGGAAAAAACCAAAAATTTTAAGATTGGGTGGTTTAGAAGTCGGAATTATACAAAAAGTATTGAAGAAAAAAATTTCAATAAATACAAATCCCTCCAAAATTTCAGCTCCTGGACAATTGAGAATTCACTATTCACCCGGTATTCCAATTAGACTTAATGTTAAAAAAATAAAAAAAGATGAAGCTTTTTTATTAATTAAAAAAAGTAAAATTAAAAAAACAAACCATTACTTTTTGTCAAAAAAAGGCAATTTAAAAGAAGCTGCAAAAAATCTTTACACTATTTTAAGAAAGATAAAAAAAGATAATTATAAGTCTATAGCTGTAGGCAAAATCCCAAATACAGGATTTGGCAAAACTATAAATGATAGATTATCAAGGGCTTCAAAATTTTAATGACTATTCCTCTTGAAATAATTGACTTATCAAAAACCTACGACACAAAAGAGGCTGTTCGAAATATTTCTTTTAAAGTAAATGAAAATGAAATTATTGGAATTCTCGGACCAAATGGATGTGGTAAAACTACAACGATAGGTATGATTCTTGGTTTACTTAAACCTACTAAAGGAAAGGTTCTAATAAATGGCATTGAAATCGAAAAACAAAGAGTTGATTTGTTAAATAAATTAAATTTTATTTCGCCATATATTGAGCTACCAAAAAAATTAACTGTTAAACAGAATTTAGAAGTTTATGGAAGACTTTATGATGTAAAAAAACTTAGAATGAAAATTGATTATCTCAGTGAAAAATTAAGACTTAATGAATTTATTAATAAAATAACAGGAGAACTTTCCTCTGGTCAAAAAAATAGGGTCAGTCTGGCTAAATCTATTATTAATGATCCCTCGGTTCTTCTTCTTGATGAACCAACTGCATCTCTAGATCCTGAAACTGGTGATTTTGTTAGAAGTTTTTTAGAGGAGTACCAAAAAGAGAGAAAAACTTCTATTCTCCTGGCCTCACACAACATGGCAGAAGTTGAAAGATTATGTTCTTCAGTCCTTATGATGAATAAAGGATCTATTATTGATCAAGGAACCCCTGATGAATTAATTCAAAAACATGGACGGAAAAATATGGAGGAAGTTTTTTTAAAACTTACAAGAGATTTAATATGAATCTAAATAAAATGTACGGTCTTTTTTTAAGACATTTTTATCTAATCAAAAGTTCTTTGCCGAGAGTTTTGGATTTGATTTATTGGCCAACAATACAAATTATTCTTTGGGGTTTTATTTCCAAATTTTTTTCGATTTACAGTGATTATTATAATAATACACTTGGAATAATTCTTACGTGTGCAATTCTTTATGACATTCTTTTTAGATCTAGCATTAGTTTTAATATGCTTTTTTTAGAAGAGATATGGAGTAGAAATTTTACAAATTTATTTATTGCTCCTTTGAAGCTTAAAGAAATAATTATATCTTTAATTTTTACTGCATTAATAAGGACACTAATTGGTCTAGTGCCCGCAATTATTTTAACATCTCCATTATTTGGAGTTTCAATTTTGAAATTAGGTTTTCCACTACTTATATTATTTTTAAGTTTATATATATTTGGCATTACACTTGGTTTATTTGTGAGCTCAGGTTTAATGAGATTCGGCCCTTCGTTTGAAAATATAGCGTGGTCCTCATTATTTTTACTTGCTCCATTGGGTTGTATCTACTACCCAATAGAAATTCTTCCTGAATTTTTCCAAGTAATTGCAAAAGGTTTACCCTTAGTTTACATCTTTGATGAAACAAGAAATATTTTAATAAATGGTCAAGTAAATTATGAAAATATAAAACAAGCTTATTTGTTAAATTTAATTTATTTAATTTTTGGAATAGGATTATTTTATCTTTCTTTTTTAAGAGCAAGAATAAAAGGGACATTAATAAATATGGGTGAATAATTGGTGCGCCTGCTAGGAGTCGAACCCAGAACCTCCTGATCCGAAGTCAGGCGCTCTATCCAGTTGAGCTACAAGCGCATATCATATTAATATATCATTTTATGGAAAAAAAAATAAATTTGACAGTTGATAAGGCCGAAAATGAACTCCGTGTTGATATTTTCATTAAAAAGAGAGAAGATAATATCAGTCGAACAAAAATTAAGAATTTTATTTTAGATAATAAATTAAAAATAAATAATAAGATAATAAATGATCCCTCTAAAAAGATCTATTTTAATGATAAAATAATATTAGTTATACCTGAGCAAAAAAAAACTTCCTTAAAACCTTATAAGTTCAATCTAGATATAATATTTGAAGATAAAGATTTAATTATTTTAAACAAGCCTTCAGGAATAGTAGTGCATCCTGGTGCAGGTAATTTTGACAATACAATTGTAAATGCGCTAATGAATTATAGTAAAAATTCTTTTTCTAATATTGGAGGTGAACTAAGACCTGGAATAGTACATAGAATTGATAAAAATACATCTGGATTAATTGTTATTGCGAAAAATAATCAAACTCATGAACACCTCTCCAATCAGTTTAATAAACACACAATTCAAAGAGTTTACCAATTATTAATCTGGGGTAAAGTTAGACCATCTAAAGGTAAAATAGAAACCTTTATTACAAGAAGCTCAAAAAATAGACAAATGATGGAGGTTAGTAATAGTAAAGGAAAAAAGGCGATTACTAATTACAAAACTTTAGAAATTTTTGAAAATAAAAATATACCAACTTTTAGTTTGTTAGAGTGTACGTTAGAAACAGGTCGAACTCACCAAATAAGAGTTCACATGAATTATTTGGGTAATAGTATTGTTGGTGATGATAAATATAAAAAAAAATTTAAAAAATTTAAAGATATAGAGCCTTCATTAGAAAAAATTTTGGTAAAATTAAACAGACAATTTCTACACGCTAAAACATTGGGTTTTATACATCCAAAAAAAAATAAGCAGATGATTTTTAACTCAATTTTACCAAATGAACTTGAAATAATTCTAAAAACACTCAGAAATATAGGTAAATAAAACATTGAAAAATTTTTAATATTAATTAGATAAATTGTTTATAAGTATAACTATGAATAGTAATTTACCTATCCTAAGTAATGAAGGTGGTCTGTCCGCATATCTCGAGCAAATAAAAAAATTTCCAATGCTTGATGCAGAAGAGGAATACATGCTTGCTAAAAATTGGAAAACAACGGGAAACATAAAGTCAGCAGAAAAGCTGGTAACAAGTCATTTGAGATTGGTCGCGAAGATTGCAATGGGTTATAAAGGTTATGGATTACCAATTAACGAAATGATTTCTGAAGGCAATATTGGACTTATGCAAGCTGTCAAAAAATTTGAACCAGAAAAAGGTTTTAGATTAGCAACTTATGCAATGTGGTGGATAAGAGCTTCTATCCAAGAATATATCTTAAAATCCTGGAGCTTAGTAAAAATCGGTACAACGACCGCACAAAAAAAATTATTTTTTAATCTTAAGAAGTTAAAAAATCAAATTGCACCACAGGCTGAAGGTGATTTAAGAAATGAACATGTAAACGAAATTGCTGAAAAATTAGATGTGAGTAAAGAAGAAGTTGTCTCAATGAATCGAAGACTTTCTGGAAAAGAATTTTCTCTTAATGCTCAAGTCGGAGAAGATGGCGATGAATGGCAAGACTGGTTAGTGGATAAAGAATTAGATCACGATCTTAAGTTTGCTCACCAAGAGGAGATGAGACAAAGAAAAGATTTATTAAAAGATTCAATTAAAGTTTTAAATGATCGAGAAAGAGAAATTTTGTACTCAAGGAGATTAAACGATGATCCGACTACTTTAGAGGATTTAAGTAAAAAATATAAGATTAGCCGCGAAAGGGTTAGGCAAATTGAAAATAAAGCATTTGAGAAATTACAAAAGCACATGCTTTTGCTTGCTAAATCAAAAAATCTCTTACCCGTAAATTAAGTCTCAAAAGGATTTTCGACTAAAATTGTATCATCTCGTTCTGGACTAGTTGATATACTTGATATTTTCGCTCCAATAAAGTCCTCGATTGCGATTAGATATTTTTTAGCATTTTGAGGGAGATCATTAAAATTTTTGATACCATTAGTTGAGGTTTTCCATCCATCAAATGTTTTATAAATAGGTTTGACTTTAAGCTGGTCTTCTACTGCTGCAGGAAGATAGTCTATTTTTTTTCCATTTAGATCATATTCTACACACATCTTTATTTTATCCAGCTCATCTAAAACATCGAGTTTAGTTAAAGCAATACCGTCAATTCCAGAAATTTTTATTGTCTGCCTCACTAAAACACCATCAAACCATCCACATCTTCTTTTTCGACTTGTCACAGTTCCAAATTCTTTGCCTCTTGTTCCTAATGACTCACCTATTTCATCTATTAATTCTGTGGGAAAAGGTCCCTCACCTACTCTTGTTGTATACGCTTTGGTTATTCCTAATACATAATTAATTGAATTAGGTCCACATCCTGTTCCTGTTGCAGCGCTTGAGGCTACGGTATTGGATGAAGTTACAAAAGGATATGTTCCATGGTCAACATCTAACAGAATCCCTTGTGCGCCCTCAAATAATATCTTTTTCTTTTGTTTTTTAAATTGATCAATCTTAAGCCATACTGGTGCTGAAAATTTAAGGATTTCAGGCGCGATTTTTAAAAGATCTTCTTTAAGTTTATTTTTCTCAAATATTTTTTTTCCTAGACCTTTTCTAATAGCGTTATGATGTAATAAAACTGTTTCTAATCGTTGGTTCAAATTTTTTTCTGATCTAAGATCCATTACTCTAATTGAACGTCTTCCAACTTTATCCTCATAAGCAGGTCCAATGCCTCTTCTAGTAGTTCCAATTTTGCTTTTACCTGCTGCATCTTCTCTTATTTCATCCATTTCTCGATGAAATGGTAAAATTAGATTTGCTGCCTCAGAAATCATAAAATTTTCTGAATTTACATCCACACCTTTTTCTCCAATTTCTTTAATTTCATCTAATAATGCCCAAGGGTCCACAACAACCCCATTTCCAATAATTGAAATTTTATTTTTTCTAACTATTCCAGAAGGAAGTAGTCTAAGTTTGAAAGTTACTCCATTTATAACTAGGGTGTGTCCAGCATTATGACCACCTTGAAATCTAATTACAACATCAGCTTGTTCTGATAGCCAATCTACAATTTTTCCTTTACCTTCATCCCCCCACTGCGAACCAACTACTGCGATATTTTTCATTATTTATATATTTTTTTTAATTCAAAAGAATTTAAATGATTTATTGGACCATGTCCTATACCAATTTTAGGGTTTGTTAATATGGCAGAATTTACATATTTAATTCCTAATTCACAAGATCTCTTTAGAGTTTTTCCACATGAAAAAAAAGAGGTGATTGCAGTTGATAGTGTACAACCAGTGCCGTGAGTATTTTTAGTATTAAATCTTTTATTAGAAAATACTTTAATCTCTTTTTTATTAACAAATATATCATCTACCTTTTTTGATTTCAAATGACCTCCTTTTACTAAAACATTTGGCACACCTAATTTTATAAATTCATTTGCAGCAAGAATCATATCATTTTTATTAATTATTTTGATACCAGTTAAGATTTCAGCTTCAGGAATATTGGGTGTAATTAAAGATACTTTACTTAATAATTTTTTTTTCATCAATTTCACAGCTTGATCAGTAATAAGCTTAGAACCTCCTTTAGCTATCATTACTGGGTCTAAAATAATCTTTTTAATTTTCATCTCACTCAATGATCTAAATACCTTGTCTATTACTTTTGTAGAATGAAGCATTCCAATTTTTATAGCATCAGGCTTTATATCTTTAGTTGTATGAATTATTTGATTGTAAATTTCATTTGGTGGAATAGGTATTACTGATTTAACTCTTTTTGTATTTTGAACAGTAATTGCCGTTACTGCTGTCATAGCATATACACCTAAACTGGTAGCAGTTTTAACATCTGCCTGAATACCCGCGCCTCCTGATGAGTCAGATCCTGCTATGATTAAAATTTTTGATTTTATTTTCAAATTATCTAATTTTTTTCAAAATAATATTAACACATTTAAGAAGAAGACTTTTATTTTCACTTTCTCCCATTATTCTGATTTTTGACTCCGTGCCTGATTTTCTTACAAGAATTCTTCCGTAGCCTTTGATTAATTTTGAGGCTAATTTTATAGATCTTTTAATTTCTGGTTTATTGATAATATTTTTATCTTTTACCTCAACATTTCTAAGTAATTGTGGCGTTTTTTTAAATTTATTAAAAAATTCGCTAGCTCTTTTTCCTTTTCTTAGAGCAAATAAAGACTCGAGGGCAACCAGTAAGCCATCTCCTGTAGTTGCAAATTTACCTAAAATAATATGTCCTGACTGTTCTCCACCTAAATTAAAATTATTTTTTTGCATTACCTCTTTAACGTATTTGTCACCAACATTAGCACGTATAAATTTTATGCCTTTTTTTTTGAAATATTTTTCAAGACCGTAATTTGACATTAATGTTCCAACAACCCCACCTTTTAACATTTTTTTATTTTTCCACCTTGTTGCTAGTGCTGCAATTATTTGGTCTCCATCTATAACATTACTATATTCGTCACACATAATTATCCTATCTGCATCACCATCTAATGAAATACCTATATGAGCCTTATACTTTCTAACTACAGATTTTATCTTTCCAGGAAATGTAGAGCCACAATTTTTGTTGATATTTAATCCATTAGGTTTAACTCCTATTGCAATCACCTTGGCTCCTAAAGATTTCAATAATTCTGGTCCAGCTTTGTAACCTGCACCATTTGCACAATCAATTACAATTCTAAGACCTCTTAAATTAAATTCCTTGCTGAAATTTTTTTTTAATATCTTGACGTAATCATTTGTTCCTGTTTCTAATCTTTTAACCCTACCTAATTTTTCAGGCTTTGAGAGATTTTTTATAATCTTTTTATCTATTAAACTTTCAATTTTTTTTTCTATTTTATCTGATAGTTTCATTCCATCAGGTCCAAATAGTTTTAATCCATTATCGTTATGAGGGTTGTGAGAAGCTGTAATCATAATTCCCATATTTGCCCTCATGGCCTTTGTGAGCATCGCTAAACCATTTGTTGGTAAAGGTCCTAGAGTATATACATGCATGCCTGCTGATGCCAATCCTGATACAAGTGCGGGTTCTAAAGTGTATCCAGATAATCTTGTATCTTTTGCTATTATTGCAGATTGTTTTCTTTTTTTTTGAGATCTGAAATATGTACCGCTTGCTAAACCAAATTTAAAAAACATGTCTCCATTAATATTTTTACTATTTATAGATCCCCTAATACCATCAGTACCAAAATATTTTTTCGTCATTAATTATTAATAATTTTTTTAAAAATCTTTAAGCCTTGTGTTACTTCATTAATATCATGTATTCTTAAAATTTGGACACCTTGCATCATTAAATAAATTGAGGATGATATTGTTCCTCCGACTCTAGATTTACTATCATTTTTTCCCGATATATCTTTAATAAAACTTTTTCTTGAGTTCCCTACAAGTAAAGGAAAACCAAGTGAATGAAAAATAGAAATATTATGAATTAAACTCATATTATGTTTCAAATTTTTTCCAAAACCTATACCTGGATCTAAAATTATGTTGTTATGTTTGATCCCTTTTGATCTAATTATTTTTATTTTATCCTCAAAAAAATCGTATATATCTAATAATTCATTTTTATAACTTGGTTTTTTTTGCATATTTTCTGGAAGACCTTTTGCGTGTTGGATTACGAATGGGATTTTATATTTCTTGAGTATATTAACAGTGTTAATATCAAACTCTAGACCTGAAACATCATTAATCAATTGTACCCCTTGATTAATACCTTTCTCCATAATCTTTGATTTTCTAGTATCCAAAGATAGTGGTATTTTTTTTTTAATTAACAATTTTAATATTTTATTAATCCTATTCCACTCTAAACTCTCACTAATTGCTTTTGATCCTGGTTTTGTAGACTCACCACCAACATCAATTAAATCAGCTCCATAATTTATCAAATTTGTTGCATGACTAACTCCTCTTTCCTTTGTGTTAAATTTTCCACCGTCAGAAAAGCTATCAGGTGTTAAATTTAATACACCTAACAAATTAGGGGGTCTTTTAAAATTCAAATTTGAAAAATTTTTTTTTTTTAATTTAATCTTTTTTAAATCAAAATTTATTTTTTTCTTGAGTGATTTGGATAAATTCTTTATTTGATTTATAAAAACTCTTCTTTTAGACCTTCTGGTCAGTATTTCAATCTGATCAAATGAAATTTCTTTTATCTGATTTAATGGTATAGTTTTTTTTTGGTTTACTAGATCTTTTGAATGTTTGCCGTAGTAGAAATTACACACTCTAGTGTAATATCTGGGCATTAAGATTAATGAACTATTTTTGGTTTAAGTCCCATTGCACCCATAGCAGAACTCTTCTCATCATCGACTTTTAAATCTTGTTTGTCAGCAGGATATATATTTTTATTTATTATATTTTCTATCTCTTCACCTGTCAGAGTTTCATATGTAATTAAAGCTTTTGCAACTTTATGAAGATCATCGACTTTTTCAGTCAAGATCTCTCTAGCTTTGTTGTAACCTTCGTCAACTAATTTTCTAATCTCTTTGTCTATTTTTTTAGCTACCTCCTCTGAAACAGATTGAGTTTGAGTTACAGATCTTCCAAGAAATACCTCCTCTTGATTTTCACCGTATTCTACTGGTCCCATCTCTTCACTCATTCCATATTTTGTTACCATAGCTCTAGCAAGTTGAGTTGCTTGATTTATATCTGATCCGTTACCTCCTCCTGCTCCAGTTGAAATATTATCTTTCCCAAAAATTACTTCTTCTGCCACTCTGCCACCAAAACATACGGCTAACCTTGCTTTTAGATATTTAATTGAGTAACCATGTTTATCTCTCTCTGGTAAATTCATAACCATACCTAAAGCCCGACCTCTAGGAATAATTGTTGCTTTGTGTATTGGGTCATAAGCAGGCATATTAAAAGATACTAAGGCATGACCACCTTCGTGATATGCTGTCAATTTTTTTTCATCTTCTGTCATTACCATTGAACGTCTTTCAGCTCCCATCATTACCTTATCTTTGGCTTCTTCAAATTCGTTTAATGTCACAATTCTTTTATTTTTTCTCGCAGCTAATAATGCGGACTCATTAACTAAGTTTGCTAAGTCTGCACCTGAAAAACCTGGTGTGCCTCTTGCAATTGTTCTTAAGTTTACGTCTGGAGCCATTTTAATTTTTTTTACATGTACTTTTAAAATTTTTTCTCTACCAATTATATCTGGATTTGAGACAACTACTTGTCTATCAAACCTTCCAGGTCTTAAAAGGGCTGGATCTAGAACATCAGGTCTGTTTGTTGCAGCTATAATTATAACACCCTCATTTGTGTCAAAACCATCCATCTCAACTAAAAGCTGATTTAAAGTTTGCTCTCTTTCATCGTTTCCACCACCTAAACCTGCACCCCTACTTCTTCCTACTGCATCAATCTCATCAATAAAAATTATACACGGCGAATTTTTTTTTCCTTGTTCAAACATGTCTCTAACTCTAGATGCTCCTACTCCAACAAACATCTCTACAAAGTCTGAACCTGAAATTGTAAAAAAAGGAACTCCAGCTTCACCAGCTATAGCCCTAGCTAACAAAGTTTTCCCTGTACCTGGAGGACCAACTAATAAAGCACCCCTCGGAATTTTTCCACCTAATCTACTAAACTTTCTAGGATCTCTTAAAAATTCAACAATCTCCTCAACTTCCTCTTTTGCTTCCTCAACGCCAGCAACATCATTGAATGTTACTTTTCCTTTCAACTCATTCATCATCTTGGCTTTTGATCTTCCAAAACCCATAGCGCCACCTTTTCCTCCTTGCATCTGTCTCATAAAGAAAATCCAAACTGCAATTAGTAATAGCATTGGGAACCATGACAGTAACACACCAAACAACGATGGCATTTTTTCATCTAGTGGGGCAGCAGAAATACTTACACCTTTATCTGAAAGTTTTTCAATTAAATTTGGATCATTAGGTGAATATGTTTTAAAACTATTCCCATTCGAATATATACCATTAATGTTGTTGCCTTGAATCTCTACTTTTACAACCTCTCCATTTTCTACTGAGTCTAAGAAATCCGAAAATATAACCTGATTTGAACCTCTTGGATTAGACTGAGGATTTTTAAACATATTGTATAAGCCAATTGTCAAAAAAACAATTATCGCCCACATTGCTAAATTTTTAAAATTCATAAATATAAGATAAGAATTATTATTAATATAACAAGCTTATTTTAGTACTCTTTTCTCAAAATGACAGTCTGATTTACCATCTTAATGACGCATCCTCCCAAAGTTTCTTTAAATAATGTCTTATTTTTAATTTTCCTCAAAATATTGTCGATTTTTTTACCTCTTACTGAATTCTGCTTTTTTCCAACATAGTGAATTAAATCTGATAAAGACCTAAAAACTACTTCATAGGAATTATCAAAAAAGTCCTCTTTTATAAACAAATCTTTTTTTCCTAGATTCGTTGATGTGTTAATCATTTTATTTCTTTCGACATAAAATCTAATTGTTTGGTCAGAACGTTTTAAATTTTCTATAGTTAGTTGAAATTTAATTTTACTAAGGCCAATAGACTTTAGTTGTTCGATAAAATTTCTTATCTTTATTCGATTAAATTTTGGGTCATAATTTGATGGGTCATTAACATAAAAGTTAAAAATAAATTTAGAAATAAACAAAAGATCCTTTTTATCAAATTTTATAAGAGGTCTAATCAAATTTATATTTTGAATTTGTGTGCTCTCACCTAATGATACTAATCCTTTTAAACCACTACCTCTTATCATTCTCAAAAAAAAATTTTCAAAGAGATCGTCCATGTGATGACCTAAAATCAGGTTATTTATTTTGAATTTTTTACATTTAGAAAATAAAAGATTATATCTTTTTTTTCTAGCAAATGATTGGGTTCTATTCTGTGGTTTATTACCTCTTACTGTCAGAATTTGTGAATTTATATCTAAAGAACTTAAAACCTTTTTTACTTTAAATGCCTCTCTAGTTGACTCTTTTCTAAGTTTATGATCAACAATGTAATACTTAGGATTTAGGTTATTCTTAAGTGCAAATAACTTTGTCAAAAAAGCTAAGGCTAAACTATCTGCTCCTCCTGAAACAGCTACAATAAAATTTGTATCTATATTAAATGAATTTTCAAATTTTTTATAAATTTGATTAACTCTTCGATTACTTAGTTTAACTTTATATTGATTAGGAATTTTGTTTCTTGCACTCAAATTTTTGAGACTCATATTTTGCTTTTTGAATAATAGACTGACTTGCATTAGGATATTGTTTTTCAACACCACTAATCATTTTACAACCTTGATCTTTTTCTCCAATCTGTATCATTGATACGCCTAATTTTAATAAATTAATAGGTGCTTTTTCACCTTTTGGATATTTTTGATAACCCTCCAAATAAGCTGTGGCAGCATCAGTATAAAGTTGTCTTATTCTAAAAGTCTCAGCATACCAGTATTGTGCATTGCCAGCTAATTTATGTTTAGGATTTGTGATTACAAATTCTCTAAAAGCTCTTTCAGCTGTAGGATAATCTCCAACTTTTAAAAAACTTGTGGCAAATTCATATTGTTTCATAACTGAAACTTTTGGTAGAATTTTTTCTTCGGCTTGGAATGTTTCTGTAACAATTGAAGCAGTAGTTTCTACTGATTGTATTTTTTGAGTTGTATCACTTGTAGAATTATCTTTATAAGATATTGATCCTAAGTCTTGTGGTTGAGATGAACCCGGTAAAATATCTGAATTAGACTCTGAACCTTTTTTAGAAGTCAAATTTACAGTCTCACCATTTGATAGAGTAGTTTCTAAATCTTGAAATCTTAATTGATTATCTGATTGAACTTTTGAAAGTCTATTTGATAACTTGTCCAGTTTAAAATTTATTTCTTCAAATTTATTAGTAAGTTCCTGAAATTGATTTTCGATTTCAGATAATTTCAACAAATGTCTTGTCAGCACATCCTCGGAGTTACTATCAACACTTGATGAAGTTGAACTAGTGTTATTGTATTCACTCGAATTTGAATAAACAGCTTTTTCAAGAGTTTTTAAATCATTTTTAATTAGCTCAAGAACATCATAAATATTATGATTATCGGCAAGAGAAGGATAGCAAATTAAAAAATTGAATAACAAAAAAAATTTATATTTAAATAATACTTTTAGGTAACTCATAATATAAGGTTATGTCTAAAATAATGGCAAAAAAAAGACCTCTTAAATTGTTTTAATTTAAGAGGTCTTAAGATATTTATTTATTATTTAATTTGCTTTAACAGATACTGATCTTCTATTTTTTGACCAAGCTAATGGATTAGACCCTGAGTCCACAGGTCTTTCTTTACCATAACTTAAAACTGAAATTCTGTCAGATGATATCCCATAAGTCATTAAGTAATCTTTAGCTGCATTAGCTCTTCTTTCACCTAATGCTAAGTTATATTCTCTTGTTCCTCTCTCGTCAGCATGTCCCTCTAAAACAATTGAAATTTTAGAATTTTTTCTTAACCAAGCAGCTTGTTTTCTAAGAGTTTCTCTAGAAGCTGTAGTTAGTACTGACTCGTTAGTTGCAAAAAATACTCTATCAGGAACACCGGAAGCTAAGTACTCAACCGTATCTGTTCCAGTATAAACATCACCTTGCATTTGTCCCGTAGACTTTTTTGATGTAGCACATGCAGAGAGTGCAATACACGCAAGTATTATTAAAAAACCATTTTTTAGAATTTTGTTTAATTTCATTATTGCTCCTTGCTCAATATTTCTTTGTCTTAAACTTACCTTTTCACAACTAATTAGATCTTTCAAGGCTAAAAATCAAGCGAATTAGTTATTAATTACTCAATAAAGATGACCATGATGGGTCTGATCCGTCAGTTGGAGTAGTAACCTGTCTCTCGTTGTAGCCAGTTAAATCTATAGACCATAATTTTGCAGAAAAACCCTTACCTTTAGAATCTGTTTTCGTCTCTCGATAAAAAATCAATACTCTACCATTTGGAGACCAGGATGGAGCTTCTTGATAATAATTTTCTGTTAATAATCTTTCTCCACTTCCATCTGTTCTCATTACACCTATATAAAATTTTCCTTTATGCAATTTTGTAAAAGCAATTAAATCCCCTCTTGGAGACCAAACTGGAGTTCCATAAATTCCTTTTCCAAAAGATATTCTTTTTACTTTGCTTCCATCACTTTTCATAACATAAATCTGCTGATAACCACTTCTATCAGAATTAAAAGAAATAAATTTTCCATCTGGAGAATAAGAAGGTGATGTATCAATAGATGGATGATTTGTAATTTTTTCTACTATTCTATTCTCTAAATCCATAGTATAAATTTCAGAATTTCCATCTTTAGCAAAACTCATTATTATTTTTTTTCCATCAGGAGAAAATCTAGGGGCAAAAGTCATACCAGGGAAATCGCCTACAACCTCTTGCGTTCCTGTTTCAATATCCAGTAAATAAACCCTTGGTAAATTTCTAAAGTATGAAAGATAAGTTACCATCTGACTAGTAGGATTAAATCTTGGTGTCAAAACAAGTTCATTTCCTAAAGTCAAAAATTTATTATTCGCACCATCTTGATCCATGATAGCTAATTTTTTAACCCTTTGAGTTTTAGGCCCCTCTTCAGCGACATAGATTATTCTAGTATCAAAATAACCTTTTTCGCCAGTTAATCTCTCGTAAACTTTGTCTGTAATAATATGACCTACACGTCTCCAATTATTTGGAACAGTTGTAAATGCTAATGCCATCATTTCTTTACCTGCAAGTACATCCCACAATCTAAATTCTACTCTTAATTTTTGATCCACATAACTAACTTTTCCAGTGATCAAAGCTTGAGCTTTAATTAAATTCCAATCCTCGAATCTTGGTTTTAAATTTGCAATATCTGGTTCTTGTAAAAATGCATCTTTGTTTAAAGGATTAAACAAACCCGAAACTCTTAAATTATTCTCTACAATTGAAGATATTTCAGACCCAATATTTTTCTTTTTGAGAATTTTCTCAAAATTTTTTCTTGACTCCTCATCTATTGATAACGGAGAAACTGCTACAGGTAATGGATTAAGATTACCTCTTGTGATATCTACCTCTATTAAAGCAAATGATTTAATAGGTATTAAAACTGTAATTAAAATAATAATAAAATTTTTCATTTTTTTATTAATCATATTAGCCTTCTAGCATTTCTCTTGCATCAAAATTTAACTGTAATTCCTTCCATCTCTCGTATCCTGTGCTAGGAACTCTCAAGGGCTGACACAATTTAATAGCTCTTAAAGCACTTTCCGCTAATACTTTGTAAAAGCCTTGTCCTGGTTTATTCATCCTGGCATGATCTAAAATTTCTGACTTCGTTACAGATCCATCAGGTTTTAATTCAAGTTTTATTCTAACAAGTAAATTTTCATTATATGGTAATCCAAGTGGGATGCTCCAACAACCAAAAATTTGTGCTTTTAAAGCATCTTCCTCGCTTAATGATAACCCTGTGTTCTCAAAATTTTTATTCTGGTCTTGGCTTAAATCTGGATTTTTCTTTAAGGTCTCTGCTTTACTCTCTTTAGATTTATCAATTAAGGCTGCAATATTATTAGGATCAAATAGTTCCTCTTTTTCAAATTCAGATACTTGCTTTACCTCATTATCAATTTTTTCAGGATTTTGTTTATCCTCTTTTATTTTTTCAACTTTCTTTACTTTGTCCTCTGGCATTGGAACAGCATCAGGCTTGATTTTCTTTACTTTTTTAGGTGGAGCTTGTTCTGATACTAATTTTTTTTCTTTTTCTTTTACTTTTTCAATTATTTTTTTTGCCTTAGGTGCAAATGGAATATTTGTTTTTTCAGTTATTTGAATTAATTCTACTGAAACAATCGGAGGAAGATCAATTGGTTTTTTTGCTAAAAAAGGAAGGCTCATCGCTGTTAAAAAAATGATGAATAGGTGTAAAACAGAGGAAATTACAATGCTCCTATTCACAAAAAAATTACCTTTCTTTATACGGTTCTGAAATTAAAGCTACTTTTGTAAATCCTGAGCCTGAAAGTAGCCCCATAATTTCAAGAACTCTTCCGTAATTTATTGTTTTATCACCTCTCACATATATTCTCGTATCAGTCCGATTTTTTGAAACTGCTAACACTTTTGCAATGATTTTTTCATATTCAACTTTTGACTCTTGTATGAAAATTTCGCCTTTTGAATTTATTGTTAAAGTTAAAGGTTCTTGTTCCTCTGGAAGAGAGTCTGCTGAACTTTCTGGTAAATCAACTTGAACTCCTACTGTTAATAAAGGTGCTGTTACCATAAAGATAATCAATAAAACTAACATCACATCAACGAATGGTGTTACATTTATTTCACTCATTGGTTCCTTTGATGAACGATTAAACTTAAATGCCATTCTAAATAATTGTTAAAAATCTTTTAGAAAAATTTTCTAATTTTTGGGAATACTTTAAAGAGTCGTTATTAAATTTGTTGTAAGCAATTACTGCAGGGATCGCTGCCAATAAACCCAATGCTGTAGCGAAAAGCGCCTCTGCGATTCCAGGAGCTACAATTGCTAAACTAGTATTTCTTGAAATTGCAATAGATTGAAAAGAATTCATTATACCCCAAACAGTCCCGAATAATCCTATAAATGGTGCTGTTGATCCTACAGTTGCCAAAAAAGTAAATCCTTTTGTAATTTTAGACATTTGTTTTTCTATTCCGGTTTCTAACATTGAAGTCATTCTAGCATTCAAATCTGTTTTAGATCTTCTTTTAAGAAGATTTTGCATAGCATCTTTAAAAATAAGAGCCATTGGATCATTTATATTTCCTGGAAGATTATTGTAAAATGATTCTGCAGATTTAGAATTCCAAAACTTAGTTTCAAATTCTTCTGAACTTTGATTTATTTTTTTAAATAATTTAAATTTTTCAATGATTACTGCCCATGAATAAACTGAGCATGCAATAAGAATGATAATTACTGATTTAACAATTATATCTGCTCTTAGAAATAAGTTCATTAATGAAAAGTCAGCACTTGACGCAAGTCCGACTGCTTGTGATGAAATATCAGCTTCCATAAAGTCTTCTCACACTTAAATGTGTCATGAATTTGACTTCAAAAATCTGCGATTAATCCTCTTTTTGGTGAGTTTCATAGTAAAAACTTGCAATTAGAATAGCATCAGCTTTGTTTGAGTCTTTTTTTTTTGAAAGTTGTGCTGAAAAATAAGGAAATATTTCAATTGCTCTTGTTCTGCTGGCATCTTTTTGAGAATTAATTAAGTTAAAATATTTTTTCCATTTAGCTGGTCTTACAAAAAACATTGGTAGTTGCATTGCAGAACATATTCCTTTTAAAATCCCATAAGACTGACCAAAATTAAACATACTAGTTACCCCTTGTCCTGGCATTGCAGAAACTTGTTCTATCACAACTCTAATTTCATCATCTTTTTTATTAATTCTTTTTAAAAATTCGTTATAAATTTGGGCACCATTAACTTGTTTTTTATTTTTTTTACCCTCCGTCATGACTGGCATTTCAATTACTTCAAGAATTTTTCCATCTTTAAAAAAACAAATTGAGCCCGAGATACCTGGATCTATACCAATTATAAACATATCCTGTATCTAGTTTGAAAATTTAACATTTGAATAAATATTTTGCACATCGTCGTCGTTTTCTAATGTCTCAAAAAAACTAATCAATTCCTTTTTTTTTTCCTCTGAAATTTCTACAGCATTTATAGGCACCCACTCTATCCCTGTCGAAATAAAATTACTTATTTTTTTCTCCAACTCTTTTTTAACATTGTAAATATCATTTATTGAACACTGTATCTCATGAAATTCTTTATCTGATTTACACTCATTTGCACCAGCATCAATAGCAAGTTCTAAAATATCTTCCTCTGAAATCTCATTTTTATCGATTTTAATTATACCTAATTGAGTAAAATTATGTGATGCTGAACCTTGAGTTCCTAAACTTCCTCCTGATTTTTGAAAAATTGTTCTTATATTCGAAGCAGTTCTATTTTTATTATCAGTCAAAGTCTCAACTATAACAGCAGCTCTATCAGGCCCAAAACCTTCATATCTCAAATTTTCAAAATTTGACTGATTGCTCATAGAAGACTTATCTATAGCTCTTGCTATATTATCTTTAGGCATATTTGCTGACCTGGCAGCTTGCACAGCAGAACGCAATCTTGGGTTCATAGCTGGATCTTTATCTCCTAGCTTAGCAGCTACAGTAATCTCTTTAGATAGCTTAGAAAAGATTTTTGATTTTTGTTTATCGGCTTTACCTTTTTTATGTTTTATACCTGCCCAATGAGAATGCCCTGCCATAAAAAAATCAAGTATTTTTTAAAAGACCTCCAAATATATAACTTTCGATACTATCTGCTAAGCCAGTTTCTAGATTGCAATTTACTATAACTCCACTCAAAGAAGCTTCTCCATCAGCTGGAAAATGTTTAATTGAGTCCTTTTTCATGAATCTATTAATAGAATTATCTTTATTCATACCTATAACTGAGTCATAATCTCCACACATTCCTGCGTCTGTTTGATAAGCAGTGCCATTTTTTAAAACTCTTGCATCATTAGTCGGTATGTGAGTATGAGTTCCAATAACGAGTGTTGCTTTTCCATCAAAATAATGACCAATAGCATTTTTTTCACTTGTTATTTCTCCATGAAAATCGACAATTAGAAAATCATAATCTTTTTTTAAATTATATTTTTCTAAAAAATTTTTTGAAATTTTAAAAACATCATCACACTTTTTCATAAAAACATTTCCCATTAAATTTAAGACTCCTATCTTGTAATTTTTTTTTGATTTATAAATCTCAAATCCTCTACCAGGGGCAGGTTCAAATAAATTTTTGGGTCTTAATAATCTATTCTCCTTATCAATAAAATTCATTATTTCTTTTTGATCCCAAATATGATTTCCACTTGTAATAACATCCACTCCATTTTCAAAGAAATTTTTACAAATCTCTTTTGTCAAACCAACGCCAGTATCATCAGCATTTTCAGCATTTATAATTACAAAATCGATATTATTTTTTTTAACCTGTCCTAATAAATCTTTAGTTATCTTTCTACATCCTGATAATCCAACAACATCACCTAAAAATAAAATTTTCATAAAAAATTATTTGTTTGTTATAATAAAATCTAATCTAATGTCATGCTTATTAGTTGGTATTTTTTTTACTTTTTGAAAAGAGTAAGCAAATCCAATTGTAAGAACTTTCTTTTTTTTTTTAATTTTCTTTATATACCTATCGTAAAACCCGCCGCCGTAACCAATCCTGTTGAAATTTTTATCAAACGCCACAAGGGGCACTAACAATACATCTGGATGTTTTACCATTTTTGAAATCGGTTCTGGTATTCCAAATTCATTTATAGCTAAAGGATCATTTATTGACCATTGATAGAAGTTCATTTGTGAATTTTTCCTTATTTTTGGTAATGTTATAATAAATTTTTTCTTTTCGAATTTTTCTAAGATTTGTAAAATATCTATCTCATAATTATATGGGTAATAGCCGCCAATTATTTTACCTAAGACATTTTTTCTTTTTAAAATATTCGAAATTAAATCAAAATTAAAAATAAATTTTTTAATTTTTTTTTGTTTTCTTATCTTAAGAATTTTTTTTCTAATTGGAGATTTATTCACAAAATTCTATTAAGATGTTTTATCTATATTTGCTTTTTCAACAAAATTTGAAATCTCATCAGCAGCTGAGTCAATTAACTTTTCATAATGTTTCTGATTTTGTTCAATTTCATCTTTTAATTCTAAGTGATTTTTACTCAAATTTTTTATTTCTTCCTCTTTTCTGTCTTTGTATTCGTAAACTAATGATTTTAACTCTTTAAATTTATTTGAAAGTTCTTTTAATTCTATCTTTTTCTGCTCAACTTTTTTTTTGGTTTCGTAGTATTCATCCATTACTTTTACTGCAGTAATCAGTAAAAGTTTATTTTCACCAATATTTCCTAAATCATTTTTTAAATCATTAAACTTTTGATTGATTTGTATTAATAATTCCTCAAGATGTTCTTCTTGTCCATCGTCACATGATAATAAAAACTCTTTGCCATTAAATTTTATATTTACGTTTGCCATTTATCGATTTCATCCATTAAAGTATTAGTTTCTTGATTTAATTCATCTATTTTCTCTGAAAATTCTAATCTTTTTTTTTCCTCAATTTTTTCTCTATTTTGCAATTCTTCCAATTTTCTCGATAAATTATCATGCTCTTCAACCAAAGTTTTATATTTTTTCTCTATTTCAGATTTTTCAATTTCTAATTGATTTTTTTGTTCTCCAAGCGTTTCAATATTTTTTTTTGTGTCTGGATTTTCTAAGTTTAAATTTTTTAGTTTCGTTAATGCTAAATTTAGCTTTTTTTCTTTTTCAAGAATAGAATTCATATATATATGTTTATATTATTAAATAGAATCTTCTAAGTCTAGACAGGATAAATTTGAGTAAATTTTATAAAGAATTAGCTAATTGTATTAGATTTCTCTCAATTGATGCTGTTCAAAAAGCGAACTCAGGTCATCCTGGAATGCCGATGGGAATGGCAGATGTTGCTACAGTACTTTTTAAAGATTTTTTAAAATATAATCCAAAAAATCCTAGCTGGATTAATAGAGATAGATTTGTTCTGTCTGCTGGGCATGGATCAATGTTACTTTACTCTCTTCTTTATTTAACTGGTTACAAAAGTGTTTCTTTAAGTGATATTAAAAATTTTAGACAATTGGAATCCATATGCGCTGGACATCCTGAATATCATCCAAATACTGGTATTGAAACAACTACAGGTCCATTGGGACAAGGAATCTCAAATGCAGTTGGGTTTGCAATATCAGAAGAAATATTAAAAAAACAATTAGGGAAAAAAAAGATCAATCATAAAACTTATGTTCTCGCTGGAGACGGATGCTTAATGGAAGGTATTAGTCACGAGTCGTTGAGCTTAGCTGGACATCTAAAATTAAAGAATCTTATTTTATTATTTGATAATAATTCTATATCAATCGATGGTCCAACTAATTTAGCTGTTTCAGATGATCACGAAAAAAGATTTAAGAGCTACGGGTGGGACTTCTTAAAAATTAATGGTCATGATTTCAAAGAAATATCTAAAGCTTTAAAAAAAGCACAAAAATCAAAAAAACCTATAGCCATTTCATGTAAAACTACAATCGGTTATGGATCTCCAAACAAAGGTGGTAAGGCTTCATCTCATGGAAGTCCATTAGGTGATGAGGAAATAAAACTTGTAAGAAAAAAACTAAAATGGAAATATGAGTCTTTCAAGATTCCAGCTGAGTTGTTAA
Source organism: uncultured Pelagibacteraceae bacterium (assembly GCA_902610675.1). Taxonomy (GTDB): domain Bacteria; phylum Pseudomonadota; class Alphaproteobacteria; order Pelagibacterales; family Pelagibacteraceae; genus Pelagibacter. The sequence continues at coordinate 6,790 of CACLWP010000005.1, read as the reverse complement.
GTGAATGGAGAAAAATAGGGAAAAAAGCCTCCCAAAAATCTCAGAAAAATAAAATAAACTTTTCAAATTTTAAAAATTTTAATTCATTTAAAGAATTAATTGAAAAAGAAAAAATTAAATATTTTAAAAATCTACAACCTATTGCTACAAGAAAATCATCTGAAATATTTTTAAACATTATAGCAAAGTTTCCTTACTTAATTGGTGGCTCAGCTGATTTAGCTGGATCAAATAATACTAAAACTAAAGATCATAAAATAATCAAAGCAGATAATTTTGCGGGAAATTATATTCATTATGGAGTTAGAGAGCACGCGATGTGTGGAATAATGAATGGTATAGCCCTACATAGTGGCCTAATTCCTTATGGTGGAACGTTTCTAATATTTAGTGACTATTGTAAACCATCTATCAGATTAGCTGCGATGATGAAACAAAGAGTCATTTATGTATTTACGCATGATTCTATTGGTTTAGGAGAGGATGGCCCAACTCATCAGCCAATTGAACAATTAACAAGTTTAAGATCTATTCCGAATTTAAACGTTTTTAGACCTTCGGATACCATTGAAACGTTTGAGTGTTGGCAATTAGCTCTTGAAAGTAAAAATACTCCAAGTGTGATTTCGCTAACCAGACAAGGTGTCAATCCTATTAGACTTGAAAATTCTCCCGAAAATAAATCGTCTTTGGGTGCTTATGAAGTTTTGAGAACTGGGGATAATATAAGTGTAACAATTTTAGCAACTGGGTCTGAAACAAGTTTAGCAAATGACGTGGGTCATAAATTAGCCACAGATGGTATTTATTCCAAGATCATATCAATGCCTTGTCAAAAAATTTTTGATCATCAAAAAAAAGAATACAAAAAAAAAATATTAGGCGAAACTGAACTAGTTGTATCTATAGAAGCCTCTGAAACTAATTATTGGAAAAAATATACTGGTACAAATGGATTAAATTTTGGAATTAACGACTTTGGAAAAAGCGCACCTTATAAAAAAATTTATGACCACTTTGAGTTAAATTCGGAAAGTATTGTTAAAAAAATAAAAGAAAAATTATGAAAATTAAAATTGGTATAAATGGAATGGGAAGAATAGGGAGAATGATTCTTCGCTCTATTTATGAAGGGAACAAAAAAATAGAGATTATGCATATTAATAATAAAACAAATTCTGAGACTTGCTCAACTCTTTTAAAATATGACTCAATCCATGGAAAATTTAAAGCTGATATAAGCTATGATGAAAATAATCTTATTGTAAATAAAAACAAAATTTCTTTTGGTCAAGAAACTGATTTAAATAAAATTGATTGGAAGAAATATGGTGTTGATTATGTTTTTGAGTGTACTGGAAAATTTAATTCTAAAGATAAATTGCAAACACATCTGAATAATGGAGCAAAAAAAGTAATTGTTTCAGCTCCGTGTAAAAATGCAGATAAAACTGTTGTCTTTGGAGTAAATGAATCTGAACTAAATAAAGAAGATAAAATTATTTCTGCTGCTTCTTGCACAACAAATTGTCTGGCACCAGTGGCTCATGTTTTAAATGAAAATTTTGGAATTGAGAAAGGTTTTATGACAACCATGCATGCATTTACAAGTGATCAAAGAATTTTAGATAATTCACATAAAGATCCTAGGAGAGCTAGATCTGCTAGTCAATCAATCGTCCCAACTTCGACTGGTGCATCAAAAGCTATAGGTGAAATAATTCCGTCTCTTAAAGGTAAACTAGAAGGTGTTGCAATGAGAGTACCAACCCCGAATGTTTCATTAATTGAACTTGTCTTTTGTACAAAAAAAGATGTGAACATAAAAAAAATTAATTCAGCATTTGAGGATTTTAGTAAAAAAAGCAAAGTTATTGAAATCACGAAAGAAAAACTTGTTTCTATTGATTTTAATCATAATCCTGCCTCATCAATTATTGATACAAGTTTAACAAATGTTGTTGGTAAAAATATGGGAAAGATCTCAGCATGGTATGATAATGAATGGGGTTTTTCAAATAGGATGTGTGATATAGCTGAATACCTTCATAAAATTTCTTAATGAATAGTATAAAAGATCAGAAAAATCTTATTAAAAAAAAAGTTTTATTAAGATTGGATTTAAATGTTCCATTAAAAAATAGGTCTATTACCGACGAAACAAGAATAAATAAGATTATTCCAATCATAGATTTTTTAATAAAAGAACAATCAAAGATCATAATAATTTCTCACGTAGGACGGCCAAAAGGTAAGGTAATTACAGATCTCTCATTAAAACCAATTTGTGAAAATATTGAAAAAAAAATAAACAGAAAAATTAGATTAGTAAAAGAAGATATTTTTAAATTAAAAAAAGAGGATTTATTTAAAGATCCAAACGATCAGATAGTTTTTTTAGAAAATATTAGATTTTACAAAGAGGAAGAAAAAAATGACACTAAGTTTGCACAACATTTAGCTAAACTCGGTGATTTATATGTAAACGATGCTTTTTCTTGCTCTCATAGAGCGCACGCTTCTGTGAGTAAAATTACTGAATTTCTTCCCTCTTTTGCTGGATTACAGTTGGAAACGGAAATTAGTGCCTTAAAAAAAGTTACAACAGAAATCAAAAAACCGATCACTTGTATAATTGGGGGATCAAAAATTTCGACAAAAATTGGAATAATCAAAAATTTAATATCTAAATTTGATAATATCATCATTGTTGGTGGAATGGCTAATAATATTATTAAATACAAAGGGAATCAAATAGGTAAATCAATTAAAGAGGAAAATTGTGATCTAATGATCAAAGAGATTTTTGAAACATTAAAAAGTCATTCTTGTAAAATTATTTTCCCAGAGGACGTTTTGATTGGAAAAAATTTAGATGATGAACCTCAAATTAAAGAATTAGATAAAATCAAAGATGATGATATCATTTTGGATATTGGTCCAAAGACATTAGATAAGATAAGAGGTATAATTAAAAATAGTGAAACAGTTCTTTGGAATGGACCAGCAGGTTATTTTGAAAATCCAAATTTTGCTAACGGTAGTTACAATATTGCAAAAGCTATAACAAAAAAAAATAAAAATAACTCAATTTTCTCAGTTGTAGGAGGTGGAGATACGATAGCTCTAATCAATAAAATTAAATTAATAGAAAATTTTAATTTTGTTTCAACTGCCGGTGGAGCATTTTTAGAATATCTTGAAGGAAAAGAGTTACCTGGTATAAAAGCTTTAAATTAATATGTCTGAATTAAATAACATAGTGCTAAAAATACTTAATAATGGAAAAGGTATTCTTGCAGCTGACGAGAGTACTTCAACAATGACTAAAAGATTAGAGTCGGTTAAAGTTCAATCAACACCTGAGAACCGTTTATTATTTAGAGAAACATTGTTTAGTGCGTCAGGTATGACCGAATATATCGGAGGTGTAATTTTATACGATGAAACAATAAAGCAAATAACCTCAAAAAAAAACAAAATCCCAGAATTAATTTCTGCTATGGGCAGTGTACCAGGTATTAAAGTTGATACTGGAGCAAAAGTTTTAGCTGGTTCACCAAACGAAAAAATTACAGAGGGTTTGGATGGATTAAGAGAAAGATTAAAAGATTATTATAAATTAGGAGCTAAGTTTACAAAATGGAGAGGTGTTTATAACGTATCAAAAGAGCATCCAAGTAAACTCTCAATGCAATCTAATGCACATGCCTTAGCTAGATACTCTGCAATAGTTCAAGAATGTAATATGGTTCCAATTGTTGAACCTGAAGTATTGATGGAGGGCGGACATTCAGCAGATGAATGCTTAATCAAAACATCGGAAGTAATAAAAAAATGTTTTGAGGAACTAATCTTGCATAAAGTTGATTTAAAAGGAATCATACTAAAGCCAAACATGATTTTGGCTGGTGATGGATGTAAAGATAAAATATCAAACGAAGAGGTGGCAAAGCTAACTCTTAAATGTTTAAAAGACTCTGTTCCATCAGAGGTACCAGGAATAGCATTTTTATCTGGTGGTCAATCAGAAATAGAGGCAACGGAAAATTTAAATTTGATCAACAAATATAATGATAACAACTTTATAATGAGTTACTCTTATGGACGAGCTCTTCAACAAAGCGCATTAAAATTTTGGTCCCAAGACACAAATAATATTGAGGGAACTCAAAAAATTTTTAACCAAAGAGCAAAAATGAATACATTAGCTGCTCAGGGTAAATGGTCTAAAGAACTTGAGAATTAATAAAAAAAGATTTATTTATCTAATTTCGCCAACAAAAATTGATAAGTTTTTCTACCAAAATTTAACTAAGGTTCTTCAGCAAAAAAAAGTGAGTTTTTTTCAATTAAGACTTAAAAAAGAAACTCTTAAAAAAAAAATAATCATTGGTGAAAAAATTAAGAAAATTTGCAAAAAATTTAATGTCAAATTTCTAATTAATGATGATGTTTTCATTGCTAAGAAATTAAACGCTGATGGTTGTCATTTAGGTCAAAAAGATATGAATATTGCTAAGGCAAGAAAATTGATTGGTAAAAAGATAATAGGTGTTACCTGTCATAACTCTATAAAATTAGCAAAAGTTGCTCTGAAAAACAGAGCTGATTACATAGCCCTTGGGGCCTTTCATCATTCAAAAACAAAAAAAATAAAATTTAAAGCTCATACTGATTTAATAAGAAAAGTGAAAAAAATCACAAAAATTCCAGTTGTTGCTATTGGAGGTATTAATTCTGATAATTATAAAAAACTTTTATTGAATAAAGCAAACTTTTTAGCTATCTCAGGCTACATTTGGAATAATAAAAATTTAAAACCATTAGAAGCAATTAAGAAATTAAAATGAAAATAAACGCCGGAGAAATTAGAGTTGGTATGCTTTTAGAATATAAAAACGATTTATGGCAAGTGCTCAAAACACAACATGTAAAACCTGGTAAAGGTGGGGCGTTTGCACAGGTCGAAATGAAAAGCTTAAACAAAAATACAAAATTGAATGAAAGATTTAGATCAGGTGAAACTGTGGAAAAAGCATCTTTAGAAGAAACAATTCATAATTATTTGTACGAAGATGAAAATAGTTATTTTTTTATGGAGCCAAAATCTTTTGAGCAAATAGAAATCAAAAAAAACATAGTTGGAGAAAAAGGAAAATTATTAATCGAAAACTTAGAAGTATCTGTAAATTTCTATGATAGCAAACCCATTTCTATAGATTTACCCAATCAAGTAAATTGTAAAATTGAGACAACCGATGCTGCATTAAAAGGTCAAACAGTTTCTTCCTCATACAAGCCTGCAATATTAAATAACGGCCTTAGTATCCAGGTACCTCCTTTTATTGAGTCTGGAGATGAAATTATTATAGACACCAGAACTTTAGAGTATATTAAAAAAATTTAGTCCTATGAACTCTATTTCTGCAAATCTAAATATTATGATTAAAGCTAGTGAAAAGGCTTCAAAAATTTTAATAAGAGATTTTGGAGAAATAGAAAAGTTACAAGTTTCCAAAAAAAGTCAAAGAGATTTTGTTACCAATGCAGACCTAAAAGTAGAGAAAATAATTATTGAAGAGTTAGAAAAGGCAAAACCAAATTTTTCTTTTATAAGTGAGGAAAGAGGAATAAAAAAAAATAAAGATATCGATCATACTTGGGTTATTGATCCAATCGATGGAACAAATAATTTTTTACACGGAATTCCACATTTTGCAATTTCAATTGCTTTGATCTCGTTTAATGAAATTATTTCAGGACTAATTTTTGATCCAATAAAAGATGAGACTTTCTTTGCTGAAAAAGATAAAGGAGCCTTTTTAAATAATCAAAGAATTAAGGTTTCAAAAAAAAAAGATATTGATGAATGTTTATTTGCAATTGGGGAAAATTTAAATAAGGAACCTCATTTATTATGTAGAAAATCTGGTTGTGCAGCACTTGATCTTGCTTATGTCGCTGCTGGGAGATATGACGGTTATTTTCAAAAAAAACTCAATTTATGGGATATTGCATCAGGAGTGTTGTTGGTACAGGAGGCTGGGGGAATAATAAGTGACATTGATATCAGAAAGCATAAAAATTTAAATATTATTGCTTCAAACTCAAATATAAACGAAGAATTTCAAAAAAAAGTACTCAACTTTTAATTGTTTTCAAAAAATCTTTTGTTATAAGTCACAAAATGAAAAAAAATATTCATCCTAACTATCATAAAATTAAAGTTGAAATGACTGACGGCTCGTCTTTTGAGACTAAATCCACCTGGGGTTCGGATGGAGATACTCTTAAATTAGAAATTGACCCAAAATCACATTCGGCTTGGACTGGTGGAAAACAAAAGTTAATGGATAGAGGAAGAATTAGTAAATTCAACAAAAAATTCCAAAATTTTAAATCAGAAAAAAAATAAATGTCAAACGCACCCTTAATGCCAATGGCAACAGCTGTATGGCTAGTAGAAAATACAACATTGACATTTAAGCAAATTGCAAATTTTTGTAATCTACACGAAGTAGAAGTCCAAGGAATTGCTGATGGAGAGGTGGCTAAGGGAATAAAAGCTTATAACCCAATTATGTCAGGACAATTATCCAGAGAAGAAATTGATCTTTCGTCAAAAGATAAGAATAGACCTCTTCGAATCAAAAATCTTGATATTGAAATATCTAATGAAGAGAAAAAAATAAAAAGATATATACCTCTATCTAAAAGACAAGATAAACCAGACTCGGCTTTATGGTTAATAAAACAACACAATATTCTCAAGGACTCTCAAATAGCA
>CACLWP010000004.1 GCA_902610675.1 uncultured Pelagibacteraceae bacterium | reverse complement strand
GGTGGTCCCCCTATATTCGAGCAGGATTTCACGTGTCCCGCTTTACTCAAGAATTTTGTTAAACATTACTTTTACGGGACTATCACCCTCTATGGTTAGCATTTCCAAACTATTCAAATTTTTTTAACAAAACTACTGGCCTATTCCGCTTTCGCTCGCCACTACTAACAGAATCTCAATTGATTTCTTTTCCTCTGGTTACTTAGATGTTTCAGTTCTCCAGGTTGTCTCTTTAAACCTATGTATTCAGTTTAAAGTACCACATAAAGTGGTGGGTTTCCCCATTCGGAAATTTTCGGATCAAAACTTACATACAGCTCCCCGAAACTTATCGCAGTATATCACGTCCTTCATCGGCTTTCAGTGCCAAGGCATCCGCCACACGCCCTTAAACGCTTGATTTATGCACAGAAAAAAATTCTGTGTTGAATCAAATTTTTATTTGAACATTAGCTAATAACATTACTAATGTTCGGATATAGATATTGATATTAATTATTATTTTATTTACTGTTTTTATAGCTAAGTGTTCTGGTGGAGGATAGCGGGATCGAACCGCTGACCTCCTGAATGCAAATCAGGCGCTCTCCCAGCTGAGCTAATCCCCCATGATCTTAAATTGGTGGGCCGAGAAAGACTCGAACTTTCGACCCCACCCTTATCAAGGGTGTGCTCTAACCAACTGAGCTACCGGCCCCCATGCAAGAGAAACACTAAGTTTAAGAAGAGAAATGAGGACGGTCAACATTAACCGTGTAAATTATTTAGAATAAAAAATTAAATTTTTATTCATCCTTAGAAAGGAGGTAATCCAGCCGCAGGTTCCCCTACGGCTACCTTGTTACGACTTCACCCCAGTCGCTGACTATACCGTGGTCAAGGGTTTTAAACCTTGCCTTAAGGTAGAACCAACTCCCATGGTGTGACGGGCGGTGTGTACAAGACCCGGGAACGCATTCACCGTGGCACGCTGATCCACGATTACTAGTAATTCCAGCTTCATGTACTCGAGTTGCAGAGTACAATCCGAACTGAGGTATCTTTTAAGGATTTGCTTAACGTCGCCGTCTTGCTTCCTGTTGTAGATACCATTGTAGCACGTGTGTAGCCCAACACGTAAGGGCCATGAGGACTTGACGTCATCCCCACCTTCCTCCAGCTTATCACTGGCAGTTCTTTCAGAGTGCCCAACTAAATGATGGCAACTAAAAGTGAGGGTTGCGCTCGTTGCGGGACTTAACCCAACATCTCACGACACGAGCTGACGACAGCCATGCAGCACCTGTGTTTCGTCCGGCCGAACCGAAAACTTTAATCTCTTAAAGTCGCGACGAACATGTCAAGTGTTGGTAAGGTTCTGCGCGTATCTTCGAATTAAACCACATGCTCCACTACTTGTGCGGGTCCCCGTCAATTCATTTGAGTTTTAACCTTGCGGTCGTACTCCCCAGGCGGTGTGTTTATCGCTTTCGCTGCGACACTGAAAATAAATTTCCAACGTCTAACACACATCGTTTACGGCATGGACTACGAGGGTATCTAATCCTCTTCGCTACCCATGCTTTCGTTCCTCAGTGTCAGTAATGATCCAGAAAGCTGCCTTCGCAATCGGTATTCTTTCTAATATCTACGAATTTCACCTCTACACTAGAAATTCTGCTTTCCTCTATCAAACTCTAGCTGAAAAGTTTTGATGGCAGTTCCAGAGTTAAGCTCTGGGATTTCACCACCAACTTTTTCAACCACCTACGAACTCTTTAAGCCCAGTAATTCCGAACTACGCTAGGTCCCTTCGTATTACCGCGGCTGCTGGCACGAAGTTAGCCGGACCTTCTTATTCGGGTACAGTCATTTTCTTCCCCGACGAAAGAGCTTTACAACCCAAAGGCCTTCTTCACTCACGCGGCATCGCTGCATCAGAGTTTCCTCCATTGTGCAAGATTCCCCACTGCTGCCTCCCGTAGGAGTTTGGGCCGTGTCTCAGTCCCAATGTGGCTGATCATCCTCTCAAATCAGCTATTGATCACAGTCTTGGTAGGCCATTACCCTACCAACAAACTAATCAAGTGCAGGCTCATCCAATGGTGCATAAAGCTTTCTCTGTAAAGACTTATCCGGTATTAGCACAAGTTTCCTCGTGTTATTCCAGGCCAAAGGGCAGATACCTACATGTTACTCACCCGTCTGCCACTAAGTATTGCTACTTCGTTCGACTTGCATGTGTTAGGCGTGCCGCCAGCGTACGTTCTGAGCCATGATCAAACTCTCAAGTTTAAAAACGGCGCACACTAGCTTCTATATAAATTCTAAGAATAAAATTTATATAAATGTTGAAGTGTGTACGACAAATTTTGGTAACCTTAACCGTCCACACTTCTCTTCTTAAAATATGTACTTTTTAAATAGCTAATTGAACAAAAAGCTCAATATATTCTAACAAGTATATCATTTAATCGATAATTTTGTTGAGAAGTTCGATGCTTATAGGCTAAAATTGTTGGAAATCAAGCTTTTAACGGTAAAAAAATGTCACAAAAACCACTATTTTAAAGGGTTTTTTTTGATTTTTCTTAATTGTTAAATTAATAATTGAAATTTGATAAATGTTTAATGTTTAAAAAGTTAAAATTCAAAATTCAGAACGAAATTGTTGCGCTATTGGCGTTAATCATAATTACAACAGTCTTAACTTTATATTATAATTTTACAAAAAAAAAAATTAATAATGACTATAAACAAGTTATTGAAAATGTTTATTTTAAAAAAACATTAAATCATTTTTTTAATAAATTAGAACCAAGATTTAAAAAGATATCACACAAAGTTGAAATTGGAGAAACTTTCGATAGTATTCTTGAAAATTATTCAATTGATAGAAAAGAAATTAAAATTTTAAAGAAAAAACTATCAAAAAAGGTAAATTTAAATAAACTTCAAACAAATCAAAAAATTAATCTTACTATAGATCAAAGCAAAAATTCAATTAAAGAATTTATATTTCAAATTTCAAATAAAGAGAGAATTGTTTTAACTCAGGACCTAAAAAATAAAATTTTTAATGAAAAAGTAATACTTACAAAGCTTAAAAAACAAATCAATTATAACGAGAATGTAATTTTACAAAGCTTATATAAATCTGCATTAGAAAAAGAAATTCCAGCAAGTATAATAATTGAATTTGCAAGAATTTATGGTTTTCAAGTGGATTTTCAAAGAGATATTAGGAAAAAAGATAAATTTCAGATTATGTATGAAGTTTATGTTAATGAGAAAAAAAAAGTAATAGAAATTGGCAACATCTTATTTGCAAATTTAATTTTAAGTGGAGAGGATAATTCTCTTTATTATTACGACATTCAAGGAAGCATTGGTCATTATGATAAAAATGGAAGAAGTATTCAAAAAGCACTAATGAAGACTCCAATAAACGGTGCGAGACTTTCATCGCCATTTGGCATGAGAAAACACCCAATAGACGGATTCAATAAGATGCACAAAGGAACAGACTTTGCTGCACCTTTAGGCACACCGATCATGGCGTCAGGATCAGGTGTAATTAGAAAAGCTGGATGGTGTGGTGGTGGAGGAAACTGTGTTGTTATTAAACACAACTCTACGTATCAAACTATTTATGCACATATGTCAAAATTTGCAAAAGGTGTTAGAGCTGGTGTTAGAGTTAAACAAGGACAAACAATTGGGTATGTTGGCTCCACTGGAAAATCAACAGGACCTCATTTACACTATGAGGTTTTAATTAATGGAAAGAAAGTTAACTCGCAGACCTTAAAGCTCCCCTCGGGTAAAATTTTAAAAGGGGACGACAGAAAAATATTTGAAACCAAAAAAATTAAATTAGATGTTTTAAAGTCAGAAAAAATTATTGGCTTAAATTAATTAATTAATCTTTGGTTCTATTTATCTTGGATAGTATTTTTTACTTCTTCTCCGTTATTTAAATCTTGTTGTAAATTAACTGGATTATCATTTGATAGGTTATTTTTTTTTTGTAAATCTTGGTCGTTCAAAATCCTCGTAAAATGATCTGCATGTTGAAAATAATTTTCTGAAAGAATTTTATCTCCACTAGATAGGGCTTCCCTAGCTAAGTTACTATACTTCTCAATTAATTTAGATGCGTTATGATTATTTCTTCCAGGTAATTTCCTTTGAAAATTTTCGTTTTTTGAGAAGTTGTTGACATATTTAGGTCTATCTCCATTAGATTTGAAGTTTCTATCGTTTCTTCTGAAACTGTGTCTTCGAGCGTTATTGTTTCTGAAGGTTACCATTTTAATTTATAAATTTTATTTTTGTGCTGACTATGCAGCGATTTTTATTCGCTAAATCTTTAGCAACTTTATTTACATAAAAACCATTGTCATTTAGCATTTTTTTTACCATTTCTTTTTGGTCGTGTGCAATTTCTATTATTAGTTTTCCATTTAATTTTATCAATTCAGAAGATAATCTTACAACTTTTCTGATTTCTGATAATCCATCTAAACCACCATCTAGTGCCAACTTTGGCTCGTAATTAAAAACATCCTTATCTAAATTTTTTAAATCAAACTTTTTGATATAAGGAGGATTAGATATAATTAAATCATATTTGCCTAAATTAAAATTGTCAATATCAGATTTAAATAATTTTAGCCTATTACTAACATTTAGATTTATAGCATTTTTTTTACATATTTTGATGCTATCTTTACTCAAATCCACCCCTTTTCCAAAGAAAGACTTTTTCTCTTTGAGAATTGATAAAATTATACACCCTGACCCAACTCCAATTTCTAAGAAGTTGATATTGTGCTTATTTTTATAAACATCTAAAACTTGTTCAATTATTAATTCAGTGTCTGGTCTTGGTATCAAAACTTTATCATTTATCTCAAATTCATATTTCCAAAAAGATTTTTTACCTATTAAATAGGCTATAGGTTTATTTTTTAATCGACTAGTAATAAGTTTTCTAAAAACTTTGTAATCTTTATTGTTTAATTGTCTATCTAAATTTAAAATAACTTTACTTCTATGCTGATTCAAAGCCTGGGACATTAAAATTTCACAATCTAATAAAGCAGATTTGATATTCTTCCTTTTCAAATCTAAAAATGCATTTTGAATAGCAGTATTAATATTCATGTGAATTTAGTTATTTAAACTTTCCTCTTGTGCTTTTAAAGTTAATGCTTCAATCATTTCATCAAAAATCTCACCTTCAAGAAATTCCTCAAGCTTATGTAAAGTCAAATTAATTCTATGATCAGTAACTCTGCCTTGAGGATAATTATAAGTTCTAATTCTTTCTGATCTATCACCAGTTCCAATCTTACTTTTTCTATCTTGAGATCTTTCTTTATCTATTCTTGATCTTTCTAGTTCATACAACCTTGATCTTAATATTTTCATACCTTTGCTTTTATTTTTATGCTGAGATTTTTCATCTTGCTGAGAAACAGATATACCTGTCGGGATGTGTGTAATTCTTACTGCACTATCAGTAGTGTTAACAGACTGTCCACCTGGTCCGCCTGCTCTAAAAACATCTACTCTCAAATCAGTATCATTAATTTTTAAATCAACTTCTTCTGCCTCAGGCAAAACAGCCACTGTCGCTGCCGAAGTATGAACTCTGCCTTGGGTCTCTGTATCGGGTACTCTCTGTACTCTATGAACACCACTTTCATATTTTAATGTTGAGTAAATATCACTACCTTTAATTGATGCTATTACCTCCTTTAAACCACCTGCCTCACTTTTTGAGATGGAGATCAATTCAACATTCCATTTTTTTTTATGACTTATCTTTTCATACATTTTAAAAAGATCAGAAGCAAATAAGCTTGCCTCTAAGCCTCCAGTGCCTGCTCTTATTTCAATTATAGCGTTCTTTTTATCAGCTTCATCTTTAGGTAACAAAAATAATCTTAATTTTTTTTCGTTATTTTCATGCTCTAACTTTAAATTATTTAGTTCTGTTTCAGCCATTCTTATTAATTCTTCATCAGAACTTTTGTCTTCTAAAATTTTTTGTATCTCTAATCTATCTTTTTTATATGAAATGTATTTTTTTGCATTTTGGATTATTTCATTTAGGTCTGCATATTCTTTAGATTTTTCAGCAAATAGTTTTTTATCTATTTTACTTGAGGATAAATCTTTCTCTAATAATGAATGTTTATTGATTAACTCTTCAATTGTTTTGTGTGGTATCATTTTAATTATTTTCTAACTCAGAGGCCTTTTTTTCTACCTCAATCACTACTTTATCGATCATATCTTTAGTCATTACTTTTTCGGATTGGACACCTGACAAATAAAGCATATTACTTCCTTTATTGCCTCCTGTAATTCCTACATCTGTCATTGCTGCTTCACCAGGACCATTAACTACACATCCAATCACAGAAAGAGTAATGGGCGTTTTAATGTGTGAAAGTTTCTCCTCTAAAATTTTAACAGTTTCTATTACTTGAAACCCCTGTCTCGCACATGACGGGCAGGAAATTATTTTTACACCTCTCTCCCTTAAATTTAAGGATTTTAATATCTCATTTCCGATTTTTACTTCTTCTACTGGGTTATCTGATAAGGAAATTCTTATTGTATCGCCTATGCCCTCCAACAGTAACGAACCTATCCCAATAGAGGATTTAATGCTACCAGGTACAAAACTTCCCGCCTCAGTTATTCCTAAATGTAAAGGATAATCTGTAACTTTTGATAGTTGACGATATGCTTCTATTGACAAGAACACATCTGAAGATTTCACACTTATTTTTAAATTGCTAAAGTCCTCATCTTCTAAAATTCTAATATTTCTTAAAGCACTTTCCACCAAAGCTTCTGGGCAAGGTTCTTTATATTTATCTAAAATATCTTTTTCTAAAGAACCAGCATTTACTCCTACTCTTATAGAGCAATTGTTATCTTTTGCAGCTTTAATTACCTCTCTTATTTTATTAATACTCCCAATATTACCAGGGTTTATTCTTAGACAACTAGCTCCATTTACTGCTGCCTCAATTGCTCTTTTATAATGAAAATGAATATCAGCAACAATAGGTACATCAATACCTTTAATGATTTCTTTTAAAGCTTTGGTTGATGACTCATCTGGACAAGAAACTCTTACAATGTCTGCTCCCTCACTATGAATTTCATTTATTTGTTTAATCGTAGCTTCAACATCAGTGGTAAGAGTATTTGTCATTGATTGAACTGAAATGGGATTATTTGCTCCAACTTTAACATTACCTACATTTATTTCTTTTGTTTTTCTTCTTTTAATATCTCTGAAAGGTCTAATGCTCATTTTTTGTGATCTAACTTAAATTCCTTGTGTAGTGCAATTAATGCTCTTTGGGTATTTATTTTATCAATTAAAACTGAAATCTTAATTTCAGAAGTAGAGATTACTTTTATATTTATTTGTTTATTTGCAAGTGTCTGAAACATTCTAAAAGTAACACCGGGGGTAGTTATCATACCAACTCCAATCACTGAAATTTTGGAAACCCCCTTCTCAAATACTAACTTTCTATAATTTATAGTTTTGTTTTCTTGAATTATTTTTTTTGTTTTATTCAAATCATCAGTTTTAATTGTGAACGTTAAATCTGTTTCTTTGCCATTTGCAGAAATATTTTGAACAACCATATCTACATTGACTAAATTTTTAGATAGTGGTTTAAAGATAGCTGCAGCAACTCCAGGTTTATCTTTAACACCAATAAGTGATACTTTTGAGTCATTTTGTGTTGAGGAAATACCAGTAACTATTTTATTATTAATTATATTGGATCTTTTGGTGATTAAGGTTCCAGATTTATTTTTAAATGACGATTTTACTTCAATATCAATTCTATTTAATCTTGCATCCTGTATAGAAACTGGTTGCATGACTTTTGCACCAAGTGAAGCCATTTCCAACATCTCCTCATAAGAAATAACTTTAATTTTTTTTGCTTTTTTTAGTTTGTTTGGATCAGTTGTGTAAACTCCCTCAACATCAGTATAAATTATACATCTTTCAGCCCTAAAAAATTTAGCAAGCATAATTGCACTTGCATCAGATCCACCTCTTCCAATTGTTGTAATCCTATTATCATTATTAACTCCCTGAAATCCTGTAATAATTGGGATGCCACCCTTTCTAAGATATTTAATTATTTTGATTTTATTAATTTGATTTATTCTTGAATTTTTATGAGCACCTACAGTTAAAATTGGAATTTGCCATGCTAACCAAGATCTAGACATATAACCTTTGTGAATTAATCTTCCAGCTATCAAAGAACAAGCGATCTGTTCACCTGTAGAGACTAAAACATCATACTCAGTAATAGGAAAATTATTGCTTATTTCAGAAGACTTTTTTATCAACTCATTTGTCACACCACTCATAGCTGATGAAACAACAACAACTTTATAATTTTTTCTTTTGTAACCTACGATAATTTCAGCAACTTTTTTAATCTTTTTTATTGAGCCAACTGAAGTGCCACCGAATTTCAATACTACAATTTTCATGATAAACTATTCTCTAAAATTTAAAAAATATTGAATAAATACATGTTGAATATAAAGTCAACTTACTAATGAAAAATAACACAATAAATAAAAAAGAAATAGAAAAATTTTCTAAAATTGCTGAAGAATGGTGGAATCCTGAAGGTAAATTTAAACCACTGCACAAATTTAACCCTATAAGAATTTCCTATATTAAAGAAAATATAATTGAGACATTCAAATTAGAAAATAAAAAAAATCCATTGAAAAATATAAAGATACTAGATGTAGGTTGTGGAGGGGGATTGTTATCAGAGCCAATGTGTAGGTTAGGTGCTACAGTTACTGGAATTGATGCATCTGATAAAAATATTAATGTTGCTAAAATTCATTCTCAAAAAGATAATCTTAAAATAAACTATTTTTGCTCATCCCCTGAAAAATTTAAAGTCGATGATAAATTTGATGTGATCTTAAATATGGAAATAGTAGAGCATGTTGAAGATGTAAATCTTTTTTTAAGTTCGTGTAATAAGCTTTTAAAAAAAAACGGTATCATGTTCGTTGCTACTTTAAATAAAACTTTAAAATCGTATGTTTTTGCAATTATAGGAGCTGAGTATATATTGCGATGGCTTCCAATTGGAACACATGAGTGGGAAAAATTCTTAAAACCTGAGGATTTAATATCAATACAAAAAAAAAATAATCTTAAACTAGATAAACTAAATGGAATGAATTTTAATTTTTTAAAAGATAAATGGAGTGTTGGTGACGATAAATCTGTAAATTATATTGCTAAATTTATCAAAAATTAATTATTTTCACTTTCTACCCATGGAATCACTTGCGCATCAATACCTTCCTCTTTGAGTTCTTTTAAGTCTCTCTTAGATGCTGTTCCATAAATACCTTTGTCAGCTTTTTTTTCATTATAGTGTATTGATCTTGCTTCATAAGCAAAATTTTCACCAACATAATCAAAATTATTTTCTATAAATTTTTGATATTTGCTAATTGTTTTTTTTATTTTTTGATACTTCAATAAATCTTTGTTCACATTTTTATATCTAATAGTTTTACTTATTAATTTTGGGGCCATTAGATTCTTTTCAACTCTCATTGATCCACAGCTATGACAATTAATCAATTTTTTTTTTTTAAGTTTTTCAAATTCTAATGAAGATGCGAACCAACTGTCAAAAGTTAAATCACATTTTTTGCACACCAGATTATATTTAATCATGCTTTTTATATAACTATTGTTTAAGAAAATTTCAATATGACTAGCTTCTATAATCTGTATTAATATTTATATACTCTTTAGTTAAGTCCATAGTATAAACAGTAAAATTTTTTTTTCCATTTCCAATATCGACATTAATATTAATCGCAAAACTTTTCATATAATTTTCAGCTTCGGTCTCATTATACTGGGTATAAACTTTTCCTTTATTAACAATAATCAACTCTCCAAATTTTATAGATAGCTTACTCAAATTTATATCTACATTTGACTTTCCAATCGCCATAATTATTCTTCCCCAGTTTGGATCTTCACCAGCAATAGCAGTTTTTACTAATGGAGAGTTTGCAATTGAAAAACCTATTTTCTTTGCATCATTTTCAGTTTTAGAATTTAACACATTAATAGTTATAAATTTAGAAGCACCTTCTCCATCTGCTACTACCCTTTTTGCAAGATTTAATAAAACTTTATTCAATGACTCATCGAAAGATTTAATTTTTTTATCACCTATATTTTTTATAAATGAATTTTTGGCTTTTCCAGTAGAAAAAATTGAAATCATGTCATTTGTGCTAGTATCTCCATCGCACGAAATAGCATTAAAAGTATTTTCAATATTTTTTTTTAATAATTTTTTTAAAACATCGTTCGATATGTCAGCGTCAGTAAAAATATAACCTAGTGTTGTTGCCATATTAGGCTTTATCATTCCTGAACCTTTTGCTATTCCATAAATTTTTACTGAGGTATTACCAATTTTACATTCTTCCATTGCTATTTTAGGTTCTGTATCAGTGGTCATTATTGCTGAAGCTGCTTTTATCCAAATATATTTATTTTGAGTATATTTTATATCCCTAACAAGATCTGGTATTTTAGATTTTATTTTTTCCTCAGGAAACTTTTCTCCAATAGTACCTGTACAACCAAAAATTATATTTTTTGACTTAATTATTTTTGGGTCATCCTCATCTTCTTTTTGTTTTTCAGTTAATTGTTTTGAAATATAGTCCGCAAGATGTTGCATGCTTCTGTAACCTTGTTCACCAGTAAATGAATTGGCATTTCTAGTATTTATTATAAGTGAAAAAATTTTTTGAGTTTTTTGATTTAAATTCCATTTAATATTTTCTGATAATATTTTAGATTGAGTATAAACTGATGCAAAATTAGCACCATCACGAAAATAGAACATTGCTAAGTCATCTCTATTAGAATTGTATAAATTAGCACAAGCTGAAGAGACAGAAAGACCATCAAGATGATCAAGATCCTGGTATTGACCCATCTTTCGATTCTGAGATTTCGAGACTAAAAAGTTTGATAAATTAATTCCCATGATATTTAAAATTTAAATTAAATGACTATATTAAAATTTGTAATTAAAATGTATATCAAAAACTAATGCTAAATCCTTTAAACTTTATTTCTAAATTTATTAAATCTGGCAATAAAAAAGAGCTGGATAGAATTGGCAAAATAGTAGCCCAAATCAATCTTTTAGGAGAAAATATCAAAAAACTTAATGATGAAGATTTTCCAAAGAAAACAGTAAAATTCCAGCAGGAAATTCAAAAAGGAAATTCCCTCGACAAAATTCTACCTGAGGCTTTTGCTCTTGTAAGAGAAGCTTCCTTAAGGTCAAGAGGTGAGAGACATTTCGATGTTCAAATAATCGGTGGAGTTGTTTTGCATGAAAACAAGATAGCAGAAATGAGAACCGGAGAAGGTAAAACTCTTACAATTGCTTTAGCGGCATATTTGAAAGCTCTAGAAGGAAAAGGAGTTCATATTGTGACAGTTAATGATTATCTCGCAAAAAGAGACTCATTGGAGATGGGTAAAATTTTCAGTTTCTTAGGTTTAACATCGGGCTATATTAATAATGATCAAAACGATGACGAAAGAAAAAAAAATTATAATTGCGATATTACTTACGCAACAAACAGTGAATTAGGATTTGATTACCTTCGAGATAATATGAAATATTCAAAAGAAGAAATGGTTCAAAGAGGACACCATTTTGCAATAGTTGACGAGATAGATTCTTGTCTTATAGATGAAGCAAGAACACCCTTGGTAATTTCAGGGGCTGCAGAAGATAAAACCAATCAATATATTGCGGTAGATAAAGTTATAAAACTTTTGAATAAAAATGATTTTGAGGTTGATGAAAAAGACAGGAATATTTTATTAACTAATGAGGGTATTAACCATGTTGAAAGTTTATTCTCTAATGCAGGAGTATTAAAAAACAATAATTTTTATGATCCAGAAAACCTTGATTTAGTTCATTTCGTTAATCAAGCTTTAAAAGCAAATCATCTATTTAAAAAAGATAAAGATTACCTTGTTAAAGATAACAGCATCAAAATTGTAGACGAATTAACTGGTCGAATCTTAGAGGGCAGAAGATTTGGTGATGGTCTCCACCAGGCAATTGAGGCTAAAGAAAAAATTGAAATACAAGCTGAAAATCAAACTTTAGCATCTATCACATACCAGAATTATTTTAAACTTTATAAAAAAATATCAGGATGTACGGGCACAGCTGCCACAGAGTCGGAGGAGTTTTTTGAAATCTATAATCTGAATGTAATTGTAATTCCAACTAATAAAGACATGATCAGAAAAGATTTCAATGATCAAATTTTTCGGACCGAGGCAGAAAAAAATAATGCAATCGTAAAAAAAATTAAAGATTGCCACAAAAACAGTCAGCCTCTTTTAGTCTTCACATCTAGCGTGAGTAAATCTGAGATATATTCCAAATTACTTTCGCACGAAAAGATTGAGCACATTGTATTAAATGCCAAGAATCATGAAAATGAAGCAGAGATTATAGCTAATGCTGGAAAAGCTAAATCAGTAATAATTACAACAAGTATTTCTGGAAGAGGTGTAGATATCCAGTTAGGGGGGAAAAAAGGATCAATAGAGGATATTCAACTCAAAAAAAATAAAGATTATATTAAATCTATAGGTGGTTTATTTGTTATTGGGACTGAAAGAATGGAGTCTAGAAGGGTAGACAATCAAGCAAGAGGAAGATCGGGCAGACAAGGAGACGAAGGAAGCTCTATTTTTTATGTAAGTTTAGAGGATGACCTTATGCGAATTTTTGGATCCGAGTCTATGAACAATATTCTACAAAAACTTGGCCTCAAAGATGGTGAAAGTATAGATCATCCTTGGATAAATAAAGCTTTAGAAAGAGCACAACAAAAAGTTGAAGCACGAAATTTTGATATTAGAAAAACTCTTATAAAGTTTGACAATGTTTTAAATGATCAAAGGCAAGTGATATTTTCTCAAAGAAAAGATGCTATGGATAGTGAAAAAATTTTTGATTATTCAGATAGTTTTTTATCAGAAATTGTGGACAATTTAATAAGCCTAAAAATTCAAAAATTATCAAATCCTAAGAATAATGAGTTTAGCAATAGATTGAAAACTATTTTTGGAAAAAGTCAAAACGATGATGAATTTGATGAATTAATATCTTTAAGTGACACAAAACTAAGAGAGAGAATTTTTGAAAAATTCAAATTTGCTAGAGAAGAGAGATCTAAAATCCTTGGAGAATATCAATCAAAAGAAATAGAAAAAAGAATTCTTTTACAATCCATTGATTTTAATTGGAAATCACACATCCAATACTTAGAACAATTAAGACAGGTTATAGGTCTTAGATCATATGGACAAAGAGATCCTCTTATAGAATATAAAAAAGAAGCTTTTGATTTATTCTCGAATTTACTGAACAAATTAAAACTAGATTATGTAAAAATATTGATGAATCTTAAAGTCTATAATGAACCAACTGAAAAAATAAACCAAAGTCTAATGAAAGAAAAATTCAAAAATCTTGGTAAGAAGACAAGTAGAAATGATCCTTGTCCATGTGGATCCGGTAAAAAATTCAAGAAATGTTGTGGAGCTTTATAAAATAAATAAAGTCAGTGCAGCTATAATAACTACCGTTGCTACAACAATTGCAACATTTTTTTTAGATTTAATTATTTCTTTAAAATCTAATCCAGAAGTTTGAACTGCGCTTAAGCTCTCAGGACTAGATACAAATCCTTTACTCCTCCCAATTTTTAAGAACTTATCTTTTCTATGATTAAGAATTTCCTCAGCTGTTAAGGTTTTAAAATAATCTAAATTTTTCGAAATAGAATTCCTAATATTCTCTAAAATCATATCTCTGTCTCTATGGGCACCACCTAAAGGTTCTGGAATTATTTCATCAATAATATTTAATTCTAATAAATCTTTAGCAGACAGTTTCATTGCTTTTGCAGCATCGAGCATTTTTTTTGGATCTCTCCACAATATTGTTGCACATCCCTCAGGAGAGATTACTGAATAAATTGCATTCTCAAGCATTAAAACTTTATTTGATGAAGCTAGAGCAATTGCACCGCCGGACCCTCCTTCTCCTATAACAACGGCTAGTGTTGGAACCTTTAGTTTCATACTACACTCAATAGATCTCGCAATAGCTTCTGCTTGTCCTCTCTCTTCTGCACCAACTCCCGGATATGCACCAGGAGTATCTATAAAAGATATAATAGGTATATTAAACTTATCTGCAAGTTCCATTAACCTAATAGTTTTTCTATAACCTTCTGGCCTCATCATGCCAAAGTTTCTATCAATTCTAGTTTCTAAGTTTTCCCCCTTTTCTTGACCAATTACTAATACTGATTGATTTCTGAACTTTGCTAAACCTGTGATTACTGATTTATCTTCACCATAATATCTATCACCCTCTAATAAGATAAAATCCTCAAACAAATTATCAATAAAAAACTTTGATTTAGGTCTATCCTCGTGCCTTGCAACTAATGTAATTTGCCAGGGATCTAAGTTTTTATAAATATTTCTTAGCTTGTCATCAATTTCTTCCTGAGTTTTAGAAATTTTTTTTGTATCAACTTCTGACAACCCTTCTTGATTAAAAGGATCTTTTAATTTTTCTAATTCATTTTCAAGATTTTTTATATCTGTTTCAAAATTTAAATAATTTTTCATATTAACATGCTAATACTTATATAAGAAAAATGACAATAAAATGTCCATGGTGCTATTATGTATTTGACTTAAATAAACTAGGGTTTAAATATTTCCACATGACATCAAAATATCATTCTGTAAACAATCTTAAAGTATCAGCGGAATTATTACATTTCGTAAATAATGAGTTATTTAATGGAACTGATATCTCCCCAGAAAAGTTTTGGAAAGGCTTTGACAAGGCAGTTCATGAACTAGCCCCTAAAAATAAGGAACTACTTAAGATTAGGGAAAGACTTCAAAAAAAAATTGATAAGTGGCACATTGAAAACAAAGGTAAAGATATAAAAATTGAAAAGTATAAAATATTTTTAAAAGATATTGGTTATCTTAAAGATGAAGGCCCAGATTTTAAAATTGAGACAAATAATATTGATGAGGAAATAGCCACAATAGCCGGTCCTCAATTAGTTGTTCCAATAATGAACGCTCGATATGCATTAAATGCAGCCAACGCAAGGTGGATGAGTTTATATGATAGTTTGTATGGAACTGATGTAATTGAAGAGTCTGAAGATAGCACCTCAGAAAGATATGATCCAGAGCGTGGAGAACTTGTAATTAAATATGGTAGAGAATTTTTAGATAAATATTTTACTTTAAAAGATTTTAGCTGGAGAAAAATAACAGGACTAGCAATTCAAAATAAAGAATTAAAAGTTTTAAAAGGTATTGATGTAACAACTTTAAAAGACAAAGATAAGTTTATTGGTCATCGAGGTGAAGCAGATAACCCGTCAGCAATAATATTAAAAAATAATAAACTTCATATTGAAATACTAAAAAATCCAAGAGCTTTTAGTGCTCAACAGGATCACGCAGGCATAAGTGATGTGATAATAGAGTCTGCGGTATCAACAATATGTGATAACGAAGATAGTGTTGCTGCAGTAGATGCTGAAGATAAAGTACTTTGTTATAAAAATTGGCTTGGATTAATGAAAGGAGATCTCGTAACACAATTTGAGAAAGAGGGAAAAATATTGGAGAGAAAACTTAATCCAAACAGAAGTTATATTTCAAAAGATGGTAAAGGATTAAAATTACACGGTAGAAGTCTTTTGTTAATAAGAAATGTTGGTCATTTGATGACTAATCCTTCAATAATATTAAAAGATGGGAGTGAAATCCCTGAGGGATTAATGGATGCTTTTATTACAACCGCAGCAGCCCTTCATGATATTAAAAAAAAAGGAAATTCAAGAACTGGTTCAATATATATTGTAAAACCAAAAATGCATGGCCCAGATGAAACAGCATTTACCAATGAAATTTTTACTAAAGTTGAAGAAGTATTAAAATTAAAAAAATACACTTGCAAAATTGGAATTATGGATGAGGAGAGAAGAACTTCATCAAATCTCAAAGAATGTATTAGAACCTTAAAACATAGAGTTTTCTTCATAAACACTGGTTTCCTTGATCGTACAGGTGATGAAATGCATACATCAATGGAAGCTGGACCAATGATTAAAAAGGGTGATATGAAATCCTCGAAATGGATTGGGGCTTATGAGAATAACAATGTTGATATAGGTTTGGCCTGTGGATTTTCCGGTAAGGCTCAAATCGGTAAGGGAATGTGGGCTATGCCTGATAAAATGAGAGACATGCTAGATCAAAAAACTGGTCATCTTAAAGCAGGAGCGAATTGTGCATGGGTTCCATCTCCAACCGCAGCAGCTCTTCATGCTTTACATTATCACGATATAAATATTTTCGATGTTCAAAAAAAGTTGTCAAAAAGAGACAAGGCTGAAATTGATGATTTACTCACTATCCCAATTGCAGATAGACCAAATTGGTCGGTTGATGAAATCAATAAAGAAATCTCAAATTCTGCGCAGACGTTACTTGGTTACGTTGTAAGATGGATTGATCAAGGTGTAGGTTGCTCCAAAGTACCAGACATAAATAATATTGGCTTAATGGAAGATAGAGCAACTTTAAGAATTTCTTCTCAGCATATTGCAAACTGGGTACATCACGGTGTTACAACAAAAATGCAAGTTATGGAAATAATGAGAGAAATGGCAAAAATTGTGGATAAACAAAATGAAAATGATCAAAATTATATTAAAATGAGCTTTGATTATGATAGGTCCGTAGCATTTCAAACTGCATGTGAACTTATTTTTAAGGGGAAAGATCAGCCTTCAGGGTATACAGAACCATTATTACATTTAAATCGATTAAAAAAAAAATCAGCTTGAATTAGAATTTAGTTTAGATCTATTTTTAAAAGCAGAAAGAAGTGTGCCATCATCAAGATTTTCAATTTCTCCACCAACAGGCAACCCTTGAGCTAATTTTGTGATCTTAACATCTATATTTGATAAACTGTCCTGAATATAAAAAGCTGTCGTTTGGCCTTCAACTGTTGCACTAGTTGCTAAAATAACTTCATCAATTTTCTCTTTCTTTACTCTTTCAATCAAAGAATTGATTAATAAATCCTCTTTTTTATTACCAGCAGATGAAATCGTTCCACCTAAAATATGAAAATACCCTTGAAAAATATTTGAATTCTCAATCGACCACTGATCAGCAATATCTTCAACTACACAAATTTTTTTAAATTTATTTTTTGTACTTTCACAATTTGAACATCCGGCTAAATTAGACTTTAAGGTGCCACATAAATTACATCTCACAACGTTTTTATAAACTTGAGCCAACGTATTCGCCAATGGCTTTACAAGCTCATTTCTGTTATTTACTAATTTTAAAACAATTCTTTTTGCTGATTTAGGTCCTAGCCCTGGTAATTTTGATATCAACTTAATAAGTTCTTCTATCTCTGAGATATTTTGCATTTACTATAGTGGCCACTTAAATCCAGGTATCCCAAGTCCACCTGTCGCTTTTGAAATTTCTTCAGCTGTTTTTGTTTTGAGTTGTGACTTAGCACTGTTATGTGCTGCAACTATTAAATCTTCTATTATAGTTTTTTCTTCTTTCATAATTTCCTCTGATAATTTGATTGATTGAATCTCTCCTTCGCCGTCTAGAATTACTTTTACTGAGTTTGAACCTGAAACTCCCTCAACTCTTATTTCCTTAATTTTTTTTTGACTCTCTTTCATTTTAGACTCAAGTTCTTTTGCTTTATCTAAAATTTTTGTAAAATCAGTCATCAGCATCATCCTCTTTTTTATTTAAATTAACATCGATTAATTCTGCATCAGGAAAATTTTTTATTACGTCTTTGTAAATTTTTGAATTTTTTGCTTCTTCCATTAAAGATTTCTTTATTTTCTGTTCTTTTTCCCTCATTGAAATGTCACCTTTTAATTTACTAAATGAAATAATCCATCTTTCACCTGTCCAATCTAAAAGTTTTAAGGAAAGGTCTTTAACAAAATTTTTATCTAAATTTTCATTAAAAGATATCTCAATCATATTTTCTTCAAATTTTACAAGATTGACATTTTTTTCCAGTTCATACTTTAGTTTAATTTCTTTTTTATCAACACAAGTCTGTATTAATTTTTCAAAACTATTAATAAATATTTTTTTTTCAGATTTTATTTCTTTATGTATTTCAGGTTTACTTTTCTCTTCTTGATAAATATTCTTAATTTGATTTATTAGTTTTGATTGATCATTAGTTTTTTTATCTATAACTGGATTTTCGCTTACAAAATTTTTATCAGTATTTTTTTCTAATTTTATCGAACTTAAATGCATAAGCCTTAACAAAAACATTTCCATTGATAAATGTTGATTGGAAACTATGGCAAGTTCATCAAGAGTTGAAATTGTAAATTGCCAAAATAAAATCAATACACTTGAGTCTAGATTTTTATTTAAATCTTTAATCTTTTGAAATTCTTTGTCATTTAGTGAAAAATTTGTGCTTTCTAAGGTTAGCGACTCTATATTTTTAAAGTAATAAAGTAATTCTAAAAAATCATTAATGAAGATCTTTGGCTCAACACCTTGATCATAAATTTTTCTATAAATCTCTATAACTTTAGTCTCGTCTCCTTTAAGAATAAATTCAAATAAATCGATTAACTGTGATTTATCAAAAAAACCAAAAATTTTTTGAGCTGATTTTAAATCTAGTTGAGTTTTTGAGTCTAAAGTCAACAATGCTCTATCTAATAAGGATAGTGCATCTCTTACTGAACCTTCGGAAATTTTTACTATTAATTTTAACGCATCATCAGTGATTTTGCCTCCCTCTTTATCTTTAATATTTTTGATGTAACTGAATAATTCAGAGGATTTAATTCTTGATAAATCAAATCTTTGACATCTAGATATAACTGTGACTGGGATTTTTTTAATTTCAGTTGTAGCAAAAATAAACTTTAAATATTCTGGAGGTTCTTCTAAAGTTTTCAACAAAGCATTGAATGCTTGTTTACTCAACATATGAACCTCATCAATTATAAAAATTTTATACTTTGATGAAGTTGGTCCATATCTTGAAAATTCTATTAATTCTCTTACATCGTCAACACCAGTTCTGCTCGCAGCATCCATTTCTAAAACATCAATGTGATTAGAATTAGTTATCGCCTGACAGTTATCACATTTATTTTGACAATTTTTTTGAATTCCATTTTTACAATTAAGTGCCTTCGCGACTATTCTTGCTATAGTAGTTTTCCCTACTCCTCTTATTCCAGTGAATAAATATGCGTTAGGAACTTTATTAACTACTATTGAATTTGTTATAGTTTCTGCAACTACATCTTGACCAATAAGATCATCAAAATTTTGTGGTCTATATTTAAGTGCTAATACTTTTGAATCATTGGTCATATTTACGAGGAGACTAGAACCTGAAAAACTGTCTTTACGACTGCTTCCGTTAAGATCTGATCGGGTTCAAGCAGCATCCACCTCTAGCCTCCAAAACTATTATAACAGTAATAATTTCTTATCTACAAGAAAAGTTATTTATTTATTTCTCGTTGTTTGTCGGCTTCAAAAACACCTAGGACGTGAAAATCTTGACAATGTAATCCTAAGTCCTCAAGTGATTTTTGTACTCTTGGTTCTTCAATATGTCCGTCTAAATCACATAAAAAGAAAAAAGAGTCGAAAGAATTTTTTTCAGGATAACTTTGTAACTTTGTTAGATTTACTCCATTGATAGCAAACCCTCCTAAAGATTGATATAAAGCTGCGGGTTTACTTTTTAATTTAAATAAAAAAGAAGTAATATATTTTTTTCCACTAAATTCCGGTTGTGATATATTTTTACCCATAACAAGAAATCTTGTTAAGTTTCCTTTTTCATTTTCTATATTATTTTTTATAATTTCTAAATTATACGTTTTAGCACTTAATGATGATGCTATTGCAGCTTTGGTTTTGTCTTTATTTTTTGAAACCATCTCTGCAGATCCAGCTGTGTCAGCTCTTACATGTTCAATAAGATTATTTGATTTTATAAACTTTGAACATTGCGATAGTGCTTGGGCATGTGAATAAACATCTTTAATTTCTGAAACTTTTATTCCAGGTAAACCCAATAAATTATGTTGTACTTTTTGAAAATACTCAGCGTAAATATTTAATCTGTGCTCAAAAATCAAATATTCAATTCCTATATTACCAGTAATTCTATTAGATTCTGGAATTATAATTTTGGAATTTGCATCTTTTGATGCTTTAGAAAAGCAATCATCAAAAGTTTTGCAAGGCACGACCTCAGCTTTAGCGTCTATAGATAAGGCAGCCAAGTGCGAATAAGCTCCGAAAGTTCCTTGAAAATAAATTTTACTCATTATGACTTATATTCCATTATTTTTTTTATAGCCATAAAATCTTCCTTGGTATCTACTCCAATCGGTGATGATTTAGCAAGAGCTACATTGACATTAATGTTATTATCTAATGCTCTTAACTGTTCCAATCTATTTTCAATTTCATTTTGAGATTGTTTGAAAGAAATAAATCTTTTTAATATTTCTACATTATAGCAATAAATTCCTAAATGATGATAAGTCTGATTATTTTCTTTATCTAATTTTCTCATAAAATTTATTGCTCGAGGAAATTTTATGTAATCTAAACTTTCTTCTGTAATTACCTTGACTATATCATGATTTTCAAAAACCTTTTTATTGCTAATTTTTGCTGCTAAAGTTCCTAAATCACGCTTAGTCCGGATCATGTGCTTATTTAAGTTTTGAATATCCTCAATATTCATTAGTGGTTCATCTCCTTGTAGGTTCATGATTAAATCTATATCTGTTCTACCTAGCTTTACAAAAGCTTCGTAAATTCTATCTGTTCCTGTTTTGTGATTATTGTTTGTCAAAATTGCTTCTCCACCATTTTTTTCCACATCTTCAATAATTTCTGGATCTTCTGCAGCAACAAATACCTCTCCAATATTTGCTTCTTGAGCTTTTTTATAAACATGAGAAATGATGGATAATCCATTAATTTTCAGTAAGGGTTTGCCTGGTAGTCTTGATGCTGATAACCTGGAGGGAATTATAACTAATGTCTTCATTTTTCTTTTAATTTTTCATTACAATATAAATAGAGGCAAAAATGTACATTAAAAATATAAGCAATTTTATATTTATAGTGCTATATGTTCAAAATAATTTTAAGAAATGGATTCTTTCGAGCTAAATAAAATAATAGCTGCAGTGTTAATGGTTGCACTTTTAGTGATAGGTATTGGAAAGCTTTCAAATGTGATTTTTCATGTTGAAAAGCCTGAAACACCTGGTTACTCAGTAGAGGTAGAGCAGTCTACTGTTGTGAGTTCACAAACAAGCTCACAACCTGCTGAAGATAAAATTGACATAGCCACATTAATTGCTATGGGAGATATTGCTAGAGGAGAAAAAGTTTTTAAAAAATGTGCTGCATGTCATTCTATAGTTAAAGATGGAAAAAATAATATTGGTCCGGCATTATATAATGTTGTTGGTAGAAACGTGGGTGCAGTAGATGATTATAAATATTCTAAAGCTCTAAGCTCCTACGGAAAAGCATGGACATTTGAAGAGCTTAATGGGTACCTTCTAAAACCAGCTAAATGGATTAAAGGAACTAAGATGGCTTTTGCAGGTTTAAGAAAAGAGAAAGATAGAGCTTCGGTTATTTTATACCTGAATCAGAATTCTGACAGTCCAATGCCATTACCTTAACTTTCCAAAACAATAAAGTAAGATAGATTTTTGAACATGAACTCTATTTAATGCTTGATGCCATACTTTAGATTGTTTACTTAAAAATACATCTTCATCAACCTCTTTACCTCTTGGCAAACAGTGTAAAAAAATACAATCGTTTTTTGCGTAAGCCATTAATTTTTTATCAATTTTAAATTTTTTGAAATAACTTAATTTTTTTTTTTTGTTAACTTGATCGTTCATTGATATAACTTTATCTGAAAAAATCACATCAACTTTTTCTACAGCTTGTTTTGCACTTTCAAAAATATTAATTTTATTTTTATTAATTTTGATATATTTCAAAACGTCTTTTTTTGGCTGATAACTTTTTGGACATCCAATATTTAGTTTAAATGAGAATTTTACCGATGCAGCTATCAAAGAATTAAGAACATTGTTAGAGTCTCCTATCCAAGCTATGTTAAGTTTCGATATTGGTTTTTTTTTTATTTCTTCTATCGTAAAAACATCTGATAAAATTTGGGTAGCATGAGAACTTGGACTTAATCCATTAATTATTGGAATGGATAGATATTTTTTGAATTCCTCTAATTTTGCATCACTGTCCGTTCTTAACATAAATGCATTTCCAAAATTTGATAAAATTTTAGCTGTATCCTGAATACTCTCTGCTCCTTTTGATAAATGAAGTTCATCAGGTCTCAATGTTAATGTGCTACCACCGAGTTGTTTAATTGCTAAATAGAAACTTAATCTTGTTCTAAGACTAGATTTTTCAAACATTTGTATTAATAGTTTTCCTTTTAAAGGTGCACCTTTATCAACTTCAAGTTTATTAAGTTTTTTTCTCAATTTTTTTCGTTTCTTAGCATCAATAAGAATTTTTTTTAAATCCTTTGTGGGGATATCTTTTATATTTATAAAATGATTCATTTTAGTTTAACTTTTTACAAACACTGTCAATTATCTTTAACGCTTGACTTAATTCACTTCTTTTAACATTTAATGGAGGTAAAATTCGAATAACATTTTCTGATGCTCGTATTGTTAGCAGCTTCTTATTCATTAATTCCTTTATGAAGATATTTTGGTGTTTATAAAGTTGAATTCCAATTAGGAAACCTCTGCCTCTTATATCCTTTATAAGTTCAGGATATTTATCTTTAATAATAATTAGTTCTGTGAAAAAATATTTTGATAAATCATTTATATTATTCAAAAACTTTTTATTTGTGACTATATCCATTACTGTATTCCCCACCGCCATAGCTAAAGGATTTCCCCCAAAAGTAGAGCCATGGGTCCCTGGGATCATGCCTTTGGCAACCTTTTTATTCATTAAAACTGCTCCTAAAGGAAATCCTCCTCCTATTCCTTTTGCAATTGGAACTATATCTGGTTTTACTTTAGACTTTTCAAAAGCAAAAAAATCACCAGTTCTTGAAATTCCACATTGAACTTCGTCTAGGATTAATAAAATTTTTTTTTTGTTGCACAGTTTTCTTAAGCCTCTTAAACACCAATCTGGAATTATTTTTATTCCACCCTCACCCATTATCGTTTCAACCATTATTGCAGCAGTATTTTTAGTAATATTTTTTTTGAGAGACTTATGATCACCAAAAACAAAGTGATCAAAACCTGATATTTTAGGGCCAAAACCTTCCATCATTTTTTTTGATCCACTTGCATTTATTGCAGCTAATGTTCTGCCATGAAAGGAATTTTTAATACACAATATTCTATTTTTTTTGGGTTTACCGACAGAATAAAAATATCGTCTAGCTACTTTTATTGCAGCCTCTGTCGCCTCTGTACCACTATTTTGAAATATTACATAATTAGCAAATGTTTTTTGGCACAATTTTTTTGCCAATTTCTCACCTTCTGGGATCATAAAAGCATTTGAAACATGCCAAAGTTTTTTTGACTGAATGTTTATTGTTTTAACTAATTTTGGATGTGCATGACCCAAAGAGTTAACAGCTATTCCTTGAACAAAATCCAAATATCTTTTATTGTCGGAGGAATAAAGGTAACTTCCTTTCCCATACTTAAAAGAAATTTTTTTTCTGTTATAATTTTTTGCTAAATAGCTCATAAAAAATTTTATTATACAGTTCTATTCTAAGAATGTGTTGATACAAGTATCGATTGAAAATTTTTATTAAATTTTTTGTGAATAACTTAAATTAATTTCTTGTTATTAAACAAAAAATAACACTATATTGTATATTTTATATATTATAACACATTATATGGTTATTTCATGAGTTGGAATGATGAAAAAGTTGCAAAACTGAAAGAATTATGGGGCAAAGGAAATACAGCTAGTCAGATTGCAGAGATAATTGGAGGAATTAGCCGTAACGCTGTCATTGGTAAAGCCCATAGATTAAATCTCTCTGCAAAAATAAAAACTAGAGCAAAATCTTCAAATCAAAACTTAAGATCCAATAATGAGGATCTTAAGAATGAGCAAGTGAGAGGCAAAAGAAGTAAATTTAAATCTTTGATAATTGAAAAAGATTTTGAACCAGAAAATCCTAAACAACTCGAGGAATTAGATGATAATTCTTGTAAGTGGCCAATTGGTCACCCTGATGAAAAAACTTTTTATTTTTGTGGAAGATCATCATTAAAAGACTTTTCTTACTGTAAGCTTCATTTGTTGTATGCTTACCAACCTAAAGGTAAAAAAGAGGATTCAAACGAAAAAGATGTTGTTCAAAATTATATTAATAAAAAAGTGCAAACGGGATAGCAAAATTTTTGATTTTATTTTGTAGGATCCTAAGTTTTATATTTATCTGTTGAAAATTGGCCACCATCTCTCCACATAAAAGAATATTTTTTAACTTCATCTTTAAATAATAATTTGCTGGGAACTCCAATTTGAAAATTGGTTTTATATTTGCCAGATGAAACATTATCGTATTTTAACAGTCTAAGTTGATCTTCTGTAAGTAAAGGATTTGGCATTAGCTGCAAAAATTTTGCAGTTAATTTTGCAATAGGGGTTGGGAAAGGCAACAAAAATCTTTTTTTATTGATTAAATTTAAAAGAATTTGCAAGATTTCTTTAAAAGTCAAAACTTCTGGTCCTATACATTCTATTATTTGTGTTTCAACTTTATTTGTTAGAACATAATAAATAATTTCTGTTAAATCAATACAATGTATTGGCATAAATTTTGTTTTTCCAGAGTAATAAAGTGGAAAAATTGGTAATCTATTTAATAATGTCATAAATTGTGTACTGAAGTTATCAGAGTTTGAATAAACAATAGAAGGTCTCAATATTGTAGTTTTAGGGAAATTATCCAAAATATTATTTTCTCCTTGGAGTTTTGAAATTGCATATTTCGAGTCTATCGCTTCATTTATTCCAAGTGCCGAAACGTGTATAAAATTTTTAAGATTATATTTCTTACACAGTTTTGCTAAAATAGTTGGAAAAACTGTGTGAATATTTTTAAATGTGTTTCCCCTTTTTTTTTCGTATAAAATTCCAATTAAATTAATGCAAAAATCAGCATCTTTAAATAATGTTTCAATTTTTTTTTCTTCATAAATATTTGCCTCTTTTACGTCTATGTATCCAGCATTACCTTGGGTTTTTATTTTTAAACCTCTTTGATGAGCATTTCTAGTTACAACAGTAACTTTAAGGTTATTTTTTGTAAGTTTTCTAATTAAGAAACTTCCAATTTGGCCACTTCCACCAAAAATTAGACAATTTTTTGCTTTCATATATAAACATTTAATAAAAATTTATGAATATCAAACTTCACAAAAGTGATTTACCAGATGATATAGATTTAGGCAATTTAATAGCTGTAGATGGCGAATTCATGGGTTTAAATATAAGACGTGATCCATTATGTTTAATCCAAATATCTACTGGAAACTCTGATGCCCATATAATTCAACTTAATAGAAATGATTATAAAGCCCCTAATTTAGTAAAAATATTAAATAACGACAAAATTGCCAAAATTTTTCATTATGGGAGAGCAGATTTAGCTTTCATAAAATACTATTTAAAAACTGACACAAATAATATTTTGGATACAAAAATTGCTTCAAAACTCTCAAGATCTTATTCGGATAATCATTCTTTAAAAACCTTAATCAAAGAGTTTATTAATGTTGATATAAGTAAACAATTTCAAAGTTCGGATTTTGGGGGGGAACTTACACAAGCACAACTAAAATATTGTGCAAATGATGTTATATATTTACACAAAATTCATGATGAATTAAATAAGATACTTATTAGAGAAAAAAGAATAGATTTGTATAAACAATGTTTAAAATTTTTAAAAACAAGAGTTGAATTAGATCTTGCTTTTTTTAAAGATGATATCTGGGCTCATTAGTGAAAAGAATTGATTTAAAAAATATTGCAAAAAATGTAATTAATTTAGAAATCAAAGCGCTTCAAAAATTAAAAAAATCTTTAAATCAAAATTTTAGTAGAGCTGTTGATGCTATAGTGAATTGTCAATCAAAAGTGATACTATGTGGAGTTGGCAAAAGTGGAATAATAGCAAATAAAATATCAGCGACTTTATCATCGATTGGCACTCCCTCTTTTTCACTGTCCGCAAACGATTGCTCACATGGAGATATGGGTAGTATTACAAGAAAAGACGTTTTGATTTTAATAAGTTATTCAGGAAACTCTATGGAGCTAAAGAATATTATTAATTATGCGAATAGAAATAAAATTTTATTAATTGGTATCACCTCCAAAATTAATTCCGAACTTTATAAAAATAGCGATATTGGCTTGATAACGCCAGAGGTAAAAGAAGCAGGACTAGATTTAATACCCACTTCAAGTACCATAAATCAACTAAGTATTGGAGATGCTTTAGCAATTTCAACTTTAAAAAAGAAAAAAATTAACAATTTAGACTTTAAAAAATTTCATCCCTCAGGAAGTCTTGGTGAAAAATTAAAAACTGTTGAGGATCTAATGTTAACAAAAAATAAAATACCTTTTATCAATGAAAATACACCTATGAACAAAGCTTTAAAAATTATGACTGGAAAAAAACTGGGAACTTTAATTGCTAGAAATAAGAAAAAAATAACAACAGGAATTGTTACAGATGGCCAAATTAGAAGATTAAGTTCTAAAAATATATTTTTGAGTTTATTAAAAGTAAAAGATATTATGACAAAAAATCCAATAAAAATTGAAAAGGATACACTCGCAACCAAAGCTCTTTCAATTATGAATGAAAAAAAAATTACGAGTTTGTGTGTTTACAATCAAAAGAAAAAGTCAGTAACTATTGGTATTATACATATTCATAATATTTTAAACAAACAAATATATTAAATAAATGATATCAAAAAATACTATTCAATATTTATTATTTATTATACTCATAATTTTAAGTGTATTTTTTTATAAAAAATATATTGAAGCTGATAAAAATCTTACTCAAAGCCAAAGCGAAATTCAGAAATATAATGAAAATTCTTTTATTGAAGAAAATAATGAAACTTCAAATATAATTGAGAATTTGAGATATGTCTCAAAAGATTTACTGGGAAATACATATATTATAAATGCTCAGTCTGCTGAGGTTCAGGAAAATAAAAAAGATCATGTCAAGCTCTTTGAGGTTTTTTCAAAAATTATTCAACAAAACGATGAGATAATTTATATAAAATCAAATTCTGCTGATTACAACAAAATTAATAATAATACAGTGTTTAAAGATAACGTAAATGTTAAGTATGGCAATCAATCAATTGATGCAAATAATATCAGTCTTGATTTTTCAAAAAATTTAATAGAAATACAAGAGAATGTTTATTATAAAAATAATAATGCTAGGATTAAAGCTGATAAAATTGAATTAAATTTTGAAAATAAAAAAATTAAGATTTCAATGGATAAACTGAATGACAAAATTGAAATTGTTGGAAAATATTGATTATGTCAGTTATTAAAAAATTTAGAATTAAAAATTTTAAAAAAAAAAAAGAACTTCTAAAACTTGATAAAATATCTTTACATTTTGGAAAAAGGAAAATTTTAGAAAATTTGAGTTTCAATTTGAACCGGGGTGAAATTCTTGGATTATTAGGGCCAAATGGAGTTGGAAAATCTACAATTTTCAATGTGATAATTGGTTTATTAAAACCAAATTATGGATCTATATTTATTGAAGGTAAGGATGTGATGAATGAGCCTATATTTAGCAGAACCAAAAGATATAAAATAGGTTATGTGCCTCAACATGGTGGTTATTTTCATGATCTTACTCTTAGAGAAAATTTAAAAGCAATCAGTGAAATAGTTGTAGAAGATAAAAAATTACGAGATGAAAAAGTGAATTTATTAATTTCAAAGTTTGAACTTGATGCATTACAAAATATTAAAGCTGATTTTTTATCTGGGGGACAAAAAAAACGCTTAGTTATTTCTTTAGCATTATTGAGTGATCCAAACATATTATTATTAGATGAACCATTTGCAGCATTAGATATTATGACAATTAAAAATCTACAACAAATTATAGTAGATTTACAAACTCATAATAATATTTCTATAATTTTATGTGACCATCAGGCTAGAGATTTATTGTCTTGTGTAGATTTAGCGATTGTTCTATCAAATGGGAGGGTTATTGCAAAAGATACACCTAATAATTTAATCAAAAATATCGATGCTCAAAATGCTTATTTTGGTGACTCATTCAAAATAAATTAAGATATAAAAAAATGCACCTCGTAAGAATCAGGACTAAAATTAAAAAATTTAATAAAGTTGTGTCAATAGAAGGGGATAAAAGTTTATCTATAAGATGGGCGCTTATTGCTTCACAATCAGATTACAAATCTAAATCAAAAAATTTATTACTTTCAGAGGATGTAATTAACACTTTAAAATGTCTTAAAAAACTTGGTGTGAAGTTGAAGATATCAAAAAATTTTTGTGAAATAAATGGTGTGGGTTTAAATGGATTTGACTATAAGAAAAATTTAATTTTAAATGCTGGAAATTCAGGCACCCTAGGAAGACTTATTATGGGTCTTTTAACCCACACAAAATGTGCAATTAAATTAAAAGGTGACAGAAGTTTATCAAAGAGAGATTTTATGAGAATTATTAAACCTTTAAAAAAATTTGG
This sequence comes from uncultured Pelagibacteraceae bacterium, assembly GCA_902610675.1. Taxonomy (GTDB): domain Bacteria; phylum Pseudomonadota; class Alphaproteobacteria; order Pelagibacterales; family Pelagibacteraceae; genus Pelagibacter. Next base: position 46,415 of record CACLWP010000004.1, on the reverse strand, counting down.
AGCAAATTTCAAAAGTAATTTGGGAAAGCTTCCAATAACAATTAGAGGAACTAATAATCCTAATCCAATATTTTATAATGAGATAAAAGGATCTGCTCAAGTCAAAAGTTCTCTGATGTTAGCTGCATTAAATACAAGTGGTGAAACAATAATCAAAGCAAAAAAATCTAGAAATCATAGCGAGCTTCTTTTTAAGTATTTAAAGTTGCCAATAAAAATTAAAAAAAAAAGAAATTATGACCTTATTAAGATTAAAGGAAAAAAAAAGATACCAGCATTAAACTACAAAATACCATCTGACATAAGTTCATGTGCTTTTTTCATAGTTCTTACTATTTTGACGAAAAATTCTAAATTAAAAATAAGAAACGTTAATATAAATCCTTCTAGAGTTGGGATTTTACATATTCTTAAAATGATGGGTGTCAAAATACAAAAGATAAATGTGAGGGAGTATAAAGGTGAAAAAATAGCAGATCTAATTGTTAAAAGCACAAAAAATATTAAAGCTATAAATTGTCCCTCTAGATTTAATAGCTCTGCGATTGATGAATTTTTGCTAATATTTCTTGTCGCTGCAAAAGCAGAGGGTGTTTCTTATTTTAAAAATTTAGCTGAGTTGAATGAAAAAGAGAGTCCTAGATTAAAATGGGGCTCTAAAATACTTAACAAAATGGGCATTAAAAATGTTTTAACAGATAAAAGTATAAAGATTTATGGAAACCCTAATTTAGAAATCAAAAATAAAATAGTTATTAAAAATTTTCTCAAAGATCACAGAGTTTTTATGACTGCAACTGTAGCTGCCTTAATTTTTGGGGGTGACTGGTCTATAGCTAATAAAGAAGCTATAAATACTTCTTTCCCATCTTTTCTAAAAAAAATTGAGTATTTAGGTGCTAAAATACGCTAAATTCACTGTTGATCTTATGTTTAAATTTATCTAAAAGTTCGAAGTTTTTAAAACTTTAAAAATGAAAATGAATTTGAATTAATGGAAGTATACAAAGATCTATCAAACCCCGCATCCAAAGAGTTTGAGAATTTATTAAATAATCAACTTTCGAAAATCACTATTGAGGAAGGTAAAATTATTGAGGGAAAAGTAAATAAAATTACTGAAAAGTACATTTTCCTTTATATACCAAACTTAAAATCTGAGCCAGTTTTAGATATTAATGAGTTAAAAACCATGGGATTAAGTGAAAAAATTAAAATTGGTGAAACAATACCAGTTTTATTAGAAAAGATAGAAGATAGAAATGGTGATGTTGTTGTCTCTGCTAGCAAAGCACAGAAAATTAAAGGATGGGATAAACTAGTTGAGGCATATGAAAAAAAAGAGCCTATCATGGGCAAAATTGTATCTAAATGTAAAGGTGGATGCATAGTTGAACATATTGATACGGGTTCGTTAATGTTCTTACCAGGATCTCAAATAAGCGACAAACCCTTAAAAGATATAGGTCATTTAATGAACGAACCACAAAAATTTGCCTTAATAAAATTAGACAAAGTTAGAGGTAACGCTTGCGTTTCAAGAAAAGAAATAATTTCATCATTTAAAAAAGAAGATAAAGCAAAAATTATTGAAAAATATAAAATTGGTGATGTAATTAAAAATGCTGAGGTAAAAGGTTACAGTTCTTTTGGTTGTTTTTTCAATGTAAATAATGAATTAGATGTTTTAGTTCACCTACAAGAGATATCTTATAGCAGAGTAAATCATCCTGAGGAGGTATTTAATATTGGGGAAAAACATGATTTAAAAGTCATAAGTATTGATAAAGAAAAGTTGCAAATAGGTTGTTCAATAAAACAATTATCTCCTGATCCTTTTGAACACGTTGAGAATTATGAGTTAAACAAAATTTATAAGGCCAAAGTCGTAAAAATTATCGATTTCGGTGCATTTTGTGAACTAGAACCAGGGTTAACAACTTTATTACATTCAAGTGAGTTAAGCTGGACAAAGAAAAATTTGTCTGCAAAGAAGATGTTTAAAGTTGGAGATGAAATAGATTGTGTTATCACAGAAATAGATAAAGACAAAAGAAGAATTGCAATTTCATATAAACAGGCAAAAGAAAATCCTTTTGTAGTTTTCGAGAAAAAATATCCAGTGGGAACAATAATTGAGACCAGTGTAGTAAATAAAAATGAATATTCTTTATTTGTAAGCGTTAAAGACTTAGATATAGATGCATTCTTACATTGTAATGATTTAACTTATTTAAATAATGGAGAAGAAGAACTTAAAAAATTTAACATTAATGACAAAATTAAAGTTAAAGTTTTAGAAATTAAAACAGAGGATCAGAAAATTAGAGTTGGATTAAGACAGACTTTACCAGATCCATTAGATTGGTTTAGTGATAAGGGAGTTAATCAAATAATTACAGTAAAAATCGTATCTACTGACAACAAAGGTCTTGTTGTTAGACCGGAGGGGTGTGAAATGGATTTTATTATTAAAAAAAATCAAATAGCAATAAATTCTGCTGATGCTCGTCCATCAAGGTTCACAGGTGGTGAAAGAATTGATTGTGCGATAGCTGAGTTAGAGTTAGAAAAAAGAAAAGTTTCCCTAAGTATAAAGCTATTAGAAGAAATTCAAAAAAAAGAGGCTTTGGACAAATATGGAGCTGAAGGTTCTGGAAAAAATTTACCTTTTTCATCTTTGTCAGAGGATTTAGATAAAAAAAAAAAAGATAATTAAACGTTAAAAATTGGCTATTGTAAAATCAAAGCTTTTAAAACAACTCTCAAAAAATTATCCAAATTTTTTAAAAAAAGATTTAAAAAAATTTACAAACATTATTTTAGATGAAATAAAAAAAACACTAAAAAGAGGAGAAAGAATTGAACTTAGAGGATTTGGTGTATTCTCAACCAATTTTCAAAAATCTCGAATTTCAAGAAATCCCAAAACTGGAGAGAAAGTAAATACTCCGGAAAAAAAAACAATTCACTTTAAAATGGCTAAAGAAATGTTTAAAAAAATAAATAATGAAGATGAATAAAATATTTGTTGCCTGTGACAGTACAAATATCAAAAAAATAAGAGAAATAATTACAAAATCTAGAAATCCTAAATTGAAATTAGGTTATAAATTTGGTTTAGAATTTTTAAACTCGAAAAATGGTAGAAATTTTTTATCTAAATTAAAAAATCAGATTATTTTTGCAGATTTGAAACTAAATGATATTCCTAATACCTGCGTTTCAACAATAAAAGCAGTTAAAGACCTAAAAATAGATTACTTGACGATACATATTAGCTCAGGCTTGAAAGCTCTAATTTCTGCCAAAAAAGTATCAGGAAAAACTAAATTAGTTGGGGTAACTGTTTTAACGTCATTAGATAATAAAGCACTTAAACAAATAGGTCACAAGAACAATGTAAAAAAATTAGTTTTGCAACAAGCTAAGCTTGCATCCAAAGCAAAATTAGATGCTATAGTTTGTAGTGCTCAGGAAATAAAGATAGTTAAAAAAGTATTCAAAAAAGAAATAATTACTCCAGGTATTAGAATAAATAAAGACAAAAACGATCAAAAAAGGATTTTAACTCCCAATCAAGCCTACAAGAATGGGAGTGACTGGTTGGTAATCGGTAGGCCAATAACTAAGGGCGATATAAAAAAGAATATTCAAAAATTAATCGATCATATAAACAAATGATCAAAGGCTTAAAAATTTGCGGGGTCTCAGATCCTAAAACTTTAAACTATATTTTAAATCATCCCTACCCGTCAAAATTCATAGGGTTTATAACCAATTATGAAAAAAGTAGAAGATTTGTTGAATATAAAAAATTAAAAAATTTAATTAATGTTGATAAAAAACAACTTAGCTTTGTTTCTGTGCTTGTTAAGCCAAATAATGAAATTTTAGAAAAAATTAAAGATTTAAATTTTGATTATTATCAACTCTATGACGTTGAGCCCCAGAGAACATTAGAAATAAAATTGAAATACAAAAAAAAGATAATCTCAGCATTAACTGTCTCTAATAAAAAAGATGTATTAAAATATAAAGATTATTATGAAATCTCAGATATAATTCTATTTGACTCAAAAGGTTACCATAAATCTGAAAGCTTTAATCACAATCTACTTAATGAGGTGCCGAATGAATTAAATAAAATGATTGCTGGAAACATACAAATAGATGATATACCTAACTTTAAGAATAAAGATTTTATTGTTGATCTTAGCGGTGCCCTAGAGGATAAGAATGGAAAAAAAGATATTAATAAAATTGATAAATTATTAAATTTATTTGCGAAAATATGAAAATTAAAAAAGGTATCCCATTAATCGATCAAGGAAATAAACTTGGATTTTGGGGAGGTAAATTCGGTGGAAATTTTGTACCTGAAACATTAAAAAAACCTATTGAAGATTTAGAAATTCTATTTAACAAACTCAAAAAAGATAAAAGATTTATTGCTGAAAGAGATAGATATTTTAAAAACTGGATTGGTTCCCCTACTCGTTTTATAAAATTAGAAAACCTAACAAAACATGTGGGTGGAGCTCAAATTTGGTCAAAGGTTGTATCGGATGCCAACGGAGGGGCACATAAAATTTATAACGCAACAGTTCATTGTTTGCTTGCAAAACGTTCTGGGAAAAAAACCATCATTGGTGATACCGGTGCAGGGTACGCTGGTAAAATGTTAAGTATGGCAGCTAAAAAATTTGGTCTTAAATGTAAAATTTTTATGGGCTCGAAAGATATTGAGAGACAACAACCAAATGTGAAGGCCATGAAAAAAAATGGAGCAGAAGTCATACCAGTATATTCAGGGAGTCAAACTCTTGTTGATGCTGTCTCAGAATGTATGCGATTTTGGGTTGCTAATTGTGACACTACAGCCATGTGTGTTGGAAGCACGGTAGGACCAGCAGTTTTCGTACGTATCTGTGGATGGAGCACAAGTCAAATTTCACGAGAGCTAAAAGTCCAACTAATAAATGAGTTTGGTTCTGTTCCAAAAAAACTAAAACTGTACAACTGTGTAGGTGGTGGAAGTTCAAGTTATGGTTTTTGGAATGAATTTATGGATTACAGTAAAAAGCAATGTGAGTTTATAGGTGTAGAGGCTGGTGGGCCTTCAAAAAGTAAAAAACATGCAGCACCTTTGACTTATGGTTCTAAAATTGGAATTCTTCATGGCGCAGCTCAATATGTAAATCAAAACTCAGATGGACAAATAGAGGAAACCGAGTCAATTTCAGCAGGACTTGATTATCCGGGAATTTCTCCACTCCATTGTTTTTTAAAAGATACAAAAAGAGCAAGATATACCGCTGTAAGTGATGAGGAAGCGCTGAAAGCTTATAAACTAGTGACAAAATTTGAAAAATTAAGACCTTCTCTCGAACCAAGTCATGCCTTCTCTGTTGCAATAAAAGAGTCTAAGAAGTTTAGTAAAGACACAATTGTAATTGTCAATAGTTGTGGAGATGCTTACAAAGATCGAGGTATTTTAGAAAAAAGATTAGGAAAAAAATATGTCAAATCCAATTAGTGATGCCTTTAAGAAAGCAAAACAAGAAAATAGACCAGCTTTATTAACTTATACAGTTGGTGGTGACAGCACTAAAAAGCAATCTTTAGCCATATTAAAATCTATATCTAAAAATGCTGACATTTTAGAATTAGGTGTACCACACAACACTCCCGTTGCAGATGGCAGCCAAATACAAACAAGTGCATACAGAGCAATCAAACATGGGATCAAAATTAATGATATTTTTAAGATCGTCAAAGATTTTAGAAGATCAGATAAAGCAAAACCAATTATATTGATGGGCTACTATAATATGATATTTCAATACGGAGAAAATCAATTTTTAACTAAATGCAAAACTTGTGGTGTTAATGGACTGATAATTGTAGATTTGCCGTGGCCAGAAAATAAGAATTTTGCAAAAAAATGTAAAAAAAAATCAATTTATTTCATTCAACTTTTGTCACCTACTACCACTAAAGAAAGACTAAAAAAAATAATTAAAGACTCTCATCCAATGAACTATTTCATATCAATGTTGTCTACCACTGGTGGCAAACTAAAAGTTTCATCCAAAGAAATACTTTTAAATTACGACAGAATTAAAAGAATCAGTCCAAAAAAAAATGTTGTAATTGGTTTTGGCATAACTGAAAAAACCATAAAATCTCTAAAAAAAGCTGATGGTTTAGTCGTGGGAAGTGCTATTTGCAAAGAAATTTCAAATTCAATTAAAAAAAGACAAAATCCGGTCACAAATGTTTATAATGTCGTAAGGAAATTAAAAAATAAAATAAAATGAATTGGATAACAAAAATAATTAAAGCTGGTGAAAAAATTAAAACTGCTATTCATAAAAGAGCATCAAAAGAGGACATTGCTAATAGTGATTGGACATCCTGTTGCAAGGGTCCAATTTTAAAAAAAAGTCTAGAGCAAAATCTTTGGGTATGTCCAGATTGTAATAAACATCATAAGATTAAGCCAAAACAAAGATTTGATATTCTTTTTGGAATAAATAATTATGAAGTTTTTAAAACACCTATCCCAAAAGATGATCCTTTAAGCTGGACAGACTCAAAATCTTATAAAGATAGATTGAAAAGTGCTAGAAAAAAAACAGGTTTAGATTGTGGTATGATGGTGGTATCTGGGTCGATAAATAATATTAAGATTACTGCAGTTGCATCAGATTTTGAATTTTTAGGAGCTTCAATAGCAGCCGCTGAAGGTGAAGCTTTTTTATATGGTATTCAACACGCAATAGAAAATAAAACACCATTTATTTGCTTTAGCTCAGGTGGTGGTATGAGAATGATGGAAAGTTTAATATCCTTGTCCCAGATGACGAGGACCACACTTGCTATAAATGAGCTCAAAAAAAATGGTTTACCTTACTTAGTCTGTTTAACAGATCCAACTGCAGGAGGAATAACAGCCTCATATGCAATGTTGGGTGATTTACATATCGCAGAGTCTGACCATGCTTTAATAGCCTTTGCAGGCAAACGTGTTATTGAAGGAACTGTTAAAGAAAGTCTGCCAGAAAATTTTCAAAAAAGTTCTTATGTTAAGAAAACTGGGTTTGTAGACCTAATTATTGATAGAAAAGATCTTAAAGAAAAATTTGGCATTTTATTATCAATTTTATTAAATAAAAACGATGCTATAACCACTGAAGAAAATGAAACTTCAGAAAACTCTCAGTCACTTACAAAGGTTGCATCCTAAAGAAATAGATTTAAGTTTAGATCGTATAAAAACACTTTGTGAAAAACTGGGTAATCCTCAAGATAAGATTAAAGCAATATCGGTAGTAGGAACTAATGGCAAACAATCTACTATTAACGCAATCTTTTCAATCTTAAAAGAAGCAAAAATAAAATGTAATGTTTACACAAGTCCTCATATTCAAAAAATCAATGAAAGATTTGTTTTTAATAATAATACGATAAAAGATGATGAATTAATCGATCTTTTTGAGAAAGTTAAAAAAATAAACGATCAAAATCCTTTAACTTTTTTTGAAGCTTTGACTGCTTGTTATTTTTATAAGGCTACTCAATATCCTGAAAATATTAATCTTATTGAGGCAGGTTTATTCCATAGGTTTGACGCAACTAATATATTAAAAAAAAATTTAGCAAGTGTTGTATGCTCTATAAGTAAAGATCATCTCGATTGGTTACCAAGAAATCAACAAACAGTAGAAAAAATTATATTTGAAAAAACATCTACTCTTTTAAATTCTAATATAATTGTATCGAAACAAAACTCGGTAAAAACAACTAAAAATATCAAAAAAACGATTAATAAAAACTTGTCTAATAAATTGTTTTTTAATGAAGACTATAGCTATTTCAATGGAGAGAACGGTTTTTTTTATTATGAGGATAAATTTGGTGGATTAAAACTTCCATTACCAAATATTCTAGGACAGTTTCAGTTAGAAAATATTTCAACTGCAATAGCAACGATAAGACAATTAAATTTAGAAATTAAAGATGATGATATAAAAAATGGAATTTCCAAAATAAAAAGTGTTGGTAGATTACAAGAAATAAAGTCTGGAAAAATTAAAAATTTAATCAAAAATAACAAACTATTGTTAGATGGAAGTCATAATGAAGATGGTGCTAGGGTTTTAAATGAATTTCTTCAAACTTTAGATTGTAATAAGCATTTTATTATAGGAATGATGTCTAATAAAGATCATGAGAAATATATTAGCTACTTTAAAGATATATCATCTCTGACCACTGTTGATATCCCTAATCAACAAAACGCTATCAGTGGTAAAAAATTAAAGGAAAAATTTAGACATGTTTTAAATGTTAAATATGAAGAAAATATTGAAAAAGCAATTAAATCCTTATCACTTGAAGAAAACGATTTGTTAATAATTACGGGATCTTTGTATTTAGCTGGTGAAGTATTAAAATTAAATTAAATGTTTTTTTCTAAGAACTCTTTCATATGGCTTTCTGGTACACCACCAACTTTTCTGTCAACCTCAACACCTTTTTTATAGATTATCACAGTTGGAACACCTCTTATTCCTGCGGCACTTCCCGTATTAATACCACCATCTTCTATATCCGCGTAATAAAAACCAGCCTTGTCCTTATATTCATCTGCAAGTTTATCCATAACTGGTTTTAAAGCCTTACAAGGGCCACACCAAGCTGCACTAAATTGAATTACTGAAACGTCTTCACTTTTAATTTTGTTTTCAAAATCATCATCTTTAAAATCTATAAGCATAATTCCTTTCTATAAAGTTGCATATTAAAGTCAACTAGGCAATTTCATATTTCTTTTCAATAGACATTATAAAATCGTTTATTTCTTCTAGTTTATTTAATTCAACCTTATCATCTCTTTTATCTGCTTGATCTCTCAAATAGTCAATTTCATTATATGCCATATTTACAGTTTGCCATTTTTCTTTATTCTTACTTAATATACGTCTAGCAATTTCACCTTTAATATTTTTATATAAATCAGGTGGTAAAATTTGAGGTGCTTCTTGATAAATAATTTTTTGACCAAACCAACTACATCTTTTATCTTGAAATTTATCTAGTAATCTCAACTTATCTTCCCAAGATGAACTATGCCAAATTTTAAACAGAGCAGTATCTTTATTTGGAATAAATTTTTCATATAAAGTTTCTTCAGGTAATAGATCTTCCTGGGTTTTAGTTTGCTCCTTTTCCTCTGCTGCCTCTCTATTTATAATTTGTATATTCTTGCAAAAATTTTCATTATTTCTGACCATCTGTGCTCTTTTTCTAATTGTTTCTAAATCTAAATCTGAATAAGGTTTTTGTTTAAGTGCAAATTGTTGATCTAAAATTACTGGAGCTTTGTTAGTTTTTAAAACTCTTAAAGCCTTAGGGCTATACTTTTTTAACATCTCTCTTAATTGGTTTACTGATAAGTTTAATAATGGTTCTGGATCTCTTCTTAAGTCCCAAACGTATCCCCAAGACACATAAGATGGGTGAAAAATGTGATTAGGATGTAGTGTACTTGTTAGATACATCATATTTCTCCCCTTCACATTTTCAAAAATAGAGTATATACCCTCATTTTTTAAAAACGTTTCGACACTTGTTTTTGTTGATGTTTTTAAAAATGTTTCCCAATTTTCTTTATGTTTATCCTTAATAATTCTCAGAACCTTTAATGAATTCTGAGCATCAACATAGGCTGTGTGGCTAGCTGAAGTGTCAAAACCCTGCATTCTTGATAAAGATTCTAATGCAAGACTTGGATTTCCTGCTTGTGTTAATTCGGTCTTTAAAGTCTCAGAATTCAAGGTTTGAGCGGCTCTTGCTATATGTAAACCATCATGTTCTTGATTTGGTGATGAATGAGTAGTATAAGGATATCTATTTCCCTTAAAAAAATTAAAGTGGAACATTCTTCGATCAAAATTTAGATTTGACCAGCCCATAAACATTGCTGGGGCACATTTAGAAAAAAAATTTTCAACGGCACCTAAAAAATCATAATGTGAATAATTACCTTTAGTAAGTAAATCAATACTTGTAGAATTAACTAAAAGAGCTTTAGCAGATGGAACTTCTCCTTCTGGCATTCTTCCTCTAATATTTAATTTCCCTATCTCTTTAAGGTTTTTATCAACAACAACTGCCCCAACTTCAATTATTGAACCCCAAATAGTACTATTGGTGGTTTCAGTATCGTAAATTACTATTTTATCCATTTTTAAATTAAATTTGAAAGCTCATTAAATTTTTTTAACCTTCCTAAAAATAAGTTTTGATATGTAATTAACTCTGAGCCTTGAATTTTAAATTCTTGGAATAAATTATCTACCGTACAAACCAGAATTACACAAGACGTGATGTTTGTATTATATACAATATTGTGCGCTAAAGAATATGCACTTGTTTGTAAAAACCATGAGTCAATATACTCAGCTTTTTTTGGTTTATTACTTTGCTTAAAATCTATTATTGTTTCTTTTCCCTCATAAACCCCAACACAGTCAGCAGTACCAGCATATTTTTCTGGGTAATAAAGTGTACATTCTACTCCATAGATTTCTTCTAATCTATTTTTTAAACCTTTATCAATAATTTCTTTAGCCATTGATTTAAATTGCTCTTTATCTTCAAAAAAACTTAAATTTTCTCTTCCTAAAAGAAATGACTCTAAATAATTATGCATTTTTGAACCTCGACTGCTCGCAGCTTTTGTAATTGCTTCAGCCTCTTTTTGACCAGTTCTTTCCCGCCAATTGGCTAAAGCTGCTTTATCTTCTTCAGATTTAGTTGCATCTAAAATTGAAGTAACACTTGGTAGTTTTGTCTCTCCCAGAACGTATCTTCTTATTCCATCTACTGTCGCTCTTGACGATGAAGGATAATCATATTTCTTATTCCAATGCATGAAGTTTCTTATAATCGGTATTAAAGGAAAAAAGAAATTAATTTTTGAACTGTTTATTTCTTTCAACAAATTTTTCTACATTTTCTGTTTGGACGGCTTTCTCAACCTGCTCGGGATCTTTTATATTTTCTAAAGTTCTACTAATTGATCTTGCATCAGTACCAAACTTATCTACCACAATCATCGCTTCTTCTAATTTTTTTCTAAGTGTAATTATGTTATCAAAATGTTTCCCAAATCTTGTAGTGATAGTTTTTAGATGATTATATATTTCTGTAGCTCCTTTTTGAACTTTCAGTGATTGAAAGCCCATGTGTAAGGATTGCAAATAAGCAGAAAGTGTATTGGGTCCACAAATAACTATTTTATACTTTTTCATTAATTCTTGGGTTAGCAATTCTTTAGTACTTGGATCCTGATACTCAGTTAACTCTTTATAAAGACTCTCTGTCGGTGCATACACTATTGCAAAATCTGTTGATTTAGGTGGAACTATATATTTTTCCATTACACTTTTCGCTTTAGCCTTAAAAGCACTTGCTAATTTTGTTCTAGCATCAGCAACTTCTCTTTTATCATCAGCTTCATGTGCATCAGTAACTGCTTTAAATTTTTCTACTGGAAAATGAGAGTCTACTGGAACTAAAACATCTCCTTGAAGTTTAATTGCAAATTCTACATTTTCGCTCGTGTCCTCTTTCATTTTAACATTAGTCATGAATTGAGATGCTGGTAACAAGTCTTTAATTAAAGCATCAAGTGAATACTCTGCAAGTGTGCCGTATTTTTTAACACCTGCTAGAATTTTGGTAATTCCCTCCTGGCTTTGATTTAGTAATTGTACTTGTTGATTAAAGTTGCCAACCTTCTCATCTACTTTGGTTAAGGCTTCTGTCATATCTTTTGTAACTCCTGTTGAAAGAGCATTAAAGGAAGTCGACATTGTGCCAAGTGAAGTATTGATGGTGTTATTTAAGGTGTCTTTTAATGTAACTATTTCAGTTTTTAAGTTGGCTATTTCCTCAGACTCTTTATTATATAACTTAGGTTTAAATCTGATGTTCAAATACAAAATAGCTAGTGTCGCAACTAATAAAGAAATTAAAATAATTAATAAAATTGTGTCCATGATTCGTAGCTTGTATTATAATAGTTTTTAATGGAATTAAATCTTATTTTTAAAATTATATTTATAATTTGTGTTGTAATAACTTCTTATGCAATATTTAGAAATTTAGATATTATCAAAATAATTCTTATTTATTTTAAACATAAGTTACTTGGAAAGTAATTTAACTAAAATTTTTAAACCTTTTTTTTTTAAGTTTTTCTTCGTGGTAAAAATACATGCTTGGGATTTTAAAATCTCACCATCCTTTAAAATACGTAGATTATTACTTTTTATAGTCTCACCAGTGGAACTGATATCAGTAATCAAATTCGCAGAACCTGTAAAAGGATAGGCCTCGGTAGCACCCAAACTTTCAACTAATTGAAATTGTGTTACACCCTTTGAGAATAAGAATTCTTTGGTTAAGTTTGGATACTTGGTTGCAACTCTTAATTTTTTTTTCTTTTTATCCCTAAATTCAAAAGCAATTTCCTCCAAATCAGCTACTGTTTGTACATCAATCCATGTATCTGGAATAGCAACAACTAGAGTTGCTTTTCCAAACTCGTACTTTCTGACTAAATTAATTTTTTTTTGGATATTAATCTCTTCTTCTTTAAGCAAATCAAAACCTGAAAAACCTATATCTAAAGAACCATCTCCTAATCTTTGAATGATTTCTCTTGCATGCAAATAAAGAATTTTAATGTTCGATTTACTTTTAATATAACCAATTAAATCCCTCTCACCTCGTTCAGAAATTAGTTTTAATTTTTTCTTTTTGAAAATATTTAAAACATCTTTTCTTAGTCTGCCTTTACTTGGAATTCCTATATTAATTATATTTTTCATTTTAATAATTTAAATTTAAAGCAGCCCCTACTGCTGATATTTGTTTTTTAGATCCAAGGTCAGATATTAATTGATCATACCTTCCACCGTTAATTATATTTTTAATCTTATTATTTAATTTGATATTAATTTTAAAAACCATACCTGTGTAATATTCAAGTTGTCTTCCGAATGAGGTTGAAAAAACTACATTTAGTTTTGAGGTTTTGTTAACAGAGGTTGGAAAATATCTTTGATCTACCACAAGATTTATTTGATATTTCTTAAAGAATTCATTTAATACATATGCAGCTTTACTAATTGGGCATTTAATTTTTAAAAACTCTTTAATAATTTTTGATACATTTCTTCCTTTACTTGGACGTCTTGGATCTTTTATCTTTTTATCAAAACGCCTTAAAATTTCTTCAATTGATCTCTCAGCAACGATTGAGTTCTTGTCACCTTTTAGCATTTTTAGATAACGTTTTTTATCTATTTCAACAATAGTTGGATCAACATCAGAATTTGTTTCCAACCTTTTTAACAAATCATTAAAATAGTCTTCTCTCCAAAAATGTCTTGTTAATCTTAATTTCCATCTGGTTGGAATATCCAATTTAGATATTAAAATTTTAAATATTTCAACATTTCCTAATGTTAAAGTGCCCGAGGTATACTTTAAATTTTTTAAAGAATTTAAAGAAGTTTGGATAATTTCTTTATCATCATTTTTTTCATCTTTAGAACCAATGATTTCAAATCCAATTTGATTTCTAATTATTGAATTTTTTTTGTTTTGAGATTTCCTATAAGCTTGACCACTATAAAATATTTTTTTTTTGCCTCTTAAATTATTTTCTAAATATCTAAGACATGAGACTATTGTTAAATCAGGACGTAGACATAGTTCTTTTCCATTTTGATCAATGAATGAAAAAATAAACTTTCTAAAATTTTCACCAGATCTTTGAACAATGTGATTAGTCTCAATTACGGAGGGTAATTCAATATATTTAAATCCTTTGCCCTTAACAGACTTAAGGATTTTTTCAGATAAGTTTTTTGATTTCATTTATTAAGTTTGATTTCGGAAACGTTTGGTTATTTTCACCCTTAACACCTCTAAGGTTTTTAATGGTCACGGTATTATCATTAAACTCATTTTCCCCACAAATAATCGCTACTTTTAATTCACGCTTGTTTGCTAGATCGAGCTGTTTACTAAGATTTTTTTTAGTACTTAAAAAAACCTCAGCATTAATATTATTATCTCTTAATTGATCAACAATTTCATAATAATTTTTTAAATATTTTTCATCCATGACACAAACTAAAACTGGTTTTTGATTTTCTGCTTGAATTTGATTTAACTGCATTAATGCAAATAACAACCTGTCTACTCCAAAACTAATTCCGGTCCCAGGAACATCAACACCTCTAAACCTTGAAATAAGTTTTGCGTACGATCCTCCTGAACAAATACTACCTAACTCAATTTCCTTACCTTTGTTATTAGTCACTTTGAAATTTAAATTTGTTTCGACTATAAATGAATCATAGTACGAGAGTCCTCTCACAATCGTAAAGTTTGTTTTAATTTGATTTAAATTTGTACCATATCCAAGCACTTGAAGTACATCCTCTAACTCTTTGATTCCTTCTTGAGATAATGAATTTTTTAAGGTTTCCTTTAATTTATTTAAATCTTTTATTTTAAGAAAATTTAATATTTGTGTTGCCTGGTCATTGTTTAGATCAGCTCCTTTGGTAATAGCTCCACTTTGGTCTTTTCTCTCTTTTTTAAGTAGGTCTTCAACCCCTTTTAATCCAAAACCAGGTTTGTCGAGTTTATCAATTGCTCTAATAACTTTTGTTTGTTTTTCCTCAGAAATTTTTAAATCATCAATTAAGCCTTGAACTATTTTTCTGTTACTCACATTAATTGTAAATTGGTCTTTTTTTAATCCACAATCTACCAATGTGCTTGATATTAAATTACAAAGCTCTGCGTTTGCTTGTGCAGGATTAACATTTCCAACAATATCAAAATCTGCTTGCATAAATTCTCTGTATCGACCATTTCCAGCTTTTTCATTTCTGAATACATTTTGAATTTGATATCGCTTGAAGATTGATGGAAGTTCCTGATTATTTTGAGCATAAAATCTTGCAAGGGGACTTGAGAGATCATAACGAAGAGTTATATTCTTATCTCCATCCTTGAATGAGAATACATCAGACATAGGGTTAGATTCATCTTCTGCCAAAAAAGATCCTATATTTTCTGTGATTTCAAACGAAGGAGTCTCTAGAGCCTCTGCTCCAAATTTTATAAAATTATTCTCAATAGCTTCTAAAAGTTTTTTTTTGAGAAGAATTTTTTTATCCCAACGATCTTCAAATCCTGGAGGTAATCCAGGAACTAATTTATTTTTTTTATTCATTTTTGGTACCCGGGCTGAGAATCGAACTCAAACTTAAAGTTCCACAAACTTTCGTGCTAACCGTTACACCACCCAGGCATTCCTTGTTTTTATATTATTTTTGTGTAGATTTAAAATTATATTATAAAAAAATAGCCTATAGGCTATGGAAACAGATTCTGTGAGAACTGTTTGAATTCATCATTAAGATATTATTTATAATCATGTGGGTCTTTTATGACAGATATTTAAATTATTCAACCCTTAAAAAAAAGGACGCTTTCTAATTATCAAAGAAAACGCCCTTATTAAATATTTAGATTAATCTAATTTTTTTAAATTTATTGCTGAAGGGCCTTTTGGACCGTCTTCTAATGTAAATTCTAATTTATCTCCCTCATTTAAAAATCTCATTCCTGCAGCTTTTACTGCACTAGCATGAACGAATGCATCTTTTTCTTTATCGTCTCTTTCTATGAAACCATAGCCTTTTTTACCATTAAACCACTTTACTTTTCCTTGAATTGTACTCATCTTTTTACTCGTCCTTTTGTTATTTGTTTAAAATAGAAGTTAATTTCTTTTGTATTAATTTCAAGATGTTTTGGTGGTGCCTCGGGAAGGATTCGCACCTCCGACACAAGCCTTTTCAGGGCTCTGCTCTACTCCTGAGCTACCGAGGCAAAAATTAACCTCTAAAGATAATTCTGCCTTTAGTAAGGTCATAAGGTGTCATTTCAACTGTCACATTATCACCTTGCAATACTCGAATTCTGTTTTTTCTTAATTTGCCCGCTGTATGCGCTGTCACTATATGACCATTCTCAAGCTGAACTCTAAACATAGCATTTGGAAGTAAATCGGTTACTTTGCCTTTGAATTCAAGTAAGTCTTGTTTCGACAAATTAATTTTCTCCTTATTCTTTTTTTTACAGATTGAGCATGTCCTGCTAACCCTTCATAATTTGAAAGAGTTATAACTGATGGCCCAAGACTTTCAATACCCTTTTTTGATAAGTTTATGTAAGAAATTCTTTTATAAAATTCATTAACACTTATTCCACTTGAATATTTTGCAGAACCATTTGTTGGTAAAATATGGTTTGATCCAACATTGTAATCGGTCATCGCCATAACAGCATATTTACCTAAACATATCGAGCCAGAATTTTTAATTTTTGGTACAAAGGATTTATAATTTTTAACATTCAACTCTAAATGTTCTGGTGCAATTTTATTTACAATATTAACTATTCTAGAATCCTCAGCTACATACATTAGAATTCCGTTGATCTTTAAACTTTTTCTAGCAACAGATTCTCTTGGAATATCTTTTAATTGTTTTGAAATTTCTATTTGAACCTTACGAATTAATTTTTTATCCTTTGAGATCAAAATACATTGAGCTTGAGGGTCATGTTCTGCTTGACCAATTAAATCACTGGCTGCCCACTCAGGATTTGAAAATTTATCACAAACAATTGTTATCTCTGACGGTCCAGCAATCATGCCTTCGATTCCAACATCTCCAAAGACTGCTTTCTTAGCAGCAGCTACATATGAATTCCCAGGTCCAACTATCTTATCGACTTTTTTAATCTTTTTAGTTCCATAAGAAACTGCCGCGATAGCAGATGGGCCGCCAATAGAATAAATCTCTTTTATTTTGCATTTTCGTGCTGCATATAAGACAGCAGGATTTTGATT
Source organism: uncultured Pelagibacteraceae bacterium (assembly GCA_902610675.1). Lineage (GTDB taxonomy): Bacteria > Pseudomonadota > Alphaproteobacteria > Pelagibacterales > Pelagibacteraceae > Pelagibacter. The sequence continues at coordinate 29,395 of CACLWP010000004.1, read as the reverse complement.
TCCTTTAAAACCTGGGTTTATCATTACAATTCTTTTAACTCCTGCAACCATTGCTGGAATAGCATTCATAAGCACACTTGATGGATAAGATACTCTCGAGCCTGGAACATAAATTGCAACTGACTCTAATGGTAAATATTTATACTCAAGTTTATTTTTAAATTTATCCGTATAAGAAATATCTTTAAATTTTTGTAAAGAATGAAATTTATAAATTCGATTATACGCTGTGTCGATTGCTTTCTTAACCTCGGGATTCAAGGACTTTATCAATTTAGTAATTTTTGTAGAGCTAGGAATGATTTTGTAATTTCGATTAAATCTTTTTTCATATTTCAGTAATGCTTTGTCACCGTTCTTTTTAACGTCATTAATAATATTAATTACTGAAACTTTGTCGGATTTTATACTTTTTCTTCTTTTGGAAAGTAAATAATCCAAATTTTTATCAAAATTTTTACTTTTACTATCTAATATTTTCATATTCATTTAATTTCATTTTGATCCTCTAGTCGTGCCTCTATAGTCTCAGTTGTCAAAGCGATGTGAGCATTATTATTAAAAATAAGATTTATTTCATAATCATCATTATTTTTCAAATAATCAATTCCAATTAACTCTAAAATTAAATCTTTATTTGATTGATTAATATTTTTTGATCTTACTTTATCAACAAAATCAAACCGGCAAATGCTATTAATTTTCTTATCCTCTTGATCAGTTTCAACTTTAGTTCTTTCAATCGATAATAAAAAAACCTTACTTGATTCGAGGTACTTGATATCTACAATTTTAACTTTTGCACCTGAGCTGCAAGCAGAAATCATTCGCAATCCTTCTTGGTCATTTGCAATTATTTTTGCTAAATATTTGTTCACTATTTCAACCTCTTAATTTTAACACCAATTTTTTGTAATTTATTTTCAATATTTTCATATCCTCTTTCTAAATGATAAACCCGTCCAACAATACTTTTACCATTTGCCACCATTGCCGCCAGTACTAAAGCAACACTGGCTCTAAGATCACTGGACATTAGTTCTGCGCCTTTAAGTTTAGTATTACCCTCAATAATTGCTTTGTTGTTAATAACATTTATTTTTGCACCTAATCTTTGTAACTCCGCAACATGCATAAACCTATTCTCAAAAATACTTTCAGTGATAGAACTTTTTCCACTGCTTTTACACATCAATACCATTAATTGGGCCTGAAGGTCAGTCGGTATACCTGGGAATTCTTTAGTTTTTATATTTTTTATAGATTTAATTTTGTCAGGTCCCTTGATAAAAATATTGTTGTTATTTATTTTTATTTTTGCACCAAATTTTTTTAACAGTTCCAACTCAGTATTAATCATTTTTGGGTCTAAATTTTTAATTTGTAGACTCCCTTTAGTAAGTGTTGCGGCTACACAAAAAGTACCAGCTTCTATTCTATCAGCCATGACCGTGTAATTAGTTGAAGTCAGAGAATTAATTCCTATGATTGTACAAATTCTTCCAGACCATCTTATATTTGCACCAGCTTTATTTAAAAATTGCGTTAAATCTTTAATTTCTGGTTCCACTGCACAATTTTTCAGAATTGTTTTACCTTTAGCCAAACATGCTGCAATTATAGAGTTTTCTGTCGCACCAACACTTATCTTTGGGAACTTTATTATTTCTCCTTTAAGTCTTCCATTTGATTTAGCCAAAATATATCCATCCCTTATTTTATACTCCATTCCCAATTTCTTTAATGCACTCAGATGATAATCCACAGGTCTTGCACCTATAAGACATCCACCAGGTAAAGATATTTTTGATTTATAAAATTTTGAAATTAAAGGACCCAAAACTAGTATTGAACCTCTCATTGTTTTTACAAGCGAATAACTTGCAAAAGTTTTCATATTCTTTTTATTTATAATTTTCGCAGTTTTTCTGTCTCTAGATAAAGTTATTTTTGATCCAAGAGATTTTAATAAATTGAGCATGGTATTTATGTCTCTTACTTTAGGCAAATTCTTAATAATCACCGGTTTGTTAAATAATAATGTTGCTGCAAGAATTGGAATTGAAGCATTTTTTGAACCTGAAATTGAAACTTTGCCCTTAATTTTACAAGGACCATTAATCAAAAATTTATCCATTTAACCTATTTTGATTTTGCTAAAGTTATACCTGTTTGGTTTTGATATTTTCCATTTCTGTCAGCATAAGAAACTTCTGGTTGTTCTCCTTGAAAAAAAAGAATTTGTGCTGCCCCACTATTAGCATACAACCTTACTGAATTACTTGTGTGGTTAGAAAATTCGAGAACTAACACTCCATTCCATCCTCCTTCAAGTACTGTTGGGGGAACACCCAATCCACATCTTGCATATGTCGATTTTGCCGTAACAAGACCTGTTACATTTCTAGGCATTTTAAAATATTCAAGACTAGAGGCAAGAGCAAAAGAATTCGGTGGTATTAAAATTGACCCCTCGTCTTTCACTGTAATAAAATTATCTTCACTAAAATTTTTAGGATCAGCAGTGGCCCCTTTTATGTTTGTAAATATCTTAAATTCTGACCCACAACGAAGGTCATATCCAAATGAATTTAGACCGTGACTAATCCCCTTAGAAATACTTTCACCAACAAATGGACTGATCATTTCTTGCTCTTCGGCTAATTTTTTTATCTGCTTATCATTTAGTATCATTTTTCTCTTTATTTTTTTTTTGGAAAATTTTTCTTTTTCTCAAATTAACTCTTAAAGCAGTTGCCTCTCTATTTTTTCTTTCTTTTATTCTATCAATTTTATCTTTCACTCTTTGTCTGGATTGGTAAGAAAATCTAGAGTTATTGGTTTTGATGTATCTAAAATTTTATCTTTGTTGTCATCTTTTTTAGGACTCTCTTTGGCTAATCTTTTTGCTTTTTTTTCAGCAAGTTTTTTCTCCCTTTTAGCTTGCTTTTCCATTAGCTTCGCACTTTTTGTTGATTTATAATCGTAATGAATGCCCATAAAAATTCCTTTAATAGATATAAATCATATTACACAAAAAATTAAGGCAATAATTTGAAAAAAAGCATTATTATTAATAAAATACAATTTGTAATATTTGCTCCTGTAGTTAAATGGCATAACAAGTCCTTGGTAAGGACTAGTTCCCTGGTCAGTACAGGGTGGGAGCACCATTAATTTTTATAAAATAACTTTCTAAGAAAAATTGTTACTATGACTAAAAATATAAATGCTAAAATTGGCATATATATATCAGGGGAAAAAATTACATCCATTATATCAGGGACTTCTGCGTTGTCTTGAATAATTTTTTCAAGTCCATTACCTATTGAGACGGCTAAAAAAATTTGAGGAATAATTCCAATTAATGTTGCGAAAAAAAAGTTAGATATTTTTACATTAAAAAGGGTGGGTAAGAGGCAGCTTAGTTGCCACGGAACTCCCCCGATAAACCTATAAATTAATAAATAGATAAATTCTGAATTCTTAAATTTAGTTTCAAGTTTTTGAAATCTATTTAAAAACTTTTTTCTTATAAAATCTTTTAAAAAATAATTTCCAAAAATATAAAGTAAAGTAGCACCAATACTCAACCCTAAGACTACAATAATGGTACCAATCCATTTACCTAAAATAAAACCTCCAATAAGAGCAATAGGAGATCCAAATCCTAAAAATGGGAATACCCAAAGTATTATGAAAAGCAAAAAAATTATAGATACCAAAAATAAATTAGAACTTTTAATTTCATCAAAATACAATCTATTATCTCTTATAAAATCGTATGAGGTTATCTCCTGAAGACTAAATTTTGAAAAAAATAAAAATAAAAATATTATAATTAAAGTTAAGTAAGATAACCCTATAAATAATTTCACTTTTTTAGTTTTTTCCATTATTAATTATCGTATTTATAAAATCTTATATTTGCTATTTATATATTTAATTACTATAAAGATCGAAATTTTAATAAATTTAAACTAGCTTAATGAAAAGAACATACCAACCTTCTAAAATAAAAAGAGCCAGAAAACACGGCTTTAGATCAAAAATGAAGTCAAAAGGTGGTAAAAAACTTTTGGCTAGAAGAAGGGCTAGAGGCAGAAAATCCTTAACTGTTTCTGGTTAAAAAATGAAAAGCAAAATTCTTGCTCTTTCAAAAAACGAAGAATTTCGTACATTGATCAAGAAAAAAAAAATATCCAATAAATATGTAACAATATTTTTTGGTCATCTTAACAATAAAAACAAAGATAAATTAAATATTTCATTTGTAACAAAGAAAAAAATTGGAAACGCAGTAAACAGAAACAAAATAAAAAGGCGACTTAAAAATATCATGAATGATGCATACAAAAAAGTTTCAATAAATTTAAAATATTCATATCTTGTTATTGCTAAGTCAACTATGTTAAATAATGAATTCAAAAAAATAAAAGAAACCTTGTTTCAAGAATTTGAAAAAATAAAATAATGAATATAATAACTCAAATCTTAATTAAACTTATCAAAATTTATAAACTATTGATTAGCCCCTTAACTGGACATTCATGCAGATACTTACCAACTTGTTCTGATTATTGTATGGAAGCTTTAAAGACATATGGCCTTTTAAAAGGTCTCCTTTTAAGTTTAAAAAGAATCTTATCATGTAACCCTTGGAGCAGTGGTGGATTTGATCCTGTCAAAAAAGAGATTAAGGTAAAAAAATAATGGACTCAAAAAACACAATAGCTGCGATAGCATTATCATCTGCTGTGATAGTTTTATACTCACTTTTCTTTGTACCAGAAAAAGAACCAGCGAATCAAAATCTAATTGAAAAAGAAAAAATTGAACAAAACTCTGATGCACCTGCGCTAGAACAAAAGCAAATTTTAGCACAAGTCTCAAGAGAAGAGGCTTTAAATGAAAGTGAGAGAATTAAATTTGAAAATTCAAATATTGAAGGATCAATATCTCTTAAAGGTGCGGTAATAGATGACTTAACTTTCAAAAATTACAATGTTGAGTTGGGAGGATCTAAAAAAGTTACCCTATTAGGGCCAAGAAATATTAAAGAAGGTTATTTAATAGAGAGTGGTTTCGTTAGTTCAGATAAGAATATAGACATTCCAAATTCAGAAACAATTTGGTCATTAGAAGGTAATAGAAAATTAACTGAAAGATCGCCAATTAAATTATCATGGACAAATGATCAAGGAATTACATTTGAGAAAAAGATATCATTAGACGACAAATATTTATTTTCGGTTAAACAAAGTGTTAAAAATTCTACAGATAGAAAATATGATTTTTATTCTTATGGACAAATTATTAGAAACGAAATACCAGATATAATAGATTTTTTAATTCTTCACGAAGGACTGATAGCAACGCTAGATGATGAGTTAATTGAAGAAGACTATGATGATATCCAAGAAAAAAAGTTTTCAAAAACTGCTGAGAAAGGATGGTTGGGAATAGGTGATAAATATTGGATTACATCATTAATACCACCTCAAAATAAGAGTTTCAAAACAACATTTGATTATAAAGACAAATTCCGAGCAAATTTTATTGCGACAGAGCCCCTTGAATTAAATGCAAATAGTTTAATTGAAGATGAATTACAAATAATAGTTGCTGCTAAAAGAGTAGATGTTATTGATGGATATGCAAAAACACTAGCTATAGATAAGTTTGATTTAGTCATTGATTGGGGCTTTTTATATTTCATAACTAAACCTTTATTCTTCGGTATTGATTACTTTTTTAAATTGCTTGGTAATTATGGTTTAGCGATTATAGCTATAACAATTTGTATTCGTTTAGTGTTCTTTCCCTTAGCAAATTTTTCTTTTAGGAGTATGGCAAAAATGAAAGCGCTTACTCCAGAAATGGCAAGACTGAAAGAGCTTCATAAAAATGATAAAATGAAATTACAACAAGAAATGATGGCCCTGTATAAAAAAGAAAAAGTCAATCCAATGTCTGGATGCCTACCAATCCTTGTTCAGATCCCAGTTTTTTTTGCTTTATATAAAGTTTTATTCGTAACAATTGAAATGAGGCATATGCCATTTTATGGTTGGATACAGGATTTAAGTGAACGAGATCCCACAAGTATATTCAATTTATTTGGTCTTCTTCCTTATGATGTTCCATCATTTTTAATGATTGGTGCTTGGCCAGTGGCAATGGGGGTATCAATGTGGATACAGCAAAAATTAAATCCAGCTCCTACTGATCCAATGCAAGCAAAAATATTTATGTTTTTTCCACTCTTTTTAACCATAATACTTGCACCATTTCCTAGCGGGCTAGTAATTTATTGGACTGTGAATAATATTTTAACTATGGCTCAACAAGTATTCATAATGAAAAGAACAACAGTGAAAACTGTAACATAGAATTTTAATAATCATTCAATTATTGATCAATGGATTTAGAAAAAATACTTCCCAAAGATGGTCCGCCAATAAATGAAGTTTCAAAATATATTGAAAAATATAAAAATGACTTAATTGTTATTAAGTACGGAGGAAATGTTTTTATTGATAGAAATATTTTTAACAATTTTATTGCGGATATATTCATTTTGAATAAATTAGGAATTTCAATTGCTATAATTCATGGAGGAGGTCCTAGAATTAAAAGAGAACTAGATAAGTCTAATATTAAATCAAAATTTATAAGAGGTCTCAGAGTAACCGATGATAAAATAATAAACATAGTTGAGTCAGTTTTAATAGACTTTAACAATGACATTGTTAATTCATTAAAAAAGTATGAAGTAAAGGCTATATCTCTACATACAAAAGAAAATAATATTATTGAGGTAGTGCCTGAAGCTAAGGAGCTTGGGTATGTTGGAATACCTAAAAAAATTGAAAATAGCATTTTAGAAAAAATACTTGAAAAAAAACAAGTTCCAATAATTTCACCTTTAGGTTTAGGAGAAAATAACCAAACTTATAATATAAATGGTGATACTGCTGCTGGTGCAATTGCAAAATCACTAAAATCCAGACGACTTCTTTTGATGACTAATGTTGAAGGAGTTTTAGATAAAAACAAAAAGCTTATAGAAGAAATCTCTTCGTCAGAAATTTTAAAAATGATACAAAATAATACTATTACTGAAGGTATGATACCTAAGATAAATACTTGTTTAGATGCTGTAAATAAAGGTGTTACTGCTGTTGGAATAATAGATGGTAGAAAAAAACATTCTTTGTTATTCGAAATTTTTTCAGATAAAGGTTCTGGAACTTTAATAAGAAAATGAAAAATTTTAAGGAAATGAAGTATCTTTTGTTAGACCTTGATGGGGTTTGTTATGGAAAACATAACAACTATTCACTGGAAAAAGTATTTGGTCAAGTATCTAAAAGAATGACGATGTTTATATCTGAAAGATTAAAAATAGATATGGAAGAAGCAAAAAGATTACAAATTAATTATTTTTATAAATATAATACAAGCTTAAATGGGTTAATGATACATCATGACATACCTCCTGAGGAGTTCTTAAAGTATGTTCACACAATAGATCTTTCATTCATGAAAGAGGACAAAATTATGAGGAATGAACTTGAAAATTTGGACATGGAAAAATTTATTTTTACAAATGGAAGCGCTGAACATGCTGAAAATATTTTAACACATTTAGGGATTTATGATCTTTTTGGAAGAGATAAGATTTTTGATATCAAAGATGCTGGATATGTGCCTAAGCCTGAGGCAAAAACTTTTGATTTGATGGTTCAAAAATTTAAGATAATACCAAAAAAAACCATTTATATAGAGGATATTGCAAAAAACTTAAGTATTGGTTATGAAAGAGGATGTGCAACTGTTTGGTTAATTAATGATGAACATTTCGGAAAGATGGATTCAAATAAAGATTATATCTCACATAAAATTGAAAATCTGTCTTTATTTCTCAAAGAAATAAGGTTATTAAAAAGTCAATAAAAAATGTCTATAGAAAAAATTATAAATGAAGCTTGGGAAAATAAAGATCAAGTAAATCAGAACTCAGATAGATCCCTAAAAGATGCCATCAATCAAGTTATAAATGACTTAGATAGTGGTAAATCTCGTATAGCTGAAAAAGTAAACGGTGAATGGATAACTCACCAACATTTAAAAAAAGCAATTATGTTAAGTTTCCGTATTTATCCAATGGAAAATTTAAATGGTCCATATAGCAGTTGGTACGACAAATCACATTTGTTAAAAGGTAAAACAGCTGGGTGGTCAAAAGAGGATCATGAAAAAGCTGGTTTTAGAATGGTTCCTAATTCTCCTGTAAGAAAAGGATCTTTCGTTGGTAAGAATGCAGTACTTATGCCATGCTATGTAAATATAGGAGCATATATTGATGAAGGGACGATGATTGATACTTTTGCAAGAGCAGGTAGCTGTTGTCAGATTGGAAAGAATTGTCATATATCTGCTGGCTCAGGGGTTGGTGGTGTATTGGAACCCGCTCAAGCACTTCCAACAATAATCGAGGATAATGTTTTTCTTGGAGCAATGTCTGAGGTAGTAGAGGGAATAATTGTTGGTGAAGGATCAGTTTTAAGTATGGGAATGTATATTGGTCAATCAACAAAAATAGTTGATAGAAAAACAGGTGAAATCTCTTACGGCAGAATTCCACCTTATTCAGTCGTAGTTCCAGGTTCTTTACCTGATAAAAGCAATTCATCAGCACCATCTTTGTATTGTGCAGTTATAATTAAAAAGGTAGATGAGAAAACAAGATCAAAAACATCTATAAATGACCTCTTAAGAGATTAAAAATGAAAACTTTTAATGAGTTAAAATTAGCTAAAGAGCTAATCAAATTTCCATCTATAACTCCTGTAGACGCAGGGGTGATGAAATTTTTAGAAAAAAAATTAAAAAAGCTAGGTTTCAAAACAAAAATATTAGAATTTAAAGAAAAAAGTTTTCGACCTGTTAAAAACTTATATGCGAGACTAGGCACTGAAGGACCAAATTTTTGTTACGCAGGCCACCTAGATGTAGTGCCTCCAGGAAACATAAAAGATTGGACGATAAATCCATTCAAACCATCTGTAAAAAAAAGTCATTTAATTGGAAGAGGTGCAAATGATATGAAAAGTTCGATTGCAGCTTTTGTTTCTGCTGTAAGCACTTTTCTAAAAAAAAATAAAAAGTTTAATGGGTCAATTAGTTTACTAATTACAGGTGATGAAGAAGGTGATGCAGTAAACGGCACAAAGAAAGTTGTAGAATATTTAAAAAATAAAAAAGAGAAAATTAATTTTTGTCTAGTTGGCGAACCAACGAATCCTAACAAGTTAGGTGAAATGATAAAAATAGGTCGAAGAGGAAGCTTAACTGGTAAATTAACTATATTTGGTCTGCAAGGCCACGTCGCATATCCTCATAGAGCTAATAATCCCTCAACCATAATTATTAAAGTTTTAAAAGAATTTAAAGACATTAAATTTGATAAAGGAACTAAAGATTTCCAACCTACAAATTTAGAAGTTACAAAAATAAATATAGATAATACTGCTGATAATGTTATCCCTGCAACAGCTGATGCAACATTCAATATAAGATTTAACAATAAACACTCTTCAAAATCTTTAATTAAAAAACTTAATAAAATTCTTGTTAAGATTAATAAAAAAAATAAATCAAAATTTAAAATTAATTACAGAGTTTCTGGCGAAGCTTTTTTAACCAGGCCAAACAAAACAACATTTATGATAAAGAATATTATTGAAAAAGTTACTAATGTTAAAACAAAATTGTCTACCACTGGTGGAACCTCAGATTTAAGGTTTATTAAAAAAATATCTCCAGGTTTAGAGTTTGGCCTAGTTGGAAAGACCATGCATAAAGTTGATGAAGCGGTATCTATAAAAGATTTGAGAAACCTTACTAAAATTTACTCAAAAATTTTAGAAGGCTATTTCTTATGAAAACTGCAGTAATTAATTCGGACTCTTACGAAAAACATATCACTGGTGATGGTCATCCTGAACAACCAAAAAGAGTGATAGCTATCAAAGAAAAATTGAGTAAAAGAAAAGACCTGATTTGGGACAAGCCAGACAAAGTACCAGAGGATATATTAGCCATGACTCATTCAAATGATTACATAGAAAATTTAAAAAATTCTTTTCCTCAAATGGGATTAAAGTTTTTAGATGGAGATACAGTGGTATCACCAGAAAGTAAAAAGGCAGTCTTTGAGGCGGCAGGTTCAACAATTAGAGCAATTGATGGAATAGAAAATAATCAATTTAAAAACGCATTTTGTTTATCAAGGCCTCCCGGACATCACGCTGAAAAAAATAAAGCAATGGGATTTTGCTGTATATCAAATGCAGGTGTGGCGACTAATTATTTAATTAGTAAATATAATTATAAAAGAGTTGCCTGTGTGGATTTCGATGTACACTGGGGTAATGGGAATTATGATGTAATGCGAGGTAATAAAAATTCATTATACATTTCTACTCATCAATATCCTTTTTATCCAGGAGGAGGAACGGATAAAGACAAAGGTGATTTTAACAATTCACTGAATATACCATTGCCAGCAGGTACAAACTCTGAAGAATATTTTAATGCATTTGATAGAGTTTTAGATAGGTTGGTTCAGTATAAACCTGATTTTTTATTATTTTCAGCTGGATTTGATGCTCACAAAGATGATCCTTTAGCTCAATTTCAACTAAGCTCCAAAGACTTCTATGAGATAACTAAAAGAACATTGACTGCTACTAATAAATTTACTCAGGGAAAGGTTGTTTCTATACTCGAAGGTGGATATGATTTAAATGCATTAGCTGAAAGTGCAAATGAACACGTAAACGCTCTAATAGAATTTAATTAAGTAAGTTTAATTAATTATAAATCATCCAAATGAAATTATACAAAGTAAAAAAATCTAAAATAGATAACAAAGGAAGAGGTCTTTATGCTACACGTGACATCAAAGAAGGAACGAAAATAATTGATTATGTTGGAAAAATTATTTCGAATAAACAAGTTGAGGAGTCAAACAAGTTTGATAATAAAAAACCAATTTATTTATTTACATTAAATAATAATTTTACCCTAGATGGGGATTTTTCTTGGAATACAGCGGGGCTTGTAAATCACAGCTGTAATAGCAACTGTGAATATAATGGAAAAGGTCTAAAAATCTGGATTACAGCAATTAGAGATATTAAAAAAGGTGAGGAGTTTACTTGTGATTATGGTTTTGGTTACGACGAAGACTACAAACAATTTCCTTGCAAATGTGGTTCAAAAAATTGTTGTGGTTATATTGTAAGAGAAGAGTCTAGATGGAGAATAAGTAAAAAATTTGCTATGAGTAATAAAAAAAAATTAATAAATGACTCTCGCTAAATAAAGTCCTTCAGGGGGCGCTGGAGGAGCACAAAAAATTCTTTTTTTTGAATTCATAACAAAACTAAATTTCTTTAAAGTCCATTTTTTTTCACCAACATATTTTAGGCAACCTACCATTGATCGAACTTGTTGTTGTAAAAAAGATTGAGATTGAAATTCTATTTCTATTTTGTGATCTTTAGATGTTATTTTAACAGATCTCATAGTCTTTATTGGACTTTTAGCTCTACAACTTGAAGCTCTAAATGTAGAAAAATCATTTGTGCCAACTAATTTTTTTGAGGCTTTTTTCATCATTTCTAAATCTAATTTATTCATTATATGCCATCCTCTATTTTTATCTAATACGGGTCTACTCAAACGATTAATAATTATGTACTTATATATTCTCATTTTCGCAGAAAATCTTGCATGAAAATTTTTATCCCTTTTTTTTATTTTTATAATTGTAATCATTTCCTTATTTAAAAAATGATTTAAAGATTTGAGAAATTTATTTAGGTTTTCAATTTTTTTTTTACACTCGAAATGGGCAGATTGTTCAAGTGCATGTACTCCTTTATCTAATCTGCCAGCACCAAATAAAATAATTTTTTCTTTTAATAATTTAGAAATTTTTTGTTGAATAAGACCTTGTATAGTTTTGCCTTTAGATTGAACTTGCCAGCCCCTGAAATTAGTGCCTACATACTCTGTTAATATTTGATACCTAAACATTAGATAGGATTGAGCCTTTTCTTATTTGAGATCCAATTATAAACTCCTCAATTTTTTGAACTTTTTTTCCCTCTCTCTGTATTTCAAGAATTTTAATAGATTGTTCGTTTCCACACGCTATTTCAAGAGTATCTGATATAACCTCACCATTTTTACCATTACCATTTCCAATTTCTGCTTTTAAGATTTTATATCTTTGGCTATTAAAATTAAAAAAAGCCCCTGGAGATGGATACAAGCCATTAATTTTTCCAATTATTTTTAGAGCATTACTTTTCCAATCGATTTCCCCCTCATCTTTAGTAATCTTTTTTGCATAAGTTGCCTTGGAGTTGTCTTGATCAACAAACTTTGATTTACCATCAAGTGTATTGTTTACAACAGCTAAAATTTTGTCCGCTGCTAATAGGGCAAGTTTTTCTGAAACCTCTTTTGCGTTGCTTCTTTGGTCAAGTTTTAATTTATATATATTGCTTATAGGTCCGCTATCTAATTCCTCATTTATTTTCATTATACTGATCCCAGTTTCTGAGTCTAAATTCATAATTGCTCTCTGAATGGGTGCAGCACCTCTCCATTTTGGTAATATAGATGCATGAATATTTATAAAACCTTTTTTTGTTAAACTTAAAAATTCTTTAGGAATTATTTGTCCATAAGCAACAACAACTGCAAGATCAGCATCTATTTTTTTTAAAAACTTGTATTCCTCAACATTATTTTTCAATCTTTGAGGTGATCTATAACTTATATTTAAAGTTTCTGATATACTCTGGACTGGCGATTTATTTATCTTCTGACCTCGGTGAGATTTTTGAGGTGGTTGGGTATATACCGTGTTTATTAGAAATCCATTTTGATAGAGAGCTTCTAATGTTGGAACTGCAAATAAAGGCGTTCCCATAAAGATAATTTTTTTAGACATTTCTAAACTAATATTCTGTCTGGATTTTTTTTTGTTTTTGAAATTTTTTTAATAATAATATCTCTTTTTAATTTGGATAAATGATCGATTATCAATTTTCCATCTAAATGATTTATTTCATGTTGTAGACAAGTCGATAAAAGTCCATCACACTTTAAATTTCTTTTTTTTCCATTTAAGTCAATATATTCCACTTCACAAATTTTTGGTCTCTCAATCTCTATAAATGTATCTGGAATTGATAAACAACCCTCTTCATAAACTGAGGTCTCATTACTAAGTCTCTTTATAACAGGATTTATGAAACTTAAAGGCTCCTTTTTTTCATCATTAGTAGTCACATCAATTACTAAAATTCTTTTTGGAACACCTATTTGTACTGCAGCTAATCCGATACCTTTGAATGCATACATCGTATCAAATAAATCATTAATAAGTTTTTTTTCACTAGTAGTAACTTTTTCTAATGGTTCAGAAATTTTTTTTAGAGTTTCATTAGGAACTGTAATTATATCTTTAATACTCATCTGATAAATAAATAAACTAATTTTTAAACTTTTAAAGGAAGAACTTTTAATAAAATTTTATTACGAATAAAATCTATGTTTAGTTGATTGAGCGCACTTATAATAAAAAATAGAGTATCTTCATCTAAGGCATTTAGTTCATCTTGGCCAATAACCTCAATTATTCTTAGAATAGCTGAAGCTGACTCATTATTATTTATCATGACTTGAATATCTGTGGGCATTTCAGAGTCTAAAATTTCGTATAAATTATCGTATTTTTTATCAACTTTTATACCATCTGATTTTAATGACTCGATTAAAATAATGTCTTTTTTTGAAAGTAAATATTTTTTATTTTTTTTTATTTTTTTTAGAAAATTATTTAAATCCTTTTCTATTTTAGACCGATTGTAATCCCCGTTAAAATATTTTATAAGTTTTGATTGATGTAAAGTAGCATCATCATACTTTATTTTAGTTTGTTTTTTTTCATCAGTATCAATATTTTCTAAATAAAAACTAGTATGCTCTGAGGAGATTTGATCTAACTCAATTCCTTTTAGTAGGTCTTTCAATTTTTCTTCAAAAGCATTACCAATTTTATCCTTTATAAATGCATCTTTTAGAAGTTTCATTAGCTCTATTTTTTTATTAATATTAGATTCTAGTAATACTGTTTGATATAATAGAGCTCTGCTTTCAGTGCTTGTTAAAGATTTGAATACGGCTTTAGCATTCAACAATTGATCGATATTAAATTGAAACCTTTTATAAATTTGAAATAAATCGTCCTCAAGATAATTCTTATTATGCGTTGCGTATTCAACTAACTTGATTTTTTCTAATTCATTCAAATCAATTTCATTAATTTGGTACAATAAATTTGAAACAGCTAAATATTTCCATATTAACGGATTGGTATTTTCTTTTGGTTCGAAATAAAATTCTGGGTTTGTTTTATGTGCTAAATGAAATTCTAAGATATTTTTTTCAGAAATTTTTTTATCAACTTCATTTGTATATCCAAATATATAATTTATTTTATTTTCAAAATATTGTTCATTAAAACCTAATTCTTTTTTTAATTCAAAAATTAGTTGTGCTTCATCCTTTTTTCCGTTTTGTATCAAACAATAGATATTAAATTTTGACAAATAATCATTTTCTATTGGTTCAGAATTATTTAGAAAGACCTTGCAAGCTTTATCAAGCTCAGACAAGGATAAGTACTTATCAACTAAATATTTACTTAATTTAGGGTGTAAATTTAAAATATCGTTCTTAATTAAATATTCCTCTATTAACTCTAGGTTATTATGTTTTATTAACCAATCTGATTTTATTTTTAGAAAATCTTTTTCATTAATATTTTTATTGGGGTAATAAGCATTTGTTAATAAAACAATATTCATTAGTTCTGAAGCATCTTGTGATAAGTTTATTTTAGTTAAATTAGAAAAAAGATATTTTAATTGGTCACCATTGGAATTTGACCACATATCAATTTTTAAATCAAAATCCTCTGGATCGTAAAGACCTATTATTTTAATTTCTTTAGAATTTAATTTTTCATCAACCTTAATCGAATCTGAGCTATCTTTAGTTTGCATTTTAAATACGTCTATTTTTCCATTTTCAAGATCACTTTCAGTGATTGAAATTAATTCCTTATTTTCAGAATTTTCTTGTATTTGATCTTTATCAATATTCCATATATCCACAGGTTTATTTTCTGAAAAAGAATTTACTATCGAAAAGAAAAAAATAATTAGAATTGATAAATAAGTCTTATTTAACAACTTTAAAATTTTCATTAGGGATTATTTTTTCAATAGTTTTTTTGGGTGCAGGGAAATCTAATTTATTTAGAAGAAAAATTATTGCAATAAATACAATTGCTATTAAAGTAAATTTAATTAATAGTCCTATTATACTTTTGCTATAACTTGTTTTTCTAGTAAATTGCATATATCTTTAATTAATTTCAAATTAAGACATATTTGTGTTTTTTTAATAAAGAAACTTATGAAATCAAAGGAAAATTTAGTTTTTATCGGGATGATGGGCTCTGGAAAGAGTTCCATTGGCTCTATGGTATCAAAAAAACTTAATCTTAACTTTTTTGATATTGATCAATTAATTGAAAATGACCAAAAAATGAGAGTATCAAAAATCTTTGATATAAAAGGAGAAACTTTTTTTAGAGATGTTGAAAAAAAGATAACTCTTAACATTTTAAAAAGTAAAAAGGGTGTAATTGCGCTTGGTGGAGGAGCATTTGTAACTCGAGCTATTAAAAATGAAGTTCTAGAAAATCACCTATCATTTTGGCTTAATTGGAACATTGAAACGTTAATTAATAGGATTAAAAACAGCAAAAAAAGACCATTAGCAGTTAATTCTAGCAAAAATGAGTTAATAGAAATTATAAAAAAGCGTTCAATTATTTATTCTAAAGCACTATATAAAATAGATTGTGAGAATTTTACAAAACAACAAATTGCAAAAAAAATTATAGATATTTATGAGAGCAATTAAACTGATAGTCAAAACCAACTCAGAAAAATATCCTATTATAATTGGTAGAAATTTAATTTCTAATTTATCGCAAATATTTAAAAAGAATTCTATTAACTTTAAAAAATGCTTGTTAGTTTTAGATAAAAATATTCCGCATAGATATGTCAAACAAATTTCAAAATCTCTCAAAAGACATGAAGTTTATAAACTTATTTACAATGCCAATGAAAAAAATAAAAATCAGAAAAATGTTAATAAAATTTTAGATCTTTTGCTTCAAATGAATTTCTCCAGAAACGACTGTATAATATCTATTGGAGGAGGTATTACTGGCGATGTGGCAGGTTTTGCTGCGAGCTTATTCAAAAGAGGTCTAAAATTTATAAATATTCCTACAACATTGTTATCACAGGTGGACTCATCTGTTGGTGGTAAAACTGGTATTAATACATCTCAAGGCAAGAATTTAATTGGAAGTTTTTATCAACCCAAAATTGTTATCAGTGATACAGACTTTTTGAAAAGTCTACCATTTAGAGAAATAGTTTGTGGTTATGCAGAAATAGTAAAACACGCATTAATTGCTAACAAAAAGTTTTATAATTTTTTAAATAATAATATTAAAGAAATATTAAAACTCAAGTCTCCATCTATTGAAAAATCTATTTATGAAAGTTGTAAAGTCAAAAAATCAATAGTCGAAAAAGATGAAAAAGAAAAAGATCTAAGGAAAATTTTAAATTTTGGTCATACTTTTGCTCATGCATTTGAGGCAAGTTTAAATTTTTCAAAAAAGTTAAATCATGGAGAAGCGGTAATTTTAGGCATGAAGTCGGCGTTTGAGTTTAGTCATAATAAAAAAATTATTACCCGTAATGAATTCGACTCTGCAATTAAACATCTCAATAATCCCTTTTTTCCAATTTCAATAAAAAATTATTTTACAATTAAAAAAATTAATCGGATTGTATCTTTTATGATGAGAGACAAAAAAAATAATTCTGAAAATATAAAGCTTATGTTGATTAAAAAAATTGGAGGTCCTATAATTGAAAAAGAATACTCTGTAGGCAGTATCAAACTTTTTTTAAAAAAAAGATTAATTAATCAAAATTTGTAAAGAGTGAATATGTTTTTTTAATTCTTCATCTAATAATTTATAAATTTTTTTATTACTTTCAATTTTATTTAATTTTTTAAGCTCATTTGATTCGATGCTTATTTTAAGGTGAAATTTATTATTTTCATGTGTTGGATGATTTTTATGCAAAAACGTTTTATCTTCTATTAAAATATTTTCAATCTCAATATTTTTCTTTATTTTTTTTTTTACGTTTGCAATTAATTTATCTATATTCATATGATATAATTATATCATGAAAAATATCTGTGACTGGAATAATTGCAATGAAATTGGTGAATATAAAGCACCAATTGAAAAAGATAATAGTAAAAAATTTAGATTATTATGTTTAAATCATGTCAAAGAATTTAATAAGAATTGGAATTATTTTTCAGATATGAATGATGATCAAGTAATTAATTTTTTGAAATCAGACATGGTTTGGCATAAGCCTACTCAAAGTTTTACTTCTTCAGATAATTTTTTTAAAATCTTATGGAATAATACCTTACGAGACGAACTTGACAAAGAAAAGTTAAAGAGTGATTTCAATCACATGGGACAATTTAGATATAATAACAAAGACATAAAAGCATTTGAAATATTAGGTATTTCGGTAGGATCAAAATGGGAAAAAATTTACAATAAATTTAAAACACTTGTTAAAAAATTTCACCCTGATATGAATTCCGGGAATAAAAAATTTGAAGAAAAACTTAAATCAATAACTTTGGCTTACACTCAACTAAAAATCACTTATAGAGAAGAGAAAAAAATTGACACCAAATATTAACAATCTACCTGACATAAAACTCTCAATAAAACAGACTTTTGGGATCGATACTAATATGGAAGTTGATGCATTTTCTAAAAAAAGCGAGTATGTGCCAGAAATAGATAAAAACTATAAATTTGATCGCGATACTACTTTAGCTATAATCTCTGGTTTTGCTTTCAACAAAAGAGTTCTAGTTCAAGGTTATCACGGAACAGGAAAATCTACTCACATAGAACAAATTGCTGCGAGGTTAAATTGGCCTTGCATCAGAGTTAATTTAGACAGTCATATAAGTCGTATAGATTTGATAGGTAAGGATGCGATTGTTTTAAAAGATGATAAGCAAGTTACACAATTTAATGAGGGGATTTTGCCTTGGTCTATACAAAATCCTGTTGCTTTAGTATTTGATGAGTATGATGCAGGAAGACCTGATGTAATGTTTGTTATCCAGAGAGTACTTGAGTCAGATGGTAATTTTACTCTTTTGGATAAAAATAAAGTGATTAAACAAAATAAATTTTTTAGATTATTTGCGACCTCTAATACTGTTGGTTTAGGAGATACAACAGGACTTTACCATGGAACCCAGCAAATAAATCAAGGACAAATGGATAGATGGAATATTGTTACATCTTTAAATTATCTTAGTCTAGATAAAGAAATGGAAATTATCTTAGCAAAAAATAAAGAATTAAATAATACAAAAGGAAAAGAAAAAGTTTCTAATATGATCAAAGTTGCATCATTAACTAGAAAAGGATTTATAGCTGGTGATATATCAACAGTAATGAGTCCACGAACAGTTTTACACTGGGCAGAAAATGCAGAAATTTTTAAAGATACAGGTTACGCTTTCAGAGTGACGTTTTTAAATAAGTGTGATCAAATTGAAAAAAATATAATCGCGGAGTATTACCAAAGGTGTTTTGGTGAGGAATTACCAGAGTCCTTGTTAAATATTCAAATTTAATGAATAATAAGACTGAGAGTTTAAAAGAAAAGCTTAGACAGGCTCTTTCATCTACAGCAAGAGTAATTTCAGATGATTTGGATATCAATCCCAAAAAAAATATTAAAAATTCTGAAAAACAAGATTTAATTGAATTAGACAATTTAAATTCAAAAAATGATTTTATTAAAGCGAGAGCGGAGACAGACTCAAAAGCCCTCAAAAAAAAATTTTCTAGTGAGTATATATTTAAGAAAAATTTACCTTCTAGTTCCTCATGTAAATCACTTTATACAATCACAGAAAAAATAAGATGCGAGAAGTTGGGATCTAAAATGTTAAAGGGAATAGATAAAAATTTAAGAGCTAACTATATTCAAATGATTAACCATAAGAGAAAAGATCAAATTAAATCCAAAGACGATGTGCCTGTAATTGAGGCTTTTGAGTTATATATGTTAAAAAATTTTCACAATATCAAATTGAATTCTTTAACATCAAAGATGTTAGACTTATGGGAAAGTGATTTTGACAAATCAATTTTTGAACATATAGAATTTTTTCAAAAAAATTTAGAAAATCAAAATATTTATAGTTCCAAGTTTTCCCAGATACTACAAGAAATGAATATTTTTCAATCTGAAGAAGTTGAGGAAAAAAAAGATGAAAGTCAGGAGGATAGTCAAGAAAACCAGTCGAGTGAAAATGATGAAAGTGAGGATAAAGATAGAAAAGATCCTGACAAACAAGATAAAACAGATGCAAGTTTTGACTCAGATTACAATATTAATGAGTACGAATTAGATGAACAGATTTTAGATTCAGATTCGGATGAACAAAATTCTGAACAAGTTATTCAAAAGAAAAATTCAAAAGATTTAAATGTAGAATATAAAATTTTTACACCACAATTCGATGAAATTACAAAAGCTCAAAATCTCGAAAATGCTGATGAAGCACTTAAACTTCGAAAAACATTAGATCAACAACTAACTGGTTTTCAGGACGTTATCACAAAACTCGCTAATAAACTCCAGAGACAATTATTAGCAAAACAAAATAGAGCTTGGGAGTTTGATTTAGAGGAGGGATTACTTGATAGCTCTAAGTTACCAAGAGTTATAATGGATCCATATAATTCTTTATCTTTTAAAAAAGAAAAAGATTTGGACTTCAAGGACACTGTAGTTACACTACTAATTGATAACTCAGGTTCAATGAGAGGTAGACCAATTACAATCGCAGCTATTTGTGCAGATATTCTCTCTAGAACGCTAGAGCGTTGCTCAGTGAAAGTAGAGATATTAGGTTTCACAACAAAAAATTGGAAAGGTGGCCAAAGTAGAGAGTTATGGAATAAAAAAAATAAACCTAAGACACCTGGAAGGTTAAATGATTTAAGACATATTATTTATAAAGAAGCCGATACACATTGGAGGCAAGCTAAAGATAACCTTGGACTAATGTTAAAAGAGGGTTTGCTCAAAGAAAATATAGATGGTGAGGCTATAACTTGGGCGTTCAATAGAATTAAAAAAAGAAAAGAAGAAAGAAAAATTTTGATGGTAATTTCAGATGGTGCACCTGTTGATGACTCAACTTTATCAGTAAATTCTGGAGATTTTTTAGAGAAACATTTGAAAAAAATGGTTAAATTTATAGAAGATAAATCTGAAATAGAAATTTTAGCTATAGGAATTGGTCATGATGTTTCGAGATATTATAAAAGAGCAATTAAAATCACCGATGTAAATGAGCTTGGAGATGTAATGATTTCTCAATTGAGCTCATTATTTGATAAAAAAATAAAAGTACACTAAATTTTTTCTAGATCTTGATTTTTCCATCTTATATTTACCTCCGCTCCAGTCCTCGTTTTGGAATTTTGACAATTTAAAGAAGCAAAATTTTTTTCAAGTAAATTTTTACCTATAAATATTCCTAAACCTAAACCAGATTGAGTCTTATCTTTATTTTTAAGTGATCCTAAATAAGGTTCACCTATTTTTGATAATATTTCACCTGGATATCCTTTACCATCATCTTCAATAGTAATTTCGGTGTAGTCATTATTACTTTTTAAAGTTATGAATATTTTTTCTTTAGCAAATTTATTTGCATTTCCAATAAAATTTCTTAATCCGTATATTATTTCTATAGATTTTGGAATTTTTCTGGGACTTGAATCTTGGTCAAAATTTAGAATAAATTTTTTATTACTTGTTTCTTGAAATGAGTTAACAATTTGATAAATATATTTTTTTAAACTTAAATCTTCATCTATAAAATCATCTTCTTCAATTGGGTTTAAAGATAATCTTTTTAAAATTTGATTACATCTCTCAACTTGACTTGATAATAATTCTAAATCAGAAGTCAATTCTGATCGGTCCCTTAACTGATCTTTTAGCTCTTGTGAGATAATTTTAATCGTAGATAATGGAGTTCCAAGAGAATGTGCTGCTGCAGCTGCTTGACCCCCTAAAGATAACATCTCATGTTCTTGAGCCATTATTTCCTCCATTTTACTTAAAGCTTCCTTTCTTTTTCTGGACTCTGAACCAAATACTATCGCAAAGTAATTTAAAAAAATTAAAGCGATTATTAAAGCAGCTGGAATTGAATAATAATAATAAGGATCAACATAAAAATGATTATTTAATGGAGCAGGTAAATCCTCAGCATAAAATGTTAAAAAAATAATCATTAATATTGTTGTAACAACAAGAAATAAATTAGTTCTAATGCCTAAGTTTGATGATGCAAAAACACTGGGAATTAATAAAAAAATAACAAAAGGATTTACGATACCTCCTGTAAGATATATTAGTAAACCTAATTGAAATATATCAATCATTAAAAAAATTAGCGCAGATCTATCAGAAAGTTGGGTTTTGTCGTAAATTAAGATCAAATAAAAATTACTTAAGATCCCGAGAAAGATGACTATATTTGATAAAATAAAATTAAAATCGAAATTGAAAAAAAAATAAACAATATATACTGAGATTAATTGCCCAATTATACCTATCCATCTTAAAGAAATATATGTAGATTTTTTTAAAGTATGAAATTTTGAAGTTTCAAAAAACTTCATGGTCTAAACATCTAAATTTTGAACATTTATTGCGTTAGAAATGATAAAATCTTTTCTTAAAGATACATCATTACCCATTAATGTATGAATTAAATCTTGATCTTTTTTTAAATTTTTCGAATACTGAACTTGTAATAAATTTCTTGTTTCCGGATTTAAAGTAGTAGACCATAACTCTTCGGGATTCATTTCTCCTAAACCTTTGAATCTCTGTATACTCATCTTTGATTTTTCAATTTCTAAAAAATCTATAAATTCTTTTGAACCCTTTTTACTTTTTTTTAAGTCTTTACTGTTATTAATTATATAATTCTCTAATTCCTCCTCATCTTTAATATAAATACCCTTTGAACCTTTATTAATTTTAAATAATGGAGGTTGAGCTAAATAAATATGACCGTTTTCAATTAGTTTACTAAATGGTTTGTTATTAAAAAAAGTTAAAAGAAGAGCTCTTATATGTGATCCATCTACATCGGCGTCAGTCATAATAATTATTTTTCCATATCTCAAATCTTTTAAATCAATTTCTTGTGCTTTTGGATCTAAACCTAAAGCATTTATTAAAGTGACTATCTCATTTGAAGAAACCATTTTGGATAACGCTTTTGTTCTCTGGTCAGATCCATTTCCATTACCATTCTGATTTTTCTTCACATTAAAATCCTCTACATAAGTGTTTAGTATTTTTCCTCTTAATGGTAAAACTGCTTGATTAGATCTATTTCTGCCTTGTTTTGCAGAACCACCAGCTGAATCTCCCTCTACTATAAACAATTCTGTTCCGTCTTGCTTTCCAATCTGACAATCTGCTAATTTTCCAGGTAGACCGCTCAACTCAAGAGCACCTTTCCTTCTTACATTTTCTCTTGCTTTTCTTGCAACATCTCTCGCCATTGCTGCTTGAATGATCTTAGCTAATATTATTTTTGCTATTGATGGATTTTGATCAAACCAAATTGATAATTTTTCATTTACTAGAGTTTCAACAATCATTCTGACCTCTGACGAGACTAATTTATCTTTAGTCTGGGAAGAAAATTTTGGATCAGGAATTTTTGTTGATAAAATACAGGTAAGACCTTCTTTGATATCGTCACCAGAAATCGCAAGTTTATTTTTTTTAAGTAGATTGTTTTCATTAGCGTATTTATTTATAACTCTAGTCAATGCACTTCTAAAACCTAATAAATGTGTGCCTCCATCTTTTTGATGAATATTATTTGTATAAGGGAATATATCCTCTGAATATCCAGCATTCCATTTCAAAGCACATTCAAGTTCAATATTGTTTTTATTACCCTCAATATAAACTGCCTTCTTAAATAAATCATTTCCATTTTTATTTTGAAGTTTTTCTCTTTTTTCATCTAAAAATTCTACAAATTCAAGAAGACCTCCATCATACTTAAATTCTAAAGTTTTTTCTTTTTTTTGACTTGAGTCAACAAGTAGGATTTTAATCCCTTTATTCAGAAATGCTAATTCTCTCATTCTTTTTATCAAAATATTAGGACTAAATTTAATTGATGAAAAAATTTCTTTTGAAGGTAAGAATGTTATTTGTGTGCCAGAATTTTTTGACTTCCCTATAACCTTTAGAGGCGATTTTGACTCACCATTTTTAAATTCAATAAAATATTTTTTTCCATCCCTATTAATTTCTAATTCTAACTTCTCTGAAAGTGCATTAACAACTGATACCCCAACTCCATGCAACCCTCCCGAAACTTTATAAGAGTCATGATCAAATTTCCCCCCTGCATGAAGTTGTGTCATAATTACTTCTGCAGCTGATTTTTTTTCACCTTTATGAATATCTACAGGTATACCTCTACCATCATCATTTACTGTAATAGAACCATTATCATTTATGCTTACAGTAATGTTTTTACAATGACCTGCTAATGCCTCATCAATAGAATTATCAACAACCTCATAAACCATATGATGCAAACCAGTTCCGTCGTCAGTATCTCCAATATACATACCTGGTCTTTTTCTGACGGCTTCAAGGCCTTTTAAAACTTTAATGGAGTCAGCTTGATATGTGTTTTTACTAGCCATTTTTTAAATTTAGGAAAATGAAATCATATCATTTTTTTAATTTATTTGTTGATTTATAATGAATAGTTTTAAATTATTTGGTTAAATGAGCCCTGATTTTCATCACTTTTCTAGCTTTTTTAGACATTGTTTTTATACAAATGGTATTTAAGATTTATTCGAAAAAAGATAACTCGGCCCCATTTTTTTTTCAAAAAAGTACCCATACTTCCTCAAATGATTACTCAGTTCTATCTCGTTTTTTGGATTTAAAATCTCGATACATATAAGTCTAGGATTATAAAATTTTAAATTTATTGATTTAAGCACTTTTATATCAAATCCCTCTATATCTATATTTAAGAAATCAAATTTATGATTAATTAGAGTATCTATTGTTTTAGTTTCAACGTGGTAAGTTTTTTTTTTTTGCTTGTTATTATAAAATAATTTTATTCGATCTGTAGATATTGTATTTAACGGACTAAATAAATTTTCTATATAAACTTCGACCTTTTCAATTTTATCACTAATAGCTGCACAAATATTTTTGTCATTAGGTCTTAAAATGTTAAACATATCAATAGATGTTTGATTTAAATCTATGTTGATACCTTTCCATCCTTTTTTATGAAGTAAGTAAGTATTATTAAACTTTATTGGATTAAATGCACCAATATCTACATAAGTACCTTTGGTAATTTTATCTTTAAAAAATTCCATAATAAATATATCCTCTCCACATTGAGAGTAACTTTTTTTTTTAAAAAAAAATTTTTCTAACCAAAATATTCTAAAAAATAAATAGGGTTTATAAAATATATTATTTCTATTTATATATTTTTTAATCATACGAAAAATTTTTAAATGGCGGAGAGAATGGGATTCGAACCCATGAAAGAGTTTCCCCTTTACACGCTTTCCAAGCGTGCGCCTTCAACCACTCGGCCACCTCTCCAATTAAGTTTTAATAATAAAATCATGATACTTTTCAATATTATTAAGAATATATTCTGGAAAATCTTGATCCAGTTTTACAACTTCATATTTATGACCTCTGCCAAAAAGATCTTCTTTATTTGATATCTTTTTTTTTATGATTTCCTCAGAACTATATTTCTCGTCAGAAAATTCCAAGTGAGCAAAAGTTTTTAATTTTATAGATATTTCTGTTGCAGACATTATGTTGTTAAAATGCCATCCAGCATTTTTAAATATTTCAATATTTTTTTCTTTATCAAATCTTAAAAAATTGTACTTTAGATTTTTTGTTTTAATTTTTTGTCTCATAAAATCTATTGACTTTAAATTTTTTTTTTTGCAAACTCTTGTTCCTTCCCATGGTGACTCGTAGGGATTAAAAATATTAAACTTATAATTGAAACATTTTTGTAAAAAAATTCCATATTTTTTTTTTAATTTAAAATCTTTCAATAAATCTGGCTTAATTATTTCATCCGGATCTGAAAAAAAAATGTAATCATCAGGATTGGCAAAATTTGTTTTGGAAAGTAGAAATTCTCTTTGTATTGCTTGATTTTCCCATCTATTTGTATTTATTGGAAAAGGTTGTTCTAATAAAAAATATTTTATTTTTTTTGTATCATAATAATCTTTCCAAACAAAATTTTTTTTCTTTTCTTTGCCTTTATGATCAAATTTAGACTCACAAATTACAAAATAATCTACATCATTGAATAATATATTATACCTTAGTTCAAACATAAAATTATTATCAAAAAAGGTGATGCAATCTAAAATTTTGTTTTTTGACATCAAAAAATAATTTATTCTTTTTGTATTTTTAATACTCCAATAAAAGCCTCTTGTGGAATTTCTACTTTACCAAATTGTTTGGATCTAGCTTTACCTTTTTTCTGTTTCTCTAATAGTTTTCTTTTTCTATCGGTAGCACCACCACCATGAATTTTTGTCAAGACGTCCTTTTTAAATCCCTTAATTGTTTCCCTAGCAATTATCTTACCTCCGATTGCTGCTTGAATAGGTATCATAAAATTATGTCTTGGGATTAAATCCTTTAATTTTTCACAAACTTCTCTCCCAGTCCTTTGAGCAAAATCTTTATGTATCATCATGGCTAAAGCATCAACTGGCTCACCATTAACTAAAATACTTAGCTTGACTAAATCACCCTCTCTGTGGCCGATGATTTCATAGTCAAAGCTAGCATAACCACTTGTTATAGATTTAATTCTATCGTTAAAATCAAAAACCACCTCATTCAATGGTAATTCATAAGTTAAGACGGCTCTATTTCCAGAATAATTTAAATTGATTTGAATTCCCCTTTTGTCTTGGCATAATTTTATTATAGAGCCCAAATATTGATCTGGTGTTATTATGGTAGCTTTGATCCAGGGCTCCTCTATGAACTTTATTAATGTAGGATTTGGTAAGCTCGAGGGATTTTGTAAATCTTTAATTTCTCCACTGTTTAGATTAAGTTTATATACTACTCCTGGTGTTGTGGTTAATAAATTCACATCGAATTCTCTCTCTAGTCTTTCAGTAATGATTTCAAGATGAAGTAATCCTAAAAATCCAGACCTAAAACCCAAACCTAAAGCTGAGGACGATTCAGCCTCAAAAGAAAAACTAGAGTCGTTTAATTGTAATTTTGCTAAACCATCTTTTAATTTTTGATATTCAGAGCTATCTACTGGAAACAACCCACAAAATACTACTGGCTTACTTGGCTTAAATCCAGGTAAAGCCTTAATATTAGATTTGGAGGCATCACAAATAGTGTCTCCAACTTTTGTTTCTGACAGAACCTTTATGCCAGTAGTTATGAAACCAATTTCACCAGAATTTAATTCGTTTATATCTTTAGGTTTAGGAGTGAAAACTCCTACTTTTTCTACAATATAATCTTGATTAGTAGAAAGCATCTTGATCTTCATGTTTTTGTTAATTTTACCATTAATAACTCTCACTAAAATTACAACACCTAGATAGGTATCGTACCAACTATCAACTAACAAACATTTTAAATCTTCGTTTAGATTTCCCTTTGGTCCAGGTAGTCGATTAATAATTTGCTCTAAGATTTCCTCCACTCCTTCTCCAGTTTTACCAGAACAAGGCACTGCATTTTCTGTATCAATACCAATCACATCCTCAATTTGTTTTTTAGTTCTCTCCAAATCTGATGCTGGTAAATCAATCTTATTTAAAACAGGAATAATTTCATGATTAATATCCAGAGCTTGATAAACATTGGCGAGTGTTTGAGCCTCTACACCCTGCGTACTATCAACAATCAATATTGAACCTTCACAAGCATATAGTGACCTACTTACTTCATAACTGAAATCAACATGACCAGGTGTGTCAATAATATTTAAGATATAATTCTTTCCATTTTTTGCTTTATAGTTTAATTTTACAGTTTGTGCTTTTATTGTGATGCCCCTCTCTCTTTCTATATCCATTGAGTCTAAAACTTGAGATTTCATCTCTCTTTCCGTTAATCCACCACAATTATGAATAATTCTATCTGCAATAGTTGACTTACCATGGTCTATATGTGCGATGATTGCAAAATTTCTTATATTATCAATAATGCTCATTTGAGTTAGGATCGAATTTTAGCACCAGTTTTATTTTCAACTGACTCAATAATTGATTTGTTTATTTTTTCTAGATCTTTGTCGTTCAATGTTTTTTCAGATGATTGGATAGTTACGCTGATTGCAATTGATTTTTGATTCTCAGCAACATTATCACCCTCATAAACATCAAATACACTTATATTGCTAATCAATTTATTATCGACAATTGAAATTGCATTTATCAGGTCTTGTGAACTTACGTCTTTTTTAACTATAAACGCGAAATCTCTCACAGATTTTTGATAATCTGAAATAACAAAATTAGTTTTTTGATCATTTAATGTTTTATTTGATATTTTTAAATTATCTAAAAAAATTTCAAATCCGACAAGAGACACTGTTTTTATATCCATTACTTTTAAAATTTTAGGATGTATTTCCCCAAAATAAGCAGCTATTTGATTTTTTTCACTATTTAAAAATAATCTTCCAGATTTACCAGGATGATAATAATTTGGTGTCTCTCTATCTATAAAAAATTTATCAGAGTCATAACCAGCCTCAACTAAAGTTTGAACCACATCTCTTTTTACATCAAATACGTCAACGTTTCTCTCACTATCAATCCAGGATAGTCTATTTTTTTTTCCAGCTGACAAACCACAAACTACAGTGCTTTGTTCTCCGGGATTAGAACCTTTAAAGATGGGACCTATTTCAAACATTGATATATCTTTAAAACCTCTATCAAGATTTTTACTCATATACATACTTAAATTTGAAAATATTGAGTTTCTTAAAACTCCTAATTCAGAACTTATGGGGTTTACTATTTTAATTTCTTTTTCGTTACCCTTAAATTTATCGTTATAATTTGAGTCTGTAAATGACCATGTTATTGCCTCTAAATATCCTTTTGAGGCAATTGATCTTTGTAAAAAATGAAACAACTTTTGAGTTCGTGTTAAGGTAGATCTAGATCTTTGTTTAAGGGGATCTACAGTTTCTATTTTATCGTAGCCACTTATTCTTACTAGCTCCTCAACAATGTCAATTTCTTGCGAAATATCTGGTCTCCAAGAAGGAATAGTTAATTTCAAATACTTTTTATCTTTTTTAATTTTAAAACCAAGATCTTCCAAAATTTTAATCATTTCTTTTATAGAAATTTTGAAACCTAATATTTTCTCAAATAAATTTGTATCAAATTTAATAATTTGATTTTTATAGGTCTTAATTTTTTGAATATCTATTTTGCTGATATCTCCACCACAAATTTCTTTTATTAATAGAGCTGCTTTATTTAAACCTATTTCAATTGATAATGGATCAATGCCTCTTTCAAACCTGAATTTAGCATCTGTATCAAGATTTAACCTTTTAGAGGTATTTCTTATTGATCCTGGATCAAAATAAGCAGACTCTAGCAGTATATTTTTTGTATTTAATTCTGTCCCTGATCTAGAGCCACCAATAATTCCACCTAATCCCAGTATTCCTTTGTGATCACATATAACACACATGTCCTTTTCTAGGTTATAATTTTTATTATCTAGGGCTGTAAAGACTTCCCCAGCATTAGAGTTTCGAACAATTATACCTTTTTCAATTTTATCAGCATCATATGCGTGTAGTGGACGATTTATATCAAACATCACATAATTTGTAATATCGACTATTGCAGAAATTGGTTTTTGACCAATTGAAATCAATTTATCTTTAAGCCATTTTGGACTCTCCGTATTTTTTACATTTGTAA
>CACLWP010000003.1 GCA_902610675.1 uncultured Pelagibacteraceae bacterium | reverse complement strand
AATTAAATTATCTATAAATTTAAAAATTAAAAATGATAATTTAACAAAATCAGACCAATTAGAAACCGATTTATTAGATATTGAACTAGTAAATGATTATTCTATACAAAAATTCAATAAAGATTTTATATTTTATGAAATATTGTTTAATGGAACTGTCCAAAATTTTATTAACATAATGAAAAATAAAAACTATAATTTAAATACAGAAAAAAAGATTTGGACAATAGAATGAGGGACACAAATCAAACTTTAATAAAATTTGATTATGATAAAAATTTTAAGAATAGTGATTTTGTTCTCTCAAAAAGCAATAAACATATTTATAATTTTTTGGATAGGTGGCCCAAATGGGAGAGAAATTTCATCAATATTATTGGACAGAAGTTTTCAGGAAAAACACATCTAATTAATATCTTTATTAAAAAGAATAAAGGAATAAGTATCAATGGTCAGTTTTTGAATGAAGAGGATTTAAAAAAAATATCAATATACGAAAATATTATTATAGAGGATCTTACATCTAACATTAACGAGAATTTACTCTATAGTCTTATGAATCTTGTTGAACATGATAATAAATATGTAATTGTAACCTCTATAAATCCAATTGTTAATATTGACTTTAAACTAGCAGATTTAAAATCAAGAGCAAAAAATTTTCTTCTTTTAAACATAGAACAGCCAGATGATGAATTAATTTTTGGAATTATATTAAAAAATTTCTCTGACAGACAAATATTGTTAGATAAAAAATTAATTGATTATATTGTTAAAAGAATAGAGAGATCATATAGTAAAATACATAATTTCATATATAAGATCGATCAATTAAGTTTAAAAAAAAAAAAATCAATTGATTTTAAAATAATTAAAGAGGTATTGGGAGAATAATTGAATAAATATAGAACTCATAATTGTGATCAGTTAAGAATAGAAAATGATGGAGAAAATATAATTCTTTCAGGCTGGATAAATAAAAAAAGGGACCATGGAAACCTTTTGTTTGTTGACTTGAGAGATAATTATGGAGTTACTCAGTGTGTAATTGATAAAGAGAATTCTAATTTTGAAAAATTAGAAAAAATTCAATTAGAAACAGTAATAAAAGTAGAGGGCAGAGTAATCAAAAGATCTAACGAGTCAATAAATAAAGAAATCAATACTGGTGAGATAGAATTAATCATAAAAAATTTTTATATTTTGGGTAAATGCAAAGAACTTCCTTTACCAGTTTTTAGTGATCAAGAGTATGCCGAGGAGATTAGATTAAAATATCGTTTCTTAGATTTAAGACGAAAAAAAATTCATGAGAACATAATTTTAAGATCAAAAGTTATTTCATTTATAAGAAATGAAATGAATAAATTGGGTTTTTTGGAATTTCAAACACCGATTTTAACATCCTCAAGTCCTGAAGGCGCAAGAGATTTTTTAGTACCTAGTAGATTAAATCCTGGAAAATTTTATGCTTTACCACAAGCACCACAACAATTTAAACAACTAGTGATGGTCTCTGGTTTTGATAAATATTTTCAAATTGCACCATGTTTCAGAGATGAAGATGCTAGAGCTGATAGAAGTCCCGGAGAGTTTTATCAGCTAGATATGGAAATGTCTTTTGTAGAACAAGAAGATGTCTTTAAAGTTATTGAAAAATTATTTGTTAACACTTTTAAAAAATTTTCAAAAAAAAAATTACTATTTAGTGAATTTCCAAGAATTTCTTATAAAGAATCAATGTTAAAATATGGTAGTGATAAACCAGACTTACGAAATCCACTAATTATTAATGATATAACTGAAATTTTTTTTACTGAAGATGTTTCATTTGAAATATTTAAGAAATTAGTAAAATCTGGTTCAAAAGTAAGGTGTATAGTCACAAAAAATACTAAAGATAAACCAAGAAGTTTTTTTGATAATATAGATAAATGGGCAAAAGAGCAGGGAGCGTCTGGCCTTGCTTATTTTACGGTAGAAAAAGATAATGAAGTATCAGCTAAGGGACCCGTGGGTAAGTTTTTTTCAAAAAAAGCTTTAGAGGAAATAATGTCAAAAACAGGAGCGGAAGTGGGGGACAGTATTTTTATGGCTTGTGCTAAAAATAATGATCTTCAAAAAATAATCTCATCATCCAGGGAAAAAATTGCAAAAGATTTAGATCTAATTGATGAAAATACTTTTGCGTTTTGTTGGATTGTAGATTATCCAATGTTTGAAAGAGATGAGCAAACAAACAAAATTAAGTTTAGTCATAATCCTTTTTCTATGCCTCAAGGCGAAATGGATAAAATTGATTTTGAAAAACCTTTAGAAATTCTTGCTTATCAATACGATATTGTTTGTAATGGTATCGAATTATCCTCAGGTGCAATTCGAAACCATATTCCAGAACTTATGTATAAACTATTCAATATCGCAGGTTATTCTAAAAATGATGTTGAAAAAAAATTTAGTGGGATGATAAATGCTCTAAGTTACGGCGCTCCTCCTCATGGAGGAATTGCTCCTGGAATTGATAGAATTATAATGTTACTTGCAAATGAAAAAAATATAAGAGAGGTTACAATGTTTCCGATGAATCAAAATGCTCAAGACTTAATGATGAGTGCACCATCTGAAGTTAATGAAAATCAATTAAAAGAACTCAATTTATCTGTTAAAATTAAAAAATAATTATTTTTTTCCTTTTAAACTTATTTTAACATCAGTCAGATCTACTAAATTTTTTTTATAATTATTTCTCACAAACCCTTTACTTGTAATATCTTTAACAATTTTAAGGAATTGATTTTGTTCATCAAAATTTTGATCTTCATTATTAGCTCCATCTGAATTTCCAATCGAAGGTGTATGTGCAAGATCCTCTCTATTAAGATATGAAATAGCCAATTCTCTAAACAAATAATCTAAAATCGAAGAAGCACTCAAAATTCTATCATTTCCGTGGACTTTACCTGAGGGTTCAAATTTCGTGTCCACAAATGCACTAACATATTCATCCAGAGGTACTCCATATTGAAGCCCTAATGAAACAGCAATAGCAAAATTATTCATTAATGCTTTAACTAGCTCTCCCTCTTTACTTGTATCTATAAAGATCTCTCCAATCTTACCATCTTCATATTCACCAGTATGCAAATAAACTTTGTGATCTCCAATTGTGGCTTTTTGTATATAGCCTTTTCTTCTATCAGGCATACTAAATCTTTTTCCTGAGTGCTCAGATTTTGAAAAAGTCTGAGAAATAATTTTTTCTACATTTTCTGATTTTTTTTTAATTTGGTCAGATACTAAATCTATTTTTTTATTATTTTCTATCTTATTGTTATTTGAACCTAAGCTTTTTGTTTTTCTATTATCTAATTTAACCTCTAAGACCTCAAATTTGCCATCATCCCTTTTTTCTAAATTTTTAAGCTCAATTTCATTAATATCGTCCAAATAATGATTTACTTTAAATGTGCAAGTGTAATACGTTTCAACAAGATATTTTGCCATATTATCGAATCCTTTATTTAAGTTTGAATTTCTACTTAATTAACTTATATACATTTAGTTATTTTAGTCTAATTTAATTTATACAATTTAAAATTGAAATTAAAAAAATTTAGATGTTGACTTTATTTAAAAAAATTTTCACGTGGTGGAATAGTGACACTTTTGGAACCAGGATAAGAACTATTTTATATGGAAAATTTGTTGGAAAGGATAATTTTGGAAATAAATATTATCAAAGTAAAAATGGTAAGAGATGGGTTATTTACTCTGATGAAATTGATGCATCGAAAATCCCAGTAGAGTGGTTTTCTTGGATGCATTTTATGACAAATAAGATTGAAAATAATCATGAATTTAAAAAGTATGAATGGCAAAAACCTCATCAGTCTAATCAAACAGGCACAGAGTCAGCATATTATCCCAATAAGAACAAAAAAGATGCATTCCAAAAAAAATATAAAAGCTGGAAATAAAAGAATATATTTATTAGTAACAGTATTTTTATTTAATTTTTTGATTATATTAAAAGCTAGTTCAGAAAATAATCTTGAAGGAAAGAATACCGATATTAAAATCTTAGATAAAATAAGCTCAAAAAATGAGTTAATAAAATTAATTAATAGTGAAGAGTATATTTATAAAGATTTGTCAATTAAGAGTATAAAATGTACAGATTCTGAATTTGATGATAATCCAGAAATAAAGGCTTACATTCAAGTTAAAGATTTAACAAAAAAGGATCGTAACAATGTCTTTATTTTTAATGGTTGGATGTTTTCATCAAGTCCATCAATAGCACCGTTCGATCATCCTGTTTACGATATTTGGTTAGTAAACTGTTATTAAACTAAAGTATCTTTATCGAGCCAACTTACATTAAAATCAGAGTCAATAAATTTTTTGTGATTTAATAATTTTTTGTGTAATTCGATAGTGGTAGTAATCCCCTCTATGACAAACTCATCTAAAGATCTGTTCATTCTTTGAATAGCTTCAGTTCTATTTCGTCCATGACATATTAATTTACAAATCATACTGTCATAATAAGGAGTTACTTTATAACCCTGATATATTGCACCATCAACTCTCGTTCGAAAGCCAGAGGGCTGATGACACATTCCAATTGTTCCAGGTGATGGTTGAAAATTTTTACTAGCATCCTCTGCATTTATTCTACATTCTATCGCGTGCCCCCTTGGATTTACGTCACTTTGACTTAATGCCGTTTCACCTGAAAACGCTATCCAAATCTGCTCTTTAATAATGTCAATTCCAGTTACCATTTCTGTGACTGGATGTTCTACTTGAACTCTTGTATTCATTTCAAGAAAATAAAATTTTCCATCTTCGTATATAAACTCAACTGTACCAGCACCTGTATAGCCAATTTTTGACACCATATTAACTGTTTTT
Source organism: uncultured Pelagibacteraceae bacterium (assembly GCA_902610675.1). Taxonomy (GTDB): domain Bacteria; phylum Pseudomonadota; class Alphaproteobacteria; order Pelagibacterales; family Pelagibacteraceae; genus Pelagibacter. The sequence goes on along the minus strand of CACLWP010000003.1, from coordinate 76,325 downwards.
TCAAAAAGATCTTTTCTAATCATATCATTAAGTACAGGGCTTGGAGTTTCTTCAATTAATTTTTGGTGTCTTCTTTGTACAGAGCAATCTCTTTCGTGTAAATGAACAGCTCTATTTTTTCCAGCTAAAATTTGTACCTCAATATGTCGAGGATTTTGAAAAAATTTTTCTATGTAAACCTCATCATTTCCAAAATATTTTTGTGCCTCAGATTTTGCAGTTGAAAATAAAGATTCAAATTCGTTCTCTTTATAAACAATTTTCATACCTTTTCCACCACCACCACCAGAAGCTTTAATTAAAATAGGAAAACCAATTTTTTTGCAAAGTTCTTTGGCTTCTTCAACACTTTTTATACCACCCTCAGATCCTTCAATTATAGGTAATCCGTTTTCTTTAGCAATTTTTTTAGCTTGTATTTTATCTCCCATCATATCTATAAGTTTAGATGAAGCGCCAATAAATTTAATGTTATTTTCTTCGAGCACTCTGGCAAAATTAGCGTTTTCAGAAAGGAAACCATAACCAGGATGCACAGCTTCTGAATTTGTTATTTCTATAGCTGACATTAAAGCAGGGATATTTAAATAACTATTTGCAGGTTGATGGGAGCCTATACACACGCTTTCATCTGCCATTCTGACATGCATGCTTTCTTTATCTACATCTGAATGAACAGCAACAGTTGATATACCCCATTCTTTACAAGCTCTAATTATTCTTACCGCAATTTCTCCACGATTTGCAATCAAGATTTTCTTAAACATTATTCTAGAATAATAATTGTTTGACCGAACTCCACTGGTTGGCCATCTTCAACACAAACTTTCTTAACTATCCCATCAGAAGTCGATGGAACATGATTCATTGTTTTCATTGCCTCTACTATCATTACGGTTTCACCTTTTTTAATTTTTTTTCCTATTTCCACAAATTTTTTTGCACCAGGTTCTGGTGCATGATAGGCTGTACCTATTATTGGTGATATAATCTCTATACCTGATTTAACATCCTCTTTTTTATTAGTTGTATCTGAGGATAGATTAACTTTTGAGGTTGGAATACTCTGATTGTTGATTGATAAATTGTTTTTAGAAACTTTTATCTTTGTATCTTTTTCAGTATACTCAAGTTCTGTCAGATTAAATTCATCTAAGTAATCACTTAACTCTTTAATAATTTTTTTATTAATCTTCATTTTTTAAGAGCTTTTGCATTGAAATTATGGCTAAAATATAACCATCTGAACCTAACCCAAATATACCTCCTGTTGCAATATCACTTATTAGTGATTTCTGCCTAAATTCCTCACGTTTATATATATTAGAAATATGTAATTCAATAATAGGTTTTTTAAATATACTTAAAGCGTCTCTTATAGCAACTGATGTATGCGTAAATGCTGCAGCATTAATTATAATTCCATCAAAAGTTTTTATTGAATCTTGTATCATGTTAACAATTTTTCCCTCTATATTTGATTGATAAAATTTAGCTTCTAAACCTAATTCTTTAGATTTATTTAAACAAATTACTTTTAATTCATTAAAGGTAATCGAACCATATTGTGATTGTTCTCTTTCTCCTAATAGATTAAGATTTGGGCCGTTAATAATTATAATCTTATTATTCATTAAATATTTATATACGATGAAAAAAAAAATAAAAATAAAAATAAATGGTAAATTAAATATAATAGATGATAGAACAAAATTATCTGTTTTTTTAAGGTATCTAAAAGTACCACTGAGAAAAGTAGCAATTGAATTGAATGAAGAAATAGTAGATAAAAAAAAATTAGATAAGATTTTTTTGAAAACAAATGATAAAATAGAAATTGTACATTTTATTGGAGGTGGTTAAGCTTGAAGCAAGATAAATTGATTATTTCAAAGAAAAAATTTAACTCACGTTTAATTGTTGGCACTGGAAAATATAAAAGTATGTCAGAATGTGCAAAGGCAATTAAGCTCTCAGGAGCTGAGATTGTTACTGTTGCAGTGCGGCGAGTAAACATCTCCGATAAAAAAAAACCTTTATTAATGGATTTTATTGATCCTAAAAAAATTACATATTTACCAAACACCGCCGGGTGTTTTAGCTCACAAGAGGCTTTAAGAACATTAAGACTGGCAAGAGAAATAGGAGGATGGAAACTAGTAAAACTTGAAGTTTTGGGCGATAAAAAAAATTTGTTTCCAGAAATGATTGAAACTCTTAATTCTACTGAAATTTTAACTAAGGAAGGTTTTAAAGTTATGGTTTATTGTAATGATGATCCACTTATGGCAAAGAGATTAGAAAATGCAGGTGCTGCTGCAATCATGCCACTTGCAGCACCAATTGGTTCTGGGTTAGGGATATTAAACAAAATCAACATCCAAATTATAAGAAAACAAACAAAATTGCCTTTAATAATTGATGCTGGTTTAGGTCAAGCATCTGATGCAACTATAGCCATGGAATTAGGTTGTGATGGTGTTTTAGTTAATACAGCAATTGCTAAAGCAAAAAAACCTTTTGAAATGGCCAAAGCGTTTAAAAATGCAGTTATTGCAGGAAGACAGTCGTATCTATCAGGAAGAATTGAAAAAAAGTTAATGGGTAATCCTTCCTCTCCAACAAAAGGAATTATTTAGATTTTTTATAAAATTTTTTTTTTCTAAAAGTTTTTTTTCTTATCTTAATATTCTTTATTGCTATTTCTTTTTCTTGAATTTGAAGATTTTTAAGTTTTTCAAAATTTTCTATAAGTTCAATTGTCTTTTTAGTTTTGCTCTTTATGTCAATAATATATTCTGGAATAATTAAAGAATTATCAGAAACAATATCGATCTTTATCTTATTTTTATTCTCAAAATAAGTTAGGTTATCAATAAAATTTTCTTTTAAAAAATCAGATATTTTTTTACACACTTTCAGCTCAACATATTTAGCTTTATTTAATACAGCTTTAAACTCGACTAATTTCAAAACTTTTTGTGCAAAAGACTCGTCTGTAAGTCCAACTCTCCACCTGACTGCACTTTCTCTTAATCTTTGTCTGGACATTTCTAAAAGTCCGAAATTACTAATTCTTCCTATTTGGATTCTAGCTCTATCTGATCTACATTTTTCTTTCAGTTTTCTTTCGACTGTCTTTCTATTTCCATAACTCAACATATCTATAAAATCGATTATAATTAATCCGGATAAGTCTCTAATTTTTATTTGCCTTGCTATTTCTTCAGCCGCTTCCAAATTAGTATCTAAAGCGGTGCCTTCGACATTTTTTTGTCTAATAGAGCTTCCTGAATTAATATCAATTGACACAAGTGCTTCAGTTGGGTTTATTACAAGATAACCACCAGAATTTAGCTTAACCTCTGTATCAAATATTTGATTTAGTTTTTGCTCTATACCTTCTTCAATGAACAATGGAATTTTTCCTCTATATTTTTTAATCCTTTTTACATTAGAAGGCATTAACATTTTCATAAAGTTTTGGGCTTTTTTATAACCTTCATTTCCCTCTATAATGATACTTTTAGTATTTTCATCGTACATATCTCTCAATGTTCTGTTAATGATTTCACTTTCTTGATGAATTAAAAAAGGCGCAATAGCATTAATTGCATTATTTTTAATTTGATTCCAAGATTTTATTAAAGTTTCTAAATCATGATTTATCTCATTTTTTGTTTTGTTGCTTCCAGCAGTTCTAACTATGAGTCCCATCTCTTTAGGTATCTCAATTTCATTTAAAATTGATCTTATTTTTTTTCTATCTGCTGGATTGAATATTTTTCTAGAAATCCCTCCACCTTTTGGAGTGTTTGGCATTAAAACAATATATTTGCCAGCAATTGAAATAAAAGTACTCAATGCGGCACCTTTCTGGCCTCTTTCATCTTTAATTACTTGAACTAAAATTACTTGATTAGGTTTAATGACCTCTTGAATTTTATATCTTTTAAATTTGTTACGACTTTGAAATTTCTTTTCTTTATCCTCCTCGTTTTTTTCAGTATGGTGGGACTCTTTTTTTTCTACATCAATTGGATCATCTATCTCTAAATTACCTTTTGCTAAATTTTCCTCCTCTTTTTCCTCAACTTTTTTGGATAATTCTTCTCTTAATTTTTCCTCTTCTTTTTTAATTATTTCAAGGTCACTCTTAGGTATTTGATAGTAATCTGATTGAATATCATTGAATGATAAGAAACCATGTCTTTCTCTTCCAAAGTCTACAAAGGCCGCTTGTAATGAGGGTTCAATCCTACTTACTTTGCCTAAATATATATTATTCTTGATAAGATTATTTTTTAAACCTTCGTATTCGTAATCTTCAATATTATTGTCTGATTTAAGAACAACTCTAGTTTCATTTGGATGCGATGCATCAATATATAAATTTTTTTCCATATTATTGTAATTGAATGTTTCATTTAATTTTATAAATTTTGTAAATAATAATGCCTTATCTTTAACAAATTCTTATATATAATGGAAACAAAATGACTAAAGTATTAAGGAATATTTTCATTGTTTCACTGATTATTTCTTTAATTGTTTTTATAGGGATTTTCGGGATTTTATGGTCTTTTTCAAATAAAATCCCTGATTATAAATTCCTCAAAAATTACAAACCCCCAGTTTCAAGTAAAATGTACTCTGGTAATGGTGATTTAGTAGCAGATTTTTCTAAAGAAAAAAGAATATTTATACCTTACAGCGCAATCCCTAAAAAAGTTATCAATTCGTTCTTATCAGCTGAGGATAAAAATTTTTTTTCTCATCCTGGAGTTGATGCGAAAGGGGTACTCAGAGCAACAGTTAATAATGTGAAAAATATTATAACATCAAAAAGATTAGAAGGGGCATCAACGATCACTCAACAAGTAGCTAAGAATTTCTTATTAACTAATGAGGTCAGTATTAACAGGAAAATTAAAGAAGCTATTTTAGCATTTAGAATAGAAAGAGCCCTTAATAAAGAAAGAATATTAGAACTTTATCTTAATCAAATATATTTAGGAAGTGGCGCATATGGAATTGCTGCAGCGAGTTTAGAGTATTTTGACAAATCAATTAAGGAACTTGATTACTCAGAGGCATCAATGTTAGCTGCATTACCTAAAGCACCAAGCAAATATAATCCTTATCGAAATTTTGAGTTAGCTAAATTTAGAAGAGATCTAGTGCTACAGAATCTCTATCAAAATGGATTTTTAAATTTTGAGGAATATGAAGATCAAAAAAGCAAGAATATAAATTTAAAAAAAATAAAGAGAGTATATTTAGAAGATGCTCAATATTATATTGAAGATGTAAGAAAAGATATTATTGATAGATTATCATATGAAAAAGTTTATAAACAAGGCTATAATATCAATACTCCAATTAATTTAAAATTACAGAAGTTCGCGACAGAGTCTTTGAGGAGTGGTCTGATAGCATACGATCAAAGAAAAGGATGGAGAGGCCCAATTTCTAATATAATTTATGATAAGAATTGGTTTAAAAAAGTGGACAAAAAACTTTTTTTAGAAAATTCAATAAATTGGAAAATTGCTATTGTTAAAGAAATAAATCAATTTGAAACTAAAATAGAAACAACCGATAGATTTAATGGTATAATTAAATATAAAGATATTTCTTGGACAAAAAAAGAGTTTCAGGACCTGTTTAAAGTTGGTGATTTAATTTATGTTAAAAATTTAAAAAATAATAATTACAGTCTCAAACAACTACCAAAGATAAATGGTGGTATCGTAATAATGGATCCATATACTGGCCGCGTATTAGCTCTCAGTGGCGGATTTAGTTTTAAAAATAGTGAATTTAATAGAGCGACACAGGCTTTAAGGCAACCAGGATCAGCATTTAAACCTTTTGTTTATGCATTAGCTCTGGAAAGTAAATATACTCCTTCTTCTTTGGTGCTGGATGCACCATTAGTTTTAGATCAGGGAATTGATTTAAAAAAATGGAAACCTGAAAATTATGGTAAAAAATTTTATGGCCCGTCTACCTTAAGAACTGGACTTGAGAAGTCTAGAAATTTAATGACTGTAAGAATAGCTCAAAATTTAGGAATAAATGAGCTAACAAATTTTTCTAAAAAATTAAATATTTATGAAGATCCAGATGAATTGCTCTCAATTTCTCTAGGATCTGCAGAGACTACACTTTTAAATTTAACATCAGCTTACTCCTCTTTTGTAAATGGTGGAAAATTAATTAGTCCTATAATCATAGATAGAATACAAGATAGTGAAGGTAACACTATTATAAATAATGAAAATAGAAAGTGTATAAATTGTGAAAAAATTTCTTTCACAGGAAACGATTATCCAATAATCGAAGATAATTATGAGCAAATAATGTCTGAGCAAACAGCATATCAAGTTACATCATTTTTAGAAGGAGTTATAAAAAGAGGAACTGGAAAAAAATTAAAAAATTTGAAATTAAATTTAGCTGGAAAAACTGGTACTACTAACGAAAACACTGATGCATGGTTTATTGGTTTTACGTCAAATTTAGTTATTGGTGTTTATGTTGGTATGGACAATCCCAAACCTTTAGGAAAGTTTGAGACTGGTTCAAAAGCGGCGTTACCTATTTTCAAAGATTTTGTTGAAAAAGCCGTAAAAAAGTCTGAAGCTAGACCGTTTAAAATTCCAAAAAAAATGACATTAATGGTTATTGATCCTTTGACTGGAGAAAAAGCAAAGTTTAACTCAAAAAATACAATTATTGAGGCTTATAAAAGCAAAAATGTATTAAGTGGAAAAGTTTTATATTCAGATAATAATAGATTAGATATAAATAATATATTAGAGTTTTATTAATGGATGACAAATATATAAATTTAAAAAAAGAGATTGAAAAAATAAATCAAAGAGTAAAGGAGTATCTTTGAAAAAAAAGATATTTGTTCAAAATTAGAAATTTTAAATAAAAAAATACTTGATACTAATTTCTGGCAAGATAAAGCCAACTCACAAAAAACAATAAAAGAAAAAAAACTTTTTGAAGATTTAATCAATTCTTTTGATAAATCAACTTCTCAATTAAAAGATTTGAATGACCTTTATCTTTTAGCTGATCAAGAGAATAATGTAGTTGTAAAAAATGAAATTTTAGAAAATGTTAAAGAGTTAAGAGTTAAAGTTAAAAAAAATGAAATCAAATGTTTTTTATCAAATGAGGCAGACTCTCTTGACTGCTATATAGAAATACATGCAGGAGCTGGTGGAACTGAAAGTCAAGATTGGGCTGATATGCTGAGAAGAATGTATATGAAATGGTCTGATGATAAAAACTATAAATTCAACTTGATAAGCGAACATAAAGGTGAAGAAGCTGGAATAAAATCATCAACAATTAAGATCAATGGGAATTATGTATTTGGTTGGTTAAAAAGAGAGTCTGGTATACACCGATTAGTAAGAATATCACCCTTTGATTCAGGGGCTAGAAGACATACTAGTTTTGCAAGTGTTTGGGTTTATCCTGTCGTTGATGAGAACTTGAATATAGAGATTTTAGATAAAGATCTGAGGATTGATACTTATCGCTCTAGCGGAGCAGGTGGACAGCATGTAAATACAACTGATAGTGCTGTTAGAATAACTCATCTCCCCTCAAAAATAGTAGTTCAGTGTCAGAATGAAAGATCACAACACAAGAATAAAGAAACATGTATGAATATGCTTAAAGCAAGACTTTATGACTTTGAGATGAAAAAAAAGGATGAACAAAGCCAAAATAATGAAGCCTCAAAATCAGAAATAGGCTGGGGTCATCAAATAAGATCTTATGTTCTCCAACCTTATAGGTTAGTTAAAGATAACAGAACAAATTATGAAAGCTCAAGTCCAGATAAAGTTTTAGATGGTGACATTGATGATTTTTTAGAACAATCTTTGTATCAGATTAAATGAAAAAAATAATTTATAGAGTTTTAATTTTTATTATCCTAATTTTTTTTAGTTCTATTATATACCTTAGTACTATTGGTGTAAAAACAGATAGATTTAACGAGCAAGTATCTTTTGAAATAAAAAAAATTAACGATCAACTTGAGTTAGATTTAGAGAAGATAAATATTATTTTAGATCCATTTAAGTTACAACTTAGCTTAAAAACTATTGGTGCGAGTCTTAGAAATAAAGATAAAATTATTAGATTAGAGAGTATCAAGTCTAATATTGATATTAAAACATTTTTGAATAATGAATTTGCATTAACAGAATTAGACATCTCAACGAGATCTTTAGACATTAAAAATTTGATTTCATTCATAAGATTAATAGAAGACAATGCTCAACTTTTTATAGTCGAAAAATTTATTAAAAAGGGGTATTTAATCGCTGATATAAATTTAAAATTTGATGATAAAGGAAATATAAAAAATGATTTTTTAATAAAAGGCTCAATTAAAAACAGTGAAATAAAAACTTTAAAAAATTTTAATTTTTCAAAAATAAATTTTCATTTTAATATAAAAGATAATGATTATGATTTTAAAAATATTAATCTATCACTAAACAATAATAATATTTCATTTCCAGAACTAAATGTCAAAAAAGAAAATAAAAAATTTTTATTTACGGGAAAAAATATAAATAAAAATATTTCATTAAATCAAAATCAAATTACTCAATTTATAGATTACGATTTAGATGACATAAAAATTATTAACATAGAGTTTGACTCAGATAATATATTTTCTTTTTCAATTGATAAAAAATATAATTTGGAGAATTTTAAGATTAGTTCGGACTTTAATATTAAAGAAATGAATTTGTCTAATAAATATGATCTGAAGACATATTTCCCAGAAGTTAAAGATAATCTAAATTTAAAAAATCATAAATTAAAGATTGAATTTAAAAAAAACCGTCTTAGTTTAAAAGGGAATGGACAAATCTTTGTTCAAAAGGAGTCAGATGACATTGAATATAATATAACTAAATCTAAAGATATTATAAAATTTAATACCCTTATTGATATTAAAAAAAATCCATTTTATTTGGATTTTTTAAATTTTCAGAAAAATAAAAATTCAAATTTGAGTATAAGCTTTAATGGAAATAAGAACTTATCTTCAAAAGAATTATTTATTAAGAATATCAATATCAAAGAAAAAGGTAATCATTTAGAAGTTAAAAACTTAATTTTATCAAAAAATTACAAGATAAAAAAAATTGATCAAATAGATCTAGATTATTCTGATAAAGATTCAATTAAAAACAAAATATCTATTATGAGAAAAAATAAAGATTATAATCTTAACTCTTCTAGTTTTAATGCTACAAAGTTGTTAGATGACTTATTAAAAACTGATAAAAAATTAAAGTTAAAAAAAATTTTCGATAATAATTTCAAGATGAATATTAAAATTGATAAAACATTTTTAGACAAAGATAATATAACAAATAATCTTAACGGATATTTGGTTTTCAAGAATAGTGAGATAGAAGAAGGAAATTTAAGTTCCTTTTCTTCAAATAATAAAAAAATTAAATTAACGATTAGATCAAGCACTAATGAAAAAATTACAACGCTATATTCAGATTTAGCAAAACCTTTTGTAGATAGATACAAGTTTATTAAAGGATTTGAGGAAGGTAATCTCGATTTTTATTCAGTAAAAAAAAATGATTTATCTAATTCAAAAGTAGTAATTGACAATTTTAAAGTTCAAGAAGTTCCTGCTTTAGCCAAATTACTTACACTTGCATCTCTTCAAGGAATTGCAGATTTATTAACTGGGGAAGGCATAAGGTTTTCTGATTTCGAGATGACATTTTCAAATAAAGACGATTTAATGAAAATAGAGGAGCTATATGCAATTGGTCCAGCTATCTCAATATTAATGGATGGTTACATTGAGGGTAATAAGTTAATTAGTTTAAGAGGGACATTGGTACCTGCTACAACAATTAACAGAACAATATCGTCAATCCCTTTGATTGGCGATATTTTAGTTGGCAAGAAAGTAGGTGAGGGTGTTTTTGGTGTAAGTTTTAAAATTAAAGGACCACCAAAAAAATTAAAAACTACTGTTAATCCAGTCAAAACCTTAACGCCAAGATTTATAACTAGAACAATTGAAAAAATAAAAAAGAATTAGATAATTTCAACTTTGATGTGTCTTTTTTTTCCCAAAGATAATTTTATGAAATTTTCTTTAAACAACTTTTGATTAATAATTAACTTTTCATCATTAATAGTTTTGTTATTAATTTTAACACCGTTTCCTTTTATCAATCTTCTAATTTCACTTTTTGAGATTTCTAATTTAGACATAATAATTAAATCAATTATTGTAAAATTATTTTGAATTTGTTCTTTTCTTATTGAAATTGAGGGTAAAGCCGAACCTAAAGAGTTTTCACTAAATGTTTTTTTTGCAGTTTCCTCACTTTTTTTTGCTGCACTTTTGCCGTGTAGCATTGAAGTTGTCTCATTTGCTAAAATAATTTTCTGATGATTAATATCTTCATCTTTAATTTTATCAATTTTTTCTGCACTTAAATCTGTAAAGAAATTTAAAAATTTAAATACGTCTCTATCATCAATATTTCTCCAGAACTGCCAATAATCATAAGGTGATAAATATTTTTCATCTAACCAAATAGCACCTGTTTCGGTTTTTCCCATTTTAGCACCTGACGCTAATGTAATAAGTGGAGTAGTTAGTCCATAAGCCTGATTACCCGAAAATCTCTTTATTAAATCAACACCATTTACAATATTACCCCATTGATCAGAGCCACCGATTTGTAATAAACACTTTTGAATTTTGTTAAGTTCTAAAAAATCATATGCTTGTAAAATCATATAATTGAATTCCATGTAACTCAATGATTGCTCCCTTTCTAATCTATTCTTAACACTTTCAAATGTAAGCATTTTATTAATCGTAAAATGTTTTCCAATATCTCTCAAAAACGAAATATAATTTAAATTTTTTAACCATTCAAAATTATTAACAAATATTGGTTTTGTATTTTTATCAGTTCTATCTAAAAACTTTTTTAATATTTTTTTTATATTTTTTGAATTTTTTTCAATTTCTTTTTCACTTAGAATTTTTCTGGTCTTATCTTTACCTGATGGATCACCGATTCTAGTAGTTCCACCACCCAATAACACAATCGGCTGATGACCATATTTTTGAAGCATTCGCAAACACATTATTTGTAAAAGACTTCCAACATGTAGACTTTCTGCTGTACAATCAAAACCGATGTACGCCTTTATCTTTTTTTTATCTAGTAAAGAGGATAGTTGATTTCCATCAGTACATTGATAAAAAAAGCCCCTATCTTTAAATTCTTTTAAAAATTTATTCATAAGCCTATAGTTCTACAATATACAAATTTTATTAAAAAAAAATAATAATGAAAAAAAAGATATTTACGTCATTAGGTTTAATGAGCGGCACCTCAATGGATGGTATAGATTTATCTATAATTAAGTCAGATGGCTATGATGAATTTTCGAGCGTTTTAAACGTTTATAGGGAGTTTGATGATGAAATTTATCAACAACTAACAAATTTAAGAGATAAAATATCAGATATTAATGATCTTAAAGTCCACTCAGAAATTTTAAATGATTTAGAGAAAAAATTCACATTATTTAATGCAAAAATAATAAGTGAAACAATTAAGAATTCTGATCAAGAGATTGATTTAATTGGTTTCCATGGTCAGACAATTTTCCATAAAGCAAATATCAAAGTTTCAAAACAATTAGGTGATGGAAAATTATTGTCAAGTTTAACAAAAAAAATAGTTATAAATAATTTTAGACAAAATGATTTAAATCATGGAGGAGAGGGAGCCCCTTTAACACCAATATTTCATAATTTAATTTCAAATATTATAAATAAAAAATTTCAGGTCAAATTACCTATCAATATGATAAATATTGGTGGCATTACAAATGTTACTCAAATTGAAGACTATTCGAATGATCTAAAAAAAAATTTTTTTGCTTATGATATAGCTCCAGGAAATTGTATGATTGATCGATGGGTAAGAAATCATAGTAAATCTAAATTTGATAAATATGGAAACTATGCAGCTTCGGGTAAAGTAGATAACTTAATTTTAAACCAAGCAATTGACAATTTTGAAATTAAATCTTTCGATAAATCATTAGACATAAAAGATTTTGATTTATCTTTTGTGAAAGGTTTATCTTTTGAAGATGGTTGTGCAACTTTAACAAAATTTACTGCTTATCTAATTTCAGATGGTTTAAATAAGATAAATGAGAGAAATGATATTTTTTCAAATGATTGTATCTTATGTGGCGGAGGAAGAAAAAATAATTTTTTAATAAAATCAATTTCAGAGTTTTTAGATAATAAGAATATTAATCTGACCGACATAGATAATTATAATTTTGATGGTAATTTCATCGAGTCCCAAGCTTTTGCATTTTTAGCTATAAGATCATACCTGAATTTACCTATCTCATTTCCAAATACCACAAGATGTAAAAAAGCTATATCAGGGGGTGAAGTTTCTCAAAATTTTTAATAAAGAGCTGTCTCTTTTTTTATATACTTAGAAATACATTTTGTTAATTCGGACTCACTTTTTGAAAAAAAATGATTAGCGCCTTGGATAGTCTCAAATTCTACTTTAATACCTTTTTGAGCACTTAGTTTATTATCTAAATCTTTGATGAATTCAAAAGGAACTAATTCATCTTTTTTTCCGTGTATCATTAAACCAGATGAGGGACATGGTGATAAAAAAGAAAAATCATAAACGTTTGGTTGAGGTGAAATTGCAATGAATCTATTTATTTCAGGTCTTCTCATTAATAATTGCATTGCAATTAATGAACCAAAAGAAAATCCTGATACCCAACATTGTGAATTATCGAAATTTTCTCTTTCTAACCAATCTAAAGCTGCAGCAGCGTCAGCCAATTCTCCTTGACCATTATCAAATTCTCCATCACTTTTACCAACACCTCTAAAGTTTACTCGACATACTGAAAAATCATTTTCCATGAAGGCATGAAAAATTTCAACTATAACTTTATTATTCATTGTTCCACCATATTGAGGGTGAGGCTGAAGCACTAAAGCAATTGGAGAAGTATTTTTTTTACTTTTATAATATTTTGCTTCAAGTCTTCCAGCAGGACCAGGAATAAATATTTCTAAAATTTTGTTGTCCATAATTGATATTGATAATTATTCTCAAAAAAAAAATACATTTATCACAAGTACGTGACAAAATGTTAGTATTTTTTTTTGTTAGATACTTGACTATTTTAGTCGGGTTTATATATACCCCTTTAAAATATAGGATTATGAAACTAACATCTAAAGGCAGATATGCGGTAATGGCTTTGGTGGATCTTGCAAGATTTAACAATATCAACCCGGTATCTCTAAGAGACATTTCTCTAAGACAAGGTATTTCTCTTGATTACTTAGAGCAAATTTTTTCTAAACTTAGAAAAAAAGAGATTGTTCAAAGTGTTAGAGGAAATCAAGGTGGCTATGTTTTAAACAAAAAAGCCAAAGAAATAAAACTTAATAATATCTTTGATGCTGTCGATGAAAAAGTTAAAACTGTTCAGTGCAAAAAAGAATCTAAAAAAGGCTGTAATGGCAAATCTACAAAATGTTTAACCCATAATTTATGGGACGAGCTTGAAAATCATATTAATGATTTTTTTAAAAAAAAGAGTTTAGAAGATCTAATTCAAGATAACATTGAGAGAAGAATTTAAAAATGGATACAAGAGAAAAAGACATAGAAAAGTTAAAAGATTATAAGTACGGTTTTACTACCGATATAGAAAATATTAGAGCTCCAAAAGGCTTAAACGAAGATGTGATCAAGTTTATTTCTAATATCAAAAAAGAACCACAATGGATGTTAGACTTTAGATTAAAAGCTTATGAGAGATTAAAATCTTTAAAAGAACCTAATTGGCAAAAACCAAAATATCCTAAGATTGATTATCAAGATTTATATTATTACTCAGCACCAAAAAGTATGGGTGATAAACCAAAAAGTTTAGATGAGCTTGATCCTAAACTTTTAGAGACATATAAAAAACTTGGAATTCCATTACAAGAACAAGCAAGACTTAATGGAATTGCTGTCGATGCTGTATTTGACTCAGTCTCGGTAGCAACTACTTTTAAAGGTGAGTTAACTAAACACGGAATAATTTTTTGTTCTATGTCAGAAGCAATTCAAAAATATCCTGATCTTGTAAAAAGATATTTAGGTACAGTAATACCAGTTACTGATCATTTTTTTGCAACACTAAACTCTGCTGTTTTTACAGATGGTTCATTCGTTTATATTCCCGAAGGTGTGAAATGCCCTATGGAACTATCAACTTATTTCAGAATTAACGCATCAGAGACAGGACAGTTTGAGAGAACATTAATTATTGCTGATAAAGGAAGTTATGTGAGTTACCTAGAAGGATGTACTGCACCAATGAGAGATGAGAATCAATTACACGCAGCAAATGTTGAATTGATTGCTTTGGACGATGCAGAAATAAAATATTCAACTGTACAAAATTGGTATCCGGGTGATGAAAATGGTAAAGGAGGAATTTATAATTTTGTAACTAAGAGAGGATTATGTAAGGGAACAAATTCCAAGATTTCTTGGACGCAAGTTGAAACAGGATCAGCTATAACTTGGAAATATCCAAGCTGTATTTTAAAAGGTGACAACTCAATTGGTGAATTTTATTCTATAGCAATTACAAATAATCATCAAAAAGCAGACACTGGAACAAAGATGATTCATTTAGGAAAAAATACCAAAAGTAAAATTATTTCAAAAGGTATAAGTGCTGGATTTTCTGACATGACTTACAGGGGTTTAGTAGATATTAACTCAAAAGCAAAAAATTCTAGTAATTACACACAATGTGACTCTTTATTAATGGGTAATAAATGTGGTGCACACACAGTACCTTACATTAAAAATAAAAATTTTGACTCAAATATTGCACACGAAGCTACGACATCAAAAATTAGTGAAGAACAATTACATTACTGCCAACAAAGAGGACTTAATCCAGAAGAAGCTGTAGGATTAATTGTTAATGGTTTTTGTAAGGAGGTATTACAACAATTACCAATGGAGTTTGCAGTCGAAGCTCAGAAACTTGTAGGTATCAGCTTAGAGGGAAGTGTTGGTTAATGCTTAAAATAAGTAACTTAAATGCGAATGTTGAAAATAAATCGATATTAAAGGGTTTTTCATTGAATATTAATCCTGGCGAAGTTCACGCAATTATGGGCCCAAACGGATCAGGAAAAAGCACATTATCTAATATTCTATCAGGAAAGAAAGGTTACGAGGTATCAGGTGAGATCTTATTTGAAAATAAAAATTTATTTGATCTTGAGACAGAAGAAAGAGCGCATAAAGGAATTTTTTTAGCTTTCCAATATCCATTAGAAATTCCAGGTGTAAATACAAATATTTTTCTAAAAACATCTTTGAATGCAATCAGAAAAGCAAGAGGTGAAAAGGAATTAGACGCAATTGAATTTTTAAAACTTGTTAAAGAAAAATCTAAGGAATTAAAATTTGATGAGGAAAAACTGAATAGACAATTAAATGTTGGGTTTTCAGGTGGAGAAAAAAAGAAAAATGAAATTTTACAAATGTCTATGTTAGCTCCAAAACTATCAATTTTGGATGAGACAGACTCAGGCTTAGACATAGATGCGCTTAAAATTGTTGCAGATGGAGTTAATACATTAAGAAATAAAGATAATTCTTTTCTAATAATAACCCATTATCAAAGATTGTTAGATTACATTAAACCTGACTTTGTTCATGTTCTAATGAATGGAAAGATAATAAGATCTGGTGGTCCAGAATTAGCAATCGAGTTAGAGAAAAAAGGATACGAAAGTTTTAATTAAATGAGTGAACAACTACAGTCAGATTTTGATAAAATAGTAAAAACTTCAAATCTTTCTAATGAGGAGATTCGGTTTAAAAAAATTTTTTTAGATAATTTTAAAAAAAAGGGTTTTCCAAATAGAAAGCAAGAAGACTGGAAGTTTTTAGATATTAGTCAGATCATCAAAAAGAATATTAGCGACTTAAGTTTTTTCAATGATTATTCTCAATCTAACAAAATTGATCCATCTATTTTTGTTGATGGTTTGGAGCATAATAAGATTATTTTTATAAATGGAAGAATTGAAAAAATTGATTTTAATTTAGAAGACCAAAATAAAATTGAAATAATTGATGAAACTAAAAAAGATATATCTTTTGATTGTGAAAATTCATTAATTGATTTAAATAGTGCATTTACTGATAAAATATTTAAAATTTTAATCAAAAAAAATTATTCTCTAAAGAAACCTCTAATTATTTATCACTCAACAGATGATAAAATAAAGTCAACCAATATCAATTTGAGATTAGATTTTGAATTAGGTGAAAATAGTTGTCTAAAACTTATTGATTATTTTTCCAATAACACAGCGAAAAACTTTATTAATATTTTTTATAATTTCAATTTAGAAAGTAACTCGATCCTCAAAAACTATAAAATTGATAAATTTAGAAATAATAATTTAAAATACTCTTTTAACAATATTGAACAGAACAATAACAGTGTTTCAGAAACATTTATATTATCCGCTGGTTCAGATTATATAAAAAATGAAATTAATTGTAATTTAAATGGTGAGTATTCCTCTGCATTTATTAATGGTATTTTCTCCTTGAAAGAAAATCAACAACACGAAATTAGAACTACAATCAACCATTTAGTAGAGAACACAAAAAGTTATCAACTTATTAAAAGTGTTCTAGGAAAAAATTCAAAGTCTGTATATCAAGGAAGAATATTTGTAAGTTCAAAAGCTCAAAAAACTGATGGGTATCAATTAAGCAAAGCAATATTGCTAGATGAAACATCAGAGTTTAATGCAAAACCAGAATTAGAAATTTATGCTGACGATGTAAAATGCTCTCACGGATCAGCATCAGGAAGTTTAAATGAAGACTCAATCTTTTATTTAATGTCTCGTGGTTTAAGTTACCAACAATCAAAAGAACTTTTGATAAATGGGTTTTTACTAAATGTTATCGAAAAAATCACTGACTCTGAGATAAGGAACTTAATTAAAAATATTATTGGGGTTAAAGAATGAATATAGATAACATTAGAAAAGAATTTCCAATTTTTGATGAAAAAATTCAAAACAATGATTTAGTTTATTTAGATAGCGCTAACTCCTCTCAAAAACCTAAAGTAGTTCTTGATAGAATAAATGATTTTTATTCCAAACAATTTTCAAATGTAGGTAGAAGTATTCATTATTTGGCCGTTGCAGCTACTAATTTGTATGAAAATACTAGGACTTCTGTACAAAAATATATAAATGCAAAAGATAAAAATGAAATTGTATTCACTAAAGGTGCTACAGAGGCTTTAAATTTGGTCGCTAATACTTTAGGTCAAGCAATCTTGGAACCAAATGATGAAATTTTAATTACAGAGCTAGAGCATCATTCAAATTATGTTCCGTGGCATTTTTTAAGAAAATCTAAAAATATTAAAATAAAGTTTGCAGAGATAAATGAAGATGGAGACATTCCAATTGAAAATATAGAGAAAGAAATTACAGATAAAACTAAAGTAATAGCTATAACACATTTGTCTAATGTTACTGGTGCAGTTTTACCAATAAAAGAGATAACCCAATTAGCACACTCAAAAGGAATTGTTGTTGTAGTAGATGGTTGCCAAGGAGGCCCACATTTAAAATTGGATATGCAGGATCTAGATTGTGATTTTTATGCAATATCGTGTCACAAGATGTACGGTCCAACAGGTCTTGGAGTTTTGTATGGAAAAAAGAAATGGCTAGAGCAACTACCACCTTACCAAGGAGGTGGAGGAATGATAAATGAAGTTAAAAAAGATAGAATCTCTTATGGAGAACTTCCAAATAAGTATGAAGCTGGAACAATGGCTACAGCTCAAGTCATAGCTTTTGATCAATCAATAAAATTTTTAGAAAGCATAGGAATTGAAAATATAATTAAACATGAAAAAGAATTAATTGAATACGGCCAAGAAATTTTAAAAAAAAATAATTCTGTGAAACTAATTGGAAATCCAAAAGAGCGTGGTGGAGTTTTGTCTTTTACTGTAGAAGGAGTTCATCCACATGACATTGCAACAATCCTGGATGAAACTGGAGTTGCTATAAGAGCGGGTCATCATTGCTGTCAAATACTTCATGACAAATTAGGTATACCCGCAAGTGCGCGGGCATCATTGGGAGTTTATAATACTAAAGATGATTTAGACAAATTAAATGAAGGTATTAATAATTGTAAAAAAATTTTTGACTTAAAATGAACTTAAAAGAATTATATCAAGAATTAATTTTAGAGCATGGAAAAAATCCTAGAAATTTAGGAAAAACAGAAAATTTTAACAAAGATGCAAAAGGAAATAATCCATTATGTGGAGATAATGTACATGTGTATTTAAAATTAAATGAACAAAGAAAAGTAGAGGATATTTCTTTCGAAGGAAGTGGATGTGCAATATCAATGGCATCCGCTTCTATAATGACAGATTTAATTAAAGGAAAAAGCGATAATGAGGCTAAAGAAATAATTGAAGATTTTTTAGGAATGATTAAAGAAAATCCTGAACTTAAAAATAAGATTTTAAAAGAAGATGATAAAACAAAATTGATGTGTTTATCAGGCGTGAAACAATATCCTATGCGAGTTAAATGTGCTACCTTATCATGGCACACTTTAGTGTCGGCGATGGAAAATGATGGAAAAGAAATCAGCACAGAAAATTAATTATGGATGTTAAAAATAGAATAATTGAAGAAATCAGAAAAATCTACGATCCAGAATTACCAGTGAATATATATGAACTTGGATTAATTTATGATATTAAAGTAGATGGTAGTAAGGCTGAAATTAAGATGACACTAACAACCCCAAATTGTCCAGTAGCTGAAAGTTTACCTAAAGAGGTAAAAGAAGGCGCAATGCAAGTAGAGGGAATAGATGATGTAGATCTCCAACTAGTTTGGGATCCACCATGGACTAAAGATATGATGTCAGATGCTGCTAAATTGGAGTTAAATTTATAATGGGTCAAATAATTAAATTAAGTGACAATGCCGCTTCAAGAATAAAAGAAATCATGACTAATGCTGAAAAAAATGCTGTTGGTGTGAGAGTTTCCGTAAAATCAGGCGGCTGTGCAGGCATGTCATACGTGATGGAATATTCAAAAGAGGTCAATCCTACTGACGAGTTGATTGAAGACAAAGGAGTAAAGGTCTACATTGATGCAGCTGCAGTTATGTATCTTTTAGGCACAGAAATGGATTATAAAAAAGAGGATTTTTCCTCTACATTTGTTTTTAACAATCCTAACGAGACTGAAAGGTGTGGCTGCGGAGAATCCTTTAAGGTTTAACAGCTATAATACATTTCAAATTCAATTGGATGTGGAGTATGTTCGAAATTATGAATTTCCTCATATTTTAATGCGATGTAAGCATCAATTTGATCATCAGTAAATACATTACCTTGTTTTAGGAAATCTCTATCTTTATCAAGACTTTCCATTGCTTCTCTTAAAGATCCACAAACAGTAGGGATTTTTTTAACTTCGTCCTCAGACAATGCATAAAGGTCTTTATCAAATGATTTACCTGGATCAATTTTATTTTTAATCCCATCTAAGCCAGCCATTAACATTGCAGCAAAAGTTAAATAAGGGTTTCCAGCTGCATCACCAAATCTAATTTCACATCTAGCGGCCTTTTTGCTCAAAGTAATGGGAATTCTACAAGATGCCGATCTGTTTCTTGCTGAATAAGCTAATAAAACTGGAGCTTCAAATCCTGGGATTAGTCTTTTGTAACTATTCGTTGTAGCATTTGAAAAAGCGTTAATTGCTTTCGCATGTTTTAAAATTCCACCTATGTAGTTTAAAGCTGTATCAGACAATCCTGCATATTTGTCACCAGAAAATAATGCAGTATCACCTTTCCAAATTGACTGGTGAACGTGCATACCTGAACCATTATCACCCTTAACAGGCTTTGGCATAAATGTAGCCGTTTTACCAAATGAGTTAGAAACCATGTGAACAGCATATTTATAAAGTTGCAAGTTATCAGCTTGATCTACAAGAGTTCCAAAGTACATTCCAAGCTCGTGTTGACTTGGTGCAACCTCATGGTGGTGTTTCTCTACCTTAATACCCATTTCTTTCATGGCTTTTAAATATTCGCTTCTCATGTCTTGTTCACTATCAACCGGTGGAACAGGAAAATAACCACCTTTAATCCCTGGTCTATGACCTAAATTTCCATTTTCATATTCTTTACCGGTATTGTAAGGACCTTCCTTACTATCTATTTTAAATCCAGTTTCATTCATATCATTTTTAAATCTTACATCATCGAATACAAAAAATTCTGCCTCAGGACCAAAAAATGCTTTATCTCCAATACCTGAACTTTTTAAGTAAGCCTCAGCTTTTTTTGCTGTACCTCTTGGATCTCTCTCATAAGGATCTTTTTTTATTGCATCTAAAATATCACAAAATAGGTTCAATGTATTATGAGATGTAAATGGATCTACGATTGCTCTTGATGTATCTGGTTTAAGGATCATGTCAGACTCGTTAATTGCTTTCCAACCTGCAATTGATGATCCATCAAAAAAAATTCCTTCGTTTAACATTTCATCATCGACCATCTTTGCATCCATGGTTACATGTTGTAATTTACCTCTAGGATCAGTAAATCTTAAGTCTACGTATTCAATGTCTTTATCTTTGATAGTTTTTAATACATCGTTTGAACTCATGTTGTCTCCTTTATAATACTGGACCTTGTGATATCAAATAAAGACTGTTAAATAATGTTCTTTTACTTTATATCACCTATGCAGTATTCACATGAGTTTACAATTAAACTTAAAAAAAAACTAACACTCATAAGTTGAATAATGACATTAATGGACAAAGAACCAGTACAAAGAGTTCAGAAAATATTGAGTGAATTTGACACAAATTCTGAGGTAATTGTTTTAAAGAGTTCAGCAAGGACTGCTCTTGAAGCTGCTAAATCTTTAAATTGTGAAGTTGGTGCAATTGTCAAAAGTTTACTTTTTAAAACTGAGAAAAACTTTACTTTATGTCTTGTAGCTGGAGATAAAAAAGCCTCACTTAATAAGATTAAAAAAATTTTGAATATGAAAGATGTATCCATGGCTTCAGCTGATGATGTTAAAAATGTTACAGGTTTTACTATAGGGGGTGTATCACCAATTGGTCATTCAAACAAAATTGATATTTTAATAGATCTTTCTTTAAATAGATTTAAGCAATTATTTGCTGCAGCTGGTCATCCTAACTGTATATTTAAAATTAGCTTTGAGGACTTGAGTAAAATTACCAAAGGATCAATCAAAGAATTAGTAGAATGACACAGCCAAAATTATTAGATTATTTATTACTAGTTCTTTTAGCACTAATTTGGGCTTCAGCTTTTTTTAATATTAAAATTGCAACTTATTCATTTGGACCAGTAACAATTGCTTTTTTAAGAGTTTTTTTTGGAGCTATACCCGTTTTAATACTTTGTTACTGTAAGGATATAAAGATAGAAGCATTTTCAAAAGATTGGTACTGGTTTGCCTTAATAGGTTTTATAAATCTAGTTGCACCTTTTTTTCTTATCGCTTATGGAATCAAATCAGTTCAAAGTAATCTAGCAGCAATTTTAATGTCTACTACACCCTTAAGCTCTACTGTATTGGGTCATTTTTATACAAAAAATGAGAAGTTCAACTTTATTAAAACCTTTGGAATTTTGATCGGTTTTTCTGGTATCCTTTATCTATTTTCAGATAATTTATTGATTGATGAGAATAACTTTATATCTGCTTTATTAATACTATTAGGTTCTACCTGTTATGTAATTGGTGGTGTTTTAACTTTAAAAATAAGTAAAAAGAAGAATGAAAACGTAACTGGCTCTATATTAATTTGGGCAACGATTATTTTGATACCACTTGTCAGTTTTATAGAACAACCCTGGAATTTATCACCAAGATTAGATTCAACTATTTCAGTTGTTTATTTAGGACTTGTTTCAACCGGAATAGCTTGGCTTTTAAGATTTAGAATTTTAGTAAAGAATGGCTTAATTTTTCAATCACAAGTGTCTTATTTAATTCCTATTTTTGGCACTATTTTAAGCTATATATTTTTAAAGGAATTAATTACAACAAAAGTCTTAGTTTCTTTAATTGCTGTTTCGATTGGTATTTATTTTGTAAGAAAAGCAGATTATAAAAAAATTACTTAAGCGATGCGAAAGCTTTGATATGTTTTGGACTTGTTTCGCAGCATCCACCTAAAATAGTAGCACCCTCATTCTTAAATTTTTTCACAAACTCAAACATTTTTTCTGGGGATAAATCATCTCTTTTACCTAAAAACTTATTAGGTTGTAAGTAATCATTTTTTTTATCGTTAATATTTAATGGTGCAGTTTTTAAATATCCATTTAACTTAAAACCAAATGGAATACCTAAATTTTTAATTTCTTTAAAATTTAAATCATAATTTTCTGGAGAAATACATGAAAGAATCACACCAAGTGTTCTCTCTTTTTTAAAAATATTTTTCAATTCTGAAATTAGCTCTCCACTTGGCATTTTGGTGCCCTCAGAAATATGTGCTCCTATCAAATAAGGTTTATTGAACTCTTCTATACTATTAATCGCAATTTTTATTTCTTTTAAACTACTTAAAACATCAAAATAAAAAAAATCTACATAAGGATTTAATATTTTTGCCTGATTAAAAAAGTCTGTTTTTATCTCACCCTCAGATCTATCGTCAGCTTTATAAGTTGAATTTTGAGGGGGCAATCCTCCAGCGACTAAAACTTTAGGAAAATAATCCTTTGTTCTTTTTGCAATTTCTCCTGCTTTTTTATTTAAATATTCAAACTTATTATCTATGTTATTTTCTTTTAATCGAACTCTTCTAGTTGCAAATGTATTTGTAACAATGACCTCTGCGCCTGCTTTTATATAATCTAAATGGGCGTTTAACAAAAGATCATGATAATTCTCATTTAATAAGGCACTTGCGCTCCACAAACTTCCTTTAGGTTCCATTCCTCTTGATAAGAGTTCTTGACCCATTCCACCATCTAAAATTCTTGTTTGTTTAAAAAAATTTATATCCATTTAGAAATCTCTAATTGCATAAAAAAAAATATTAATCACCTGATTTATAGACACAATATATAGTAGTTGTACAATCCTGAGTAGAAATTTAAATTATAAGAAATAGACACTGATCAAGATTGCTAGTTTAATAACTAATGGCTATTAAAAGAAAAAAAATAGCAAAAAAAAAGACCAAAAAAAAAATTATGTTGGTCAAAACATCTAGAAAAAAACTAAAAACAAAAGGTAAAGTTAGACGCAAAACGTCTGCGACCAAGAAACGTTTAAGTAAATCTAGAAAAAACAATAACATAAAGTTAACTAACAAAAAAAAGAGGAGAAAAAAAATGAGTGCAGAAGCAATGAAAGTGTCATCTGTATTAGATACTTCTCATTTAAAGGTGAAATTTCCGTTTAAAGCTAAGTATGGAAACTACATTAACGGAAAATTTGTAGAGCCTAAATCTGGTAAATATTTTGATAATGTTAGCCCGATTTCTAATGAGAAAATCTGTTCAGTAGCACGATCAAATGAAGAAGACGTTGAGGCAGCATTAGATGCAGCTCACGCAGCTTTCGTTGAGTGGGGAAAAACTGACATCACTACAAGATCAAATCTCTTGTACAAGATCGCTGATGTTTTAGAAAAAAATCTAAACTTATTAGCAGTTGCTGAATGTTTAGATAATGGAAAACCTATCAGAGAATGTATGGCAGCAGATTTACCACTGGTCGTTGATCATTGGAGATATTTTGCTGGAGTTATTAGAGCAGAAGAGGGATCTATTGCTGAAATAGCTAATAATCAATACTCATACAACTTTCATGAACCACTAGGAGTAGTTGGTCAAATAGTTCCATGGAATTTCCCATTATTGATGGCTACATGGAAATTAGCACCAGCACTAGCTGCTGGAAATTGTTCAGTTTTAAAACCAGCTGAGCAAACACCAGCATCAATCATGGTAATGATGGAACTTATTGGAGATTTATTACCTCCAGGGGTTGTCAATATTGTGAGTGGTTTTGGATTAGAAGCAGGTAAGCCTCTAGCATCTTCTAAAAGGGTTGCTAAGGTTGCATTCACTGGTGAAACAACTACTGGAAGATTAATCATGCAGTATGCTGCACAAAACATAATTCCAATTACATTGGAATTAGGTGGAAAATCTCCTAACATTTTCTTTGAAGATATCATGGAAAAAGATGATGACTTCTTTGATAAGTGTATAGAAGGTTTTGTAATGTTTAATCTAAACCAAGGTGAGGTTTGTACTTGTCCAAGTAGAGCGTTAGTTCAAGAGTCTATCTATGATAAATTCATGGAAAGAGCTATTGCAAGAACAAAAGCTGTTGTACAAGACAATCCTTTAAAAATGGAAACTATGATTGGAGCTCAAGCCTCAGTAGAACAGATGGAGAAAATTAAATCTTTCTTAGATATTGGTAAGAAAGAGGGTGCAAATGTTCTAACTGGTGGAAGTGAAGCTAAATTGAATAGTGGCCTAGAAAAAGGTAACTACATTCAACCTACTATTTTTGAAGCTAACAACAAGATGAGAATCTCTCAAGAAGAGATTTTTGGACCAGTTGTATCAGTGATCAAATTTAAAGATGAAGCAGAGGCATTAAAAATTGCTAATGATACTCTTTATGGTTTGGGAGCTGCTGTATGGACTAGAAATGGTAATATAGCTCACAGAATGGGTAGAGCGATACAAGCAGGAATAGTATGGACAAATTGTTATCATGCTTATCCAGCACACTCGCCATTTGGTGGTTATAAACAATCAGGAGTTGGAAGAGAAACTCATAAAATGATGCTTAATCATTACAGACAGAATAAGAACTTACACGTTTCTTATGCTGAAAAGAAATTAGGCTTCTTTTAAACAAATAATATATACTGGTCCATGATTCGACATCATGGGCCAGAGAAAAAATATGAAAGTATCCGCGACTCACTCAGCGTTAAACTTACTATCAGAATTAAAAGAGAAGTATGGTGAAAAGTTAATGTTTCACCAATCAGGAGGTTGTTGCGATGGAAGTGCACCCATGTGTTTTCAAGAAGGAGAATTTCCTTTAGGTGATAACGATATAAAGTTGGGAGAAATTGGTGGAGTTCCGTTTTATATGAATGGTGATCAATATGAAAAGTGGAAACACACAGATCTTACAATAGATGCCGTAAAGGGTATTGGCGGAATGTTCTCCCTAGATAATGGCACAGGTAGACGATTTTTGACAAAATCTGAGATATGTCTCGTGGTAGACAATGATAATCCCAACCACTAATTTTATTTCTTTAATTTTGCTGTAAATTTTAAATCGTCAATTTTGAAGAGAGATTTATTTTTCTCAATATATTCGTTCATTAAAAGACTTTTTTCTTTATCAAATTCAATAACTTTTCTATTGTTTAGATCAACGTGAAGAGCCAGCACTTCAATAGTAGAGGCTAAAAAATTTTTTTCTTTGTGTATCATTTCAATTTTGTATTGGAGACGTTTTTTATCATGATCAAAATAAACCAAATTAATGTCCACTTCATCATTTAGTTTAAGCTCTTGATTATAAGTCATGTGGGATTCTACAATCATTGTACTCTTACCAGTGGTTTTTGCTGAATTTTCTCCCATTTTAAATTTATCATTTAAAACATCTGCACCATATTTATCAAAAATTAAAAGGTAATATGAAACATTAAGATGGTTATTATAATCGATCCAATCTTTAATGATTTTCTGAGAACTTAAAAAAATTGACATTGGTTTTTGACTTAACTTTCATCAATGCCTGATTAAACTATCAGGCATGGATGAATTTTGATTATTGACCTACACCTTTGTATTTCTGTGCAATCTTAGCAGCGTGAGCAGCAATATCATTTAGATTAGTTTCTTCTAAAATCACAAGATTACATAAAGTTCCACTTGCTTCAGTTGCCATTTTAATTCCAGCACCTTGTTCAAAGCTACCTTCAAACACAGCCATAAAATCATAAGCACCTCTTAGTCCGCAAAATGATATCATTTTTGCACCTACTGCATCGGCAGCAATTTGAGCAGCCTTCGATCTATCCGACCCAGGATCTTTACAGAATCCTTGAAAGCCTTGTGTAGTATAATTTCCTAAAGCATAAAATTTTGCCATAGAGTCTCCTTTTGTTATTTATATATGCTAACATTGATATACAAATTTTTTAATAGTAAAAATTACACAGTAGACACAACCTGCAGTAATGCTAAGTTAAACACATGTACGAAAAATTTGGGCAATTTATTGACGGTAAATGGTGTCAGTCATCTGACATGTCAACATATGAAGTAATAAACCCAGCCAACGAGGAAGTGATAGGACACGCATCAAAAGCTACGCCTCAAGATGTTGATAGAGCATTAAAATCTGCAGAAAAAGGATTAGAGGTTTGGAAAAAAACTGCTCCTTGGCAAAGGTCTTATATTATTAGACGTATTGCAGACAAAATGAGAGAGAAGCAAGATGTGCTTGCAAAATGGATGACTTTAGAAGTTGGAAAACCTTTTGCAGAAGCTAAAGGTGAAGTAGGGGGTGCTGCAGATATATTTGAATGGAATGCCGAAGAAACAAAAAGAATTTATGGACAAACAGTTGAAAGTAGATTTGAAGATACTAGAGTGCATATATATTACCAACCAGTTGGTGTTGTTGCAGCTTTAACACCTTGGAATTTTCCAGCAGTTTTGTCAGCAAGAAAAATTTCAACTGCTTTAGCAGCTGGCTGTTCAGTTATAGTTAAACCTGATGTAATTACACCTGGTATTGTAATGGAAATGGTTGATATCTGTAGAGAATGTGGTGTGCCACCAGGTGTTGTTAATCTTTTATCAGGTGATCCACCAAGTATTGCACAACAACTAATAGCCTCAGATATTATAAAAAAAATTTCAATAACAGGATCTTCAAGGGTTGGAAAATTAATATTAAAACAGGCTGCTGATAAAGTCCAAAGAGTTACAATGGAACTTTCAGGTCATTCACCATTCATAGTATTCGATGATGCTAATATTAAAAAAGCTGCTGATATGGCAATTGCTGCAAAATTTAGAAATAATGGACAAGTCTGCATATCCCCCAACAGATTTTATATTCATGAAAGTAAGAAAGATGAATTTGTAAATTTGTTTATTGAAAAAACAAAAAAATTAAAAATTGGAGATGGTATGGATCCCACAACACAATTGGGTCCATTAACTACAAAAAAAAGATTAAATGAGATTGAGGAGTTAGTTGAAAAAACTAAACAAGAAGGAGCTAAAGTTTTACTAGGTGGCAAAAGAGCTGCTGGTTTCAATAAAGGCTTCTTTTATGAACCCACTATATTTGATGACGTTAAAGATGATTTCACAATCATGAAACAAGAACCATTTGGGCCATTAGTACCCATGTTATCCTTCAATTCTTTTGATGATGTTATCAAAAGAGCTAATAACCATGAACTTGGGTTATGTAGTTATGTTTGCACTAATTCTATGGAAACCGCTCACCTTGCCTCTGAACATTTAGAAACAGGTTCAGTCGCAGTGAATACCCCAATGGTTGCATTAGCCGAAGCACCTTTCGGAGGAATTAAGCAAAGTGGATATGGTCGCGAAGGTGGATCAATGGCAATTAAAGATTACCTAAATATAAAGTATACCCATCTTGGTATCAAAGGCTAATTAATGAAACTTTTGAGGGTTGGAGAACACGGTAAAGAAATACCAGCAATTATTGACAGTCAAAATAATTTCCGAAATTTATCTAAGATTATAAAAGATTTTACACCTGAAAATTTAAATTTTGAAATTTTAGATAAAATAAAACAGTTAAATTTAAACTCTCTTCCTTTAATTAGTAAAAATCAAAGAATAGGATCCTGTGTTATCAAACCTGCTAATTTTATAGCAATTGGTTTAAATTATAAGGCTCATGCTGAAGAAACTAATTCTGATGCTCCAACAGAGCCAATTATTTTTAATAAATCACCAAATTGTATTACTGGACCTAACGACAGTATTGTAATACCAAAAAACTCAAAGTCTTTAGATCATGAAATTGAAATTGCATTGGTTATTGGAAATAAAGCTAAATATATTAAAGAAGATGAAGCACAAGATTATGTATTAGGTTACTGTATTTGTAATGATATAAGTGAAAGAGAATGGCAAAAAGACAGAGGCGGTCAATGGGTAAAAGGAAAATCGGGAGATACCTTTGGTCCATTGGGTCCTTACTTGATTACAAGAGACGAAATAGATGATTTGTTCAATTTAAATTTATCATTAGATCTCAACGGAAAAAGAAGACAAACTGGTAATACTAGTTTAATGATATTTAATTTTAATTTCTTAATTTCACATATAAGTCAATTTTTAACTTTAATGCCAGGCGATGTAATTACAACAGGCACACCAGCAGGAGTAGGAATGGGAATGAACCCACCAGATTATTTGAAAGATGGTGATGAAATGATTTTAAGAGTTGATAAACTTGGTGAACAGAAATCGAAAATTGTTAAAGAGAAATAATGATTGAATTAATAATTGCTTTTGGTGCCGGATTGATAAGTTTTTTGTCACCGTGTGTTTTACCATTAATACCAGGTTACATTTCATATATTTCGGGTAGCTCTATTAATGAGCTTGTAGATAAAAAAAATATCAATTTATTTCCTATTATTTTATTTACTGTTGGTTTTTCCTTAGTCTTTATAATCTTTGGAGCAGCCTCAACTTTTTTAGGACAAATTTTTTTAGAAAATTCTTATGAGTTAAGAATAGCTGCAGGATTAATAATTGTAATCTTATCTCTTCATATAACTGGAATAATAAACCTAAAGTTTTTAAATTATGAAAAAAGAATTCAAACAAATATTAATAAAAGTGTTTTTAGTCCTATATTAATAGGAATGGCTTTTGCATTTGGGTGGACACCATGTATCGGGCCTATTTTAGGATCAATTTTAGTTTTAGCAGCGACTGAACAAAGTTTAAGCCAAGGAATATTGTTACTATCCTTTTATTCTATTGGATTAGCTATACCTTTTATTTTATCAGGTTATTTAATACAAAGGTTTCTTATATTTTCAAAAAACTTTAGAAAAAATATTAATCTGGTTTCAAGAATAGGAGGAATAATACTGCTAATCACTGGTATTTTGATATTAACTAATCAATTACAAGCATTAGGATATTATTTACTAAATATTCTCCCTTTCTTACAAAATTTTGGTTAAATTAAATTATGAAAATTTATCAGATAGACTCTAGTGCAAGAAAAGATGGTTCAACCTCAAGAGCTTTAGCGAAAAAACTTTTAAATAAAATAAAAAAACCCGGGGATGAAGTTATCTATAGAGATCTAAATGATGAGATGGTTTTCGTATCCAATTTGACAGAGTCAGGAATGAAAATAGATCCCAAGGATCAAACAGAAACACATAAAAAAATGTTTAAGCTTTCAGACACTCTTGTAAAGGAATTAAAAGAAAGTGATATCATAATTATATCAGCTCCAATTTATAATTATGGACCCCCTGCAACTTTAAAGGCCTGGTCCGATCTTGCTGCCAGAATTGGGGAAACCTTTAAATTTAAACCTAACGGAAGGAGAGAGGGTTTATTAAAGAATAAAAAAGCTTATTTAGTAATTACTTCAGGTGGTACAAAGCTTAATAGTAATGAAGATTTTCTTACTCCTTGGTTGAAGTTTATTTTAAATTTCTTTGGCATAGAAAAGGTACAGGTAGTAAGTGCTGATCAAATGTCACTAGATTATGAAAAATCAATAAGAGATGCCGAAAAACAGATAGAAAGTATAACTTAATAATTAAATTTTCTTTTCAAATGTTTTAGTCGTCCCTCAGTGCTATCATAATCAATATAGCAACCCTGCAGAAAACGATTACCTTCATTTACGTCATATTTAGTTCTACCATGTAGTAATCTATAATTGTCCATCATTAATAAGTCTCCAGATAATAATTTAAATTCAATTTTATAATTTTTAGAATTATAGAGCTCAGATAATTTTTTTCTTGCAGAATAAAATAACTCCAGTTTTTCCTTACAAATTAGTGGAACAAAATCTAGCCTGGGACTAAAGCGAACTTGTTTAAAATTTCCACTTTCATCTAACTTTATCATTTCAGCCCAATCTTCTAAAACTATCGTTTGATCTATAAATTGAAATCGTATTTTAACTTCCGTTAAAATTTTATAATAATTTGGAAAATTTTGTTTAAGTTTTTCAGAAACAGTGTATCCATCAACTAAAGTTGATAAACCACCAGTTACTTCATTTTCAATGCATTGAAGAATTTGAATACATGGCACAGGATTTCTATAAGGGTTATCTGTATGGGGCGCTAGATTCAAAGATGTATACGCTAAATCATTTGGGTTTGGTTTTGATTGTACATTAAAAAATTCTCCAAAGTTTGTTCGCCTTACACTACCGATTGAGTTGGCAAACTTTACAATAAAATTATCTTTTGTAGGTACATTTTTAAAGATCACAAAACCGTATTGATAAAAATTAATTAAAGCTTTGTACATTTTATCGGTTTCAAATAAATTTTCATCAAACTCAAAAGTATTTTGCTCTTTGAATGAAGAGTCCCATTTTATTTTTTCTATTTGTTTAATTTCATCGATATTTGAGAATTCTTTGAAAATATCAATAACAGCAATTTTTATTGAAGCACCGTCATTAAAATTTACCTCTAAGAAATCATTATACAAACTTAAATCTTTAATTTGAATGTTTTCCTGTAATTGAGTCGGATCAAATAATCTCTGTTGAGTTGACTTATCGACAAATTTATCTCCATTTACTCTTTCTCTTAGCCAAAACGGGTGAATTTCTTTTTTTTGACCCTTACTTTCAAAAAATACCTTATTATTTTTTAACTCCAATTTCATCTAATTTTAAATCATTATTTAAAATTTAGCTTTAATCAATAGTAATAAAATAGTATTAGAGCGATGTGCAAATTGTAAAATCATCAGATTATAAAATTTATTCTAAATTTATTGAAAATTTAGCTTATAAATTAACAAGATTTTATTATTCAAAATTAAACAAACCATTTAAAGTATCTAATAAACTTAGAAGTGGCTATGATCCCGTGACAACCGCCGACAGGGCTTTTGAAAGATTTATAAGAAACGAAATAAAAAAAAAATTTCCGAATCACCAAATTATAGGTGAGGAATTTGGCACAAAAAAAACTAAAAGTGATTACTCTTGGATTATTGATCCCATAGATGGAACCAGATCATTTGTAATAGGAAACCCAACATGGAGTAATTTAATATCTTTAAATTACAAAAGTACTCCAATCATTGGTCTTGCGAATTTTCCAATTCTTAGAAAATTTTATTTTAATACTTCATATGATTCCTCTTATGTTTCAGAGAATGGAAAAAAAAAGAGAATACTCGTTAATCAAAAAGCAACTTATTCAAATATGAAATTATCCGCAGCTTTTCATGGAAGTTTATCATTAAATAAACAAAAAAAAATTCCTCAAATTTTAAAGAGGATGCAATTTCCTTGTTCAGATGCTTTAAGCTATTCACATCTGGCTGAGGGTAAACTTGATGTCGTTATTCAATGTGGAAATAAAATTTGGGATATTCATGCCTTAATCCCAATTATTGAAGCTGCGAAAGGAGTAGTTTCAACTTGGAAAAATGATAATGCTAAGAAAGCTGGGAATATTATTTGCTCAGCAAATAATAGTCTGCATAAAAAAATGCTCAAAATTTTAAAGCCAGTTTCTAGTTAGTTTTACCTAAAGTATTTAGAAGAATTACACCAATAATTATTAAACTAATTCCAATTATTCCATAAATGTTTGGAATTTGTTGATACTTAAAAACTCCAAACAATGTTACTGCTGTTATTGTTAAACCTCCATAAGTTGCGTATGTAAAACCAACTGGAATAATATCCATGGCTTTTGATAAACAAAAGATACAAGCAGTTATTGATATAATACAAAAAATAGTTGGAGCGAGGATTGTAAATCCGTTAGTAGATTTTAAATACCCATTTGAAGTTATTCCTAGGATTATTGCTAATATGAGAAAAATATATCCTGAAAAATTACTCATTATTAAGAATAAAACTATTTAATAATTTTATCTACAATTTTTTGTACCATGGGAGCCACCAGTGATATTGCAACTAATGCTACGGGCAAACTTATAGACCAAGCTTTAAAGAACCTCATATAGTACATTTCATCAAAACCCGTGTTTATATATGTAATTATTAAAGTCATAATTAAACTCATACTGAAACTCATAAGACAGATAAATAAAATTTTAGTATATTTCTTTGGTAACATAATTTCTAAATACTTTGTTTTTGCAATTGTAACATAAGTTTTTCAATCATTATCATAGGAGATTTCATATACGGATGAACTTTGTGAGCTTCAATATAACTATCAATTGCTTTTTCGTAATTCTTTAATGCAGTTTGTACTAAACCTTGACCTGTGAGTGCTCCGAAATGTCTTTTTTCAATATCCAGCACTTTATTTATATCAGCTTGTGACATTTCATATTTACCCATTAAATACAATACTGTAGCTCTTTTATTCCAAGCTTCTGCCCAATTTGGATCTATTTCGATTACCTCTGTAAATATATTATAAGCATCCTCAAGTTTGTTTTGAGACATTGAAGATGATCCATCAGCCAAAAGATTTGTTAAACTATCTTTAGTAGGGTGGGTGATCCAAAGATCCCATATTTTTGACTCAATTTTTTCCGAATTTTCAAAATTTGCAGCTTTTTTTAATTGATCAAACAGTTCATCAATTTGTTTTTGATGTTTGTCATCAGCACATAAAGATGTTGTAAAAAAAATGAGAAAAAAAAATAAAATTTTCCTCACTTATTTGGACATTGGGGTAGCGCCGGTTTCTAAACTAACAATTTTTCCGTCTTTATATCTGTAAACTGCCATTACAGCTTCAACATTTCCGTCATTAAATGTAACCAAAGAATGGTGCACACCCACTTCATCATTTTCATATACGACTCTAGCTTTATCTTGATTTATATCTCCACTCATTGCCCATTTAATAACATCAGCTTTTCCTAAAGAATTTCCAGATTTATGCATCGTGAATTTAAAATCATCGTGCAAAAGTTCATTCATAGTTGCTTCGTCTTTCTTGTCTATTGCGTCAGTGTATTTTTTTAATATCGACATCTTATACTCCTCTAATTATTATTCCGTTACCAATTGAGTTTTCTAAACGGATTTGTTTTATTGGTTTGTATTCATCAGAGTTATACCACTCTAAAGCTTTTTCGTAACTTGGAAATTTAATGACAACTGTTCTAGGATATTCCCAATTTCCCTCTAAAACTTTAGTTTCACCTCCACGGATTATATAGTCTCCACCAAATTTTTCGGCCAGTGGTTTAACTCTTTCAACATATTCCTTATACTCTTCTGGTTTTTTTATCTCAATATTGAATATTGCGTAGCCTGACATTAACTAAATATTGGTCTAATCTCATCTTCGATAGTACCTTCTATCGCAACTTCCTTTAACTGATCCAAAAGTTTTATATATTCAGGATCCGCAGACATGTTAGCGTCAGCATCATTATCACCTTCAAACATAGTTCCGATTAAAGTTTCTCTTATTGTTCTTGGGTCACCACCCATTTGAAAAGAGAAATAAACATCATGGTTAGGATAATGTTTTTTTCTAACTGCAGCTAAACCTTTACCAATTTCCATTGCTTTTCCTAAACAATCATCTTTTACTCTCATTGTTCTTGTATAAATTACTTTCATTTTTTTCCTCTTCAATTTAATTAAAAAAGTTTTGGAATATTCTAGGCGTTGTAATCCATTACTTCATCTGTACACTCAGTAAATTTATGAGGTTCAAAAAAGTCATTCATAGACGCTAATTGATTATTAATAGCCTCTGGATCTTTACCTTTCCACCAACAAAACATTTGCATTGTATCTCCTGGAGTATTCCAAGTCATTTGACATGCTGCATCTTCACTAGTCATTGATTTTACAATATCTTCCATCTTCATTGATGCAACTGTCTCTGAAAATTTATCTTTCATCTCTTTTGATTTGAAAGTGTGAGTTACCATGTAATTTTTCATATTTTCTCCTTTACAGATTTATTTTAGATAGTTCAAATAACTGAGCACTCTCTACACACTCTGCATAGATAGCTTTTGCAGCAGGATTATTACCGGTTACAAATTCTTTCATTCCAGATTCATTATGAACA
Source organism: uncultured Pelagibacteraceae bacterium (assembly GCA_902610675.1). Lineage (GTDB taxonomy): Bacteria > Pseudomonadota > Alphaproteobacteria > Pelagibacterales > Pelagibacteraceae > Pelagibacter. Next base: position 41,735 of record CACLWP010000003.1, on the reverse strand, counting down.
TTAACTTTGAATAACATCCCACTCTTATCTGGTATCATAGCCCCAATAGTTTTTTCAGGATAAGCAACACTTTTTCTGACACTCATACCTTCATCTGATTGCATCCAACCCATGAAAGTTTCTAATTTACCCTCTTTAAGTTTAAGATGTACTAACATTTCTTTTTCCATTTTCCTCCTTTTTTTAATTTTATCTTATTGAATGATATATTTCTCCACCCAAGCTTCGAGCAACACCATATTTTTCCATTATTTCACCAAATTTTGGAAAGTAATCGTTTTTCATTGCATTTTCCACGTGACGTTTAACACTATCCATTGAGGTAAATCTCTCATTAATTGTAAAAACAACATTTCCAGTCAATCCTTGGCTTGGGTCTGCAGGATTTACAAATTCATCTGCTTTTGTGAAAAATGAGCTTATCAAATACTTAGAACCATCATTTGAGTCTGAGTAAAATTCTTGCATCCATGCGGCATGTGTTTTGAATAATTCTAGAACCTCATCAGCCTTATCTTTTGGAACAACATAGCCCAAATTTATACATTTAATTTCTGACATAATACTTCTTTATTAATTATTAATATGTGTACTCTCCCTTAAATATATTTAAAGTTGATGCAAAACCCTTTTTCTTCGTTTTTAGATTAGTTCTACTACTTGTTCCACTACCTTTGATATTTTCATATTTTCCAGTTCCTCTTACAAATACAAAAGCACCAGATCCATCTACACCTGTAGTTCCTTTACCAGTATATTTTATAAATACGCTTTCCCCATCAAAAAGATCAAATCTACACATACCAGTTTCATCTACAAAGTTTCCACCTTGAGTGGTCAATCCCCCTACACAATGAACTGAAACATTATTAAATACTTGGTCACTGTTTTTGTCCTTCATACTTGCTATTCCATCATAAGTAATTGCCAAATCTCCTTTTCCAGCATTTATCGCAGTAATATCCCATGATCCAAAACCTTCTAAATTAATTTTACCTGAATTAGCAAAAGCTATGGTTGAAAGCATTGAAAACAATATTGATAATATAATTTTTTTCATTTTATCTCCTTTTTTAATATAAAGTTTGAACGACTTTTTTTACTCTCTCGGCTCCATTTGGTACTAAAGCCTCAACAAATATATGACATTTGTCAGTTTTAGCTTTGTCGTATTTTGAACCGTAATGTTTATCTACTGCTTTATTTACTCCAGCATCCCAATCTTTTTCTAGAATACCTATTTCAAGAGCGTATATTTTAAGAACTTTTACGGTTGAAATAGATTTTTCTTTCATACCGTATTCAAATTTTTCACCAGATGGAAGAAAGTAGTTTGCCATATAAATACCAACACAATCCCATGCTTTTGATTTATCGTTATCACTCATTCCTGCATTAGCAGATGTGAAAATTAAAAAAGACAAAATTATAAAAATTTTTCTCATAATCTCCTCACGTTAATTAATGTTATCTTAAAAATGTAACTGTTTTGTTACATGCCTGGTATGCGATATTATAACCAGCTAGGAATAGGTAGGTTTTTTTCCTTTAAAAATGATTTGTTAAACATCTTTGAGTTGTATTTATCTGATCTATCACAAAGAATTGTTACAATTGTTTTTCCTGGGCCTAGTTCTTTCCCCAATCTAATTGCACCTGCAATATTTACTCCACAACTAGTTCCTAAACTTAATCCTTCATTTTGTATTAAATCATAAAGCAAGGGTAAAGACTCTTGATCGCTGATTGAAAAAGCACCATCAATTTTAGCTTCTGCAAAATTTTTAGTTATTCTACTCGATCCAATACCTTCAGTTATTGATCCACCCTCAGCTTTTAGTTCTCCATTCATAATATGATTATAGAGAGCAGAACCAGTTGGATCAGATAAATAAATTTTTACATCTTTATTCTTTTCTTTTAAGTATTTACTTACACCACCAATAGTCCCACCTGTTCCGGACGCACAAACAAAACCATCTACTTTACCATCGGTTTGTTCCCAAATTTCTGGTCCAGTTGTTTCGTAATGGCCTTTTGCATTAGCAGTATTATCGAACTGGTTGGCCCAAACTACACCATTGTTATTTGTGCTTTTTAATTCTTCAGCTAAACGACCTGCAACTTTTACATAATTGCCATCATCTTTATAGGGTTTAGGTGGCACAAGTCTAAGATCAGCACCAATATTTTTTAATGTATCTTTTTTTTCTTGAGTTTGGTTGTCATTCATTACGATTATTGTCTTATAACCTAAGGAATTTCCTAAGAGACATAAACCTATCCCAGTATTACCTGCAGTACCCTCAACAACTATTCCACCTTCTGAAATTAATTTTTTTTCTTGTGCATCTTTGACCAATGCAAGCGCAGCTCTATCTTTTACTGATCCCCCTGGATTAAGATATTCAGCTTTACCATAAATATTACATCCTGTTATTTCAGAAGCTGCTTTTAATCTTATTAACGGTGTATTGCCAACCGACTCGATAAAGTTATTTTTAATTTGTGACATTAATCTTTATCTTTATCTTTATCAGTAACAGCATAAGGTTGAAATCCTTTTGTAGCATCGCCAACTCTTGTAGCAGGAATTCCTACCATTATTGATTTCTCTGTAACATTCTTAGTAATTACTGCATTAGCACCGATTAAGGAATTTTTTCCAATTGTTATTGGTCCTAAAATTTGAGCGCCGGAACCAACTACAACATTATCTTCTAAAGTTGGGTGTCTTTTGGTGTTTCTTTGATCATTAGAATTTATACTTGGAGCAATTCCACCTAAAGTGACATTATGATAAATAGTAACATTTTCTCCTATCTCAGAAGTTTCACCTATAACAACTCCCATCCCGTGATCTATAAATAAATTTTTTCCAATTTTTGCTTTTGGATGAATTTCTATTCCGGTTAGAAATCTTGAAAATTGGGAAATGATTCTTGAAATTAAATCAAATTTGGCAATTGCAAAAAAGTTTGCAATTTTGTGAAAAAAAATAGCTTTAACACCTGGGTAAGTTAATATTAAACTTAGCTTAGATTTTGCCGCAGGATCTCTATCCATTATAGATTGTAAAAAGTCATTCATAAGTATTTGCCAGCTTGATAAAATAAGTTATTGCTTATATAGTAATTTTACTAAGTATTTAAAGGAGAAAAATATGTATAAAAACACTAATTGTTTTCATTTAGCAATCCCATGTGGGGACTTAGAAACAGCAAAAAAGTTTTATAGCGAAACTTTAGGCTGTCGACTTGATAACTCAGCACAAGAATGGGCTGATGTAGATTTTTGGGGAAATGAATTAACACTTCATGCAAGCGATCATAAATTAGACAGTGAAAGACATGATGTAGATATGGGTAACGTTTCAGTTCCACATTTTGGAGTGCATCTATCAAGAAAAGATTTTGATACTTTAAAAAATAGACTAAAAGAGAAAGGGGCAAAATATTACGATGAGCCTTATTTAAGATTTAAAGGAACAAAATACGAGCAAGAAACATTTTTTGTAAAAGACCCTAACGAAAATATTTTAGAAATTAAAACTTTAACAGCTAATTCATAATAATCTGAATTTAGATGGAATACCTGGTATTAGGTTTTTTTACCGGGCTTAGTTTAATCTTAGCAATAGGTGCTCAAAATATTTTTGTAATTGAGCAGGGGCTTAAGAAACAACATATTTTCTTAGTTTGTTTTGTTTGTTCTTTATCAGATTCATTACTAATATTTTCAGGTATACTTTTATTTCATTTTTTCCATCAATATTTTAATTTATTTATAGAATTAATTTTAAACATTTCGTTAATAGTTTTTTTGATTTATTTTGTTTACTCAAAAATCAAATCTTTAAAAATCGATGTTAATTTTGATAGTGAAATAAAAGAGGTTTCAAGCGGAACGATTTTATTAAAAACTCTCGGTTTTACCTATCTTAATGCACACGTATATTCTGATACAGTTTTCTTTTTAGGAAATTTTTCAAAAAATTTTTTATTTGAAGAAAAAATTTATTTTGGTTCTGGAGCATCAATTGCATCAATTATATTTTTCTTTTTACTTGGCTATTTATCAGTTTTTTTTTCTAAATATGTTTTAAGGAAGATAATATGGAAATATATAAATATATTTATAATTTGTTTTATGTCTTTGCTAATAATCTATATAGCTAAAGAAACGTTATATTTTCTATAATAAATCAATATTTTTATAGACAATTATAGCGCATGTTAAATTTCAAATTTATTATTATTTTAAAGATATGAGTGATTTAGATACACATTTTAAACCAAAAAATTTTAGTGATAAAGTTGCTTTATTATTTACTAAATTTTTACGTTTATTAGCAGATACTTTCTTTAAAAAAAGATATGGTCACAGAGCTGTTGTTCTTGAAACTGTTGCTGCAGTTCCAGGAATGGTAGCAGGAATGTTACTACACTTAAAATCACTTAGAAAAATTGAGGATGACAAAGGCTGGATTAAAACTCTCTTAGACGAAGCTGAAAACGAAAGAATGCATTTAATGACTTTTATACATGTTGCAAAACCAACTGCTCTTGAAAGATTTATAATAATGGTTGCTCAATTTATATTTATTTTAACTTATGCAATTATATATTTAGTCTCTCAGAGAACTGCTCATAGAATTGTAGGTTACTTCGAGGAAGAAGCGGTAATTAGTTATACAGAATATTTAAATGAACTTGAAGCAGGAACTATCCCAGATCAACCTGCTCCACTAATCGCTATAAATTATTGGAATTTACCACTCCATGCTACACTTAAAGATGTTGTAAGAGTAATCAGAGATGATGAAGCAGATCATAGAGATGTAAATCACAAGTTTGCTGATTTAATTAATTTAAAGAAATCAAAATTAGCCTACAAAAAAAATAAAGCCAAAGAAAAAAGAGCTGAGGAAAAAAATCCTAAAGAAATTTTAGGTTAATTAGATTTTAAATGATTTTTCGAAGGAAATTTTTAAAAACAATTAGTCTTACATTTTTAACTTTCATTTCCTTACCTTATAAATTTTTATATTCAGCAACAAAAAAAATCATAAATAAAAATCTTTCAAAAAAACAAAAAAATATTATGTTTAACGAGGGCACTGAAAGACCTTTTACAAGTGAATTACTCAAGGAAAATAGAGAAGGATTTTATCATTGTGCGAACTGTGGAGCTAAATTATTTTCCTCAAGTGCAAAATTTGACAGTGGTACGGGTTGGCCATCATTTTCAGAGGCATTACCAGGAGCTTTTAAAACAAAAATAGATTATTCTTTTGGAATGAGGAGAATGGAATATCATTGTGCAAATTGTGGTGTACATCACGGTCATGTTTTTTTAGATGGTCCAAGTGCTAGTGGTAAAAGATTTTGTAATAATGGATTGTGTTTAATCTTTAAACCAGAGAATTAATTAGAAAAACCGTATTTTCTTAACCTTACATCACCCGTCCTTGCATGAGCTTCCATTCCCTCATATCTAGAAATTCTAGCTGCAGCAGTACCAACTAATTTAGTAGATTGTTTTGTCATTCTTTGAAAGCTTAATGTTTTAATAAATTTTCCAACAAATAATCCACCAGTATATTTTCCTGCTCCTTTAGTCGGCAATATATGATTTGTACCAGAACATTTGTCGCCATATGCAACAGTTGTTTCTTCACCTACAAACAATGATCCGTAATTTGTTAATCTTTCATGAAACCATTTTAAGTTTTCAGTCTGTACTTCTAAATGTTCAGGTGCATATTCGTCACTAATTTTTAGTATTTCCTCATCAGTGTCACAAAGAATTACTTCACCATAGTCTCTCCAGGCTGCTTCAGCACTTGTTCTTGGAACTTCTGGAAGTTCTGCAATTAATTCTGGTACTCTTTTCATTACTTTTTCAGCTAATTCTTTACTAGTTGTATAAAGCCAACATGGTGAATTATATCCATGCTCTGCTTGTCCTACTAAATCTACAGCAACAATTTCTGGATCAGCTTTAGCATCAGCTATAATTCCAATTTCAGTTGGTCCTGCAAATAGATCTATACCAACTTTTCCATACAAAATTCTTTTAGCCTCAGCTACAAACTGATTTCCTGGTCCTACAATTATATCTGCAGGGGGATTTTTAAATAATCCATTGGTCATTGCTGCAATTGCGGGAACACCACCCAAATTTAAAATAATATCTGCACCGCAAAGATCAGCTGTATATACAATAGTAGGGTGGGCACCAATACTTTCTTTAGGAGGGCTACATGCAATAATATTTTTTACTCCAGCAACTTTTGCTGTAGTTACACTCATTACAGCAGATGCAATGTGAGCATATCTTCCACCTGGGATGTAGCAACCTGCTGTATTTACAGGTACTAATTTTTGACCTGCATACAAACCATCAGAAAGTTCTATCTCGAAATCTTGTCCATAATTTTTAAGTTGTGCTTCAGCAAATTTTCTAACTCTTTCAAATGAAAATTGAATATCATCTTTAGTTTTTTGATCTAATGTTTTTTTAATTTCCTCAATTTTATCTTTTGATACTATTATATCCCCATAATACTTATCGAATTTTCTAGTTAAATCGATACAGCCTTGCTCTTTTGTTGTTTCGATATTTTTTAGTAAATCTTGAACTATTCCAGTTGTCTTATTATCGTCAGTAGACGAAGTTTTAGGAGATCTTTTTAAATAAGTAATGGCCATTAATACATTTTTATAATTGATGAATTATTTAAGACAAATTTAATTTTATTGCAATCAAACATTTAATCTAGTGCAACAACAGCTGCAGCTATTGATGCTAGTCTTGCAGGTGCCTCATCAGAACGGCTAGTTATTACTACAGGTACTTTACCACCCACAACTACTCCTGCAGCACACGCACCACTAAAATATATCAACATCTTTACCAATGCATTACCTGTCTCAACACTCGGCACTAATAAAACATCAGCAATTCCCGCAACTTCATTTTTAATACCTTTAATAGTTGCAGATTTTTTTGATATACTATTATCAAAAGCTAAAGGTCCAAATACATCAGCATTTAAATTTTCTTTTTTTGCAAGAATTGTAATTTCTTCAGCCTCTTTAGAACTTGGAACACTATCTAAAACTTCTTCTGTGGCAGACAATACTGCAATTTTTGGTCTTTCAATTCCAATTCTATGAGAAAAATTAATTACGTTTTTTAAGATATGCATTTTGGTTTTTACATTTGGTAACACATTTAAAGCACCATCAGTAATTATAAGAGGTTTATCATCTTTTTCTAACGTCATATGCCAGATATGACTTAACCTAGTTTTACCCATCAAATTGTATTCTCTTTTTAAAACCGCTTTCATTAAAATATCTGTATGAATATGTCCTTTGACTATAATTCTTATTTTTCCTTCACTAGCAAGTTTTGCGGCTATACCTGCAGTATTATTTTCAACTGGTTCATTAATAATTTCATATTTAGAAATATCCCACTTTAAATCTTCTGCACACTTTAGAATTTCTTTTTCATCTCCTATAAAAATTGGATCAATCAAATTTTCTTTTACTGCATCTTGAACAGATAACATTGGCAATGGTTTCCCGGCATTGACAATTCCTGCTTTCACTCCTTTATTTTTTAGAGAAGCATTTAATAGATTATTTGGAACAATAATTTCTTTATTTGAAAGCATAATTAGTTATTTAGGATCTCTAATTCTTTCTTAATAATTTTAGAGATTTTAATCTCTTTTTTTAAGTTCATTTTATATCTTTTATATTTATTTTGTCCTGGATACATTATTTCTTTCATTCCTTTAACTTTGGGTAGTTGTTTTACTCTTTTGATATTATCTTTAATTCTTTTATTATAATCTTTTACAAATAAATTTGTTTTAAATGTGATAAATAAATGCCCAATATTTTGTGGTCCAGTAAAATCTTCAAAAGGATCTTTAACTCTGCCAGAATGATTACCACCAGTTAAAACACCACTCAATATATCGACCATCCAAGCTAATCCTGAACCTCTAAATCCTGCAATAGGTAACTGAACTCCTTGAAGTGCCCTTTTTGGATCATTTGTTGGTTTACCAAATTTATCTAAAGCAACATCTTTAGGTATTTTTAAAAAATTTCTTTCTGCAAACCTTAATTTTCCTCTATTAATTTTTGAAATGGATGTATCTAAAATAAATGGAACTTTGTTTCCTGTAGGCGTCCCAAAACAAATTGGATTTGTACCAAATAAACTTTTTAATGCCCCATGTGGTGCTACTGCTGGAGGGGCATTAGTATAAATCATTGTTATTAAATTTTTTTTAATTGCTTGTTCAGCGTAATAACCAGACAAACCATAGTGACTACTATTTTTTACTGCAACAAAGCCAAGACCTGATTTCTTTGCATGTTCTATTGCTGTTTTAATAGCAATATCAGCAGCAACAAAACCAATACTGTTATCCGCATCTATATGAGAAATAGATCGTGAAATTTTTTTAATTTTAATTCGAGGTTTAGGATTTATCAAATTTTTTTTAATTCTATCACAGTACATTTTAAGTCGTGATATACCATGACCATAAGCTCCAACTAACTCAGCATTGATAAGTGCTTTTGCTGAAATATCAGCATGATATGAATTTAATTTATGTTTTACAAAAATACTTTTTACTAAATTAAGAAGCTTTTTATTTTTGATGTTCAATTAATTCCTCTATAATCTTTTTCGTATTATATTTTTGTTTCCATTTTGGATAATGTTTTTTAAATTTAGTTGTATCTGATATGTACCAAATATGATCACCTACTCTCGGTATCCTTAATATTTTTCTCTTTATTCTAATTTTAGATATTTTTTCAATATGATCTAAAGCTTCAATGATTGAACAATTAGAGTATCTTCCACCTCCCATATTATATACCTCACCATTTTTAGGTTTTTTATAAAATTCCCAAAAACTATTTACTAAATCATAACTATGTAAATTATCTCGAACTTGTTTACCTTTATAACCAATCAAGTTATATTTTTTTTGATGTATGCTTGCTTTAACTAAATATGATAAAAATCCATGAAGAGTTGCACCACTGTGATTTGGGCCAGTTATACATCCACCCCTAAAACATACAGTCTTTAAGCCGACATTTTTTCCATATTCTTGTACAATTAAATCTGCATAAGTTTTAGAGACACCAAAAAAACTATGTGTTGCATTATCTATTGAAAAATTTTCTTTAATACCTTTATAATTCTTATCACTTTTTTTTAATTCCCATCTGGTATTTTTTTCATAAATGTTGAGTCTATTAGGATTATCTCCATAAACTTTATTAGTCGACATAAATATAAAAGGAGCGGTTGGTGAATATTTTTTGGTTAACTCTAGGAGGTTAAGTGTTCCTGTAGCATTTACGTTGAAGTCTAAAAATGGAAATTTTTTCCCATAATCATGTGATGGTTGGGCAGCGCAGTGAATTATAACAGATATTCTTTTTGAATATCTTTTGAATATTTTATTTAAACCATCCATATTTCGAATATCCAAATTATAATTTCTAAAATTTTTATTTCTTTCTAAGAGCTGAGTTTTAAGCCAAGAAGTAGAACCATTTTTTCCAAAAAAAAATTTCCTTAAATTATTGTCTATTCCTATTACTTCAAAGCCTTTATCATGAAAAAAATTCACAGATTCTGATCCAACTAACCCAGTTGACCCTGTTACAATTGCTAATGACATTAAAAATATTTATTTATTTTTGAATTATTATTTTTTAACCAAGAAAAAGTATCCATCACAACTTTTAATATATTTCTTTTTGGCCTCCAACCATATGTTTTCGTAACTAAATTATTGTTAGTAATAAAATAGGGAATATCATAAATAGATGTTTTTGAAATTTTATTAAATTTAATTTTATTCCCGGTTATTTTTTCACATATTTTTGTCAATTGTGTCAGAGAAGTATTACTTTTTTTAGATCCACCTACTGTAAACATTGTATTATTTACCTTATTAAATTTTTTAATTTGCAATAATATTAACTCACATAAGTCATATATATGTAACACATCCCTAACTTGGTTACCTAATCCACCATAACCAATATATTTCATTTTTTTATTTTTATAATGGTTCCATATCCACAAACTTACAAAACCTTGATCTTGTTTTCCAAATTGTAAAGGTCCAGAAATAACCCCACATCGGTTTATTATATATTTCGAACCAAATAAATAAGAAAATTCTTCGACTAACATTTCTGATGATAATTTACTCACACCATATATTGTTTTTGGGCCCTGGATTTTATCTTTTTCTCCAAAAGTTTTATTGATTTTTAATTTCGAATTAATAATTTTTTTTTTTACAATATTATTCATTTCTTTAATGGGATAAACTCTGCTGCTTGAAAGAAAAATAATCTTTGATCTATCTTTTTTTACTTTTTTTAAAATATTTAATGTTCCTATTAAATTTGTATTTATGACTCTATCGATATCTTTTTTTGAAACTTCAACAGCCGCTTCTGCGCAACAATCAATAATTAAATCATATTTGGGTAATTTTTTTATTTTATTAAAATTATAAACGTCAAAATTAAAATTTTTGATTTTATTAACTTTTAATAAACTCAAATTATATTTAGAACCTTTTCTTGAAAGGTTGTCCAAACTAGCCACTTTATAACCTTTGGAATTAAGAAATAAAGTTAAATTTGTTCCTACAAAACCACAACCACCTGTAATTAAAATTTTCATTTTCTTATTTTTTTATAGTAACTATGTTCTAATACAATAAATTTAATTAGAATTGCAAAATTTATATATATAAAATTAAACTCAAACTTAATTAAGTTTTGAAAAGATCTTTGAAAAAAAAATTTTAATTGCTTAAGAGATAATTTTAAAGTTTTGTAAAATGAGGGGTTTCTGATTTTATAACCGAATGAATGATAACGCCAAACTCTATTCGATAAAGTATTTAGATTATCATCTTGCAAGTGTTTCGCTAATGCATCTGAGCAGTACCTCATTTTTAAGTGCTGGTAACCTTTAATCTTATTAGAGTAATCAATATCCTCTCCATTTGTATGTAAACTTTCGTCATAACCTTTAACGGTATCCCATACAGTTTTATGTTGAATAGTGTTACATCCATATAAAAAAGGTGGATTTTCAAAAGATTTATTACCCCAATTTTGGCTATAATATTTCGCTCTCCACGCATTGAATTTATTTTGAATTAACTCTTCGATCATCTTTCCACCACAAATAATATTTTCAGACTGCTCAAAATTTTGAATCATTACCTCTAACCAGTTTTTTTCTAAGACTACGTCTGCATCAATAGAAGCAACTATTTGATGAGAACTACTTTTCATGCCCAAGTTTCTATTATATCCCAAACCTTTATTATTTGAATTATTGATTATATTTACATCATTAAACTCTTTAACAACATTCTTTGTGAAGTCAGTTGAATTATCGTTAATAACTATTATTTCATTAAACTGATATGTTTGGTTTTTGATGGACTCTAAAGAATGTTTAATAGTTTTTTCAGCGTTATAAGCTGGGATATAGATGCTTACACTTTTTGTATTCACAAATTTTTTAATTATCTTGCAAACTTTTTACTAAGCTTTGCCACTTTTTACCCCCATCTTTCTGTCTATCATATTCAGTATTGATACTTGCACCTGGATAATTTTTTAAATTTTTGCTATTTAATGTATGAAGAGGAGTTCCTTCTATTTCAGCTGTCCCAGACTCTTGAACTGTATTAAAATTCGTCCTTTTAATAAATTCTTTAGTTTCTAACATTTGCTCTTTTGTTTCACCTGGCAATCCATAAGTAAATGTTCCATGAACAGACATATTTAGACTTCTTAAATGGTCAACAAGTTGATTTGTGTAATCTAAATCAAGGTGTTTATTTACAATCTTATCAACCACATATTGACTTCCAGACTCTATTCCAATTTTTACTCCTTTACATCCATTGTCCCTCATTATTTTCCAATTTTCCTTTTTGCAAGTATCTGCTCTACACATTGCAAACCAAGGTATATTGTATTTGCCGGCAACTTTACTAATTTCAACAGTATGTTTATTTCCTATATTAAATGTGTCATCATCAAAATAAATCGCTTCAAATTTGTAATCACTTGTCAATCTATCCAAAAAACCTTTTATGTAATCAGCAGAGTATTGTCTTACAGTTCTTTTATTTTCGCCATCTGGATCGTTGCCAGTCATTGTGGCTGGCCATACACAGAAAATACATTTAAATGGGCAACCTCTACTAGTTAAAATATGAGCTTGTGGCGATAATTCATTCATTGGTATAGGATTTCCATCAAAATATTTATCGTAAATAGTTTCATCATAGTAGGGAAAAGGAGAGTTGTTCATCTCTTCCAAAGTTAAAAGATCATGTTCTATTAAACCACTTCTTCCATTGACGACTTTCATAACATTTTTTTCAAATTCACCTTTTAAAACCGCATGAATAATATCACTATCCCATTTTTGAGAGGAGGTAGAAATAGGACCTGCAACAATTATCTTTAAATGAGGATACTTCTCTTTTATTTCTTTTATAAGCTTGTAATCGTGATCCCAGGATGGTGTTGCACTTTCAATCAAAAAGTATTCAATTTTTTTCTGAATTGTGTCTAAATATTTATAAAAACTTTCGTAGGACTCTGATAAAGCAATACTATCTCTAAAAAAAACTTCTTTATCTCCCATTATTTTAGATGCATAGGTTGTTGCGTATCCCAAAAAATAAGGGTAGGGGATATAATCTTTTGCTCTCGGGTTATCTGGTGTACATCTTCCAAGATATGTAAATGGCCATCTCGACCCTGATCTTACACCTCTTCGCCACCTCTTTTTTCTTAAAAAACCTCTACTCTCTTTGTTTTCCCACCACGGAGGATTACTGAACAAAATTGACATAATAAGCTCTAATTATAGTTTATTTTGATATCAATCAACTAAAGATTTATAAACTTACCATAAATGAGAGTATTTGACACCACTACATTTTTTGAGGAAAAATTGATGATGGACTTGAGGTTCAATATTCTGGATCCGTTTGTAGATAAATTTATAGTTTGTGAAGCTACGTTTTCTCATAGTGGGAAAAAAAAAGAAATAAAATTTGATAAAAAAGATTTTCCAAAGTTTCAAGATAAGATTGTTCATATAATTATAGATAAAGATCCAGTAGAAAAAACACTCAATCAAAACAAAAACTCAGACTTATTAAGACAAAATAGTATTCAAAGAATAGAGACACAAAGAAATTATATCAGTAAAGCATTAGAGGATGCAGATAAAAATGACTATATAATTTACAGTGATAATGATGAAATACCAGATTTATCTAAAATAGATTTTAAGTCTAACAAAGCTAGAGTAATAATATTTAAACAAAAATTATTTTATTATAAATTTAATCTTGCTTATCCAAAAGTAGACTGGTTTGGCTCAAAGTCCTGTAAAGTAAAGGACTTGAAAAATATTTCATGGTTACGAAATATAAAAAACAAAAAATATAGTTTTTTTAGATTAGATACTTTATTTTCTGAGATGAAATATATTGATTTAAAAATTATTGAGGAAGGAGGTTGGCACTTTACAAACTTAAAAACACCTGAGGAATTATTAAGAAAATATTTAAATGACGAAATGCATTCTGAATTTGAATTAAAAAATGATGATTTAAAAGATATTGAATATAAAATCAAAAATAAATTTATAAATTATGATCATTTGCTAGATACAAAGTCCTCCAATGAAAAAAAACAAAATAATAGATTTAATCTAACTAAAGTAAATTTAGATATTTTACCTAACTATATACTTAATAACCTAGAAAAATATAAATCTTGGATAGATTAATTCAGGCTTTACCACTTGATAAAATAATAATTAAAACTATAAGAAATCATGTCAAAAAAAAATACCATTTTAGTGACTGGTGGTGCAGGCTTTGTTGGTTCAAATTTAATAGATTATTTCTTAAAGAAATCTAACTATCTTATTATTAGTATAGACAACTATTCATCAGGTTTTAAAAAGAATCATCTTAAAAATCGACGTGTTAAATACATCAAAGCAAATACTAAAGATATTGCAAAAATAATCAGTAACCCAAAAAAAATCAAAGTGGTTTTCCATTTTGGAGAATTTGCAAGAATTTATCAAAGCTTCATAAACATGAATGAATGTTTAGACTCCAATACGGTTGGAACAAATTCAGTATTTAATTTTTGTTTAAAAAATAAGATTAAACTTATCTACTCTGCAACTTCTGCTTCATTAGGGAACAAAGGAAATGACAAAAATTTATCACCTTATGCTTTTACAAAAGCCAAAAATTTAGAATTATTAGAAAATTTAAAAAAATGGTTTAATTTTAAGTTTGAAGTTATTTATTTTTATAATGTTTACGGTCCAAGACAAATAGCAAAAGGAAAAATGTCTACTGTAATAGGTATATTTGAAGAAGCTTATAAAAATAATAAACCACTTCCAGTAGTAAAACCAGGAACACAAACGAGGAGGTTCACTCATATAGATGATACAGTAAAGACATGTTTTTTGGCCTGGAAAAAAAATTTATCACGGCATTATAGTATTTCTAGTACAGAAAGCCTTTCAATTATCGAAGTTGCGAAAATGTTTAAATCTAAAATAAAATTTTTAAATAAGAGACCAGGTGAAAGATATGCATCTGCATTAACAAAAATGAATTTATCAAATAAAGTTTATCGTCACTTTGGTAAAATTAAACTGTCAAAATATATTAATGATTTTTTAAAAAAAAATAATTAGCCTTTACCTCTCCAAGGTATAGTTTTGTCAATTATTTTTCTTAGAGTAATATCAAACAATAATCCAAGCATTCCCATTATAAAAATTGTTATCCAAATCACCTCATATTGAAAGTATTTTTTGGCTACATTTTCAACAAACCCAATACCAGTAGTACCAGCTAAAAATTCTGCTGCAACTAATGTTCCCCAACACATTCCAACTGCAACTCTAATACCAGTTAAAATTTCTGGTAAAGAATTTGGAAAAATAACATGTCTTAATATTTGTTTTTTAGAAGCTCCTAATGAATGAGCTGCATGAATTTTTGATAGTTGTGTTCCAGAGGCACCAGCTCGGGCTGAAATTATCATTATCGATAAAGAAACCATGAATAGTAAAAATACTTTACCAGTGTTATCAATTCCTAAAACCGAGATAATTAGTGGAGCCCACGCAAGAGGCGGAACTGGTCTATAAAGTTCAATTAAAGGATCAAAAAACCCTTTTGCAAATCTATTTAATCCCATAAATAGACCAAGCGGCACACCAATTAATATTCCAAAAACTAAACCAAGAAAAACTCTTAAAAAAGAGTCCCAAATATGTCCGTATGGAACAGGAACTTTAAACAAATCAAAATCGCCTGTTACAATCTTTAAAACCCCACCTTTGAAGTTCTGTTTTACTATACCATCTTTAGTATGAACGGGATATTCACCTGGCAAAATATCTGCAATCCAGTCAGGTAAAATGAAGCCAATCATTTTACTTACATCAACCATTTGTATCCATAATAAAGGAATATCCTTATAACCAACACTAGGTTTTGACATTAATATAAACTTATTAAAAGTATCAGATGGTTTAGGCAACCATCTTCCTGAACCTTGTTCTGAACAACTTGGACCACTAGCAACTATAGTTCCAGCTGGGAATAAAAATATGTCTATTAATCTAAGCCCTCCTTGAGCATCTTTTTGCGCAATTTCAAATTTGACAATTGCTGCTTGCATCTTATCTAGTGCATTAGGAGGATAAATACTTGCAAATTCAATTCTTCTAGCAATCTTTACAATGTTTTTTGCGTACATTGATGCCACTTCCTCATTTTCATTTAAATCTTTTCTATAAGATTTAATTTCTTCTTTTAGTTCTTTCATCTTACTTTTAAATTGAGGGTTATGATTTCGTAATTTAAAAAATTCATCACTTATTAAATTAAGTTCTTTAGCTGCAGTGTGAAACTTTAAACCTCTATAAGTTGCTGGCACTAAAGGCACCTCTAAAGTATTTTCAATTGAACCTGAGCCTGCATCTACTTTAGTAATACCCCAGCCACCTTCTTCATTTACATCTTTAAGCCTTTTATTAAGCTCTTGTTCTGTCTCAAATGGATAATCAGGTTTTTTAAAGTTCTCAGTTAAAAGATTAATTTTTCCAGTTATATCGTCTATTTTTTGTTTGGTCTCATTCTCCAGTAAATCTTCATTTGTAAGTAATGGAATAAGTTGATTAGTTTTACTTATGTAAGTAATTAGTATTGTTTTTTGTTGACTATTTAGTTTTTCAGAATTTTGAATTTCACTTTGGATTATTTTTAAGTTTTTGTTTTCTTTTTTAATCTGTGAAGTACTTTTGAATTCTCTTTCCTCTATTGGAAATTGATATTTCAATCCGAGAAGAGAGTCATTAACTTTTGCAACTTGGCATAGCTCATTAGCAGATTTTGGATAAAATCCTTTAGCAATATCCCATGAATAATAGAGCCAAATTAAAAGTAAAAAACTACTTCCAACAATTACCCAATGAGTGCCACCCAATGCTCTCTCAGGATTTCCAAATACTGCATCAACTTTTTCTGTCCTTATTAGTCGTCTTCCATAAAGAATACAGCCAACTACAGCAAAAAAGATTAAAAAAGTTAATATTTGAGTTAACATTTAATTATCTTTTCCCATAATTTCCTCTTCCATGTTCCAAATCATTTCAAGGATTTCCTCTCGTTTTTGGCTAAACTCCTCGTTTTTTTTAATTTCTCTTAAATCTTCTTTTAATCCCATTGATGCAAACGGAAGGTTATATTCTTTGTGTATTCGACCTGGTCTTGGTGCCATTACATATAATCTTTCACCAAGTAACAAAGCTTCCTCAACAGAGTGAGTAATTAATATTATTGTTTTGCCAGTTTCTTTCCAAATTTTTAAGACTAAAGATTGCATCTTTTCTCTTGTAAGAGCGTCAAGAGCTCCCAATGGTTCATCCATTAATATTAAATCTGGATCATTAATGAGACACCTTGCAAGAGCAACTCTTTGCTGCATTCCTCCTGATAATTGATAAGTAGGGGTATTTCCAAAACCTTTTAAACCAACAATCTCTAACCACTCATCTACTTTTCTTTGAGTTTTAATAGGATCTTCTTTCTTCATTCTTAATCCAAAATTCACATTTTCAGCAACTGTTAGCCATTCAAACAAAGCACCCTGCTGAAAAACCATTCCCCGTTCAACTCCTGGTCCATCGATCTCTTTATTATTTAAAGTAATATTTCCTGATGTCGGTCTAATAAACCCTGCGGTAATGTTTAGTAAAGTGGTCTTGCCACAACCAGACGGTCCAAGAACAGTTAGAAGCTCCCCTTTTTTAAGAGTAAAATTTAAATCTTTTAATGCATGAACAGTTTCCCCTTTAGGAGTTTTAAATATCATGTTTAGATTTTGTGAAACTAAATCACTCATAAAGAGACTTTATATTTGAATTTTTAATAAAAAAATAGGCACCAATTTATTACAATTGGTACCTATTAAAATTTAAATTACCCTCAGATTATAAAGGTAAAAAACTAGTATCTACATTTCCTTTTGGCGTTCCCATACCATCTAGGAACCCTTTAAGATTTCCACTTTCCATAGATTGCTTAGTTTCTTCAGGACTTAGAAATTTAAAGCCGCTTAAAGTTTCTTTCATATCAGCTACTTTCATTTCAGAAGCTTTTGACATCGCATTCATATCAGCTTTACCAGCCTTATATCTAGCGTTAGCTTCATGAGTCACTTCTATAAAAGTTCTAAGCATTCCAGGGTTTTCTTTCATAAACTTTGTAGTTACTGAAGTAATATCTATACCCAAGATTCCAGCATCTCTAGCTTCTTGAACGGTAAGTAATCTAGATCCAATAGCTGTAGCAGCTTTGATAGAGTTACCACCAAATAAACATGCCATAACAACATCTCCGCTTACGAGTGCAGCAGCACCTTCTTCAGGATCCATTTGAATGATGTCCATTTTTTTTCTATCAGCGCCAACAACTTTCATACTTTCATCAAATACGTATTCAGCCATTGTTCCTAGTGGCACAGCAACTTTTTTACCTTCAAGCTCTGTAGCATTTGCTTTTGTAATTCCAGAGGCATTTGAAGTTACACAAGTTGTTCCACCCATTCCATATTCCATAGCTACATCTACAAGTTTGATTGGAGCTTTAGATTTAACTGCGTTAATGAAAGGTACTAAACCTTGTGAGTATGAAATGTCGATATCTCCTGCCAACATTGCATCTGTCATCGCTCCACCATTTGTGAAGTTAGTCCATTTAACTGGTACCCCTAGAGCTTTTGCAAAGTTTTTCTTTTGCATGTCCTCAAGGTTTGGACTAGGCCACTCTAAGAAGTAAGCAACTCTAACTTCATTAGCTGCTGAATTAGCAACTGAAACCGAAAGATTAAGAGCTACAAAACATCCAAGAATAAAACTAATTATTTTTTTCATTTTTCCTCTTCCTTGTTTATTTATATGTTTCAATTTTAAGATTAAATTGACCTAGAAGTAAATTAAAAAACGATTATTCTAATCATACAACTTTAAGTTGTGACAATTATTATGGTGGTTTATTGGACCTAATTAGTCTAATGATTGAATTAGTACAATTTTTAAAATTTAATTATGAGTTCAGAAAAAAGAACAACAGTCCCCAATTCATTAAATGAACATTGGATGCCTTTTACTTCCAATAAAGACTTTAAAGAAAATCCAAAACTAATCGTAGAAGCGAAAGGTGTATATTTAAAAAATCATCATGGAAAAACACAAATCGATGCTAGCTCAGGTTTATTTTGTAATCCATTAGGTCACGGACGTAAGGAAATTATTGAAGCAATAACTAATCAGCTTAATACTTTAGATTATTGCCAACCTTTCCAACAAGGTTTTGGTGGTTCATTTGAATTAGCTACTAGAATTTCAAAACATACTCCTGGAAATTTAAATAAAATTTTTTATACAATATGTGGATCTACTGCAGTAGAAACAGCAATCAAAATTAGTGTTGCTTATCATAAAGCAAGAGGTGAAGGGCAAAGATTTAGATTTGTTGGGAGAGAACGGGCATATCATGGGATGAATATAGGAGCAACTTCAGTTGGTGGAATGATTAATAACGTCAAAGCTTATGCGAGCGTTCTTATGCCAGGAGTGGTTCATATGAGACATACTCATCTGGATGAACATAAGTTTATATCAGGTCAACCTGAAACAGGAGCAGATATAGCTAATGACTTAGAGAGAATTTGTACTAACTTTGGTTCAGAAAATATCGCAGCATGTATAGTTGAGCCTATCGCGGGATCTACAGGTACGTTAGTTCCACCAGTTGGATATTTACAAAGACTTAGAGAACTATGTGATAAACACAACATACTTTTAATTTTTGATGAAGTTATAACAGGTTGGGGTAGAACTGGTTCTGCTTTTGGAGCTCAAGAATTTGGGGTTACGCCAGATATAATGACAATGGCAAAAGCAACAACAAACGGTATCGTTCCGTTTGGAGTGGTTGCTTGCAAAGAGGAAATTTATGATGCAGTTCTTGATGCAACTCCTAAAGGTGCAGTTGAATTATTTCATGGATACACATATTCAGGAATTCCAATTTCAGTAGCAGCTGCATTAGCAGTTCAAGATATATTTGAAAAAGATGACATTTTTAATAGAGCAAAAGATCTTGCTCCTTATTTTCAGGAAGGTTTATTCTCTTTAAAAGATATTGATGTAGTTGATAATATAAGAGGATACGGAATGATGGGTGGTATCGATATTAAGACGGACGGCAGACCTGGTAAGGCTGGACTTGCAACATTTAAGCATTGTTACGATGCGGGAGTAAATTTTAAAGCAACTGGAGATGCTCTTATTATTGCACCAATGTTTATCTGTGAAAAAAAACATATTGATGAAATTATTGAAAAACTAAGAACTGGAATTACGAATTACGCTAAGAGCAAAAAGAATTAAATTTCATTAATGAGAATTGGTGTACCCAAGGAAATTAAACCTCAAG
Source organism: uncultured Pelagibacteraceae bacterium (assembly GCA_902610675.1). Lineage (GTDB taxonomy): Bacteria > Pseudomonadota > Alphaproteobacteria > Pelagibacterales > Pelagibacteraceae > Pelagibacter. Next base: position 21,574 of record CACLWP010000003.1, on the reverse strand, counting down.
AAAACCGAATTGGATTAACTCCTGCTAGCGTAAAAGCACTTGTATCTGAAGGTCATGAAGTGTTAGTTGAAAACAATGGTGGTTTCGAAGCTGGTTTTGATAATGATCAATTTATAAAAGCTGGAGCAAAAATAGCAAAAAATGCTGCTGATATTTTTAATGATTCAGAGATAATTGTTAAAGTTAAAGAGCCTCAAAAAGTTGAAGTAGATATGATTAGAGAAAATCAAATAATATATACATATCTTCACTTGGCTGCTGCGAAAGGATTGACGGAGGGATTGGTAAAATCAAAAAGTATAAATATTGCCTACGAAACCATTACCGATGACAATGGAAGACTTCCTTTACTTGCACCCATGAGTGCTGTAGCAGGACGCATGTCAGTTCAAGCAGGAGCACATTGTTTAGAAAAAAACCAAAAAGGTAGAGGAGTATTATTGGGTGGAGCACCTGGTGGCGAACCAGCAAATGTTTTAATTTTAGGTGGAGGTGTAGTAGGAGAAAATGCTGCAACTATAGCAACTGGTATGCAGGCAAAAGTCCATATAGTAGATAAATCAGAATCAAGACTTAAGCAATTAGTTGAAATATTTGGGGAAAAAATTATTCCAGAACAAAGTGATAAAATAGATTTAAAAAAGTTAGTAGCTGAGGCAGACTTAATAGTGGGAGGAGTTTTAATTCCTGGAGCAGAAGCACCGAAGTTAGTTACTAAAAATATGTTAAAATTAATGAAAAGAGGATCGGTAATTGTAGATGTGGCTATCGATCAAGGAGGGTGTGTAGAAACAAGCAGACCAACAACTTTTAACGATCCAACTTTTATAGTTGATAATGTCGTTCATTATTGTGTAGCTAACATGCCAGGAGGGGTTCCAAGAACCTCAACTATTGCATTAAATAAAGCAACACTCCCTTATTTAATTAAATTAGCTAATAAAGGTTATCAAAAAGCTTTTGATGAAGATAAAAACTTTTTAGCAGGATTAAACGTTCACAAAGGCCATGTGACTTATAAAGCTGTTGCAGATGTTTTTGGATATGAATACGTTAATCCTCAAAATGCAATCAAAAATTAATTAGATGGAAAAAAAACTTCCAAGTAGCACTAAAGTTGTTGTTATAGGGGGTGGTGTAGTAGGTTGTTCTGTCGCTTATCATTTAGCTAAATTCGGTTGGAAAGATACAATTCTTTTAGAAAGAGATCAGCTAACATCGGGTACAACTTGGCATGCAGCAGGATTAGTAAGTCAATTAGGTCCATCAGCAACAATTACTAAAATTAGAAAATATACTTTGGATCTTTATAAAGAACTTGAGAAAAAAGTTGATCATTCTGCTGGACTAAGACTAAACGGAGCGCTTTCTATAGCGGAAAACAAAGGCAGATGGCAAGAACTTCAAAGACAAGCAACAACTGCACAGCTCTTTGATGTAGATGTAAGAATTTTAGACAAAGACCAAATTAAAAAAGATTATCCAATTGTAAATACTGATAAAGTTTTAGGGGGTATTTTAATGCCAGGTGATGGTGCTGCAGATCCATCAGGTGTAACCCATATGCTAGCAAAAGCAGCTAGAATGGAAGGAGCAAAAATTTTTGAAAAATCTCCAGTTGACGAAATTTTAACTAAAAATGGAAAAATTTCTGGAGTTAAAGTAAATGATCAAAAAATTGATTGTGAATATATTGTTTTAGCATCTGGAATGTGGTCAAGACAAATTGCAGAAAAAGTTGGAGTAAGTATTCCTCTTTATCCAGCAGAACACTTTTATATCATTACTGAACCAATTGAAAATCTCTCCAAAACTTTACCTGTTATAAGAGATTTTGATAACAGAACTTATATCAAAGAAGATGCTGGAAAAATATTAGTTGGAATTTTTGAGTCAGAATCTATACCAGCATGGAATAAATTCAATAAAGTTCCAGAAGATTTTTCATTTGGGGAATTTCAGGAAAATTTTGAACATTTTGAACCTTATCTAGCAACCGCAATTAAAAGGTTTCCAGTTTTAGAAACAGCGGGAATTAGAAAATTTTTTTCAGGTCCTGAGTCCTTTACTCCAGATACAAATACATTACTGGGAGAAGTCCCCGAAGTAAAAAACTTTTTTGTATCTTGTGGTTTAAATAGTATTGGGATTGGAAGCGGGGGAGGTGTTGGCAAAGTTACAGCTGAATGGTTAATCAACGGTCATGTTAATGAAGATATTTTTTGTTATGACATTAAAAGATTTCAAAAATTTCATTCTGATCTTAGTTTTATTAAAAAAAGAATTACCGAGTCGTTAGGAGATTTATATGGAATGCATTGGCCATTTAAACAACATAAAACTTCTAGGAATATAAAAAAACTTCCATATCACGATGAATTAAAAAGTTTTGGTGCTTGTTTTGGTGTTTCAGGTGGATACGAAAGACCAATGTGGTTTGCCTTAGATGGAGAAAAAACAGAATACGAATACAGTTATAATTATCAAAATTGGTACCCCTCAGCAGAATATGAAACAAGTAATACTGTTAAAAATGTTGGCTTATTTGATCTAACGCCTTTTTCAAAATTTGAGATTAGATCTGGTAAAGCTCATGAGGAATTACAAAAAATTTGCACGGCTAATATTAAAAATGAGTTTGGCAAATGTGTTTATACACATATGTTAAATCCTGACGGTGGAATTGAAACAGATCTAACTGTTGTTTGTTTAGATAAAGATCACTTTAGAATAATAAGTTCTGCAGCAACAAGAGAGAGAGATAAATTTCATATCAAGAAACATCTTTCTGAGGATATTGAATTAAAAGACATCACAGATGATTTGTGTGTATTTGGTTTGTTTGGTCCAAAAAGTAGAGATTTTCTTAAAATCTTAAGTGAAGATAATTTTGAAAATGATCAATTTAAATTTGGAACTGCAAGATTTATTTTAATTGATGGGATTAAAATCTGGGCACAAAGATTATCTTATGTGGGTGAACTTGGTTATGAGCTATACGTAGATCTTAAAGACGCAAAAAGGATATATGAATTAATAATTAAAAAAGGTAAAGATTTTAATCTTTCTAATTGTGGTATGCATGCAATGGATATTATGCGAATGGAAAGTGGATTTTTACATTGGGGACATGATATTTCTCCTGAAGAAAACCAGTATCAAGCAGGATTATCTTTTACAATTAGCAATAAAAAAGAAGTTGATTTTATAGGTAAACAAGCGCTTGAACAGATTAAAAAAGAAAAACAAAAAAATAGGTTTTCAATGTTTACTTTAAAGGAAAGTGAACCAGGAAAACCATTATTACTCCATGACGAACCAATCTATAATGGTGAAAAAATTATAGGAAGATCTACATCAGGAAATTACTCATTTAATTTCAAAAAGAATTTAGTATTTGGATATATTAATAATGATTTTTCTAATCAAGAACTTCAAAATAAAAACTTATTTATTGAGGTAGAAAAAAAGAAATATCCAATAGAATTAATCAGCAAACCTTTAAAACAAACAAATTTTAAAAATAATTAAACTTTATTTTTTAAAAGAAAAACAAATATAAAACCAGTGATGTACATAACTAAAGCATACGCAGCTGTTGGAGTTATGTAGACTATATCTGTACCGAATATTTGTGTAGAAACAAATATCGCTAAAGTACCATTTTGTAATCCACATTCTAAAGCAATACATTTTTGTTGTTTTATTCCTGAGGCAAAAGTTTTTCCAAGGTAATAAGCCACGATCATCATTGTTATATTTAGAATTAAAGTAATGAAACCTGCTTGCATTAGAAAATCTATAAAACTTTCTCTTTCTTCATAAAATGCAGCTATAAAAAAAATGACAAATAAAATTATATTAAGTTTTTCAAAAATCTGAATTTTTGTTTTTACGAAATTATCAGCAAATTTTCTTATAATCATTCCGAAGATAACTGGAACGGTTACAACTAAAAACATCTTTAGTGCTATACCAGTCATGGAAATATTTTGAGAAATATTTGTAATTCCAAATAAATCAGCGGATGTAAAAATTATAAGAGGAACTGAAATAATAGAAATTAAACTGATTATAGCTGTTAGAGTAATAGATAAAGCAACATCTCCATTTGCAAACTTAGTTAATATATTTGATGTAACTCCTCCTGGTGCAGCAGCAATAATCATAACACCAATTGCTATTTCTGGAGGTGTTTTTAAAATGATAATTAATGAATATGCAATTAATGGAAGAATAATTAATTGGGAAAAAAAACCTACAAAAAAATCTTTTGGTGTTTTTAATATTCTTGTAAAATCTTCAATTTTTAAACCTAAACCCAAACCCAACATTATTAATGCAAGTATGATAGGTGCTATTTTTGTTACTACTTCCATTAACCCCCCAAGATGAAATTAATAAGTCCTAAATATTATATATATAATGGTACTTAGAAAAGTTTTTATGAAATCACAAGAAGATTCAAAATTTTTCGTATAAATTTTGCTTTAAACCAAAAAACTTCACTTTGATAGGGTAAAATTTTTTTTGAATTCCTCGTAGTTAAAATATATTGTTTTTTTTCACTAATCTTAATCAAATCTTCTTTTAATAAGTACATGCATTTTCTAATAATTGTTGCTCGAGGGATATTTGTCATGTCTGAAATTGACATTGCACTTATACCAGGTTTTGCTCCTAGATTTTTTAAAAGAACATTATTCGTTGCAATATAGTCTAAAGATGCCTCACTATTACCCGTATCTAATTGTCTTGAAACATTTAAGACCTGATTCATTGCAACTGTTCCCCAAATATGGAAAGTTGATAAATCTTTCATAAACTTATGATATCCAATAATTAAAGGTATTTGCATTCTGTAAAACCATCTCCAGCACAAAGAGAATTTTTTTTTTATCATATTCTCAACTGATACTTGATTAAGTTTTTTTGAATAAATTTTGTGTTTGTTTAAAGCATTGGAAACTAAGCAAATATATTTTGATGAAAATTTTATTTGGTTTTCTGGTTTTACATAGTTAAATGCCTTTCTATCAATTATAATTTTTTTCTTATTACGTGTTATAACTCCCTTATTTTCAAGTTCCAAAACCTTTCTCCTAACTGTTTCTTTTGGCAAGTCCAATTTTTGAGAAAGTTCTGTAATGCTGAAACTTTCGATTTCTAGATATGATTTTGAATAATATTCATCATATGTATATTGAATATTCATTTGGTCATAAAACTGAAGAGTCTTTTCAATTAAAGAAATTACAACCATGTATTTGTAATGATCATTAAATGAATTATAAACACTGTTCATCCAATTCCATTGGTGAGTTATCCAGTCTTTACTCAGATCAGAATAGTTACGCATAATTGTTTGATATACTTGTTCGTCTGTGAGCGTTTTGGAAAAATCTATTTCTTGAATACTCATAATTTTTAAAGGTCAGTAGAAACCCAATTTGGACAGTTGTCAATCTGTTAGTGACCCACTTTGAACTTTTTCATATTGTTCAATGCTTTAAAGCATGCTTTAATTAATAAAAGACTATGAAAGACATACTAGAAAATAATGATAATATAGAGACCTCAACTGATGCTGTTGACTCAGAGAGGTCTTCATATTCTCAAAAAAATAAGATTAATAGAGTCGATATTAACATCCTAAAATCTAAACTTGAGGAACAACAAAGCAGAGAATTCAAAAAAAATTTGATTATTTTTTCTTTTTGTGTCTTTTTACTAGCGGCAATAGGAATCTATTTGTCGCTCTGAATTCGTTTGCCATTAAGTTCAAATAATGGTTAATTTACACAATGAAAAATTTAACTAGAACATTAAAAATCAAGTTATCTTCTAAGTATACAGAAGCTGACACACCAAAAGTTCTTACTAAAAGTACTGACATAAATGTTCTTCTTAACAGAGTGAAATTTGATAGGAAACAGGAAGTAAAGAAAAAGTTTTATTTTTCTGCAGCAGCATCCACTGGTCTAATTCTCTTTGGATTAATTATTTTTTCATAAATAATTTAAAATTTTTGTTTTTAAAAATCATTAATTGTAAAATTTCGTAAAATATTGAGATAAAAAGGTATTTTTATAAAGCTATTTTAGGGTTAAATTAATAATAAATAAAATGGCAGAAACCCTTAAAAAAATTATTGACCACCTAAATAATGATAACTTATTAGAAGCTTTTGCTTTATGCGAGACTAGTGAAGATAAGAAAATTGAACATATAATTTTAAATATCAAGGGTGTTATTTTATTTAAACAACAAAAATTAGAGTTAGCTAAAATTGAATTTTTGAAGTCTATAAATTTAGATAAATCTTTTATAGATCCCTATAAAAATCTATTCAAAGTAAATTTAAGATCCCAAGATTATAAATCTGCTATTAAAAATGCTGAAAAAACTTTAGAACTTGATAATCAAAAAAATCCAATTTCGTACTTCAATTTAGCTTTAGCATATGATTTGAATAAAGATTATAAAAAAGCGATAGAGCTATATAAAACTGTAGAAACTCTAAATTTTAAAGAAAAAAAAATTTTGTTTAATAATCTTGCAAAATGTTTTTTAAGCGCACAAAATATTGACCAAGCTAAAAATTACTATCTTAAGGCATTAGAGTATGATCAGAACGATAAGTTAATCTTAAATAATCTTCTTATTTTATTTCTAAGAATAGGAGACAAAAATAAAGCAGAATATTTTTATAAAAAAGCTAAAGAGATTGATAAAAATTATATCGAATTTCAATTAAATGAGTCCGACTACCTAATATCTAAAGATAAAATTGAAGACGCTATTAAATGCTTAAAAACTATAATTGATAATTCAAAAAATTATATTGCTTATACGAAGTTAAGTAAAATTTATTCAATGATAGGTAATTTTAAAAAATCTATTGAGGTTATTGAAGAAGCTATCATTACATTTCCCAATAAAAAGGATTTAAAATTTACTAGAGGCATTCATCATCTGATAGAGGGAGAATTTGAAAAAGGTTGGGAATTTTACGAATTAAGAGACTCTATTATTAAAGACAATCTCTATGAAAATTTAAAAACTTGGAAAGGCGAAAATTTAAAAGACTCTACTATTTTAGTTACCAGCGAACAAGGAATGGGAGATATAATACAGTTCTCTAAATTTTTAATAAATCTATCTCCCTTGTGTAAAAAGGTTGATTTTATACTTTATGATAAGCTTTTACCTATTTTTAAGAGAAAATTTAGAAATATTAATATTTATAAAAAAAGCGAGATTCTTCAGAATAAATACGATTATAAAATTTCCCTAGGTTCTCTTAATAGTTTTTTTTTTAAGGAAAAAAATTCAAATTCTTCTGATCTAATAAATTTCAGTGAAGATAGAAAAAAACATTGGGAAACAATTATAAAAAATGAAAAAAAAAATATTGGTTTAGTTTGGTCAGGTAATTTTTTTGGACCCAAAGAGCCTTCAAGATCAGTTGAATTAAAAAAATTAGACAAATTATTAAAATTAGATCTAAATTATTACTCGTTCCAAAATGAAATTTGGGACAGAGATCAAAAATTTTTTAGTAACTCAAATATAACTGATTTTAGTAAGGAAAGTTTTGTTGATATTATTGGTATTATTCAAAATTTAGATTTAGTGATTTCCACAGACACTTTCTTTTTACATTTAGCTTGCATTTGTAATAAAGAAACTTGGGGGTTAATATCAGCAAATTCAGACTGGAGATGGTATGAATATTACAAATATAATCCATATAAGTCTTTAAAAATTTACAAGCAAACAAATTATAAAAATTGGGATGATGTAGTAGATTTAATTCAAAATGATCTTAAAAAAAGATTTTCAATTTCATAGACCATTATGAATCGTAATTTCTTGTTTGAAAAAAATAAATTAAGTAGTATATATCGTCGAGAATTTAGTGGCGGGGTAGCTCAGTTGGTTAGAGCGCGGGACTCATAAGCCCGAGGTCAGTGGTTCGATCCCACTTCCCGCTACCATTAAATAATTTTTTTAAGTTTTGATAAATTCATAGATTGATTAAATGGCAGTTTAGAATTTTTTTTTAGTTTAGATTTTTTTATATGAGATTTATATTTCTTTGCAAAGTTATAAACAGATTGAGTTTTTCCTCCAACATTTATAATGCCTTTTTTATTTATCAACTTAGGTAATAATTTTACAAAATCCTCATGGAACATGAAATTAGTTATCAAGTTTGTATAAGCAGAATTAAACTGAAACGGATATTCAGTCATTGTTACTCTTAATATTAATGAGTTTTGATACATTGATACAGAGCACTCTCCACCTAATTTAGACCAACCATAATTGTTAAATGGTTTTGCTCCATCACTTTCTTTGTAATTCCCTTTTTCACCACTGTAAACATAGCCTGATGATATATAAATAAGTTTTATATTAAATTTTTTACACGCTTTCACAACATTAGCTGTGCCTATTATATTTAAATCAATACTTTTTGAGATATTATTTTCATGTATTTTCATTGGCCTAGAGAGACCAGCACAATGTAATACCATTGAAGGTTTTATTTTCTTAAAACATTTTATCATAGAATTAAGATTGAGAATATTACACTGTCTTTTATTTCTAAAAATCAAGTTTAATTTTTTGTTTTTCTTTTTTAGAATTTTAGAAAATCTACCATCACCGCCAGTAACAAGAATTTTTTTACTCATTTTATATATTTATCTTTAAATTCTTCAAAACTAATATTTTGTTTATCTTTAGAAGAGATGATAAAATTTCTTTTTGGCCATTTAATTTTTAGGATTGGGTCATTATAAATAATTCCGACTTCACTATTTTTGTCTCTATAATTTGTGCAACTATAAATTACGTAATTATTATTATCTATTCCAACAAAGCCGTGGGCGAACCCTGGTGGTATATATAGTGATCTTGAGTTTTTTTCACTAAGAATATTTTTATAACATTTTCCAAAAGATTTTGATTTTTTTCTTAGGTCAACCACAATGTCAAATATTTTACCTTTTAACACTGATATATATTTGCCTTGGGACTTATTTGTTTGTATGTGCAAACCTCTTAATACATTTCTTTTTGAATAAGACATTACTATAAAAGGGAATTTTTTATTAATTTGTTTTTCTTTTAAAAGTTCTTGAAAATAACCTCTTTTATCATGGTGCTTTTTATTCTGAATTATATTTAATTTCTCGATTATGGTCATTTAATAAGTTTTCTTAAATAATCTGAATATTCACAATTACCATAAAACTTTATTGAATTATTTATATGTTTTCTTGTTATCCATTTATTTAATAATGCTATTTCTTCTACACATGCAATTTTAAAACCTTGCCGATTTTCAATTGCTGAAACAAAATCACTAGTCTTATAGTAATCACTTATTGAGCCGGTATCTAACCAAGCTCCACCTCTACCTATAAAGTCAGCTGATAATTTATTATTTTTTTTATATAAATTTAATAGATCTGTAATCTCCAATTCTCCTCTTTTTGAAGGTTTTAATTTTTTTGATAATTTTACGACATTATTATCAAAAAAGTACAAGCCAGTAATTGCAAAATCTGAAAAAAATTTTTTTGGCTTTTCTTTTATCAATGTTATTTTATTTTTTTTAAACCTTGCAACACCATATTTTTCTGGTTTTTTTACTCTATGTAAAAATACTTTAGCCCCTTTATTAAGTTTTATAGAATTGTTTAGCTTTTCAGATAAGTATTGACCATAAAAAAAATTATCACCCAATATTAGAGAAACACCACTTTTGCCAATAAATTTTTCGCCTAAAATAAATGCATCTGGTAGTCCTCTTGGTTTATCTTGTTCAACATAAGAGATTTTAATGCCTAAATTTTTTCCATCAGGTAGTAATTTTTTGTACTGATCTAATTGACCTTTGTTAACAACAATTAATATATCTCTTATTTTTGCCAACATTAAAATTGATAGTGGGTAATAAATTAATGGTTTATCGTAAATTGGCAAAAGTTGTTTATTTACAGCTTTTGTAAGTGGACTCATTCTAGTTCCTTTTCCACCAGATAAAATAATACCTTTTTTAATCATCTTATACCTAATCTTTTATTAATATCTTTTTTTGATAAAGATTTATAGTAGGATTTGTTATTTTTGTACCAATTAAAGGTTAACTTAACACCCTCTTCAAAATTCGTTTTTGGATACCACTTAAGTTTTTTTTTAATCTTATTACTATTTAAAGCGTATCTAATATCGTGACCAGGTCTGTCTTTTACAAAAACGATCTTGATATTTTTATTAAATTTATTTATTTTTTTTGAAACATTTAATATTTTTTTACACACCTCTAAATTATTTAAATTTTTATTTGAACCTATATTGTAAAATTCGCCACCTTTACCTTTTTGGTAAACTTTAATTAATGCTTCACAATGATCTTTCACATAAATCCATTCTCTTGAATTAGTACCATTACCGTAAATTGGAATTGGTTTGCCATTAAAAATATTATATATTATTTTTGGAATTAATTTTTCAGGATGTTGTCTAGGTCCATAGTTATTAGAACAATTTGTTACTATTGCTGGAATTTTATATGTTCTTACATAAGAACTAACTAAGTGGTCTGAAGCTGCTTTACTAGCTGCATAAGGTGAACTAGGCTTATATGGATATTTCTCATTCGACCTACCTTTTAGTATATCTCCATAAACTTCGTCAGTAGAAATATGAATTAATTTACATTTAAATTTTTTTGAATATTTCTTAAAGGATTCAAGTAAATTATAAACACCGACAATATTACTTTCGATAAAACTTTCAGGATTATCTATAGATCTGTCAACATGGGTTTCAGCAGCTAAATTAAAGATACAAGCAGGTTTGTATTTAAAAAGTATTTCATTAATTTTTTTATCTTTTATATCTAATTTAATAAATTTGTATTTTTTTGATTTTTTAAATTCCTTCGTGTTGTAAAAGTTTGATGAATACGTGACTTTATCAATATTTATAACATAAAACTTTTTCATAATTAATAGGTCTATTAAATTACTGCCAATAAATCCCAAACCACCTGTAACAATTATTTTTTTCATTTGATAATTTTTTTTACATTAATAGAAAGTATTAGTATAGTTGAATACACACATCATATGTCAATATCTAGGCAAAATTTAACAGCTGTAATTGTTACATTTAAGAGTGAAAATGTTATAGATGATTGCATCAAATCAATTTCAGAAAATATAAAGATAATAATCGTAGATAATTCCAATGATCAAAAATTTAAAGAAAATATAGAAAAAAAATATAAGAATGTGGAATGTATATTGTCCTCTGAAAATTTAGGAATGGGATCCGGTAACAATTTAGGTCTTAAACATGTTAAAACAGATTATGCTTTTGTACTTAACCCAGATGTAATTTTAGAAAAAGATAGTATTGATGAAATAATCTTGTCATCAAAAGAAATCGAATCTTTTAGTATTATATCACCTATTTCAAATTCAGTTGCATATCCAAATTATAAATTTGATAAAAATAATAAGTATAACAATAATAATGCTTTTAAAGTAAAAAGTGTGGATGGTTATGCAATGCTCTTTAATTTAAAAAAGATGAAACAATTAGAAATTTTTGATGATTCTAAATATTTTGATGAAAATTTTTTTATGTATTTAGAAAATGATGATTTATGTAAAAGATTAATCGATTGTGGTGAGAATATTTATGTTGTGCCCAGATCAAAAATAAAACATTTAGGTGCTAAAGCAGTAGATGAGAAATACAGAGATGAGATTGAACTCTCGAGAAATTGGCATTGGGTCTGGTCAAAGTTTTATTATAATAAAAAGCATTTTAGTTTTTTTTCAGCTCTTCTAAAAGGATTACCATCATTTATTTTTGCAATAGCAAAATTCTTATTTTATTTATTAATTATGAAAAGAAAAAAAAGTAAAGTCTATTTAAATAGAGTTATTGGTTTTATAAATGCTATATTAGGAAAAAAATCTTCATATAGGCCAAATCTAAATTTTGATTAAAATATTTTTTTCAATTCTTCTAAGGAAATTACCCTTAGATACAACTTATAATTTTCAAAATAATCTTTAAATTTTAATTTTTTTATAGGCTTATTAATTTGAAGAATTGAGGTGTTTTTACTTTTTCTAATTATTCCGATACCCTGGTCTATTTCGCATGTAAAAATATCTAATTCATTACTTTGTCTTAAATCAACTATTGCTTTCCATGCATCACCGTTCCATTGCATTCGGTATCTTGGGACCGCCTGCTTGCTTAAAGAGTCCGGCATACAGTCGTGAACGAGTATTAAACCATTGTCATTTAAGCAATCAATTGAATTGAGAATATCTTTTTTGACTTGTTTATAAATATGTAATCCATCAATGAAGATTATATCAAACTTTTTTTTGTTATTTGAAAAGAATTGGTCACTAGTTTTCCTTATATTGCCACCGCTTACAGGATCAACTCCAGTTTTATTTTTTATATCCACTCTTGAGAAAAGTTGGTCTTTATCACAGCCAATTTCTAAATAATCTGTATATTTATTTTTTTTTATAAGATAATCAATTAATTCTATTCGACCATAATTTAATGGAAAATTAAATTTTAATTTACCTTTAAAATTTTCTATAAATAAAAGGTAATAAATTTTATTAATTATTTTTTGAAATTTATTTAGTTTTTCCATTTAAAATTTTAATGACCTGGAAATTCCATAAGACTTTCTACACTAAAACCTTTTTCCTTTAAATTGTTTGCACCATTTAGATCAAATAAGTCAATAACAAAGATAAATGCTGAAACTTTTCCTTTTGAAATCTCAATAAGTTTAGCAGCAGCCTCAGCTGTTCCTCCTGTTGCAATTAGGTCGTCTATAATTAAAACACTTTCATTGTTATTAATCGAGTCTTTATGTACTTGAATTGTTGCAGTGCCATACTCTAGTTCAAAATCAACAGAATGAACATCTGCTGGAAGCTTATCTTTTTTTCTTAACATTATAAAAGGTTTATTTAATAAATAAGATACAGCTGAAGCAAAAACAAAACCTCTAGACTCTATAGCAGCAATTTTGTCAAATTTATATTTTTTTGATTTTTCAACTATTTGATTAATTGTTTCTGCAAAAGCCTTTTCTTCTTTAATTAATGTGGTGATATCTCTGAACAAAATACCTTTTTTTGGATAATCAGGGATGGATCTAATAAAGTCTTTTAAATTCATAAGAGTAAATTATAAAAGTATAAATAAATTAATTTTATAATATGACAATAAGTAAATTAGCAATTATTGGTGGCAGCGGTTTATATGATGTTGAAGAGTTCAAAAATAGAGAATTATTAGATGTAAACACTCCCTGGGGAAAACCCTCAGACCAAATTTTAAAAACTAATTATAATAAAAAAGAAGTTTACTTTTTACCAAGACACGGCAGAGGACATTTTATTTCTCCTTCAAAAATAAATTTTAGAGCAAATATTGATGCTCTTAAACAATTAGGTGTCACAGATATTGTTTCAGTATCAGCAGTTGGGTCTTTAAAAAAAGATTTGCAACCAGGAAAGTTTGTAATAGTTAACCAATTTATTGACAGGACATTTGCGAGGGAAAAGACATTTTTTGATGATGAAATTGTTGCCCACGTTTCTATGGCAAATCCAACATCTAACGGTTTAATGAATGCATGTGAGCAGGCAATAAAGAAAGAAAAAATTGAATATCAAAGAAATGGGACATACGTGGTTATGGAAGGACCTCAATTTTCAACTTTGGCAGAGTCTAATTTATATAGATCTTGGAAGGCAGATGTAATTGGGATGACTAATATGCCAGAGGCAAAATTAGCAAGAGAAGCAGAAATAAGATACGCATCTGTTTCTATGGTTACTGATTACGACTGTTGGCATCCAGATCACGAAGATGTTGATGTTCAACAAGTAGTAAAAGTTTTATTAGGTAATGCTGCTAAAGCAAAAAATGTAATTAAAAATTTAATAGAAAATTTTGAAGATCACATTGATCCTAATGATCCAACTAATAATTGTTTGGATGTAGCGATTATCACAGCCCCTGAAAAAAGAACAAAAAAAACAATAGAAAAATTAAATACGGTAGCGGGAAGGGTATTAAGGAAATGAAAAAATTATTATTAATTCTAATATTTTTAATAGTCTCAAATACAGTCTATGCTAATGGAAAAATTTTAAAAAGTGGTTTTATTAACAAATCAGCCTCGGTAAAAGAAGGTATGAATATTGATGATCCTAAAAATAAAATTATAATTATTTACAATCATGGTCAAAATTCAAATGATAAAGCACACAAGAATGAATGCATTTGGGTAAATCAAATTAGAAATCAAGCTTCATTAGTTGATAAGGAAATTAATGGTAAAAAAATTATGGTTTATAATTTCTGTTCAAATGATTTTGCAGGTGATATGTCATTAAAAAAACATTGGTGGAACTCCAAAACTCCTTATGTTGGTAAGCACAAATTAGATAAAAGAATTGAAAAAAATTTAGAATTAGTTGAAAAATTTATAAGTATAGGGGTTCCAAGAAAACAAATTATTATATCAGGTCATTCATGCGGGGGTTTATTAACTCTAATGTTTCTATCAGCTTACCCCGAAAAAGTAGGCGGAGGCATATCATATATGCAAGCTTGTTTTGGTAAGCTTTCTAAAACTTACAAAGTAAAAAAAGTAGGCCCTGAAAAGGCATTAGAAAAATTTGCTAAAAAATATCCAGGCCCTGCTGAGTTACGAGCAAGACAAATTAATAATATTAAACAATCTGATAATGTCTCTGTTTTAGCTTTCACTCACCCCAAGGATAAATGGGAGGGATTGTTATCTGACTGGTTAGAAGAAGTTCCAGGAGTTAAAAGAATTGTTATTTCTCAAGATTATAAAATTAAAGGAAAATCTTGTGTTGTAAAAGGAGATGATTGGCAAGAAAATATTTCAGCTCGGAAAAATCCAGGTCATGAAATGAACCAAGGATTATGTTTTCAATACTATAATCCAGAAATTCTTAATTTTATTGCTTCAAAATTAAAATGAGAATTGAAGGAAAAGAATATCGCACTATTTGGTTTGAAAATAATGTTGTAAAAATTATCGATCAAACAAAACTTCCACATCAATTTATTATTAAAGATCTTAAAACTGCTGAGGACTCAATAAATGCAATTAAGGTAATGGAGGTAAGAGGCGCACCTCTAATAGGAGCTACAGCTGCTTATGGAATGGTTTTAGCTATTATTGAAAATAATAACCAATCATTTTTAAAGAAATCTGCAGAAGATTTAATTAGTTCAAGACCAACAGCAATAAATTTAAAATGGGCTGTTGATAGAATGATGAATAAATTATCTGGTGTTAATAGCGATAAAATTTTAGAAATAGCGTTGAATGAAGCAAAAGATATATGTGAAGAAGATGTGAAATTTTGTGAAAATATAGGATTAAATGGACTAAAAATTATTGAAGAAATCTATAATAAAAAAAAAGATACAGTTAATATATTAACTCATTGTAATGCAGGATGGCTTGCAACAATAAATTGGGGGACCGCAACTTCTCCGATATATCATGCACATAAAAAAGGAATTCCTGTTCATGTGTGGGCAGATGAAACCAGACCAAGAAATCAAGGAGCAAATCTTACATCTTATGAATTAAATGAAGAGGGAATTAAAAACACAATTATTGCAGATAATACAGGTGGTATACTAATGCAAAGAGGTGAAGTTGACATGTGTATTGTTGGAACGGATAGAACTTTAGCCAATGGAGATGTTTGCAATAAAGTTGGAACTTATCTCAAAGCATTGGCTGCCCATGATAATAATATTCCTTTTTATGTTGCACTACCAAGTTCAACAATTGATTGGAATATAAAAGATCATAAAGATATTCCAATTGAGGAGAGAAATTCAGATGAATTATCTCAGGTTGAAGGTTTAGATGAAAAAGGAGATATAAAAAAAATTCAAATATATCCAAAAAAAAGTAAGTCTATGAATTTAGCTTTTGATATAACACCTGCAAAATATGTTACAGGATTAATTACCGAAAAAGGTGTATGTGAAGCATCGGAAAAAGGACTTAAAGAATTATTTAAATGAAGAATTTAGATCAAAGAAATCAAATTATCGAATATTCATTAAAATTAAATTCTACAAATCTCTCACCGCTTAGATCTGGAAATATATCCTTAAGAGCAAAGGAGGATGATATAGAAGGATACTTAATTACTCCATCAGGAAAAAAATATGAAAGCTTAAAACCTGAAGACATTGTTTTTATGGGTTTAAATGAAGAAGAAGAAAAAAACTCCACGAACAAACCTTCATCTGAATGGAGATTTCATCGAGATATTTATGTAAATAAAAAAGAAGCACACGCCATTGTTCACGCTCATTCTCCACACGCAACAGCTGTATCTTCACATGGAAAACCTATTCCACCATTTCATTATATGATTGCTCTTGCAGGAGGAGAAGACATTAAATGTGCTGAATATGCTACTTATGGAACTGAAGAATTATCTAAAAATGTTATCAAAGCTTTAGAAAATAGATCTGCTTGTTTAATGTCTAATCACGGGCAGGTTGCTTTTGGAAAAAATCTTGATGATGCATTTGAACTAGCACAAGAGATAGAAAATATTTGTCATCAATACACTATTGCTTTAAAATTAGGACAACCTAAGATTCTTTCATTTGAAGAAATGAAAAAAGTTTTAGATAAGGCTAAAAACTATAAAAAAGGGTAAGATGATTAAAGTTGGGGAGCATATTACTTTAGATATTATCGGTACTACAAAAGAGTACGATCCTTCAGTTTTTGAGAAAGTTATACATAAAATAGCTAAAGCAGCCAATGTCACTATTTTGAATATTTCAAAATATAAATTTGAACCTCAAGGTTTTACTATTTTAGCGTTATTAGCTGAAAGTCATATTAGTTTTCATACATTTCCAGAAAATGGAATTATTAGTTTTGATTTTTTTACTTGTGGAAAAATAAGCCCATCAGTAGCAATTGATATTATAAAAAAAGAATTTAAACATAAAAGAATTGTAAAAAAAGAATTTAATAGAGATACTGGATCTCTCTACCACGATATCTATAGTTCACCCGGATTACAAAAATCTTACGTTGTCAATGAAGTTCTAGAGGATTTTAAATCAAAAGTTGGTCAACATATTGAAATTTTAGAATTAGAACAATTTGGAAAATCTCTATTTATTGATGGTGAAATACAAGTTGCAGCTTCAGATGAACACTTGTACAGCTCAACTTTTGTAGGAGCTGGCTTAAAATTAAATAAAAAAAATGAAAGAGCAGCAATTATTGGTGGTGGTGATGGTGGTGTTGCAAGAGAATGTATTTCAAAAAAGTTTAACTTTATAGATTGGTATGAATTAGATCCAGAAGTTGTTGAAGTTTGCTATAAACACCTTGGAGATATTGGAAAAAAAGCCACAGAAAAAAATTCAGTTAAATGTGTATGGGGTGATGCTTTTGAAAGCATCAAGACTGTAAACGAAGATACTTATGATCACATTTTTGTTGATTTAAATGATGATCAGTTTTGTATAGATCTTGCTGCTAAAAATATGGAATCCTTAATTAGGATACTTAAACCTAAAGGAGTTATTACTGCACAAGTTGGAAGCCAGGATAAAAAACCTCTTCAAGTTGAAAATTGGCTGAACGTATTTAATCATCATTTTGGAAATACTAATTTATCAAGAGTTTACATACCTAGTTTCGATTGTTCTTGGAATTTTTCTTCATCAATAAATCATTAATTTTTTCTTTTTAATACCCATCATTTGTGAAATACTAATTTTTTTATTAAAGGAGATAACAATGAATATATTCAAAAAAACTATTTTTTCAGTTTTACTTTCTCTGCTTGTAATGGGAAATGTTTATGCTGATAAAATAAAAATTGGTACAGAGGGTGCTTATCCTCCATGGAACTCTAAAAATGAAGCAGGTAAGTTAATAGGTTTTGAAGTTGAATTAGCTTATACGCTTTGTAGATACATTGGAGAACAATGTGTAATAGTCGAGCAAGATTGGGATGGAATGATACCAGCATTAATCATGAGAAAGTTTGATGCGATAATGGCAGGTATGTCAATTACTGCAGAAAGACAAAAGGCAATAAGCTTTTCTCAAGGTTATGCAGACGAAGTTGCATCTTTAGCTGTAATGAAAGGCTCAAGTCTTGAAGGTTTAGACACACCAGCGGGTATTAATTTAACTAAACCAAATTCAGATGCTAAAAAGGCTTTAAAAACACTTACTGGTGCATTAGCAGGTAAGACTGTTTGTGTTCAAACTGCTACAATTCACCAAAACTTTTTAGACTCAGGTGACGTAGGCAAAGTAAATGTAAGAACTTATAAAACACAAGATGAAGTTAATTTAGATTTGGCATCAGGAAGATGTGATGCTGCATTAGCTGCTGCTGTTGCATTCAGTGACTATGCAGAAAAATCTGGTAAGCCAGTTGTTCTAACTGGACCAACTTTTTCAGGTGGTGCATTTGGAAATGGTGTTGGTGTTGGTATCAGAAAAGATGATACTGAGCTTTTGAAAAAGTTTAACGCCGCTATAAATAAAGCGAGAAAAAACGGAGATATTAGTAGAATTGCTACTAAGTGGTTTGGTTTCGACGCTTCTATGTAATTAAATTTTAGATTTGGCGACTATAATGTATAGTCGCCAATCTGTATGGAACTTCTAGCATTTGGAAATACTGGTTGGGGTGATGAATTATTTTACGCAACCTTAATGACAATAGCTGTTTCAATAACAGCAATGCTAATAGGTTTTCTTTTTGCATTAATTTTTACCCCACTAAAATTATCTAAAAACAAGTTTTTAAATTTTATAGCTAATTCTTACACAACAATAATAAGAGGTGTTCCAGAATTATTAGTAATTTACCTTTTCTTTTTTGGTGGAACTGGTGCTGTTATGTTTGTTGCATCAATATTTGGTTATAATGAATATATTGAAATAAATGCATTTATCACAGGGGCTTTTGCAATTGGCATAATTTCTGGTGCTTACTCAACTGAAGTTTTTAGAGGAGCACTACAATCAATCGATAAAGGTCAGTTTGAGGCTGCTAACGTACTAGGCCTTAATAAATTTGGAAAATTTTTTAAGATTATATTACCACAAACTTTAAGACTGGCTATTCCGAATCTAAGTAATGTTTGGCAAATAACACTTAAAGATACTTCTTTAATTTCAGTTACAGGTTTAGTTGAAATCATGAGACAATCTTATGTTGCAGCAGGCTCAACTAGAGATCCATTGTTTTTTTACTCATTTGCTGCTGTTTTGTATTTATTACTTACTTTTGTGAGCATGAAATTGATCAATAGATTAGAAATTAAATATAGTAGGGGGTTTTGATGGATCTTGAGTTGATGATAAATAGTTTCCCCAAATTATTAAGTGCAGCATTGATCACTTTAAAGCTTCTTTCTGTTTCTTTAATAATAGGATTGTTTATTGGATTGATTTTTGCAATTTTAAGATTAAATAAAAATAAATTTATAAACAAATTTGCCTATGGATATTCATATGTTTTTAGAGGTACTCCACTTTTAGTACAAATTTTTATAATTTATTTTGGACTAGGTCAGATTGAATATTTAAGATCGACAGTTTTATGGGTAATTTTGAAAGAACCATATTGGTGCGCTATTATCGCTTTTGCTTTAAACACAGGTGCTTATACTTCTGAGATATTAAGATCAGCATTTCAAACAATTAAACCTGGAATAGTAGAGGCAGGAAAAAGCCTAGGCATTTCAAATAAAGTAATTTTTTATAAAATTCAGATCCCTATTGCTATCAGACAATCTTTACCAGCCTATGGTAATGAAATAATATTAATGATGAAAGGAACTTCCTTAGCAAGTACAGTCACAATAATGGACCTAACTGGTGTTGCAAAATATATAATTTCAACAACTTTTAAACCAATTGAGGTATTCATAGTTGCGGGAGGAATTTATTTATTTATGACTTTTATAATACACAATGTGATTAAATTTTTAGAGAAAAAATATAGTTTTAATTAAAGTATAACCAAATCTAACTTTTGCTTTCCTAGTCTTTCATTACCACTTTCTGTGACCAAATAAGTTTCGCCGAGATTCATTGCTAATTGGTTTTCAGAGTCCATTAATATCATATGCATAAAAAAAACATTTCCAGGCTGAATTACATAAGAATTATTGGTGTAAATCATTGGCCAGTCCATCCAGTTTGGAGAAAAGGTATTTCCCAATGAGTAACCACAAGCGTTCATTCGAGCCTTGTTGAAACCAAGGTCATCAAACGTTTTTGCATGAATATCAAAGACTTCTCCAATTTTATTTCCAGGTTTTAATTTGTTTTCACAATTTGTGAGAGCTTTAACACATGCTTCGTGCATTTCATGATGTTTTGGGTCTGCATTTCCGATAGGAATAGTTCTAAACATTGCAGAATGGTAATGTCTATAGGTACCAGCCCATTCAATAGTTAATTGATCTTTTTTGTCTAAAATTTGTTTTTCTGCTTGATAACGACAAAGCAGTGCATTTTTGCCAGAACCAATTATAAATTCATTTGCAGGATAATCTCCACCACCTTCAAATATAACTCTGTTCATTTCAGCTAATATCTTGGATTCACTAACACCTGATTTTGCATGCTTCCATACTTCATCCAAAGCTTTATCAGCAAGCTCTGCAGCTTTTTTAACATAAACAATTTCCTCTTTAGATTTAACCACTCTTAATTTTGTAATTAAGTCTGATTTATCCTCAAGAAGACAATAATTTTCTAGAGATTTGTTTAATCTAATAGCATTACGTCCAGTTAAACCGTATGCCTCATATTCAACTCCTAATTTTTTTCCTTTAAGATTTAATTCATCTAGAATAACCTTAAGATCATCTGTTGGATTTGATCCATCTTTATCAACCCAAATTCTTATATCTTCTATATTGGATGTGTTTTGAGCTTGTCTTAAATCAGGAGCTCTTGTGAGTAACATTATATTTCCACTTTTATCTAAAACTAATGTTTGAAAAAAAACATAACCAAAAGTGTCATAACCTGTTAGCCAATACATCGACTCTTGCCTAAACATTAACAGAGCGTCAAGATTATGCTCTTTCATTGATTTTAAAACATTCATTTTTCTTTGCGAAAATTCGTTTTTTGAAAAATGAAGTCCCATTAAATGATCTAATAGCTGGTGTATTCTTTTATTTCCTTAATAACTGATCCAGTGTGGTTGTTTATCTCTAACTTAATTTTTGCTCTATCGTCATTAAGAAAGTGTACATCTCTTGAGAGCTTTATAAATTTTTCTCCAAAATCTTTATCTTTTTCACATTGTCTTTTATCATCCTCAATAACCCATAGTTTAGAATTTATTTCTTTTAATGACTGATAAAGATCATTCAGTTTATCATCAGATTTTACATTCTTTTCTAACTGATTTTTTAGAAT
>CACLWP010000002.1 GCA_902610675.1 uncultured Pelagibacteraceae bacterium | reverse complement strand
TCTTCCGAACCTTCTTTTTTTCTATCTTTTTTTGGAATTGCTTTTTGTGGGTTATTTCCATTAGCAGGCATAGGCATCAATTCATTCTCACCTAAAATTCTAGCTACTCTTGTTGTAGGTTGTGCACCTTGACCCAACCAATATTTTATTCTCTCAGCCTCTAATCCAATTCTTTCTTTTTTTTCTTTTGGTAACAATGGATTAAAAAAACCTACTTTCTCTATAAATCTACCATCTCTAGCAAATCGACTGTCGGCTACAACAACCTTATAAACAGGCCTCTTTTTTGTACCACCTCTAGATAATCTTAATTTTAACATTTACTCTCCTTTTTATTTTAATTGATTAAATAATTCTGGAGGTATTCCTTTATCAGACATACCTTTCAGATTTCCTTTTGACATCTTCTTCATCATTTCAGACATCATTTTAAATTGTTTTAACAATTTATTGATAGTGGCTGGATCAGTTCCTGAACCATTAGCAATTCTTTTTTTTCTAGAACCATCAATTATTTTTGGGTTTTCTCTTTCTTTTTTAGTCATTGATAAAATTATAGCCTCATTTTTTGTAATAACACTCTCATCAATACCTGCAGCATCCATTTGAGATTTAACCTTTGAAACTCCTGGCATGAAAGACATGATGCCTTCAATCCCTCCCATTTTTTTCATTTGTCTCAGTTGAGATAAATAATCTTGCATTGAGAATTGTCCTTTTTTTAAATTTTCTTCTGTTTTTTTTATATTTTCTTCCCCAAGATCTTGGGCTGCTTTTTCAACAAGAGAAACGATATCTCCCATCCCAAGAATTCTATTTGCAATTCTATCTGGGTGAAAAACTTCAAGATTTTCGATCTTTTCGCCAATACCTAAAAATTTAATTGGAACCTGTGAAACAAATTTCATACTTACAGCAGCCCCGCCTCTCGCATCACCATCTGCCCTTGTTAAAATAATTCCGGATAAATTTACTGTATTATTAAATTCTTTTGCTACTGATGCAGCTACTTGTCCAGTAAGAGAGTCAGCAACTAAAAACGTCTCTGCAGGTTTGATGGCGTTTTCAATTTGTTTAATTTCACTCATCATCTGCAAATCTATTTGTGTTCTACCAGCAGTATCGAATAAGATAATATCTGCTCCATTCAAGTTTGCTGCACTAATTGCTCTTTGACAAATATCACTGGGTTGTTGACCTTCAATTATTGGAAGAGTTAATATATTATTTTGTTCACCTAAAGATTTTAACTGCTCTTGAGCGGCTGGTCTGTAAATATCTAAACTGACCATCATTACTTTCTTTTTTTTTGTATTCTCTAGATATCTCGCAAGTTTAGCAGTTGTTGTTGTTTTACCAGAACCTTGTAGCCCAACGAGCATCATTGGCACTGGTGGAACTGCATTTAAATTTACATCATTATTTTTTTCACCTAAAAGATTAACTAATTCATCATAAACAATTTTTACCACCATATCGCCAGGCGATGTTGATCTAATAATTTCTTGACCTAATGCTTTTGGTTTAACCTTTTCAATAAAATCTTTAGCAACTTCAAGAGACACATCAGCTTCTAATAAAGCTTGTCTTATTCCTCTCAATCCTTCATCAACCTGATTTTCATCAAGTGATGGAGCTTTTTTTAGAGAGGAAAAAACTTCCTCAAATTTATTTGTTAAATTTTCAAACATATTTATTACACACAGCAGTAATCGCACTAGTGGGCGAACCCTCGCTGACTAGTGTCGATCTCTTTGTTTCCAAAGACACCGCAAATTTAATGTTTTTGCGGAAACTGCCACAAAATATAATAGAGGTTCAAAAAGTCAATAAATAAGTTAAATAACTATATATGGACATCAAAGCTTTTAAAATGGACGGATTGGGTAATGATTTTGTGATAATCGATAATAGAGAAAAAATTACCAATTTGACGAAAGATCAGATAGTTAAAATTTGTGACAGAAATTTTATTGGCTGTGATCAACTAATATTTATTGAGCCAGATAGTTCTGCAGATGCAAATTTAAGATTTTTTAATTCAGATGGAGGAGAGTCTGGAGCATGTGGAAATGGAACTAGATGTGTTGCAAATTTGATTTCAAATGAAAAAAATAACAAGTCAATAATTTTAAATACGCTATCTGGAAAATTAAAATCTGAAATTTTAGAGAAAAAAATTGTTACAACAGAAATTGGTAAAGCAAAGTTAAAATGGAATGAAATACCTTTATCAAAAGAAATGAATACAAAAAACTTAAATATAAAAATTATTGATATAAATAATAATGAGCACTTAGGTGGTACTGCAATTAATGTAGGTAACCCACATATTGTTTTTTTTGTTAAAAGGATTGAGGACTTCAATATAGAGAAAATTGGTCCTGAGATAGAAAATCACGAAATCTTCCCAGAGAAATGTAACGTAACAATCGCGCAAATTTTTAATAAAAATTTGATCAAAGTAAAAGTTTGGGAAAGAGGAGCTGGTCTTACTAAAGCTTGCGGAACTGCAGCGTGTGCTACAGCATATGCAGGTAAATTAAATAATCTTACAGAAAATAAAACTGATATAGAGTTTGCAACTGGAAAATTATCAATTTCTATAGATGAAAATGACTCTATTCACATGAAAGGACCTGTTTCAAATATTAAAGGAATAAATATAAAATTGTAATGGGAATCTTTGATAAATTTAAAATCGGATTTAAAAAAAGTGCATCAGCGATTACATCTGGACTTAAAGAAATAATTGTCAAAAAAGAAATTAATGACGAAAATTTAAATAAAATTGAGGAATTTTTAATTCAATCAGATGTGGGGGTTGAAGCTGCCTCTGAAATAAAAGAAATAATTTCTAGAAAAAAAATTGATCCAAATAATGATCTACCTAAAGAGATAAACTCTATTTTAAAAGAATACATAATTTCTTTGATGAAACCTTTGGAAAATAAATCCTTTTTCAAGAAAAAGGAAAAGCTTAATGCAACATTAATTTCTGGGGTGAACGGCGTTGGGAAAACAACAACCATCGGTAAAATTGGAAAGATATTAAAGAACAACGGCAGTAAAGTCATATTTGCAGCTTCAGATACATTTCGTGCCGCTGCAATTGAACAACTAGAAAATTGGGCAAGTAAAGTAGATGTTCAAATAGTAAAATCATCTCAAGGAGCTGATCCCGCCTCAGTTGCTTTTAAAGCTGTGGATGAAGCTATTAAAAATAGTTTTGATCAAGTTTTGATAGATACTGCGGGAAGACTCCAAAATAAAAAAAATTTAATGGAAGAATATAAAAAGATAGCGAATGTCACAAAAAAAATAGATCCCAACGCACCTCATAATGTTATCTTAGTTTTAGATGCAACCTCAGGACAAAATGTATTAAATCAAGTCGAAGAATTTAATAAAATCATTCCAATAACAGGTATCGTGATGACAAAATTAGATGGTACAGCCAAGGGTGGAATTTTGTTAGCGCTAGCAAAAAAATATGAAATTCCAATTATTGCACTAGGTTTGGGTGAAAAAGAAGACGACTTACAGTTGTTCGAAGCAGAAAAATTTGCTGAGGCTTTTACTCAAATTAATTGATTAAATTGCTAGAGATCAAAGGTTTATAGATATTACATTTATAATTATCATCAAATTTATAATGACCACAATCTTTAGAAAATGAGGAGATTATAAAGTCGAATTTACCAGTAGTAGGATAAAGTTCTAGTTTCTTACTGCTGATATCATATTTAAAATTAGCATTTAAACTTTTTACAGCACTAATCATTACCAATGTTTTGTCATCTTTTAATAAATAATATGCAAAGTCATCTGGAAATACCGGAAAATCATACTCTTGTAAAAAATATTTAGCTTTTGAAGGAAACCACTCATAAGAAATTAAAGGTGAAGAAGACTTTGTTAAATGATTATATATATAAAGATCTTTTGGATAATCATTTATATAATTGTTATTTTCGCCTCTAGCTAAAATAGATTTTTCTCTTCCTTTAAAATATAAACTAAACTCTTTGTTGTGTGAGTCCATATGATCTATGTGAAATAAATCATCTGGTTCAAAAAAATCATCTTTTGAGTAAGCATTCGCAATAAAAATAAATATTGCAATAAATAAAAAAGATAATCTTTTCATTATCTTTTAATAAAATTAAATTCTGAGTTATATTTGTTGAGATTGTGGCTTAATTTAAACTTTTGAGAAACGAATTAAGAGCTTTAACAAGGTTTTCATCATACTCCATCATATGATTGTCATGTTTTGTGAAATAAGAATATTTTGGTTCATTTGCTTTTTCATATATTTTTTTTCCCATAAAAAATGGAACTATTTGGTCAGCTTCACCATGCATTATAAGAATTGGAATTTTTATATTTTGAATTTTGCTTTTATTATCAAACTTATCTTTCAATAATAAACTTACGGGTATGTATGGATAAAACGTTTTTGCTGCATCAATCATAGAAGTAAAAGGAGTTTCCAATATAATACCAGCAAAGTTTTTATTTTGTGATAAATGAGTTGCAACGCCAGTCCCTAATGACTCTCCATAAATAACAATATTTTCCTCCTTGACACCTTTGCTAACTAACCAATTTATTCCACTTTTCCCATCTTCATAAAGGCCTTTCTCAGATGGTTTTCCTTCATTACCACTAAACCCTCTCCAGGCAATTATTAAAAAGTTAACATCCATTTTATGGAAGTGGTTTAGTTTATGAATTCTATTTTCAAGAGAACCAGCGTTTCCATGAAAAAATAAAACAGTTTTATATTTTTCTAAGTCTTTTTTATGAAACCAACCCAATAATTCAATATTATCATCTGTATTAATTTTTACTTTTTCAATGGGGACTGATATTTGATCACCAGAATAATTATTTTCGCTAGGATGATATAATAAATTTCTCTGATAAAAATATAAAAAAACTATGATTAAAAAATAAACAAAAATAATTATTTGAAAAAATAACAACAAATTATTCCTATACTTTTTCAACATCTTTTTTCTTTGCTAAGTATATGCCAAAAAACACTAAGATCGTTCCAATGAAATGATAATTTTCAAATTTTTCGTCAAATAAAAAATACCCATAAATTGCTCCATAAACTGTAAAAACATAAAGAGTAAATCCTGTTAACGACGCACCTAATTTTTTTTGAGCAACTGTATAAAGTGTAAAAGCTATTATTCCTGGTGAAATAGCAGCAAAAGTTACCCAGAAGTAAAATTCAGGTAAAAAAACGGTTTGTTTATAAAATATCTCTTCGCCAATATAAAATGGTAATAAACTTAAAGCTCCAAAAAATGATATTAAAGTGAATCTTTCAAAAATTTTAAGTTCTGAACTCCAGTAAAATAAATAAATAGAATATAATGCCCATCCGATTGCAGCAGCCAACATCCATAAATCACCAATCGTAAATTGTAAATTAATTAATAAATTTAAATCTCCTTTTATAATGATTGTAAAAACTCCTATTAAACATGCAATTAATCCAATTATTTTTGTGAGATTTACTTTTTCGTGAAAGAAAAAGTAAGAAATCAAAATTATGAATACTGGTGATGATGTGTAAATAATTCCCATATTAGTTACAGTTGTGGTTTCACCTGCTAAAAATGGAAAAGCTCCACATACCCCACATCCCATTGAGCCTAAAAAAAATAATTTTTTATATTCTTTTTTAATAATCTTTAAATTTTTTTTTAATGTTATGTATGTAAAAGGTAATAATATTAAAAAAACTAGTGTCCATCTCCAAAAAGCTAATGATATTGGAGGTACAAACTCAACACCACCTCTTGCTACAACAAGATTACTCGCCATAAAAATTGGCTGAATAAATAATAAGGAGTAAGAAAAAAAATTTTTTTTCGAATTATTCAATTTACGACAAATTAGCTTTTATCAAAAAAGGCTTCGTAAATCATCATTATGATAGCAGCAGCCATTAAAATATAAACTGGCAATACATCGAGAAAACCTATCATCATTGATTTAGTAAGCGTTGTTGCTAAACCAATCAAAAAGAAAACAGCAAACGACAAACCTATAATTGTTGTTATTTTATTCATAAAATTATTCCTGACATTCTTTCTCTAACCATTTGGCAACACCTAAAAATCTATGATCATCATACTTATTGCCAATTAATTGGACGCCTAATGGTAAATTATTTTCTCCCTCAAGTAAAGGTAGTGAAATACATGGTGTTCCTAGATAAGACCAAACTTTATTAAATTCGGCTGTACCAGTACTTTTCAAGCCTTTTGGGGCAACACCCGGGCTGGATGGGGATAATACTCCATGGTAATCTTCAAATACCTCTTCATAAGACTCGTAGCTTCTTTTCATGAAATCAATCGCTTCAGCATATTCTTTTGCAGTATACTTGTTTCCATTTGAGATAGCATCCTGCATGTATTTAGAAAGTTTTTTTTTAAATTTTTTATAATAAACTGAAAAATTATTAGCTAAATCTGTTTCGTGAATAATCTGATGATACTTATGTATGTCCTTGAAATATGATGGAGTATCGAAGATCTCAATATTTTTTTTGAAAGATTTGATAAAATATTCAAAAGCATCGCGTGATTTTTTATCAATTATTTTCCAATAATCTGTTTTATAAAAAATAAACTTAGGCTCAAATATTGGACCTTTTTTTGTTTCTGCCAGAATATTTTCTGTTGAATAATGAATTGTAGCTGGATCATACTTATCTTTCTTAATTAAGACTTTTGCTAACATGGCTACATCTTCTACTTTACGACCAAACATGCCAACTTGGTCTAAATTATATGATGTTCTCAAAACACCATTCCTTGAAATAAGTCCATAAGTTGGTTTATACCCAACAACTCCACAATAAGATGCTGGTCTAATTATTGATCCACCTGTTTGAGAGCCAATAGAAGCTGGTGCCATAAAGGAGGCAACAGAAGCAGCTGATCCACTAGACGAACCTCCTGGCGTTCTATTTTTGTCGTGGGGATTTGTAGTAGATGGAGGACTCAAGTATGCAAGCTCTGATGTTGCAGTTTTACCCATCACAATTGCACCTGATGAATGAAGTAAATCAATTATTTCAGCGTTTTGGGAATATGATTTACCTTTTCTGATTACAGTCCCACATTCGGTGGGCATATCAACTGTTCCAATTATATCTTTAACTGCTATCGGTACTCCATGAAGAAGTCCTGTAGGTTTACCGGCTTTTCTGTGTTCATCAGACTCAGCTGCTTTTTCTAATAAAACCTTCCTATCAAAATGTGCCCAGGCTTTTATATCTTTATCAAACTTTTTTATTCTCTCTATATATGTTTGACAAGTCTCCACTGATGTGAGTTGACCGCTCTTTATTTTTTCAGCTAGTTCTTCTAAACTTAAGGAGAATATGTCTGTCATTTAAAACTAATTAGCAAATAAAGTCTCAGGCAACCAAAGTGCTATTCCTGGAAACAAATACATTAAAACCATTGCTAAAATTACAATTCCCAAAAATGGCATTATGCCACTAAATATTTGCATCAATTCAACATTCTTTGATTGAACACCTTTTAAATAGTAAGCAGACATCGCCATCGGTGGAGTTAAAAATGAAGTCTGTAAGTTTAATGCAATCAACATTGCAAAGAAATATGGATTTACTCCAAAAAATTCAACCAAAGGTAAAAAGATTGGAACAAAAATTATTAAAATTTCTGTCCATTCAAGGGGCCATCCTAATAAAAAAATGATTATTTGGGTTATTACTAAGAACTGCCAAGGTTGAAGATTTAAAGATTTAAAGAAATGCTCAAATACCTCATGACCACCTAAATAAGAAAAAACAGAAGCGAAAGTCCAAGAACCAATAAACAACCACATAATCATGGCTGTTGTTTTTGCTGTTAAAAATACTGACTCTTTAAAATTCTTCCATTTTAAAGTTTTATAGAAATAAGAAAGTACTAAAGCTCCAAAAGCACCTACTGCAGCAGCCTCTGCTGGCGTAGCTATACCTGCAAGTATTGTCCCCAAAACTAAAATAATTAGTGAGAATAATGGTAAGAATGAAACTAACACTTCTCTCATAATTACAGATGTTGGTGGTATCTCCTCTGCTGCAGGTTTTGGAGCAATTGATGGATTTAACCAAGCCCTAAAAACTGCATAACCTATGTATAATCCAGCCAACATCAGTCCTGGAAAGATTGCTGCAGCAAATAATCTTAATGGAGATAACTGTGCAATAACAGAATAAACTATTAACATAATACTAGGTGGAATTAAAATTCCTAAACATCCGCCAGAACAAATTATTCCAGATGCAAATTTTTTATCATACCCAGCTTTTACCATCGCTGGCCAAGCTAAAAGACCCATTAAAGTTACAACCGCTCCAATAATTCCTGTTGCTGTTGAAAATAAAGTACAAGTGATTAATGCTGCAACTGCCATCGAAGCAGGAAGTTTGTGAGAAGCTAACCTGATTGCAAAAAATAATTTTGCAACTATTCCAGCTCTTTCAACTAAATAACCCATAAATAGAAAAAGTGGGACGGCGGTTAAGACATTGTTGTCCATTACAGTGTAGGTATTTTGTACAAAAAGTTGGAATATCCTGTTATCAAACAAATGTTCCATTTTTGTTGGATCAAAATAAGCATAATATCCAAAACCTAAACCCATTGCCATTAATGTGAATGCAATTGGAAATCCCAATAAAACTGCAAAGAGAAATATCCCCATCATCATTATTGCTACTTCTGGATTTGTAAGACTAAATAACATCGTCCACGTTTCCTTTCTGAGCAGTTCTCATTAATATTTTTTCAGTTTCTTCTGCATCCTTTGAAATTCTTTCTGGCCAACTACCTTGTTTGATGCAAATTAAACATCTAAACACTTCGCTAATACCTTGTAAGGTTAAAAGAGTTCCTGACAAAGGTATTAAAGACTTTGCCATATAAATTTGAATTTGTGCTGGACTATTCCAGCTGGTCTCTCCAATTTTCCACGCCAAAGCGGCATACTCGTAACCATAAAAAGCAAGAGCGATAACGCCTGGAAAAAAGAAAATAAAATATAAAACTAAATCAATATAAGCCTGTGTTTTTTGAGAGAATAATCTATAAATTACATCTCCTCTAACATGCGCTTCTGTTGATAATGTATAAGCACCTGCCATCATAAAAATTGCTCCATACATTTGAAGGCTAAAATCAAAATTCCAAAGGGTCGGTGCGTTTAGAGCATATGCCATAAAGACCTCATAACAGGTTCCACCCATTAAGATGACTATACACCACGAAAAAGCTTTACCCATAGAGACGCTTAAACGATCAGCAAACTTTATATAAGATCTCAGCATAGATATAAACTTTTATTGAATTGTTCTTAATTAATCAAACAAAAAAGGGGGCCGAAGCCCCCTTAATAAAATTTATAAAAGTTAATTATATCTTAACTTTTCCAATTGGACCAAACTCATTTTCATACGCAAGTTTGTAATTTGGCTGATTCATCAGCAAGTACTTCATTACTCTCTTCGCGTATTTTTTCTGAGAATCGACAACTTTTTTAAAGAAAGGATCCTTCTTATTGAAGTCACCAATTACCTTATCCCAACCTTTTAATTGTTGAGCTAAGATCTCATCAGAAGTTTGATACACATTTACTTTATGCTCATTCATCAACTTAGCTAAGTCAGCTGAGTATCTTACTAAAGCTTTAAAGTAGTTATCACTGTTCGCAGCATAAGCAGCATTTTTCAATATTGCTTGGTGTGCAGGCGATAAACTATTATATGTTTTTTTGTTTACTGGGATCTCAAACATCTCTTGAGATTGGTGGAAGCTTCCTAAGTGATAGTGCTTAGAAACATCTTGCATACCAAATTGAGAGTCTGAAGTTGGGTTGTTAAACTCAGCTGCTTCAATCAAACCAGTTTTCATAGCTGGTTGAATTTCACCACCTGGTAATTGTCTAACTACCATTCCCATCGCAGTTAAAACGTTAGTCGCTAGACCAACTGTTCTATACTTCATACCTTTAACGTCAGATACTTTAGTTACGTTCTTTTTGAACCAACCAAAAGGCTGAGCTGGCATAGGCATATGGAAAAAACCAACATAATCGAATCCTACTTTTGCAAGAGTTTCGTCATATAGTTTTCTTCCTCCACCATACTCCATCCATCCCATAACTTCTTGAGATGACATTCCGTATGAAGGACCAGTTCCAAATAAAGATGCAGCTGGATTTTTACCATACCAATATGCAGTCACCCAGTGACCCATATCTACTACACCAGAACTTACTGCTTGTCCGATTTCTGAAGTCTTTACGACTGCTCCAACTGGTTGAAGATCTATCTTAAGTTTACCACCAGACATTTGATCTACCATTTTGCAGTAGTCTCCGGCCATTTCAAAAAAGATGTTTGCTCCACTTGGCCATGCAGCTTGCATCTTTAAAGTTGTGTGACCGCCAGCAGTTGCTATGTTTGGCATTGCAACGGCAGCTGCAGCTACAGCACTCGCTTTAGCAGCAGTTTTAAAGAACTTTCGTCTTGAAGATGTTTTCACCTTCAATGATTTGTTTTCTTTAGTCATTATTACTCCTCTTTGTAGTTAATTAACTCCCATAATTTAAACATAGAATTCAATTAGAGTCTTTCTAAAAAATTGTGTAGATGCCGCAGAAATTTAATTAATTTCAATCTAGGGTAGTATTAATTGACTTTATTTGTGCAATTTCCTGTATTAAAAAACTCATCAATATTATCAATAGCTAAATTAGCCATTGCAATTCTTGTGTCTTTAGTTGCGCTCCCTAAATGAGGTAGAACGAAAGCTGATTTAATTTTTAGATATCCAGGATTTAAATTTGGTTCATTCTTGTAGACATCTAAACCTGCTGCATAAATTTTTCTTCTATTAAGTGCATCTATCAAAGCTTCGTCATCAACTATATCACCTCTTGCAACATTTGTTATTACTGCTCCTTTTGGAAAATATTCGACTGTTTCTTTATTTATCATATTTTCAGTTTCCTTAGTTGCAGGACAACAAATAGACAAAACATCAGAAACTGAAAAAAGACTTTTAATATTATCATGATAAGTTGCTCCATTTTCCTTATCTTCAGATAACTTTGATCTATTGTGATAATGTATCACCATGCCTAAAGACTTTGCTATTCTTGCAATTTTTTGTCCAATCCTTCCCATCCCTAAAACACCCAACCTAGTTCCAGTTAGTTGCTTACCAATTAAATAATCTGCAGACCATTTCCATCCACCCTCTCTAGCAGACTCGATTCCCTCTGCAGCTCTTCTACAAGCTCCTAATATCAACAAAATACCAATCTCTGCTGTTGCATCAGATAAAACTTCAGGTGTATTGGTTACTACAATTCCTCTTTTTTTTGCTGCTTCCAAATCTATATTTCCAAAACCAACCGCAAAATTTGAAATAATTTTCACTGTATCCGGTAATTTATCTATAGTTGCTTTATCCATCTTTTCTGTGAGGGATGATAAAATACCATCACAACCCTGGCTCAACTCTATTACTTTGGATTGAGAATATAGCTCATCATTGCTATTAAATATTGGATTAAATGTTTTAGACGCTTTATCTTCACTATCCTTGATCAATTTTCTTGTAATCAAAATTTTTTTCATAAACTTTTGTATTAATTAAGATCGAAAATCTTGCCAGGATTCATAATATTGTTTTGATCAATACTTCTTTTGATTAACTTCATCAAAGGAATATTGTCGCCATGCTCCTTTAGAAGATATTCTTTTTTGTGAAGACCCACGCCGTGTTCTCCAGTTATTGTTCCGTTTAATTCTAGTGTCTTTTTAATTAACAAATCATTAAATTCCCTTATTTTTTTATATGTTTCTTTTTTTTCAGGATCAAATGGTAACAGCACATGAAAATTTCCATCTCCAAGATGACCCACCATTGGAGCCCTAA
Source organism: uncultured Pelagibacteraceae bacterium (assembly GCA_902610675.1). Classification (GTDB taxonomy): domain Bacteria; phylum Pseudomonadota; class Alphaproteobacteria; order Pelagibacterales; family Pelagibacteraceae; genus Pelagibacter. The sequence goes on along the minus strand of CACLWP010000002.1, from coordinate 76,192 downwards.
GTCCAAATTTTTTCGCTTGTTCCTCAGCATAATTTACGCACTCTGTTATATTTGAAATAGGTAGACACACATCTGTTGAGTAAACTCTTCCATTATTTATCAAAGCCTTTACAGAATAGTATACATCCCATCTCGCCCTCCAAAGTTTATTTCTTTCTTCTAAATCTTTAGCCCATTTAAAAGAGCTACCATCATTATCTTTGGAGATTTCCTCCACGATTTTGATATTTTCATTATTAGATAATTCTGTGCCGTGAAATTCAAAAAAAAGTGTAGGTGTTTCTTCAACATTGGTTAATTTTGAGTAATTTATACTTATGCCCATTTGATCTTTGTTGAGCATTTCAATTCTTGCAATTGGTACACCATATTGAATTACTTGTTGTGCAGTTTGAACTGCTTTCTTTAAAGATGGGAAATGACAAACAGCAGACATTATACTTTCTGGTATTGGTGAGAGCCTTAATTGAACCTCAGTAATTATCCCTAGTGTTCCCTCAGAGCCTATAAATAAATTCGTTAGATTATAACCTGCTGAAGTTTTTTTTGTTCTTCCGCCTGTATTGATAATATCACCAGTAGGCATAACAACTGTAAGACCTGTGATAACAGTTTTCATAGTACCGTATTTAACTGCCATTGTTCCCGAGGCTGATGTGGAAGCCATGCCACCAATTGCTGCATTTGCGCCTGGATCGATTGGAAAAAAAACACCATCTTCTCGCAAATAATCATTAAGTTGCTCTTTTGTAACACATGCTTGAACTCTACAATCAAAGTCCTCAGCGTTAACACTTAAAATTTTGTTCATCTTTTCTAAACAAATAGTTATTCCCTCCTCATTTCCTACAACATTGCCCTCTAATGATGTTCCGGTGCCAAAGGGCACTACAGGAATTTTATGTTCATTACAAAGTCTAAGTATTTGAGAAACCTCTTCATTGGTCTCTGGAAATACTACAGCTTTTGATAAAATTGGATCATAAGTATCTTCACCTCTCGCGTAATTTGTTCTAGTAGATACAGAAGTTGAAAATCTTGAATTAAAAATCTTTTTAAGTTCGGTTTGGACTTGATCATTCATATTAGAGAATATTAATAAAGATTAAGAGAAAAATACAGCTTATTTAGTTAGCATTTTCTTTATGTTTTCTAAAGCTTGTGAAATATTATCTCTTGAAGCTGCAAAGCTGAATCTTACATAATTTTGGCAGGTTTCGCCAAAAGCTGACCCTGGCACTATTGCTACTCCTGCTTCATGCATTGCCTTTCTAGCAAACTCTGCTCCATTCATCCCTGTTCCAATTACTTTAGGAAATGCATAGAAAGCTCCACCGGGTAAACTACATTCCACTCCTGGTAAATCATTTAAACCTTTATAAATTATATCCCTTCTTTGGGTAAATTTTTCCATCATAGCATCTATTGAATCATCTGGACCATCTAATGCAGCTATGCCTGCAAATTGAGCAGCAGCATTAACACATGAGACACTATTAATTAACAATTTGTTAACATGTTGAACTAAATGTTGCGGCCAGAAACTCCAACCAAGTCTCCATCCAGTCATCGAATAAGCTTTGCTCCATCCTTCCAACACTATTAATCTTTCTCTTAGCTCTGGATAATTAAAAAATGTTGGCATTTCTTTTCCATCAAAAATTTGTCTACTATAAATCTCATCACTAAGTATTGTTACATGTGGATATTTCTTAAGACCATCAGCTAAAACATCAATATCTTTTCTTTCTACAAAGCTTCCGGTTGGATTATTTGGATTAATCAGAATTAACAAACGCGTTTTGTCTGTAATTAGAGATAATATTTTATCTGGATCAAATTTTAGATCTTTATTTTCTGTTAGATCATATGGAACTGAAGTTGATCCTGTATAATTAATCATTGATTCATAAATTGGAAAAGCAGGTGTAGGGTGTATAATTTCTGCTCCTGGTTCACCAAAGCACTGAATAGCGTAAGTCATTGTTGGTTTGCCACCTGGCATGATTAAAATTCTTTCAAAATCGATATCAACATTATAGCGTTTTTTAATCCATCTAGTTACAGCTTGACGACATTCAGGAATACCATTTGACATTACATATCCATGATGTCCATCATCCAACGCTTTCTTAGCTGCTTCAACAACATGTTTAGGAGTTTTAAAATCTGGTTGTCCTAATCCTAAATGAATCATAGGCTTTCCTTGAGCTTCTAGTTTTTTTGCCTCCGCAAGAACAGTAAATGCAGACTCTGTACCTAATCTCTCTAAACTTTTAGCTAATTTCATAATTTACCCTCTATTTTCTATAGATTAATTTTGAACTATTCAACTCTTTTAAATTTCTACAACCCATCAAAACCATATTTCTATTAATCTCATCGTGCATGTTTTGAAGTAAATGTTCAACACCTTGTTGCCCCCCTGCGGCCAAAGAGAACAAAAACATCTTTCCAAAACTACACGCTTTTGCACCTGCTGCAATAGCCTTTAAAACATGTGTTCCTCTTCTAACCCCTCCATCCAAAATTATTTCTAATTTATCACCCACAGCATCCGAAATCGCCTTTACTTGATCAAAGGGCGATCGTGAACCATCCAGCTGTCTACCTCCATGATTAGAAATCATTATAGCGGTGCAACCAATATCAATTGCTCGTTTTGCATCTTCAATTGACATAACTCCTTTTAATGCAAAAGGTCCATTCCACCTCTTTGCACAATACTCTGCATCCTTCCATCCCATTGCAGGGTCATATTGTTCATTGATATATTCGATGACAGACTTTGAGATGTTTGTTCCTTTGTCTGTTTTTTTTTTAACATTTGATAATTCAAATTTTTTACCAGTTAAATAATTGAATACCCATCTAGGTCTCATTGCAAAACTTAATAAGCTTTGTAAGGTTAATTTTGGTGGTGTCGTGAAACCTGTCCTGTGATCTTTTTCTCTATTTCCTGCTACTAAAGTATCGACTGTTAAACACATTGCGTCAAAACCAGATCTTCTAGACCTATCAATCAAATCATCTGAAATAGATCTGTCTTTATGAACATAAAGTTGAAATAATTTAGGACCACTAGATATATTAGATATTTCCTCAATAGAATTATTTCCCATAGAGGACATGCTGTAAAAAGTACCATATTTTTCAGCAGCTCTAGCTGAAGCTTTATCTCCTTCGGGATGATAAAGTCTTTGCATAGCTGCTGGTGAAAGAAATATTGGCATGTCTATTTTTCTTCCAAAGAGAGTAGTGGATAAATCTGGTTTGCCAACACTTGCAAGAATATTAGGTACTAAATCACACTCGTTAAATGAATTTGTATTTCTTCTTAAAGTTGTCTCGTCATCAGAACCGCCATCTATATAATGAAAAATCGGTGAAGGTAATTTTTTTTTTGCTAATTTTCTAAAGTCTTCAAAATTATAACAATCCTTTAAACTCACTTTATTTTCTAAATCTTAAATTACTTCTATTTAGGTCACTTATCTTTGTGCATCCCATGAGTTTCATATCTCGTTGTAACTCAGCCTTATACTGCCCTAAAGCTCTTTCAACTCCAGCTTGGCCTGCTGCGGCCAATGCATAAAGATATAATCTTCCACCAGAACATGCTTTAGCGCCTAATGATAATGCTTTAAGCATATGAGTGCCTCTATGAATTCCACCTTCACATATTACATCAAGCTTATCACCAACAGCATCAACAATTTCTGCAAGCTGATCAAAAGGAGACCTTGATCCATCAAGCTGTCTTCCTCCATGATTTGATACCATTATACCTGTACAGCCAATGTCAACTGCTCTTTTTGCATCCTCAACACTCATCACTCCTTTTAAAGCAAAATGACCTCCCCATTGAGAACAAAGTTTTTCTGCATCATTCCAGTTCATTGATTGATCCAACATCGTAGAAAAATAATTACCAATTGAAGAGTTCGTGCTTGTACCTTCTTTTACAAAATCTTGTAAATGAGGTAATTCAAATTTCCCTTTTGTTAAATAATTTATTCCCCACATTGGTTTAGTAGCAAAACTAAACAGGCTTGATAATGTTAATTTTGGTGGAGATGTAAAGCCTGTTCTTAAATCTCTTTCTCGGTTTCCTCCAGTAATTGTGTCTACTGTCAAAGCCATTACATCAAATTTTGCTGCCTTCGCACGCTCTAAGCAGGAGTCATTTAGGCCTCTATCTTTATGAAAATAAAACTGAAACATTTTAGGAGTATCAACCATTGAGGAAATTTCCTCAACACTCACTGTTGCTAAAGCAGAAACTCCAAACATTGTATTAAATTTTTTAGCTGCTTTTCCTACTGCCCTTTCACCATCATAGTGAAAAAGTCTTTGTAAAGCTGTTGGAGAAAGATAAAACGGCAAATCTAATTTTTTACCAAATATCGTAGTTGATAAATCTACATCTTCTACACCTCTTAAAACATTAGGAACTAAGTCTACATCATCAAACGCACTTGTGTTCCTTGCATAAGTAACTTCATCATCAGCTGCACCATCTATATAATGAAAAATTGGAGATGGTAATTTCTTTTGTGCTAATTTTCTAAAATCTTTAAAGTTATGACAATCTTTTAAATTCATAATTTATTACTAAAACTTTTTGAGAAAATTAAACATATAACTATTTGCCCCAGGATTTTTATCTCCTAAGCTTGCATTAGATACATGATTATATGATACAGCAAAATTTGTTGTATCTGTAGTTTTATATGATAATTGTACTTCTGATTTAAATTCGAGAACGTGTCCTAAATCCTTTCCATCACCCTCATGATAAAGACCAGGAGCGAAGCTTGGAGTGAAAAAAAATGAACCTATGTCCATATTCCATTCTACTCCTGTGTAAAAATATGCAGCGGAATTTTCTGTTACAAACCCTCCAGTAATAGGTGAAATATTACCTAAAAATGTGTTTCTATTTAAATTTTCATCTTGATGTTGAAAACCTAACAATGTTGCTTTTTGCTTATCATCACTAAAATCAAAATTTCCAAGATATAAGTTTAATTGATGATTGTTATTATCAACTGTAGTATCTCCAAATAATTTTGACGGTAAAGTCAAAATTAATAAAACTAAAAAAATTTTTTTTAAGATCATGATATCTAATCTAGATTATTTTTATTATAAAATCTTCTAATGATTATGGCACCCCCTGCCAAGAATATCAAGATAGGCAATAGCCATAAAAAATAAGTATTTTTATTAAAAACTGGATCATACAATATCCATTCTCCATATTTTATTTTTAAAAAACTGTATATTTGCTCTTCACTCATACCTTCTTGAATTTTATTTTTTATCACCAATTTTAGACTTATTGCAAATTCGGAATCTGAGTCATATACAGATTGACCCTGACAAATTAAACATCTCAAATTTTTTGCTATTTTGTTTTCAGTTTTAATTTCATCTGCCTTTATGAAGTTAAAATTTAAAATAATACTTACAATTAAAAATATATGAACAAATCTCATCTAATTATTTTTTTAATCTCTAATAAATCCTCGTCATTAATTGGTCCAATAAATCTTTTAATAATTTTATTTTCATATATTAAAAAACTTTCTGGAACTCCATAAGCGCCCCAGTTAATCGATGCAATACCATCCTTGTCTGAAACAATTATATTGTAAGGATTTCCCAGATCTTTTAAAAAACTTGTGGCATTTTTAAAGTTATCTTTATAATTGAACCCTATTAATTCTATTTTTTTATCTTTTTTTAATTCCATTAAAAATTTATGTTCATCTCTACATGGAATACACCATGAAGCCCAGACGTTCATTAAATAGTACTGATTTGTTTTAAAAGTTTTTTCTGAAATAATTTTTGTGTTATCCTCAAAGGATTTTAACTCAAATGATGGGACTTCTTTTTCCTGATTTGAACTGGGAGTATATACATTTGAGTTTTTTAAACCTTTAAAGAAAATCACAAAAGTAATTAAGAAAAATAATATTAAAGTTATTGCAATGACTTTAGATTTCATATCTTTTTTTAAAAAAGCTTAGAAGACCTCCAAAACTAATTAATATTACTGAAATCCATATCCAAATCATAAAAGGTTTAATTTGATATCTAATATTAAAATATTCCTGATTCTGAACATAATTCATTGTCATAAACTTATCTGTAAGCAAATTTGTTTTAATGTCAGCTTCACTCGTTATAATATTTGGTTGATTATATATCCTTAACTCAGGATTAAGAGTATCTGATGAACCATCCGTATATAGAACATTAAATTTTCCTATAATTGCCTTGAAATTTTTTCCATTTTCTTGATTAATATTTTCAAAATTTATTATAAATTTTTCAGACTTAAAAGTTTCCCCAATTTTTAAATTAGTAATTACTTCATTAGAAAAAATATTATTAAATATAATGCTTAAAATTAATAAACTGAAACCAAAATGAGCAATGTTTTGAGATAAATTTTTTAATCTTTTGATAAAAAATTCTCTCAAAGTAGAAAAAAATAAAAAAAAAGCGGAAGTAACCAAAATTGTATTAATCAGGAAACTTATGTTAAATTCTCTAATTATTAATGCTGATAACAAAAACGATATCATCAAAAATATGATCATATAAAACTTATCTTTAAAATCTGATTTGATCCAATTTAGTTTTGGTCCAATTGCCATAGCAAGTAAAAATGGTATTAGGAAGGGTATTATAAGTTTATTGTAAAAAGGTGGTCCAACAGATATCTTGTTTGCAGTTATAACTTCTAAAAATATTGGATAAATTGTTCCTATTAAAACAACTGATAAAAAGTACATCATAAACCAATTATTAACTAAAATAGATGTCTCCTTGCTAAGCCAAAAAAAATTGTTTTCTATTTTTTCCTCCTCTGAATGAAAAAAAATAAAAATAAAAATAGATAAAAAAATAAGTGTAAAAAGAAAAATTAAAATAAATAAACCCCTCTCTGGATCATTAGCAAATGTATGAACAGAATTTAAAATTCCAGATCTTACTAAAAAAGTACCACTCATACTTAAAGCAAAAGTTGCTATTGACAGTATCATGGCCCATGAGGTTAATATTTTTTTCTTTTCTAAAACCAATATACAATGAAGTAGAGTTGTTAGTGCAAACCATGGCATTAAAGATACATTTTCAACTGGGTCCCAAAACCAAAAACCTCCCCACCCTAATTCATAGTATGCCCAAATGGATCCAAGCAAAATTCCTAATGTAAGAAAAACCCAAGATGCTAAAACCCATCGTTTAATATGCTTTGCCCATTCTTTTGAGACATGTGTTGTGACCATAGCCCCTAGAGCAGATGAGAATATTATCGAAGAACCTACGTAACCTAAATATAAAATCGGTGGGTGAATTGCTAAAGCAGGATCTTGTAGAATTGGATTCAAACCTAAACCTTCATTTGGTTTTGGAAAAATATAATTAAATGGACTTGAGGTTTTGATCAAAAAAACAAAAAAACCAATTATTATTATTTGTTGGAATAACAAAGTAAAAATTCTGTATTTTGTTGGCTGTTGATTGGATTTCATCAAAAAAATTGAGATAAATAAAGTTAGTACTAACAACCATAATAATAAACTCCCCTCATGATTACCCCAAGCTCCTGAAATTTTATAAAATAATGGTTTAGTTGTGTGAGAGTGATTGAAAACAGTTTCATTACTAAAATCTGAGATAATAAATGATATTATTAATCCGAGGAAACTAATAAACACAAAAAAAAATTGAATAAATGTAAATGATATTATTTTTTTATCTAAAACTTCAGAATTTTTTAAATTTATGATTGAAAAAAAAATAATAAATATTGAAAAAAAAAGTCCAAAACCTAACGAATAAGAACCTATAAAACTTGCCAAATTTATTTCTCCTCTAATGCAGCCTTAACTTCTGGTGGCATATAGTTTTCATCATGTTTAGCTAAAATTTTTGTAGCTAAAAAAAAATTTTTATCTTTTAAATATCCCTCAGCGACAACTCCCTTTTCCTCAGCAAAAAGATTCGGTACAACTCCAGAATAAACCACATTTATCTCATTTTTAAAGTCTGTAACAATAAATTTTAACTCTTTTGAAATTATGGTTATAGAGTCTTTCTTGACCATTCCACCTACTCTAATTTTTTTTTTATCAATTTCGCTCAAAGTTTTAATTTCAGTTGGAGATTTAAAGAAGATAACATTTTCTTCCAAAGACTTGATTAACAAAAAAACTGATAGTCCTAATGTCGTTAATATTAGTAATACGAAAAAAAATCTTAATTTAACTTTTCGCCCATACATTTTTCAGAAATTAAATGCTCGAAGTGTTTGACAAAATATCTTTATTAATACTTTGAGATCTTGCAAAAGCAGCTTTCTCAGAGTTTAAGGATCCAAATTTTGCTATAAATTTATTTTTTTCTTTATTGTATTGCGTTTTGATAATTAAAAAAAGTGTCAAAAAACTTACTAGAGTGAATGAAAATGCTAACCAAACATACTGTCCATATCCATTCATAAAAAATAAACTTTCAATCATAATCTATCTAGCCCTTTATTTTTAATTTTTATCAGTTCTGTATTATATTTCATTAAAAAAATCAGTAGAGAAAATAGGGCAAATGCCGCAGTCATTGTTAATAAAGGAAAGAGCATTGAAATATCAATTGATGATTTCGATAGTATGTTGATTGAAGCTGGTTGATGCAATGTATTCCACCAATCTACTGAGTACTTTATAATAGGAACATTAATTATTCCCAAAATTGTAACAATTGATGTAACTTTAAATACTTTATCGTTATCTTCAAAGATTCTCCACGCAAGAACATACATTAAGTAAAATAATGCTAATATTAACATTGAGGTTATTCTTGCGTCCCAAGCCCACCATGTTCCCCACGTAGGTTTCCCCCATATCGAGCCCGTAACAAGAGCTATTATATTGAATACTAATCCAGAAGGTGCCAAACTTTTTGCAATTAAAAAAAAATTCCTTAGTTTAAAAATGTACCCGACTATAGATAAAATAGTTATAACAGAAAAAATTCCTAGTGAAATCCAAGCTGCTGGTACGTGAACATACATAATTCTGACAGAGTGACTTTGTTTATAATCCTCAGGAGATAATATTAATGCCTCTGTTAATCCTATCGACAGAATTATTATAAATAAAAATAAAACATACTTAGGAGCTCTAGATGTTATTGAGAAAATTTTACTTGGTTCAAAATATTTAAACATATAAATAATTTTTTTTAATTTATTTCTTGATTTTTATTATGAAAAAACTGCCTGATCAAGAATGCAGAGGGAGATAATAACGAAGGGTAAAAAAGTAGCACTCTTGATCAGAATTGTCCTAATAAAACAAATAGCTGTGTCAAAGGTTTGAACTAAATGTGTTAAAAAAGTGATTTATCTAATTAGATAGCTTGAAATAGCTGGATCCTTTTTTTCCGGAGAAAATTTCCTCAATTAGAGGATGTTTTATGGGTTCGCCAGAATCGTCATTTAAAAGATTTTGCTCTGAAACATATGCCTCATAAGTGATTTCATCATTTTCAGCTAACAGATGATAAAAAGGCTGATCCTTTCTAGGTCTTACATTTTTTGGAATGGATTGATACCATTCTTCAGAGTTATTAAACTCAAAATCAACATCATAAATCACACCTCTGAAGTCAAAGTGTTTATGTTTCACTATGTCACCAATTGAAAATTTAGCTTTTTGAATTGCCATTGAGTTTAGTATGGGTATTTAAAACTAAAAATCAATAAGAAAAATTAAAAGTTTTTGAGAAAATATTATTTATGTTAATATCTTACTTGTGAACAAATCTTTTTTAAAGTTTCTAACAGATTTTGGACCTCTAGTAATTTTTTTTTACTACTATTACGATAGTGGAAAAGACTTAAAAATTGCTATTCCGCCATTTATTATTGCGACAATAATTGCATTATCAATTGTATGGTTTTTAGAAAAAAAAATACCAAAGGTTACATTGCTAAGCGGAGTTTTAATTACTTTATTTGGTGGCTTAACAATTTATTTTGATAACCCAATTTTTATTTATATTAAACCAACAATTATAAATATTTTATTTGCATTTGCTCTTATATTTGGAGGGTACTTCACAAATGAACCTGTTTTGAAAAAGCTAATGGGTAAGTCTGTCTCACTAACTGATGAAGGATGGGAAGTATTAAATAAAAGATGGATATATTTCTTTATTGGCCTTGCAATACTTAACGAAATAGTTTGGAGGACCCAATCTGAAGAATTTTGGGTAAATTTTAAAGTATGGGGACTATTACCGATTACATTTATATTTACCGCTTTCCAAATAGGATTAATAAATAAATATAAAACAAATGAATAATAATTTACGTCTAATAATCGATAACGTTAATAAAAAGAAAATTGAAGAAAAACAATTTTTTGAAAAAGATGAATTAAAGATTATTTTAGACTTATACGCCAAAATGGTCTCTGAAGGATCATGGAAAGACTATGGACTTAATATTTCAAGTAAACAAGTTGGTTTTAGCGTTTTTAAAAACACTACCGAAAATGCTTTGTATAAGATTTGCAAAAATTTTAAGCCGAAAAATAATAATCTTAAATATTTAATTACTGATGCTAACGGAAAAATATTTAGAAATTCATCTGATTTAAGTAGTTTGTTAAGAAATATTAATTGGAAGAAACTTTGAATTATCTTCTTTGACCAAAAAGTCTAAGCAACATAATAAATAAATTAATAAAGTCTAAATAAAGTGTTAATGCACCCATTACAGCTTTTTTACCCATTAGTTCGCCTGTGTCGCTAGCAGCATACATGTTCTTAATTTTCTGTGTATCGTAAGCAGTAAGTCCAACAAAAATTAAAACTCCTAGAATTGAAATTACAAAATACATCATCGAAGATTTCATAAATATATTAACTATTGATGCAATAATGATTCCGATTAATCCCATCATTAAAAAAGATCCTAATTTTGTTAAGTCTCTTTTAGTGGTGTAACCGTATATGCTCATGGCCCCAAATGTTGCTGAACAAATGAAAAATACTCTTGTAATACTCATGCCCGTATAAACTAATAAAATTGATGAAAGAGACAAGCCCATTAACGCAGCAAAAATCCAAAAAGTAGTTTGAGCTTTTGATGCACTCATCTTATTTATTCCAAAACTCATATAGAATACTACTCCAAGAGGAGCTAACATAACCAACCACTTTAGCCCTGACATGTAGATTGCGTTACCCATTTGAGTTAGTCCGACTATAGATCCTGAACTATCAGTCACAACAGACATTTTAAAAGTTACAAGTGCAATTATGCCTGTCAAAAGAATTCCCGTTGCCATGTAGTTATATACCTTAAGCATGTAGGCTCTTAGACCTTCATCCATTACTGCTGCTGATTGTTGAGCTGCTTCTTTTGCTCTACCTAAAATGCCTTTTTTATTAAATTCCATAAAGAAACATATATAATCTTTTATCAATTATTCAAGATATCAAAAAAACAATAAATGGCTAATATTGTGAAATAATAATGAATTACAAAAAATTAGGAAATACTGATCTAGATGTAAGTACAATTTGTCTCGGTACAATGACCTGGGGTGAACAAAATTCAGAGAGAGAGGGTTTTGAACAAATGGATTTTGCTTTAAACCAAGGAGTAAATTTTTGGGATACAGCAGAAATATATTCAATTCCAATGAGAGAGGAAACGTATGGGGAAACTGAGAGAATAATTGGTAATTGGTTTCAGAAAACAAAAAAAAGAAAAGAAATTGTTCTGGCTACAAAAGTATGTGGGAATACATCAAACAAATATATTAGAGGTGGTGGAAATAGTTTTGGTAAAAAAAAGATTGTAGAAGCTTTAGATGAGAGTTTGAAGAGGCTAAAAACGGATTATATTGACTTATATCAACTTCACTGGCCTGAAAGAAGCACGAATTTTTTTGGTGAGTATGGTTATGAACATGATGAGAATGATAAAAATTGGACACCTTTTGAAGAAATTTTGGAAAGTTTAAAAAAATTTATTGAACAAGGTAAAATTAGATATGTAGGTTTATCAAATGAAACTGCTTGGGGTCTATCTAAATTTCTTGAACTCTCAAAGATGAAAGGGCTTCCAAAAATGATGTCAGTACAAAATCCATATAATTTACTCAATAGAACTTATGAAATTGGTTTGGCAGAAATTTCTGTAAGGGAGCAAAGTGGCTTATTAGCTTACTCTCCATTAGCGTTTGGATATCTAACAGGAAAATATAGAAATAATAAACTACCAGCAAAATCTCGGATGCAACTATTTAAAAATTTTAATCGATATAAAAATGAAAATGGTCAAAAAGCTATCGACGAATATTACAAAATTTCGAAAAAATATAATTTAGATTTTACTCAAATGTCTTTAAAATTCTGTGAAATTCAATATTTTACTACAAGCGTTATTATTGGAGCAACAACAATGGAACAGTTGAAAACAAACATAGAAAGTGTAAATGTAAATTTAAACAGTGATATAATTAATGATATTAACAAAATTCAACAAAAATACCCTAACCCATGTCCATAATTAAAAGTTTCATATTCACGTTTCTATTTTTAATCATTCCTATTACGATTAGTTTAGCAGATATTAAAAAGGTTGGTAAATTCAAAGATTGGGAAACGTTAGTAGTCCAAGAAAGTTCTGGAAAAGTTTGTTTTGCTCAATCGATTCCAGTTTTGCAGGCACCAAAAACAAACAAAAGAGATGCCAGATTATTTGTTACCTTCAGACCAAATGAAAAAATTTCTAATGAGATTAGTGCAACTGCTGGATATGAATTTAACAAAAACAATTCTGTTTTAGCAACATCAGGAAATAATAAATTTAAATTTGATATTAAACAACAAGGTTTTGCTTGGATGACAAGCGGTAAAAAAGAAAAGATAATGGTTAAGGTTATGAAAAAAGGATCAAGAATTATGGTTACTGGCTATAATGAAAAAGGATCTCAAACCATAGATCATTATTCATTGTTGGGATTTACTAAAGCTTATAACTCTGCAAAAAAAGCTTGCAGTTAATTAATGAAATCAAAAAAAAGAATTGTTTTAGCTTATTCAGGAGGTTTAGATACATCTATAATTCTAAAATGGCTTCAAGAAAATTATAATGCAGAAGTAATTTGTTACACTTCTGATATAGGACAAGAGATTGATAGAAAAAAGATAATCAATAATGCTAAAAAATTTGGTGTTAAAAAGATTATAATTAAAAATTTAAAAAATATTTTCGTAAAAGACTATGTTTTTCCAATGATACGAGGTAACGCGGTTTACGAAGGGGTTTATTTATTAGGAACTTCCATAGCAAGACCATTAATTGCAAAAGACCAAATAAGAATAGCAAAAAAATTTAAAGCGTTTGCAGTGTCTCATGGAGCAACAGGAAAAGGTAATGATCAGGTCAGATTTGAGCTAGGTTATCATTATTTTGGACCAAAGATAAAAGTTGTTGCTCCTTGGAGAATTTGGAAACTGAGATCCAGAAATGATTTAATAAGTTATGCAAAAAAACATGGGATACCCATCCCAAAAGATAAAAAAGGTGCACCTCCTTTTTCTGTCGACGATAATCTATTTCATACCTCAACTGAGGGTAAGATTTTAGAAAATCCAAAAAATTCAGCGCCAGAATTTATTTTCCAAAGAACGACCTCTCCTGAAAAAGCACCAAATAAACCAACTTTTATTTTAATTAATTTTAAAAATGGTGACCCTGTTGGAATAAATGGAAAAAAATTAAATCCTGAAAACATTCTTACCAAATTAAATTTTATTGCTGGAAAAAATGGCATAGGAAGAGTTGACCTAGTTGAAAATAGGTTTCTTGGAATTAAATCAAGAGGAGTTTATGAGACACCAGGTGGAACACTTTTGATTCACGCCCACAGAGCTATCGAGTCAGTGACATTGGATAAAGAAACGATGCACAAAAAGGACTTGATCATGCCAAGATATGCACAATTAATTTACAATGGTTATTGGTACTCAAAAGAAAGATTTAAATTACAAAAAATTATTGATCAAAAAAGAAATAAGGTAAATGGATCTGTAAAACTTAAACTATACAAAGGGAATATTACTATCCTATCTAGAATTACAAAAAGTACTGCGTACTCAATGAAAAAAGTTTCTTTTGAGGAAAATAAAACATTCAATAAATCTAATGTTGAAAGATTTATTAATTATCACAAGAAAAAACTCTAATATTGTTAAGTTTTAGGACAATTTATGGTTTGTTAAATTTATTTTTAGTTATATCTTAGAATCATGGAATCAATTAAAAATTGGATGAGAGATACAGCAAACATATTGTTTGATGATAGTAAAAATGATCTCCGTTCACTTCCTAAAACAGTCAGATTGCAAATTTTATTAGTTTTAAGCTTTATTTGGACAACAGTTTTTAGTTTATACGTGTTTTCATATACAACTTTTGTATTTGGTTGGACTGGACTTTTTTTAGCTCATATTGGTTTGATCTTTGCTGTGTATATGACCTTTAAACATTTTCACAGGGCTGAAGAAAATTCATCTAGTGTTTTTAAAACAAAAAATTTTGACCCCTTTAAAATAATGGTCCTCGTTTTTGTGATCGTATTTATATTCGTATTTTCTAAAGGAATTGAAGTTCTAACAAGTCCAAACCCCTACTCTTATTCAATACCATATGATGGTTCATCAAAATCTGTATTTGAAAAATGGTTGCCATTTAGTAAAGACAAATAATGGAAAAAGTAGCTAAAAATTTACAACTTATTTTAATGGTTATTATTTTAGTAAGTACAGTAATTGCAGTGGGTATAGAGATGTATAAAATGTTTGAAAACAGGTCAGTTACTTTAGCTGATTTACTATTAATGTTTCTTTACCTAGAAGTACTTGCAATGGTGCGAGTTTTTTGGAACCAGCAATCAATAAGCATTACACTACCACTTTTAATAGCTATTACTGCTTTAGCGCGATTTATAATTCTTCAGGGAAAAGAAATGGATCCAACAGCATTAGTTTATGAAGCTATCGCTATAGTGCTGATTGCAGGTGCAATTGTTATTCTCAGATTAAGACATAGTGATAAACTTGGTCTTAAGAAAAAAAAATCAAAATAAATAAAAATGAAGTTTGATGCCTCTAGGGCTGCGGCCTTAAATAAATTAAATAATTTTGTTGAAGAAAATCTAGCTGAATATTCTAAATTAAGAAATTTTGATTTTGGACCAGAAAAGAGAACCAATGTATCCTGTTTATCTCCTTACGTTACTCACGGAGTAATAAATGAAAGAGAAATAATCGAAAAATCACTTAGCAAATTTTCTTTTTCCAAAAGTGAAAAATTTATTCAAGAAGTTTTGTGGCGAACGTATTGGAAAGGCTGGTTAGAATTAAGACCAAATGTCTGGACAGATTATCTAATTGAATTGAATAAAATCAGAGAAGATTTTAAGGATAACCAAAATTATAAAAACGCCATTGAAGGAAAAACAAATATTGAGTGTTTTAATTACTGGGTAAATGAACTCAAAGAAAACAACTATTTACATAATCATACAAGAATGTGGTTTGCAAGTATTTGGATTTTTACTTTGGAGTTGCCCTGGCAATTAGGAGCAGAATTTTTTATGCAACACCTTTATGATGGAGATGCTGCGTCTAACACTCTTGGTTGGAGATGGGTAGCTGGGGTTCAAACGCAAGGAAAACATTATCTAGCCAGTGAATGGAATATTAAAAAATTCACAAATAATAGATTTAATAATATTAAGTTAAATGAGAACGCTCCCCCAAAGGTTTCGGAAAAAACTTACTCAATTGTCAAACAAGATTTTAGTAATAAAAATTTAGATGATAGAAATCTTTTAATTTTTGAAAATAATTTATCATTTGAAACTTGTGATTTCCAAAATAATGAATTTAAAAAGATTTATATAATTTCAAATAAAAATGAAACTAGATCTATAAAATTAAGTGAAAATGTTATCAAATTTAAATCACTTTTAATTGATGACCAAAAGCAAAGATTAAATGATAAGTCTATAAGTTGTGAGACAGTCCATATAAATGAAATTAAAGATATAGGAGAGAAAGTTATTGCGTTATATCCAAATGTTGGTGAAAGCCTCAATTATTTAAATTCAAATAGTTTAAAATTTGATTTTCTGTATAGAAAACTAGATCAATATTCTTGGCAATATTGTAATAAAGGTTTTTTTAATTTTAAGAATTATATTCCCAAAATAATTTCAACTTTTAATTAAGGTTAAATTTTATTCATTCTCCAATTTAAACTTTTTTCTATTATAAATTTTTTTTTCATTTTTTATTATTTTATTTCTTAACATTGGTGAACTTAACAATTTTGCTATTGGATTTTTTTTTTTGATTTTTTTTCTTTTTTTGATTTTCTTTGCCATAAAAAGTTATCTTGCAAGTTTTATAAAAATATCACCCATACCTGCTTCTAAATTTTCTATAGGGGTATTATTTCTAAATTCGCAAAATCTTCCAGTTATCTGATGACTTTTTACAAAATCTATCTCGTCCTTTTCACAGCTTTTCCCATTATGTAGTAAACCTATTACTATTCGATCTTTAATACTGTAGACTTGTCTATTATTAATTTTATCACCATCACAAAAATAATCTTTATTTACTCTGTTTGGAAAGTCTTGTTTTTTGCAGGGATTTTTAATTGTAAAAACAAAAAACTCTTTTACACCATCACTAAATTTATGTTTCATTTCTTGAACCTCGGAGTATTTCATAATATCACATGAACATGGGATACAGCATTTATAGTAGCTACCACAAATCTTATTCTTAGTTTTTCTTTCGGTAACAAATATAAAATCTGGCTGACTGTTAGGATCAATTAATGAGCCAGATACAGCACAATATAATTTGTTGTACTCAATAAAATCTTTATAAGTAATATCTTTATCAATTATATATTTAAAGAATTTTGGGCCTGCAGCATTTCTATTTTTATCTGGAAATATTCTTGACCAGTCATTAATCAAATCTTTGTAATAATTTTTTTCTACTGAGTTTGAGATATTTGAAAAAGACAAAACTAGAGCAATAATGACCAATGTCTTAATTATATTTTTTAAAAATCTCATTTATTTAGATTAAAAATTATGGTTAAAGTTCAGTCTAGATTAATAGTTGTAACTTTCTAGTGTTAAATACAAACAATATGTGGTTTTTATTTAAACATTTGTCGCACTAAATTAACCTTTTAAATTATTAATTTTTATATATTTAAAACAAATGAAAAAAATTAGTTCAATTATCTGTTTGCTAATAATGATTTTCGTACCAACGGTTACATTTGCAAATATAATTAATCAACTTAATGAGACTGGCAAGTTTACTAAATTAAACGAAACACTAACTAAGTCGGGTTTAAGTAAAAATCTAGAGGGCGATGGACCATTTACAATTTTTGCACCATTAGATGATGCATTTGCTGCAATTAGTGCCCAAACGTATTACGGTCTATTAAGAGAAGAGAATAAAGAAAAACTAGTAAACATTTTAGGAAGACATGTTTTTTCAAAAAAAATAACTTCCTCAGAAATAAACGGTGAAATAAAAATTAAAGCAATTAATGGTGAAGAGATAACGATTAAAAAGGTTAATGGAATTGTATATATAAATGAGGCTGAAGTTGTAACAGCTGACATTGGAGCATCAAATGGTGTAATCCATTTTATAAATAGAGTTCTGCAACCTTTAAATTAGTTATTTTTGATTTAAAACAATTGTTTCGTTTAATTTTTTGATAGAAATCGTTTCGGTTTCACCATTAGTCCACCTAACCTGAATTTTTATATTTTTTTCATTTTCTCGAATTCCATAGTGAGCCACTGGCTCCATTTGGCAAAGATAACCAGATCCAGAGTCAATTGTTTTAGAATGTTTTCTCAAATTTGAAATTAATGTCACTGTTGCTCCTCTTGCAGGCGCACCGTATTTATTTAAAGGTTTTATTCTTAAATATTTATTTTGAGGATTTACTTTTGCTTTATACAAGGACAATGGCTGATCAAAACTTTCTCCGTGTGAAACTAATAACTCTAGAACACCGTCATTATCTATATCAGCAACTGCTGCTCCAGTTCCATATCCATTTGGCTCTAAACCAACATCTAATGGTATTTGCTCAATCACACCATTATCTAATATTTTAAAAAGTTTATTAGATTCACCAATGTTGTTCATGAAGACTTCATCATAACCATCATTATCTAAATCAGCTGAAATAACAGTTCTTATTCTTGATGGCTCATCAAAAGGTGGCTTGGCTATATCTTGAAAAATATTATCCTTTAACACATAGGCTCTGTGAAATCCTCCCCAATTTCCGTTTAAAATGTCCAATCGTCCTCTATAGTAAATATCAGACAAAGCAGTTCCCCTCCCATTTTGAAGAAAATCCTCAACTCTATATTCGTTTGCAACGTCTAAAAATTTACCCTCATTGTTTTTATATAAAAAATTTGCTCCTCTTTCATTAGCTGCAAACACATCAATTTTATCAGAAATAATATGTCCAGCTACAACAGCTCGACCGCCAGTGACCTTTGCAAGATTTAACTGAAGAGATTTATCAACTATTATCTCGTCACTATATTCATAAAACCTAGTTGGTCCTCCATAATTAGCAACATAAACACCATAATTTCCATCACCTTTTCTGTCGACACAGACAACTGATCTGCCAGCAGTTAAATTAAGATCTCTCTGATTTTTTTCAATTTCAAATAAATCTACATACTTATCTTTTTCTAAATCGATAAGTCTGTCTGAATATTTTTTTGTACCACTATAAGTATCAGTGTTAAGAAAATATATTTCTTCATATCCATCTTTATCTATATCGCATGCAGCGACCCCAATAGTTCTCCTAAACTCATCTGTAAATTTTTTTTGATTTACAATATTGATTAATTTTCCATTCTCATATGATAAAGCTAAATTCAAATAACCAAATCCAGTGACTACAAAATCAAAATTTCCATCTTGGTTTACATCAGTTACAGAAACTCCATAGCTAAGTCTTTTGGGATTATCAACAATTTGGTTTGTTATATCCTCAAAAAAATCAGCATACAGACTATTTGGGGTAAGTAGAAAAAGTAAAACTACCATTTTTAAATATTTTATCATCTTAATTCTCACTTTTTTTACTTTTATATTTTTTCATCCAATCACTAAATATTTTTATGGCATCCTCCATATCTTCAGTTTTGTTAGGATGATTCTTTGCTCTACCCAACATGGTTGCAATGACATTTACCTGATACTTACTTGAACGATTTTTAATAGTTTTAATTGTATAAAGGGCTTTTTCCTTATTTTTAAATCCCAAACCTTGGGTAGTGGTTTTTGGATTGTAATCTGAATAAAGCGATAAATTTATAGGTCTAAATTTTTTACTTAGTGGCATTTTATCTATGATTTTAAACGCTATTTTGTAGTTAAGGTTATCCATCTTCTTTTTAGATTTTCCATCAAAACCAATTAAATTAATAGAAGATTTTTCCTTCTTATTAATTTTACAAATTAATTTTACATATCTTTTATGAAAATCTTTTATTTTAGCTTGATAAATTTTTTTCGCTTCTAGATAGGTTCTATCCTTATAATTTGGTGTAGAAACAAGTAAGATTCTAGTTTTCCATTTGTATTTTTCTAAGTTCATATTTTTTTGCTAGAACATCTCTTTGAACAATACTTAACTCTTTCCCAATTTAACTTCCATTTTTTTCTCCATGTAAAAGGTTTTTTACAAATAATACAGATTTTAAAAGGAAGATTTTCTTTTCTCACTAAATTGTATTTTGTTTAATAAATCTTTCTGCAGCTGGAAGAATTAATTTTTTTCTATCAGTTTTCATTTTATCAAAGATTCTAACCATCATGGATAGTCTAGGATTTTTCAAAAAAAATTTTCTATTTCGATCAATAAATCTCCAGTACAACCCGTCCATTATGTTACACCAATCACCTTTTTTAAAATCCATCATTTTCATAAAGTAGCTTGATCCACAAATGTATGGTTTGGTTGCAAATATTCCTCCATCACTAAACAACCCCATCCCATAAACATTTGGCACCATTACCCAATCAGAGGAGTCTACAAACATCTCCATAAACCACTTATAAACAACAGTTGGTTTTATCTCACATAGATTCATGATGTTGGATAAGATCATTAACCTTTCAATGTGATGAGACCATCCATGATTAAGAGCGTTTTTAATTGCATAATCGAGTGGTGGTAAACCAGTTGTTCCATCATACCAAGATTTTTTCATTTTTCTATTTTGTTTAAAAAAATTTCCAGTTTCCATTTCATTAGAGTAACTCTGGTAAATTCCTCTCATAAATTCTCTCCAACCAATTACTTGACGTATGTAACCTTCTAAAGAATTCAATTTAATTTTTTTACTTTTATGAAAGTCGAGAACTTTTTTGATAATCAACTCAGGCGTGATCAGGCCTAAGTTGATATAAGGACTTAAAGCACTATGAAATAAGATATTATCCTTTTGATCAACTGCATCCTCATAATCACCAAATAAATTTGATTTTTCCTTAATAAAAAAATTTAAAAGCTTAATGACATCATTATATTCTGTTGCATGCCAAAAATTATCTGTTGTACCGGGATGATCCTTAAATAATTTTTCAATAATTGGTTTTAATTTTTTTGTGTGGTTTGTCTCATTAATTTTCGGAAATTTTGGAATAGAAATATTTTTAGGTAATTTATTTCTATTATCCTCATCAAAGCTCCATTTACCTCCTATCGGGTTTCCATCTGAGCCCATTAATATTCCTGATTTTTTTCTGACATCCTTATAAAAAGTTGCCATAAAGGGTTTTTTTGATTTCGATAAATATTGTTTAAATTCCTCTCTTGAATTTAAAAACATTGGAGTTTGTATAATATTCCACTTTATTTTTTCTTTTTTAATGAATTGATTTATTTTTTTTTCAAAGAATTTATCCTCAACCTCAAAGCTTGAAATTTCTTTTATTTTTTTTGAAATTATAACTTTCTTTAATTTCTTTAAATAATCATCTTTAAATTCTTTATCTTCAATTTTAATATATTCTAATTTAAATTTATCCTTTTTAAGACTTTCAGCATGTGATCGCATGGAAGATAAGAAAAGAAGTATCTTTTGTTTATGATGCTTTTCATAAGTACACAATTCATAATCTTCGGCCATGAAAAATAGATGGTCTTTTTTGAAGCGATCTAAGTATTTTGATGGAAATAATTGATTTCCCAGTATAAAGAATAAGTTCATAGCTAAATATAACTAATAAAATTTTTTATGTCAGAAAAATATCTAATTTTTGGTGCGACAGGTTCAATCGGATCTAGCTTAGCCGAACAAATGGTAAATTCAGGATTTAATGTGCATTTAGTTGGGAGAAGCGAAACTGAAACAAAGAATATTTCTGATAAATTAGGTTGTACTTTTACAATCGCTAATGTTTTAGAAAACGGGTTTATTGAAAAAGTTAAAAAAGATATTTCAGAAGTTAAGGGTGTTGCTTACTGTGTAGGTTCTATAGATTTAAAACCTTTAAGAATGGTAACAGAGGATGACTTTAATAAATGTATGAAATTAAATCTCTATTCAGCAGTTGAGGTTATTAAAGGTTATCAAGAAAGTTTAAAAAAAAGTAAAGGATCAGTAGTTTTATTTTCAACTGTAGCTGCTCAAAGAGGATTTACTAATCACGCAATAATAGCTTCTACAAAGGCGGCTGTTGAAGGATTGACAGTTTCTTTAGCTGCAGAGTTTGCACCAAATATAAGAGTAAACTGTATTGCTCCAAGCTTAACAAATTCAAAAATTGCAGAGCCAATGTTAAAGAATAAAGCTTTGGCAGATGGTATAGCGAAAGCTCATCCTTTAAAAAGATTAGGTGAAGGAAAAGACTCAGCTGCTCTTGCAAAATTTCTAATTACCGATGATAGTTCATGGGTCACAGGTCAAATAATTGCTGTCGACGGTGGTAGATCCAAACTTTCTTAAAATGGATTTAGATTTTAAACATCTTAAGAAAATTAACTCTTCATGGTTAAAACATTTTTTATATGCAAGTTATTTTAATTTTTTAGCTCTTTTAATTTTTATTACTGGTGTAATACACAGTATTTTTCCGTGGATCTTTGTTTTCACACCTTACAAACTCGCAAAAAAAATTGTTGATGGAACAGAAAAACAGTTTGGCTCAGATACTAAGAAATGGAATTGAATTAAAATCTAGTGGTACAACTGGACCAAAAAAAAAGATTTATCAGTCACCAGAAAAATTAAAAAGTGCAAATAAAATTGCACGAGAATGCCAAAAAATTTCTCCCAAAAGTAAAATTTATACTATTTGTAAGATGGAACATGCGGGTGGTCTATTAGCACAAACACTCCCTGCTTTTGAGGTTGGTGCCGAGATAAAAATTGAAAAGTTTAATGCTTTTAATTTTTGTAAAAAAATTAGAAACTTTACACATACACACATTACTCCTGATCATGGCAAAGCCATCTCTCTTACTAAATCGTTCAAAAATTTAGATCTAAATGGTATTTGGGTGACATGTGGTAGTGAACCTGTGGAATGGGATTTAATAATTAATTTTCTCAAAAGAGGTTGTAACTTCATGGTAAATTGGGGTATGACAGAAATTGGTCCATGTGCGAT
This sequence comes from uncultured Pelagibacteraceae bacterium, assembly GCA_902610675.1. Classification (GTDB taxonomy): domain Bacteria; phylum Pseudomonadota; class Alphaproteobacteria; order Pelagibacterales; family Pelagibacteraceae; genus Pelagibacter. The sequence goes on along the minus strand of CACLWP010000002.1, from coordinate 53,386 downwards.
TAATACAACATTTAAAAATACAGAAAAAGTTTTAGAATATAAAAAAAGATCTATCGAAGGAACTCTAATGGGTGACAATTTATATTGTGATACAAAACTTGAAGACGGCACACTCCATGTAAAAGGAGATATAAGTGTATTTGGAAATAATTGGTTTAATACAAAAGATAAAGTAAAAAAAAATAATAACAATGAATTTTATATTCAAGGAAGAGCAGAGTAAAAATTGAGAACCGTAATTAAAATAATTATTTTTTTTATAGTCAGTATTTCAGCTGCGCAATCTGAAAACTTTAAATTTCAAAAGTTAATCGATTTAAATAGCCCTTGGGGTTCAACTTTTATTAATAACAAAGAGTTATTGGTCACAGAGAAAAGTGGATCAATCAAATTAATCAATCTTAAAACAAAAAAAATTTCTAATGTTAATCATAACCTTAATTTTTTAGAGCATGGCCAAGGTGGTTTGTTAGATGTTCTTTATAAAAACAATTTTGTATATATTTCATATGCTGAAAATAGGGGTGATGGAAAAACAAGCACTTCAATAGCAAAATCAAAATTTAACAAAAAAGATTTTATCTTTAAAAATATTTTTCAAGCAAATCCGCCTATTAACTCTGGATATCATTTTGGATCACGATTAGCCATAAAAGATGATTTTCTGTTTGCATCTGCTGGTGAAAGAGGAGAGGGTATGATTGCACAAGATCCTACCAAACATCCTGGCAGTATTATTAGAATAAATATTGATGGTAGTATCCCAAAAGATAATCCAAAATTTCAAGGTAAATCAGATTGGCTTCCAGAAATTTATCAAATCGGAATTAGAAATCCTCAAGGTTTAACTTTGTCTCCATATGATGGAAAAATTTATATGAGTAATCATGGAGCACGAGGGGGTGATTGGTTTGGTGAAGCTAAAAAAGGTGAAAATTATGGATGGAAGATTTTAGGATGGGGTGGAACAAACTATTCGGGCATTCCGATTGGTCCTAAATGGAAATCAGGATTTACAAAAGCAATACATTATTGGGTCCCATCTATCGCAACAAGTGCGATAACAATCTATAAAGGTAATGAATTTAAAGAGTGGAATGGACATGCTCTGATTACTTCACTAAAAGATAAGTCTTTGAGAAAATTAATATTTGATGACACTTCAAATGTGAAAGAAGATATTATCTTTAAAGATAAAGTTGGGAGAATAAGAGATATTCAAGTACATCCAAGTAATGGAAAAATTTACTTTTTAGGTGCAGATGCTCTTTGGTTAATGGAGAAAAAGTAGTTTTTTTAGATACAACTAAGCAATTAATTCTATTAAAACTTTGGTCTAAATAAATTTATGAATTGGGTTATCTTTACAGTTTTAGCTGCTTTTTTTCAAAATCTAAGAACGTCATTACAAAAAAAATTAAATAAAAATCTTTCATTAGTTGCCTCAGCATATGTAAGATTTGCTTTTGCTTTGCCATTTGCATTTTTATTATTTTTTATTTTTCATAATTTAAATGTTATCCCAGAAGTTCTGAATCAAACTAATTTTATTTTTTACACTTTTTTAGGATCTATTTTACAAGTTACATTTACAATTACACTATTATATCTTTTCAGATTTTCAAATTTTGTTGTTGGTACATCATTGAGTAAAACGGAAGTAATTCAAATTGCTATATTTGAATATATTTTGCTGAAAGACAAATTAAATTTATTTGGAATTATTGGAATAATAGTGGCTACTATTGGAGTAATTGTAATAACGATTAAAGACGTGAAATTATTTCTTAAAAATTTTTTTTCAAAAGTAACACTCATTGGATTAGGTGCAGGTCTTTTATTGGGTCTTAGTGTTGTCTATTTTAGAGCCGCAGCACTATCACTTGAAAATTTTTCTTCTAATTTTGATAAAGCACTTACAACAGTTTTTTTTGCTTTGATAATTCAAACTACAGCAGTGACGGTTTATCTTCTAATTTTCGAAAAATCAGAGTTCAAAAAATTTTATGATAATAAATTTGAAATTTGTTTAACAGGATTGGCTGGTTTTTTAGCTACATTATCTTGGTTTTTTGCATTCACTTTAATTCAGGCCTCTTTTGTAAGAGCAGTTGGTCAAATTGAAATATTTTTTAGTTATATTTCATCCAAATATCTTTTTAAGGAAAAAATAACCTTTATCGAGATTATGGGGATTTTAATATTTATAACAGGGGCAACTTTATTATTATTAACAAAGTAATCTAATTGTTTAGTAATTTATTTTTGGCCTTTTCAAATTCTTCTTCTGTCAAAACACCAGACTCTTTTAATTTATTAAGTTTTTCAAGTTGATCACTTAAAGATTGATCATCATTAAGTTGGTCAGGAGAAATATTATCTTCTTCTTCATCTTTAATTTTTCTATTAGCTTCTTTGGCACTAAAACCTGTCATAATGGCTGTACCGCCCAAATATAAAACGAAAAGGAAAATTGGAATTACTAAACCAAAAAAAATTAATTTTTCCATAACCTAATCCTCATCCTCTTCCTCTTCTCTCCAATTTTTTTCATACATTAACCATGCAGCATATATAACTGAAAATGTACCAACTATCATACCATAATCAAAACCTGTTTGTTGATCATATAGGTACCATCCAAGTTGGGTTGCTCCAATAGTAGGGACTGTTAAAATCAAAAATACAATTGCAATTCTATAAGGATATTTGGGTTTCTTCACACCATAAAGTATCAAAAAATTTAATAGGTTGTAACTTTAAAGTTGCGATCTTTTGAAACACTCTACGGTATTTTTTAATAAACATGCGATTGTCATTGGACCTACACCACCTGGAACTGGCGTCAAAGCTTTGGCACTTTTTGAAACTTCATCAAAAGCAACATCTCCAACAATACCCTTGTCTGTTTTATTGATACCCACATCAATTACAATTGCATCTTTTTTTACCCAGTCTCCCTTAACAAGTTCAGGTATACCAACGGCTGCAACAAGAATATCTGCTTCCAAACATTCGGCTTTGAGGTCTTTTGTTTTTGAGTGAGTGATTGTAACTGTGCAATTTTCTTTTAAAAGAAGTTGTGTCATTGGTTTACCATTTAAATTTGATCTTCCAACTATTACTGCTTTTTTTCCATTTAAGTTTGGCTCAATTTTTTTAATTAACAAATAACAACCTAATGGAGTACACGGGACAGAACTTTCATAGCCTGACGAAAGGTTTCCAACATTCATTGGATGGAATCCATCTACATCTTTAGATGGGTCAATTGCCTCTATGATCTTTTGTTTGTCTATATGATTTGGTAAAGGTAACTGAACCAAAATACCTGAGACGCTATCTTCTTTGTTCAACTCATCAATTTTATCTAAGATAACTTTCTCTTCTACAGAGTTGGGATACTTAACCACTTCAGATTTTAACCCTACCTCTTTTGCTGATTTCTCTTTATTTCTTACATATATCTGGCTGGGTGTAAGATCTCCAATCAATATAACTGTTAAGCCTGGAACTTTGTTATGTTTATTTTTTAATTCAATTACTTCTTTTCTAAGTTCTTCTCTTAATTCAGCTGCTGCTTTTTTTCCATCTATTAAAATCATAAGTCTAAAATATTAAGGGTGCGATGTAGAGTTTCATACACATTTCTATAAACCAAATCAATAGAAGTAATATTATGGGTGAAATATCTAAAGATCCTAAATTAGGTAAAAAACGTCTTATTCTAATTAAAAATGGATCTGTTAGGCGATAAGTTAACTCTAAAATTGAATAAACAAATCTATTTTGAGTATTCAATATATTAAATGCAATCAACCAACTTATAATTACATTGGCAATAACTACATAAGAGTAAAGCTTTAAAATTTGTAAAGCCAAATAAAAAATTGCTATCATTTTTTTTCAATGTAAATAGATGAACTTGGAAATGCAAAAGATGCTTTATTCTTCTCTACTATGTTTTTAATTTCGATTGCCAATCTCTCTTTAACTGCCAGCCACTCATTCCAACTATTTGACTTTGTAAAACAACGAACATACATATCAATTGAGCTATCTGAGAATTTATCCACTCTTACTGCTACACCAACTTTAGTATCATAATCTTCACTACTATTAATATAGTCCTCAATTTCATTTCTAATAGTTTTCAATTGATCAACAGTCGAATCATATTGAAGAGTTATAATCCAGCTAATTGCCCAATTATTTTTAGCACTATTATTAATGACAGCATTTTCTGCAAATTGAAAATTGGGTATGATCGCAAGAGATTTATCAAACTTTCTTATTGTAGTTGATCTAAAACCAATTTTTTCAACTATGCCCTCAATAATTCCTTCTACCTGTATCCAGTCTCCGATTTTAAATCTTTTTTCTACCAAAACTAAAATTCCAGATATTAAATTTTTAAACAAATCTTGTGCACCTAGAGCAACAGCAACTCCAAATAAACCCAAGCCAGCAATAATTGGTCCAATTTTTATTCCCCATAATTCAAGAACAGCAGCTAAACCTAATATAAAAATTAATATTTTTAGTGATTTAATTATCCATCCGATAAGTTCTCTTGTTAAAAGTTTATCTAATCCACTTAATATATAAGATACTGGCTCAATTATTTGGTGGATAACCCAAAATATTAAGATCGTTATCAAAGTTCTATTAATAGTATCGACTATATCTCTGCCTTCAGATGTAAATGTCATGTAATAGCTCGCTATAAAGAAACCCAGAACGATAGGTAAAAATCTAGCTGGACCCTCCAGAGAACGAACAAAAGTATCGTCTAGTTTATTCGTAGTTCTTTTTGAAATAATTTCTAATTTTTTTATAACTAACTTACTTATTAGTCCCCTAAAAACGAGAAACACTAAAAATATAAAAATACCGATCAATATTTGAAAAATATCAACCCCAAGAATTCCTTTACTCCAAACAGATAAAAATATCTCAGAAAAATTATTTATTATTTCCATTGCTAAATTTTATATAACAAAAACTCCTCTTCTCCAGGGTTAAAAAGAAATATCTTTTTCCATTTAATTTCATTCAATATTGACGAGGTTTTTTCGCCTATACACATTAAATTTGTATCCTTACAAAGACCCTCAATTTGATGAGATCTAATAAAGTTCAAAAAACTATATGCACTATTTTGAGAGTATATATAGACAATATCTGGCATATTTTTTTTTAATTCTTTTACAAATTGTTCACTAAAATTTTTATTATGAGAAACTTTGTAGTTTGTAATCCTTTTAATTTTGTAACCTTCATTTAATAATTGTTGATCTAGATTTACTGATATTTTTTCTCCACTTATATAAAGTAGCTTTCCATTTGATGGATTATAGTCTCGTATAATCAATTCTTTTAAGTTTGAAACATTTCCCCCCGCGGAAATTGTATTTTGGAAACCCAAAGTTCTTGCCTTTTTTTCAGTAGCTTCTCCAACGCAAAAACATTTAATTGTCTTATTAATTTCGTTTAGATTTAAAAATTTTACAGCATTGGCACTAGTAAAGATGATCCCATTATAATCTGTAAAATTAATTTCATCATAAAATATTTTCTCTACATCTAATAGTGGGAGATGAGAAACTTGATGACCTAGTGATTGAAATTTAATAATCATTTCAGAACAATCTTCTAAAGGTCTTGTTAACAAAATATGCATATTATCTTTTATAGGAATTACTTGATTTTGATTTTAAAATTTCACCAACCTCTTTACCTATTTCACTATAGTCCTCTAATCTACCAGTTTTTTTTTCATAAAATCTCTCTAAACCGTCAAGTGAAAAAAGTTCAGCCTCTAAAGTAATTTTACTTCCCTCTATTTTTGAAAAAGCTCCAACAGCTGTTTCGCAATCACCCTCCAAAACTTTCAAAACATTTCTTTCACTGTACGCTCTCATAAATGTTTCATCATGATTTATTTTTTTTACAATTGAAATTGTTTTTTCATCCTCCTCTCTACATTGAATTGCAATTATTCCTTGTCCAGCACTTGGAATAATTTTTTCTGGAGAAAATATTTCTGAAATTTCATTATCAAATTCTAAAAATTTAATTCCCGCGTAAGATAAAATTATTGCATCATATAATCCATCTTTTAATTTTTTTAATCTTGTATCAACATTGCCTCTAATAAGTTTACATTGAATGTCTGATCTAATTTTTTTTATTTGATATTCTCTTCGATAAGAAGAAGTGCCAATAATAGAATTAGTTTTTAGTTCACTTAATCTTTTTTTATTTAATGTAATAAGAATTTCTCTAGGATCATTTCTTTCTAAAAATGCACCTGTAGTAAGGCCTTGAGTTTCTTGAGCTGGCATGTCTTTAAGAGCGTGAATTGCTATATCAATATTTTTATGCTTTAGCTCTTTTTCAATGTTACTTGAAAATAATCCTTTGCCCCCAAATTCTGACAACCTCACATCTTGAAACTCATCACCTTTGGTAGTTATTTTTTTTATAACAATATCCTGATCTGTAAAATCAGTATTTTTGATAATTTTATCTCTTGCTTTTTGAGCATATAGTAAAGCTAACTTACTACTTCTTGATCCAATTGTAATTTTTTTACTCATAAATAAATTTATTTCTTACTTGTATTGAGATTGTACAATTATTAAAAACTATTTGAATGAGTAAAAAACCCTTAATTCTCGGAATAGAGTCAAGTTGTGATGAAACGGCCGCCTCTTTAATAACTGAAAGTGAGCAAGGATTACCGATAGTACTATCAAATATTGTATCAAGTCAGGTTGAGATTCACAAAGATTTTGGTGGGGTTGTTCCAGAATTAGCAGCTAGATCTCATATAGAAAAAATCGATTTAATTGTTCAAAAAGCAATAAGTGAAAGTGGAAGGAAAATAAATGAAATTGATGCAATAGCCTGTACAGCAGGGCCAGGGCTTATTGTGTGTTTATCCGTTGGTTTAAGTTTTGCAAAGACTTTTGCTTCGATAATAAACAAACCTTTTATTGCTGTAAATCATCTTGAGGGGCACGCACTAAGTCCCAAAATAAATTCATTGTTGGATTATCCATATTTACTTCTTTTAATATCTGGGGGACACTCACAATATCTTGATGTTCAAAATTTAGGAAAATATAAAAGGCTAGGAACGACTATCGATGATGCTCTAGGTGAAGCATTTGATAAAACAGCTAAACTTTTAGGGGTCGAATTTCCAGGTGGTCCACAGATCGAAATTTTAGCTAAACAAGGTAATCCAGAAAAATATGATTTGCCAAAACCAATTTTCAATAAAGGTGGGTGCAATTTATCTTTTGCTGGACTAAAAACGGCAGTTTTAAAGATAGCTAAAAATATTGAGACTGAACAAGAAAAATTCGATTTAGCAGCCTCATTTCAAAAGACCATTGAAAAAATATTATCTAAAAAAACTAAAATTGCTTTTGAACAATTTGAAAAAAATAAAACTCTTAAGAAAAAAGTTTTTGTAGTAGCTGGTGGTGTAGCAGCAAATAAAAAAATTAGGTCAATGTTAATTAAATTATGTGAAGAGAAAAATTATGAAAGTATATTTCCTCCAATTGACCTTTGTGGTGACAATGCTGCAATGATAGGAATGGTAGGTTTAGAAAGATTTAAGTTAAAACAGTTTAATGATCTAGATTATCCAGCAAAACCAAGATGGCCATTAGATGAAAAAGCAAGTTTTTTAAAAGGAGCTGGGGTAAAATTATAATGCAATATTGGTTAATGAAATCTGAGCCTGATGTATGGTCAATCGATCAACAAGAAAAAGCTGGTGCAAAAGGAGCGCCTTGGGACGGTGTGAGAAATTATCAAGCAGCCAAAAATCTTAAAAATATGAAAAAAGGGGACCTATGTTTTTTTTATCATTCAAATATCGGGAAAGAAATTGTGGGAATAGTAGAAGTTGTGAAAGAACATTTCATTGACAAAACAGATAAATCTGGAAGGTTTGTAGCAGTGACTGTTAAATTTTTAAAAAAATTAAATAAACCAGTAGCTTTGGAGGATATAAAGAAAAACAAGGATTTAAGCCATTTATCTTTAATTAAACAAAGCAGATTATCTGTAATGTCTATTGACTCTAAAAGCTGGAAGATTTTAAATAAGATGAGTAAATTTTAAATATATGCCAAAGAAAAAAAAATCAAAAAAGAAAAAAGCTAAGAAAAAATATTCAAGAAAAAAGAGAAAAATAAAAATAATACCAAAAGCTAAAAAAAGTAACAAAAAAAAATCTAAAAATAAAAAAGTTGAGACATCCAGTAATGAACAAATAATTAAAACTAGACCTGAATGGATAAAAAGAAGTCTGGCAAATAAATCCCAATATCAAAAAAAATATTCCGAATCTATTAAAAATAACAACTCATTTTGGAAAAAAGAGGGAAAAAGGATTACTTGGATAAAACCTTACAAAAAGATAAAGGACGTGAAATATAGCAAAGATGAAGTAAGGATTAAGTGGTTTGAAGACGGTACTTTAAATGCATCAGCTAACTGTATTGATCGTCATTTGAAAGATAAAAAAGATAAAACTGCAATTATTTGGGTTGGTGATGATCCAAAAGATACTCAAAAGATTTCTTATAAACAATTACACCAGAAGGTTTCAAAAGCTGCTAATGGCTTAAAAAAACTGGGGATACAAAAAGGTGATCGCGTCACTATTTATCTGACGATGATTCCTGAATTAGCAATCCTAATGTTAGCTTGTGCAAGAATAGGTGCTGTACACTCGATAATTTTTGGTGGTTTTTCCGCAGAGTCAATTTCGGGGAGAGTTAATGATTGTAAATCTGAATATATAATTACCGCCGACGAAGGGGTGCGGGGAGGAAAGACTATTCCTTTAAAAGCAACGACAGATGAAGCTTTATCTAATTGTCCAGATATCAAAAAATGTATTGTGGTAAAGAGAACTGGTAACTATGTGTTCTGGAATGAAGGTCGAGATGTTTGGTATCATGATTTAATCAAAGACGTTCCAAGTCATTGTGAACCTGAAGAAATGAATGCAGAAGACCCTTTGTTTATTCTTTATACTTCAGGATCAACAGGAAAACCTAAAGGTGTTCTGCATACTACCGGGGGATACATGGTTTATGCTTCTATGACTCATCAATACATTTTTAATTATAAACCAAACGATATTTATTGGTGCACTGCGGATATTGGATGGGTAACTGGTCATAGCTATATAATCTATGGCCCTCTTGCAAATGGTGCAACCACTATAATGTTTGAAGGAATTCCAAATTATCCAGATAGTTCGAGGTGGTGGCAGATAGTAGATAAATATAAAGTAAATACTTTTTACACAGCACCAACAGCTATAAGAGCTCTTATGAGAGAAGGTGATGGCCCTGTTAATAAAACTTCTAGAAAATCCTTAAAATTGTTAGGAACTGTTGGAGAGCCCATAAATCCGGAAGCATGGATGTGGTATTATAAAACTGTTGGAAATTCAAAGTGTCCGATAGTTGATACATGGTGGCAGACTGAGACAGGAGGAATTCTTATTGCACCACAAACTGGAGCTATTCCATTAAAACCAGGATCCGCAACAAAACCTTTTTATGGAATTAAACCAGTATTAGTCAATAAAGATGGAAAAGAGATAAAAGGTGAAGGTGAAGGTAGGCTTTGTATAGCTCAATCTTGGCCTGGTCAAATGAGAACAGTATATGGTGATCATCAAAGGTTTATTGATACATATTTTTCGCAGTTTGATGGGAAATATTTTACTGGAGATGGATGTAAAAGAGATAAAGATGGTTATTACTGGATCACTGGTAGAGTTGATGATGTGATTATTGTTTCAGGACATAATCTAGGTACAGCTGAAATTGAAAGCGCCTTTGTTGCACACCCAAAGGTAGCTGAGGCTGCAGTAGTTGGATATCCTCATGATATTAAAGGTAATGGATTATATTGTTATGTTACACTCAATGCGGGTGAGAATGAGACTGGTGATTTAGATAGAGAGCTAAAACTTTGGGTGAGAAAACAAATAGGGCCTTTAGCAACACCAGATCTAATTCATTTTACCCCAGGACTTCCAAAAACAAGATCTGGAAAAATTATGAGAAGAATTTTAAGAAAAATTGCAGCAAATGAACATGGTCAACTAGGTGATACAACTACCCTTGCTGATCCAACAGTTGTGGATAGTTTAGTAGACAACAGAAAAAATATTTAAAATTTTATTCTTTCATTAAACTCTTTTTTTACAACGTCCCATTTTAAAATTACTGAGTTGAGAACTATTTTGCGATCTAAGTTTTTTAAATCTTCCGCAATTGGTGCCCACTTATATAAGGATAAAGCGCTAGTATTAAATGGTAAATCATTATGATAATTATCCCAATTAATATTTTGTAATCTTTCATCAAAACTTTTTTTTGCATTTTCTATAATATCAGACGGCATTTTATTTGAAGTTTCATCATCTAAAATTTTTAAAAAGATTTCTTTTGCCCTTACAGTATCTTGAAAATTAAAATTTGATTTAAGCTTTGAAAATGTAAAGAATGTGAGATCTTGAAGAGCAACTGAATAAATATTCCACTTAGCTAGGTTTACTGAGTCCATAAAAGTATCATTTTCAAAATGAAGAACATACCTAGTCCCCATCCTTGTTTTAAGATATCCGTAAAGAGTGACCTGACTTACCCAAGCAGATTTTGTTTGAATAAACGTTTCTAGTTCATCTAAATTGCTAATTTTACCCTTTGGAACAAAAGCTTTGAACATGGCGAAAAGGTAAGTCTTAAAATCATGCCATGTTAAATCTCTCCATGTTAATTTGTATTTTCCCATAAAAAGCCCTATTTTTGACACTTATAACTATAAAAGGCTAGTAAATTTACCAATTTTAACACTTTAAATCTATTTTATAATGGTTATGGTTTTCGCCAGTTATAACTAAAAAGAGAGAGGTATAAATGTCAAAACAAGAACAACACTGGGAAAAATCCAAAGGTTTGCTAATGATGACTTTAGCAATTTGGTTTGTTTTCTCAATTGGCATCTTCCTATTCGGGGCTGAAATGAACGAGGTTACGGGACCATTTGGTTATCCGTTGACTTATTGGTTCACTTGTCAAGGTTCTCTTGGAATTTTCGTAATACTAATTTTCTGGTTTGCGAATAGACAAGAAAAAATTGATGAAGAGTTCGGCTTTAGTGAGAGAGGAGATGACTAATGCTAAAAGGTAATTTTATAGACAATTTACCTAAGGTTTATGGAATCTACACAGGAGGATTTTTAGGTTTCATAATCATTATGTCAATTGGTGAGCAGATGGGTATGTCGGCTAAAGCAATCGGAATTTGTTTCGTTGCCTTTACTGTAGCCATCTATGCAATAATTGGTTATCTATCACGTACAGCTCAAGCTGATGCGTATTACGTAGCTGGAAGACAAGTGCCAACTGTATTCAACGGGATGGCGACAGCAGCAGACTGGATGTCTGGTGCTTCATTCGTTGCAATGGCTGGTGGTATTTACTTTAAAGGTTACGGATATATGGCACTACTTGTAGGTTGGACTGGTGGATATGTATTAGTTGCATCACTATTAGCACCTTATCTGAGAAAATTTGGCTGTTACACAGTTCCAGATTTTATCGGTACAAGATACGGTGGTAATTTAAGTAGATTCATGGCAGTAGTAGTCTTAACTGTTGCTTCATTTACTTATGTGACTGCACAAATCAACGCCACAGGTACAATTGCATCTGTTGCACTTGATATTCCATTCCAATACGCTGTATACGTTGGACTTATAAGTATCTTACTTTGTTCAATGCTGGGGGGTATGAGAGGAGTAACTTGGACACAGGTAGCTCAATATATAGTACTAATCATAGCTTACTTATTACCAGTATTCTGGATCAGTAACAAAATAGGTGCGGGTTTCTTCCCTCACTTTATGTTAGCTGATGAAGTTTCTAGAATAGCTGAATTAGAGGCTCAGTTTGGTTTTGTCAAAAACTCTGCTGAAAATCTAAAAGAAGTGCCAAAAGGTTTGGCTGGAATAACTAAAGCACACTCAGCGGTGAACGCAACACCTTGGGCATTTATTTCATTAGCGTTAGCGATGATGATGGGAACAGCTTCATTACCTCACGTTATGATGAGATATTTTACTACTCCAAGTGTAAAAGCAGCTAGAAAATCAGTAGGTTGGTCATTATTCTTTATCTTCCTACTTTACTCTTCTGCTCCAATGTTAGCGACACTATCTAAGTTGTCATTGATGGACCCAACTTTACCAACAGGTATTATCGGTAAATCAATAACAGATGTTCAAGCGATAGATTGGTATCAAAACTGGAACGCAGCAAACTTGATGTTTGTAAGCGACTTTAACGGAAATGGAACTCTTGAGTTAAATGAGTTTTTCATGGGTGGTAAAGCCGTTGTGTTAGCAACTCCGGAAATAGCTGGATTACCATATGTAATCTCAGGTCTGGTTGCTGCTGGAGGTATGGCTGCTGCCATGTCAACAGCTGATGGTTTGATTTTAGCAATTGCAAACGCAATCTCACACGATGTTTACTATAAGATCATCGATCCAAAAGCTGAGACTGCGAAAAGACTAGTTGTTGCAAGGGTATTACTTGTAGTAATTGGTTTTGCAGGAGCAACAATCGCAGCTCTTGAAATCCAAGGTATCCTAGGTTCGGTAATCTGGGCTTTTGACTTTGCGATGTCAGGATTATTCTTCCCACTAGTACTTGGTGTATGGTGGAAGAGAGCTAACAAAGAAGGTGCTATAGCTGGTATGTTCTTAGGATTAGTTTCTGGTGCTGCTTACCTAGTTTGGGTAAGAACAGGCGGAAGCGGATTCTTAGGTATTACTCAGTTAACGTTTGGTATCTTTGGTTCAGCTGTCAGCTTAGTGTCAATGGTTGTAGTCAGTTTAATGACTTCAGAACCAAGTGCTGCTACGCAGAGAATGGTTGACGAGGTTAGAGTACCATCTGGTAGATCTATCATCGGCAAACAATAAAAATAATCTTTTTAAGGGGCGATTAATTTCGCCCCTTTTAATTTTACTCTTTTTTCAATATAAATTTTAAATGTCGGCTAACTTTCATCCTTTAGTATATATAATTGACTATATTCTAGGTGTAATAATGTGGACTTTGATTGGAAGAGTAGCGATGAATATTTTTCAAAGAGAAGACTCACAGTTTTTTTTTATGAAAGTTTTTGTTAAATTCACTAACCCACTTATACGTTTATTTAAACCAATAACTCCATCATTTATAATTCAGCCAATTGTACCGCTTTATGTGGCGTGGTTTTTCTTTATGATAAGATTTTACTTAATGCCTTGGATTTTGGGTTACTCAGTGATGGGTATGTTGTCTTTTCCTTTAGAAAGCGAAATTTCAAGACAAATTTACCAATTTTTTAATTAAATTAATTTTTAAAATTTGGTACTAGTAAAATTAATAATCAATGAAAAAAATACAAATTTCACCCTCAATATTATCTGCTGACTTTAGTCAATTAGGTAACGAAATTAAGAGACTCGAGGATGCTGGAGCAGATATGATACATGTTGATGTTATGGATGGACACTTTGTTCCTAATTTAACCATCGGACCTCCAGTCATTAAAACTCTTAGAAAGAATTCAAAATTAACCTTTGATGTACATTTAATGATTGCACCCGTTCACAAATATATAAAAGATTTTGCTGATGCTGGAGCTGATATTATTACTATACATCCTGAAGCGACTGATAATTTAAAAGAGTCAATCAATCACATTAAGAGTTTTAAAAAAAAAGTTGGTGTCTCTTTAAATCCAGATACAAATGTGAGTATAATTGAAAGAGAATTAGAAAATGTTGATTTAGTATTAGTTATGAGTGTTCATCCAGGTTTTGGTGGTCAGAAGTTTATTCCTAATGTAATAGAAAAAATTAAAATATTAAAAAAAATAAAAGATGAAAAAAATTACTCATATGACATTGAAGTAGATGGAGGTATAAATTTTTCAAATTCAAAAGAAGTTGTGAACGCAGGAGCAAATATATTAGTATCGGGTACAACAATATTTAGAGAAAACAATGGAGACATTAAAAAAAATATAGAAACACTCAAAGAAGTGTAGAATGTTATCAAATGTTATTTTTAGACCATTTACATATCTTGCAACTTTATTAAATAAAAAATTAAGAAATATTTATAGAAATTCTATTCTTTATGAAAAAAAGATATCTAAAACTCTAAATAAAAATTTTCAATATAAACCGAGCCCTCATTTACTCTCTTCATTAATAAAATACCAAAATAAAAAATATAAAATTGAAAAACTAAACTTTAATTCAATTTGGGAAAGAAAAGGAAAATCGAAAGAGTATCAGAAGTTAAACAATTTTTTTTGGTTCTTTAGCCTTGATTTAAAATCATCAAAGAAAACCGTTCAAGGAGTAATCGTAGATTGGATTAACAATAATAATCAATATAAAAAAGAAAGTTGGGAATTTGATATGACAGCCAAAAGAATTATTTCATGGCTGTCAAATCACCAGCTTACTTATGATGAAAGTGGAAAAGAATATAGATCAATTTTTGATTTAATGATTCAAAAACAAACAAATCATTTAATAAGCGAAATCAAAAACTCAAAAAATTTAGATGATAAGATAATTGGATGTTCAGCAATTATTTTAACAGGATTGTGTTATAGAATTGAAAAAAATTATTTAATTTTTGGACTCAATTATTTAAAAAAAATTACAAAATTTTCAACAGATAACCGAAGTTTTCTCAGATCAAGAAATATAAGACAACAAATTTTGTACTTAAAATATTTTATTCTTATAAAAGAGTGGTTAAAAGAGTCCCAAATTGAAGTTCCTGAACACATTGAAGAATCCATTTATTATTTTGGACAGGCTTATGCTTTTTTTTGGCAAAATACCACTACTGATCTTTTATTCAATGGTAACAATATTTCAAATAATCAAGAGTTTGATAATTATTTAAAAAGATTAGGATATAAGTTTAAAAATGAAAATATAGATTATGGTGGTTACACTATTTTAAGAAATAAAAAAATTTGTTTAGCAATGGACACGGGATCATCTCCTGATTTTAAACACTCTCAAGATTACCAATCTGGTGCTTTGTCTTTCGAAATAATTTCAAATGGAAAAAAAATGATAAGTAATTGTGGATATTACAAGAGATCCAATCAAAAACTTAATCATTTATCTAAATCATCAGCAACCCACAGTACATTGATTATTGATGATAACTCATCGTGTAAATTTATTAAAATTAATAATGATAGGTTAATTTTGAGATCAGGTCTCAAGATTACTCAGAAAAATTTTGTCTATGAAAAAAATTATTGGAAGATTAGTGCTGCTCATGATGGATACTTAAAAAAATATAACTCAGTGCATAAGAGGGATATTGAGTTTTATCCTGAACAAATGATATTTATAGGAACAGATAGAATTATTAGAAAAAAAACTAGTAATAATTATAGATTTGAAATTAGATTCCATCTAGAGCCAGGAATTAAATTGATGAAAACTCAAGACAATAAGACAATTTTAATAGATTTAGAGGAAGAAGGATGGAAATTTACCTGCAATAATTATGAAATAAATATTGATAATGGTTTATACTTCGGTAATAAAAATTCATATACAGATAATCAAAATATTTTTATATCTGGTATTTCTAATAACAACGAAGAAAATATTAAATGGGAGATTAAAAAGATATAATGAAAAAGATTAAATCAGCTTTAATATCCCTTTCTGATAAATCTAAATTAAAACCTTTATTAAAAGAGCTAAAAAAAAACAAAATAAAGATAATTAGTTCTGGAGGAACCTTTAAAATAATTAAAAAACTTAAATTTCCAAGTATAGAAGTTTCAGACTTTACTAAATTTGATGAGATTCTTGATGGACGAGTAAAAACACTCCACCCTAAAATACACGGTGGTATATTAAATAAAAGAAATAATAAAATTCATCTTAGAGAATTAAAAAAGAATAACTTTGAAAATATTGATTTAGTAATAGTGAATTTCTATCCTTTTGAAAAAACTATAGAGCAAACTTCTAATCATAATAAGATAATAGAAAATATTGATATAGGTGGACCTGCTATGGTTAGAGCAGCTGCAAAAAATTATAATGATGTGACTGTGATTACATCTTCAGATCAATACGCAGAGCTTATTGATCAATTAAAAAAAAACAAAGGTTGTACTACTTCTGAATTTAGAGAAAAAATGTCAAGGATTGCATTTGGTGAAACAGCATATTATGATTCTGTGGTAGCAAATTATTTTAATGGGATAAAAAATATAAGTTTTCCCAAAAGAAAAATTTGGCATACAAATTTAGTTGAAAATCTGAGATATGGAGAAAACCCTCATCAAATCAGTGCTCTTTATTCAAAAAATATAAATAATAAAATCAACCAAATTCACGGAAAGACTTTAAGTTATAATAACTACAATGATATTTTTACAGCTTTGACCATTACAAAATCCCTTCCTAAAAATGCTGGTACAGTAATTGTAAAACACTCAAATCCTTGCGGGGTATCAGCTTTAAAAAATGATTTAGAAAGTTATAAGTCAGCTTTAAATTGTGATCCAATCAGTGCTTTTGGTGGCATTATATCTTGTAATTATAAAATTACTCAAAAAATAGCTTTTGAAATGAGTAAAATTTTTCTTGAGGTAATAGTTGCAAAAGGTTTTGACAA
Organism: uncultured Pelagibacteraceae bacterium; assembly: GCA_902610675.1. Classification (GTDB taxonomy): domain Bacteria; phylum Pseudomonadota; class Alphaproteobacteria; order Pelagibacterales; family Pelagibacteraceae; genus Pelagibacter. The sequence goes on along the minus strand of CACLWP010000002.1, from coordinate 36,605 downwards.
AAATGCACTAAAAATTTTAAGATTAAAAAAAAACTTACGACTTATAGATTCATCAAATTTGAGATTTAAAGAATTATTCAAATTTAATTCCATGGATAATTTCACATTGATACAATCTGAAGACAATAAAAGTTTTTCAAGAAAAAATTTTGAAATTGTTTCAAAAAAGAGACCTAATAAGTCACAATTTGAAAATTTGATATTTGCATTTAATATGTGCCGTTATGTTAAATCAAATGCAATTGTGATTGCCAGTAATAAATCTACAGTAGGTATTGGTTCAGGACAGCCTAGTAGACTTGATAGCTGTGAGGTTGCAATTAGTAAAATGAATAAATTTACTAATCCAAAGAATGAAATAGTGGCCGCTTCAGATGCTTTTTTTCCATTTACAGATGGTATAGAAAAATTAGTTCAATCAGGTATAAATGCAGTTATTCAACCCGCTGGGTCTATTAGAGATAAAGAAATTATCAAGTTTGTAAATAATACGAATACTATTTTAGTTTTTTCAAAAACTAGACACTTTAGACATTAATTAATTTGTCAATTTTAGCTGCTAATATAAAATCATTTTCAGACAAACCTTCAATTGCATGAGTAGTGATATTAATTTTTGCATACCCCCAGCCAAAAGATATTTCTGGATGGTGTCCCTCTTCCTCAGAAATTTTTCCTACTTCATTTACAAATTTTTGACTGTCCAAAAAATTATTAAACTTAAAATGTTTTTCTAAAAGAAATTTTTTGTCTTTACTTTCAACAATATCCCATCCATCTACTTTTTTTTGATATTTATGTATCTCAGAAATATCAAAAGGGCGAACTCCTCCCTCACAGGGTACACATTTTTTATCTAATAAATCAGTCATAGTTTATACTTGGAGCGGGCAAAGGGGGTCGAACCCTCGACCTTCTCGTTGGCAACGAGACGCTCTACCACTGAGCTATACCCGCAATATTAGATTAATATAAAGAATGTAGATTATTATTTCAAGAAATTTAAATTATTAATAATTCAATTCACTTAGATTTCTTTTAAAAATATCATTCAATTTTTGAATAAACGTATCATCAAAATTTTTCTGCCAATTATTTTTAGGACCCAAATGAAAGAAGGGTATGTTTTTTTTAGTTTCACGAGCGATGATTGATTCACTAAAACCATTTTTATTCTCTATTTTTTTTAAATTCTCAAAAGATGTACTTTTTACTGAATTTCTAGCTTTTTCCCTGCTAAATCCATTTTTATTATTTGTTAACTTGTCTATAAATTCTATTATCTCCTTAAATACGAAAAAAGTTTCACTCAAAAGATCCTCATATCTTAGGAATTTAATAGGTATTAGCTTATTATTTTTCCAAGATTGATAATTTTTTTCCCACGAACTGATAAATTGATAATCACTAAAATCTTTTTTTTTTTTGAAATCGTAAATATAATTATTTTCATTTTGCATTACACTTAAAGCCTTATCATGATTAATTTGAAAATGTCTTGACATGGAGTCAAGGACATTCCTAGGATCTCTGACTATATATATTGCACCAAGTGTATTTTTACGGTTTGTGAAATCATTTTGACCAAGTTTTACAAGAGCATTGTGTGTTTTTAAAAATTTAATTTTATTATCTAAATTAATTTTTTTTTGAGCCTCAACCCAATGTTTTATTGTATCTCCAGGTTTTTCTAAATTATAATCAAAATCTTCTAGAAATTTTTTAGTTGGAAATTGCTGAATATTTTGTAGCTGTTTGTCACCCAAAAAAAGACCATCATTAGTGTAATAATATGCGCTTATTAGTGATCTTAGCCATGTGTTTCCATTTTTGGGGTAGGACGAGAGCCAAATAATCATATATTTAATCTTTTAAATACTTTTATTATCATTATATTATTTATTCAAATTATGAATTTTCCAAAAATTATACCTATTTTCCCCTTAAGTAATTTCATTATTTTTCCAAAAACTGCTGTGCCTTTAAATATTTTCGAGCCCAGATACTTAGAAATGATAAATGATAGCATGAAAGCTGAAAAATTTATTGGGATGGTACAGCCAAAAACTATAAAAAATTTTGACAACACAAAATTACCTGTTCTTCATAAAATTGGATGTTTAGGCAAAATAAACAGCTTTAAAAAAACCGATGATGGACGTTATCTGATTGAGTTGAAAGGCTTAATTAGGTTTGAAATTATAAATGAAGTAACTAATAATAAAAAATATAGAGAAGTCAAAGTCAATTTTGACAATTATTTTCATGATTTGGATGAAAAAAAAGAGGATCTAAAATTTTCAGATTTGGAGCTTATTTTTAAAGATTTTAAAACATTATTTGAGAGGAGAGGTTTCATTATTAATTGGAAGGCTTTAGAAAAACAAAGTTTAGATGAGACTATTAATGCATTGGCTATGACCTCACCTTTTAGTTTAGAAGAAAAACAAGTTTTATTAGAAGCTAAAAATTTAAATGTAAGAAAAACACGAATTGCAGAAATACTAAATACATATACACACGATCAATTTGAAAATAATACACTACAATAGATTATATTTGCAAACCCTCATCGGCTATTTTTTTCAAGTATTTGTTAACCAATTTATTTTTACCAATTAATTTTACAGATCTATCTATAAAATCACCCTTAATTTTATTTTTAAAATTAAAACTTTCATAAATAAAATTAATTCCTTCAGAAAAAATTAAATTATTACTCTTAACTTTTTTTTGAAACTCAATACAGACACTCTGATCTAATGGTAAACCAAGTTCAATTCTACTAGTAATTATTTCTAATAAATTTTTAATATCTCTTAAAGTCATATTAAAACCTTGCCCTGCTAGAGGATGTAATTTGTGAAGTATATCACCAAAGGCTAATATATTATTTTTATAATATCTTCTTAAATTTGATGATTTTAAATTAAATTTTGAAATCTTGTTAATTTTTTTTATTTGATAATTCAAATTAAATTTCATTATTGAATTTTTAATATCAAATGAATTACCAGTTTTTTTTGTCTGTACAGAATAAACAATGGATGTCTTTTTATTTGATACAGGTAAAAAAGCTATTGGTCCATTTTTTGTAAATATCTGAATTGCTATATCGTTTGACGATAAAATCTTATGATCAATTAATGTTGTATATGCAATACTGTCATATTTTTTTTCAAATTTCTTTAAAAAAAGTTTTTTTGTAATTTCATGTTCTTGATCACAATTAATCAATAAATCACAATTTATTTTATTTATATCTTTATAACTAAGTGAGTTCTTAAATTTAAAAAATTTATTACTTTTAAGCTCTGTTTTTAATTGATGGAATATTCTGTAATTTTCTACAATTGAAAAAAGAATTTCACTTTGGTTTTCAAATCCAATAATTTCTTTATTATTAGAGTTTTCTGAATAAATCTTTATTTTTTTTATTGGCCATGAAAACTCATTAATATTTGATATATTTTTATTAAAGTAATCAATATTTGTTTTTGAAATACCTATGGTTCTTGTTTTATCTATATCAATTTTTTTATCTGGATAAAAAATATCAACAAATATCTCAAGATTAACCAAAGCTTTTGCTAAAGCCAAGCAAGATAGGTTATTTCCGATTATACCAACTTTCATAATAAATTTAATTTTAACAAGAAAAATTAGATGATACAAAGTGATATATTTGATTAAATCAATATGAACATAAAGAAAATTACGAACTCAATATTGCTTTTTATTGCTAAAAGATTAACAGAAATATTTGGGGTTTTAATCTTAATTTCAGGTATTCTTTTGTTAATTTCTCTATTATCTTATTCTGCTGAAGATCCAAATTTTATATTTCCAGAAAATACCGAAATAAAAAATATACTGGGTTTTAGGGGTAGTTATGTTTCTGATCTTTTTTTTCAATCAATTGGTCTAATTTCTTACCTATTTTCTTTAACACTAATATTCACAGGATTAAATATTACCCTATCAAAAGATCTTTTTTTAATAATTGAAAATATTTTTTATTCAGTTTCATACTTAATATTGGGGACATCGTTTTTTAATTATTTTTATGATAGCACTTTTGTACTTTTTATTAACGGTAATGGAGGTTTTGTTGGATATTACTTGAATGAAAATTTATTTAGGAAATTAATTACTCTTAATGAGAATATTTCTTTCTATTTTTTAATCATTTTAATAATTGGACTATTTTTATTAAGCATAAATTTTAATCTAAAAAAATTCTTTAATTTTTTAAAAAAAATAAGCTTTGTATTATCAAAACAAAAACAAAACTACACTGATAAAAGTGAGATAATAAATGAATATATCCCACAAGAGGAAATTAAAAATCTTATTCAAGAAGATTTACCTTTTATAAAAGCTGATGAAGTAAAAAAAACAGAAAAATTAAAATTTAGGTTACCTAGTTTAGATTTACTTAAATTTCCATCAAAAAAAGAAAGAGAAAATTACGATAAAAATCAATCGAACAATCCTAAATTTTTAGAAAAAATTTTATTAGACTTTGGAGTTAATGGAAAAATAAAAAAGGTAAGTCATGGTCCTGTTGTAACCTTAAATGAATTTGAACCTGCTGCAGGTGTTAAGGTTTCAAAAATAATAAATCTTTCCGATGATATAGCTAGAAACACTAGCTCTGAGTCAGCCAGAATCTCGACTGTTCCAGGAAGTAATACACTTGGTATTGAATTACCGAATTCATCAAGAGAAAATGTATACTTAAGCGAAATACTTAGTAGTCCTGATTTTAAAAAAAAAGAAATAAAATTACCAATTGCTTTAGGTAAAAGTATTTCAGGGTATCCTATTGTAGGTGACTTGTCTTCAATGCCTCACTTGTTGATAGCAGGAACCACTGGTTCAGGTAAATCTGTTTGTATTAATACTATAATTTTGTCTCTTCTATTTCGCCATACTCCTGAAAAATGTAAGTTTATTTTAATAGATCCAAAAATGCTTGAGCTCTCAACTTATGAAGGTGTGCCTCATTTATTGTGTCCTGTAATTACTGAAGCAAAAAAAGCTACCTCAGTTTTAGGTTGGGTAGTTAAAGAGATGGAGAGTAGATATAGGCTCATGACAAAAGAAGGAGTAAGAAATATTGATAGTTATAACACAAAACATAAACTTCCAATGCCTTATATAGTGGTAGTAGTTGATGAAATGTCAGATTTGATGTTGGTAGCAGGTAAAGAAATTGAAAATTATATTCAAAAACTTTCACAAATGGCAAGAGCAGCTGGAATACATATTATTATGGCCACTCAAAGACCTAGTGTAGACGTAATAACTGGAACCATTAAAGCAAATTTTCCTACACGTATATCATTCCAAGTGACATCTAAAATTGATAGCAGAACGATCTTAGGAGAACAAGGTGCCGAGCAATTACTTGGAAAAGGCGACATGTTATACATGTCCTCTGCTAATAAAATTATTAGAATACATGCTCCATTTGTGTCTGACGATGAGATTGAAAAAATTAATAGTTCCTTAACATCTCAAGCAGATCCTGATTATATCGATGAAATACTCAATTTTGCAGATGAGAAAGAAATTAGTGATGGGACTAGAAAAGTAAGTGATAAAGATGAGCTTTATCAAGCAGCTGTGGAGATAATAAAATCTGAGAGAAAAGCATCAACATCTTTTTTACAAAGGAAACTTCAAATTGGATACAATCGAGCTGCAAGAATAATTGATATGATGGAAGAAGATGGATTGGTTAGTAAGGCCAATCGTGTAGGAAAACGCGATGTTCTTCAATGATTTATAAATTAATTTTTTTATTTTTTTTATTTTCGATTGCTGAGGCATCAGCAAATATTAAAGAAAAAATTATTCAAAATTTGAAAGCTACTAATAACTTGACGTTTAATTTTGAACAAAATGTAAATGGCAAAACAGAAAATGGTCATTGTGCTCTTTCATACCCACAAAAAATATTTTGTAAATATAATTTAAAAAATGATAAAATATTGGTTTCCAACGGGAAGTCCATAGTTATTAAAACTAACAGTAGCTATTACTTTTATCCGCTCGAAAGAACACCTTTGTATTTGATTTTAAATAAAAATTTTTTAGTTAGTAAAATTAAAAATTTAGATGAAAGAATTTTAGATGATAAATTTGTGAATTTTAAATTTTTTGAAAATGATTTTGAGGTTAGTATTTTTTTTGATTATAATAATCTAGATCTGGTCGGATGGCAAACTACTGACATTTATCAAAATCTTAGTATTACATTTTTAGCTTCAGTAAAAAAAAATCAAAAATTAAATGATAATTTATTTGTATTGCCTAAACAAAATTAAATTGAAACAGACTCTTTTTTAAAAATTTTCATACCTCTTGATATATAATTATTTAAAGCATGCTTATGATCAAAGGAACATGTGTGCACCCAAACTCTCTTGGTGTTTTCTAAAAAAGAATTCTTAATAGCTGATGTTAAAAGAAATGACCCTAATTTTTTATTTTGATATTCTTTCAGTAAACCTAAATAAGCAATTTCTGTCTCTTTTTTTTCTTCGTGAAAAATAAGTTCGAAATATCCTGCCATATCATTAGCTTTTTTCAGAATATAGGTTCTTACTTTTTGATCAGAAATGTATTCAATCCATTGTTTGTCTGTCCAAAATAATCGATCAGTCCATCGATGTTCTTTTCCAATATTTTTATAAAAAAATTTATTTATTTGAAAATCTGCTGGATCACTAAAATCAATATAACAGTCATCAGGTGGAAATTTTGATGTTTTTAAATCTTTAATTGAATTAATTTCTAAGTAATTTCTTTCAACTTTAGTGCTCACTCCACCATCTTTCCAACTTTTTCACCTCCAAATAAATGAAAATGCAAATGAGGTACCTCTTGACCCCCGTGCTCAGAAATATTAGCCAAAGCACGATAACCTTTACCGCCGTCTGCTGATATACCAAGTTTTTTTGCAACTAAATTTATGCCCTTTAATAAACCCACCATTTCCTCTGGAGAAGCGTTTTGACTAAAATCATCAAGGTCAGTATATCTTCCTTTAGGTATTACCAGCGCATGGATTTTTTTTTGTGGGTTAATATCATGAAATGACAAAAAGTGTTCATCTTCGTAAATCTTTTTACAGGGAATCTCTCCTCTTAAGATTTTAGCAAAAATATTATTATCATCATAACTCATTTTTTTCTTTTGTTTAGTTCATCCATTACATCCTCAATTTTTACATCATTTGCTTCTAGATACATAATCAAATGATAAAAAACATCAGCTGCTTCATGAATTTTATTTGAATTTTTTTCTACTGCCTCAGTAAGTTCGTTAATTTCTTCTAGAATCTTTTCTTTGCTCAATGATTTATCGCTAAGTAATTTATTAGTGTAAGAACCGTCTACAGGGGTTTTTTTCCGCTCTCTTGCAAGATTAAATAAGCTTTCTAAAGTATTAAGCATATTAAATTCTAACAGGTATTCCTTTTGAGTCCAAATAATCCTTAGCTTCTTTTACCGAGTGTTTTCCATAATGAAATATAGAAGCTGCCAAAACTGCACTAGCTTTTCCTAATTTAATTCCATCTACTAGGTGGTCTAAATTTCCAACTCCACCTGATGCAATAACTGGAATATTTACTTTAGATGAAATTTTTGACATTAGATCAATATCATAACCTACTTGTGTTCCATCTCTATCCATGGAGGTCACTAATAATTCCCCTGCACCGTTTTTTTCCATTTGTTCTGCATAATCTAATGCATCAATACCACTATTATTTCTTCCTCCATGAGTGAAAACTTCCCATTTGTCTCCATTTTTTTTAGCATCAATTGCAACTACAATACATTGGGACCCAAATTTTGTTGAGCTATCTGCAACTACTTTTGAATTTTCAACTGCTGCAGTGTTTATGGAAACTTTATCAGCACCACAATTAAGTAATTTGTTAATATCCTCAACACTTCTAACACCACCTCCTACAGTCAATGGCACAAAACATTTTTTTGAAGTTTTTTCCACAACATCATAAATAGTATCTCTATTTTCATTTGAAGCAGTAATATCTAAAAAACAAATTTCATCTGCTCCACCATCACTATAAATTTTTGCTTGTTCCACAGGGTCTCCTGCGTCTTTCAGATCAACAAAGTTTATACCTTTAACAACACGACCATTTTTTACATCTAAACAAGGTATTATTCTATTTTTAAGCATCTTCTTTCACCAATTCTTCTAATTTTATATCACCATCATAAATAGCTTTACCAACTATTATACCTTCAACATTTTTTAAATTCCTCGCTTTTTTAATGTCATCTATTGATGAAACACCACCTGATATAATTACGGGGCACTTTGACATCTCAGCAACTTTGATTGTTTCATTAAAATTTGGACTTTGTTTCATACCATCTCTATTAATATCAGTATAAATTAATCTACTAACACCATAGTTGTTTATTTCTTTTAAATAATCTAAAGTTGTTTGATTAGAACTTTCTTTCCATCCAGATACTGACAAATATCCATCTTTAGCATCTAAACCTAGGGCAATTTGATTTTGAAATTTTTTACATGATCCTTTTAAAAAATTTTTGTCCTTAATAGCGGCACTTCCAAGAATTACTTTCTCAACACCAACATCAATATATTTTTGAATACTATCAGAATTTCTAATACCACCACCTACTTCAACCTTTAAATTAAATTTACCAACTATATCTTGAATAATATCTAGATTTACTGTTTCACCAGTTAAAGCACCATCTAAATCAACTATATGTAAATTTTTAAATCCATGATCTTTATATTTTCCTGCTTGTTCAATTGGAGACATTTCATACTCAGTTTTTTTGTCGAAGTCTCCTTTAATTAATCTTACACACTTTTTATCTTTTATATCTATTGCAGGAAATATTTTCATTTTACAAATTTATAAAATTATCAATCATTTTAAGCCCAATCATATCACTCTTTTCTGGATGAAATTGAGTTCCAAAAATATTTTCTTTTTCAATAGAACAAACAATATTTGATGAATAATCTGTTGTTGCCGAAATAACTTTTTTATCATTTGGTACAAATTCATAACTATGAACAAAATACATATGTGAATTATTTTCTATATCTCTAAAAATTTTACTATCTCTGACAATATTGATTTGATTCCAACCGATATGAGGTAGTTTATACTTACCATTCTGATTATCTATTTTTGAAACTTTACCCGAAATCCATCCTAACCCTTTGGTTTCTGTTTCTTCATAACCAATATCGGCAAACATTTGTAAGCCAACACAAATTCCAAGTAGAGGTTTTTTATTAGTCATCGTAAATTCATTAAGTGAATCTGAAAGACCGTCAATATTGTTCAAAGCTTCAACACAGCTTTTAAATGAACCCTGCCCTGGTAAAACCACTTTATCACTTGATTTTATCTTATTAGGATCTGAAGTTACTTCGATATTTACCTTTTCTTTAGCAACTTCTTTGAAAGAGTTTATTACCGAGCTTATATTGCCCGAGTTGTAATCAACTATTGTAACTTTCATTAATTTTATAATGAACCTTTAGTAGAAGGAATTGATTTACTATTCCTAGGGTCTATCTCTAATGCAGCTCTTAATGATCTTGCAAGTCCTTTAAAACAAGATTCGATAATGTGGTGACTATTGTCTCCATAAATATTTTCAACGTGTAAAGTAATTCCAGCGGCTTGGGAAAACGCTTGAAACCATTCTTTGAAAAGTTCTGTATCCATCTCACCAAGTTTTTCGACCTGTAAATTAACTTTCCAAATTAAATAAGGTCGATTTGAAATATCAATAGCTACACGTGAAAGAGTTTCATCCATTGGGATCATTGCGTGGGCATATCTTCTAATTCCAACAGATTTTTTTAACGCTTTTTTCAAAGCCTCACCAATTGCAATGCCAGTATCCTCAGTAGTGTGATGAAGATCAATGTGAGTATCACCTTTAGCTTTTATACTCATATCTATTGAGGAATGCTTTGATAATTGTTCAAGCATGTGGTTTAAAAAACCTATTCCTGTGTCAATTTTGTATTTACCTTTCCCGTCAATATTTAAATCAACACTGATGCTTGTTTCTTTTGTTTTTCTGCTTATTTTGCCTTTACGCTTCATAATTTAAAACAGGTATACATATATTATTCAATTATGGCAATAATACTAAGCCTAGGCTTGAAGTATGAAATTTAGTATCCATTTATAAGCTATGACAACGATTGTATTAGTAAGAAAAAACAAAGAAGTAGTAGTGGCTGGTGACGGGCAAGTAAGTATGGGAAATACTGTTGTAAAAAGCACTGCATCAAAAGTCAGAAAAATTGAAAAGAGAGATGTCGTAGCTGGTTTCGCTGGATCAACAGCTGATGCTTTAACTTTATTTGAGAGGTTAGAGGGTAAATTAGAAAAACATGCAGGTAACTTATCTAGGGCTGCTGTTGAGTTAGCAAAAGACTGGAGAACTGATAAATATTTAAGAAGATTGGAAGCATTAATGGCGGTTGGTGACAAGAACAATAGTTATATAATTTCAGGCACTGGTGATGTTCTAGAACCTGAAGGTGATGTTATAGGAATTGGCTCTGGAGGAAATTATGCGTTAGCTGCAGGCAAAGTTTTAATGGAAAGTGATATATCAGCAGAAGAAGTTGCAAAAAAAGCTATAAAAGTTGCAGCAGATATATGCGTATTTACAAATGAAAATGTCAAAGTTGAAAAAATATAATGGATAAATCAAACGTAACCAAATTACATCCTAAGGAGGATCAACAAAAAGAAGTGGCCTCATTAGTAAGCTCCTTGTCCCCAAGGGAAATTGTTTCTGAGTTAGACAGGTTTGTTGTTGGTCAAAATAAAGCTAAAAAAGCTGTTGCTGTTGCCTTGCGAAATAGATGGAGAAGACAAGCTTTGAAAGGTGAAATGAGAAATGAAGTTTTACCTAAAAATATTTTAATGATTGGACCAACAGGTGTTGGAAAAACTGAAATTTCAAGAAGACTATCTAAATTGGCAGAAGCCCCTTTCGTAAAAGTAGAAGCAACTAGATTTACTGAGGTGGGTTATGTTGGAAGAGATGTAGAACAAATTGTAAGAGATTTAGTTGAAATAGCAATTTCAATGGAAAAGGTTAAGAAAAGAAAAGAAGTCTTTGCAAAAGCTCAAAAGTTAGCTGAGGAGAAAGTATTAGATGCTTTAGTAGGGAAAAAAGCAAGTACGGCAACAAGAGAAAGCTTTAGAAAAAGACTAAGAGATGGTGATCTAGATAACAACGAGATAGAAATAGCTGTCAGCGATAGCGGAGGTAATAGTACATCTTTTGAAATCCCTGGAATGCCTGGTGCTAATGTAGGAATGATTAACATTGGAGAAATGCTTGGTAAATCTATGGGTAAACAAGAAAAAAAGAAAAAAATGACAGTTAAAGAGTCCCATGAAATTTTAATAAATGATGAGTCTGATAAATTAATCGAACAAGATAAAATAATTAAAGCTGCCAAAATCTCTACAGAAAATAATGGGATAGTTTTCTTAGATGAAATTGATAAAATTTCTGGAAGAAGTGATAGAGTTGGAGGAGATGTCTCTAGAGAAGGTGTGCAGAGGGACTTATTACCTCTGATTGAAGGAACGACAGTTAATACAAAATACGGTCCCATAAAAACGGATCACATATTGTTTATTGCATCTGGTGCTTTCCAATTAGCCAAGCCTTCTGACTTACTTCCCGAGTTACAAGGTAGGCTACCAATTAGAGTAGAGCTAGAAGCCTTATCAAGTGATGATTTTAAAAGAATCCTCAAAGAGCCCGATTATAGTTTAATTAAACAATACGTGGCATTGTTAAAGACTGAAAATGTAGAACTTGAGTTTACCGAAGATGGAATTGATACAATCGCAAAAATTGCTTCCGAAGTAAATGCAACTGTTGAAAACATAGGTGCTAGAAGATTACACACAATAATAGAAAAAATCCTCGATGAAATAAGTTTCACAGCAACTGATAGATCTGGAGAAAAAATCTCAATAAATAAAGAATATATAGATAAAAATCTCGATAGCCTTATTAAAGATACAGATTTATCAAAATTTATTTTATAATTTTTTTTTTAAAAAAACATAAAAAGCCCCGCTACCACCATCTGAAATTTCAGCACTAGTAATACTTTTTATTTTTGCCATTAAACTGGGATTATTTTTTATAAAATCAGGAACGGAATTTTTTAAAATGCCAAATTTCTCTGAAATATATGGGTCCTTATCATTTTGAGAATGTAGTCCTTTACCAGTTACTATTATAACTTTAGAGACTTTTCGATCAAAACAAGCAGTTATAAAATTTTCAACTTTTATGTTTGCCTCATCAAGAGTGAGACCATGAAGATCTAATGATTTAGTAATATGAAATTTGTTATTTTTTTTTTCTAAATCTTTATTTGGCAACTTTTCATTTCTTTCTAAAAAGTTTTTCCAATCTTTTTTATCTTTATCTGAAATATTACTGTTCAATTACGAAAGGGTATCAACTAACTGCCAATTTGGATTATTAGTACTCAAGTCTCTTGAAAATACCCAGGTATCATAAATCTTCTTAATTTTTTCTGGATCCCCAGATACTATTTTTTTATCTTTATCCCTAATGCAAGTTATTACTTCACCTACAAATTCAACAGTTACTTGTAAGATTTTTCCTAAAAACTTGTGTTCTTTAATGTTTGCAGAATTTACTCCAATAAAAGTGATTTCGGCAAAATGACCTCTTTTGCCTCTTTCCTTAAGCGCGTTGTTAAATTGATCGTAAATTTTATTGCTTAACAAAGGCTTACTTGTAGTCAATATGTTGTCGCTATCACCAAAATCTGTAATGATAGTTTCGTATGCTATTTCGGCACCCTTTAAAAAGTCTTTTTTTGCATTTTCATCAAAATCATTTTTTTTATTTATTTTAGTTTGAGGATTTATATTTTTCAAAATTTCCTCGAACTGAGGTGGGGCTTTTCCCTCAAAGCCTGTTCTTTTACCTAAAATTCCTCTCAGCCTTAAAAAAATGAAGCCAGCTATCATTGCTAATAAAATGATATCAATATATCCAAAACCATATTCCATAATTTAAATTTAATTACTATGTTGATTAATTTCAACTAACAATTACATTAAAGACAAATGAACACAGTACTTTTAGCTGTTATTTTAATCCCAATTGTAGAAATTTACCTTTTTATAAAGATTGGGTCACAAATAGGTGCGTTCAGTACGATATTCCTTGTATTTTTTACTGCGGTTGTCGGAGTATATTACGCCAGATACGAGGGAATTAATACTCTTAGATCTGGAATGATACAGATAATTAAAAATCAGATTCCAGCCCATGAATTAATTTCTGGTGCTGCAATAGCGTTTGCGGCTGTTCTTTTAATCATACCAGGTTTTGCAACTGACTTGATTGGTTTTCTCTTAATAATCCCAATAACACGAAAGTTGATATTAGGAAAATTTAATAAAAAATTTGAGAACAAAAAAATGAAAAAGAGTGATTTTATTGAAGGAGAATTTGAAGATATAGAGGATGATAACGACAGAAAAATTTAAAATTTTAGCTAAATACATTAAAGATATGTCTAGTGAAACACCTGATGTTGAAACTTACATATCTACGGGAAATAATATTGGTAAATACCAATTGGATATTGATATTAAATCAATAGCCCTAAAAAATAAAATAATCGAAGTAAATATAACACTAAAATTTCAACACAAAGATGCTAAAGTTAAAAAATCTCATTTTGAAATGCTTTACGCAATAGCAGTAAAAATTGATGAGTCTATAAAAGAAAAAAAGGATCTAGAAAAAATTGTACTATGTGATGTACCTAATTCAGTTGTTTCAGATATAGAAAAGTCATTTACAGATATGATGTACAATTCAGGGTTTCCTAATATCAAATTAGAAAAAAAAATTGATTTTACAAAACTTTATTTAGAAAGATTAAATTAAAAATAATTTTTTTTTAAATTAGTCTTCAGATAGATTTGGTGATTTTTAAGCTCTTCAGGAGATGGTTTAATTATCTTTGTAGAATAGATAACTTTTCCAGTATTTAATTTTGAAACGTCTTCCTCTATATTTTTAAAATCTAGGGTTGGTTCTTTTTGATCTATTAAATTTATATAAACCCTAGCCAATAAATCACAATCGATAAGGGCAGTATGTTGGATTCTTTTGGAATTGTCTATTCTATATCTTTTACATAAAGCATCTAAGCTAATTTGGGATCCAGGATATTTATTTCTAGCGAGTGATAGTGTGTCTACTACTTCATTATCAATTTTGTTTTTTCCGATGATTTTGAGTTCATTATTTAAATGAGATAAATCAAATTCTGCATTATGAATTATCAATCTTTTATCTTTTATAAATTTGAGAAAACCTTCAGCTATTTCTCCAAATTTCATTTTGTCAGATAAAAAACTATCTGAGTATCCGTGTACCTCAAAAGCCTTTTCAGAAACTTTTCTTTCTGGGTTTAAATAGCAGTGAAATTTATTTTTTGTCGGTATCAAATTATCTAATTCAATACATCCAATCTCTACAACTCTATGCCCATCTTTGACAGAAATGCCAGTTGTTTCAGTATCAAGAACAATTTCTTTCATATCAAATTTTTTACAATTTCTTGCACTCTAATTTTAACAGAATTTTTCTTAAAATTATTCTTTATTATGAATTGTGACTTTTGCTTTTTTAAATCAAGCGGAAGTTGTATCTTCTTAAAATTATCAAATATTTTCATGTTAAAATTTTTTCTTTTCTTTAGTCTTCTTAAAATCTCTGGTTTCCTAGACTCAACAAAAACTAATATATCCTTTTTTTTATTAATCTTATTCTCTAAAAGAAGTGGAATATCTAAAACAACGATTTTCTTATGTTTATTTTTTTTTAAAAAATCATTCATTTTTTTTCTAACTTCATAGTGAACAATTTTAATAATTTTTTTAAGATTTCTCTTTTTGGATAAGATTGCATTGATTATTTCTTTTTTTTTAATTGGGAAAGAGTCAAAATATGGCGGAAGTTCTTTTTTTAATTTTTGAAAAACCTTTCTGTTATTTCTATAGATTTTTGCAACCTCTAAATCAGCGTTAAATACTGGATAACCAAAAACTTTAGCTACGTAACTCTTTCCTGACCCTATGTCACCAACTACAGCAATTCTAATCATTTTGAAGAAACTCGATTAAATTTTTATCTATTTTTGGCATGATGTTATGCCAAGTTTTAAATGCTACTGCTGCTTGATTAATAAACATCATTAAACCATTTTGGACCATACAGCCCTCATTCTTTGCTTTTTTTAAAAAATTTGTTTCTTTTGGATTGTATATGACGTCATAAAAAAAGGTGTCTGGAGTAAATAAACTACTATTTAACTGAATTTTGTCTGTTTTTTTTAAACCAACACTAGTAGTGTTAATTATTGCGTTTGCTTTTACAGTTTCTCCCCAATTTAAAATTTCTATAAAGCTAAATCTTTCTTTTAATTTTAACACCTTATCTTTTGTTCTATTGGAAACTATTATTTTTTTAACTCCTATCATTCTCAGGCCCAGTATTATTGAAGGCGTAACACCCCCAGCCCCCAAAATTAAAATATTTTTGTCTTTAAAATTTATAGTTTCTGGCTTTAATGATAAATAAAATCCTGCAATATCTGTGTTATGTCCCATAATATTATTTCCAGACATATAAACCGTGTTTACCGAGTTCGCATCTTTAGCTTCATCAGATAATATATCTATAAACTTTATTATTTTTTCTTTAAATGGAACCGTAATATTTGCACCTTCAATTTTTTTATCTCTAATCATTTTAATAAAATTCTCTAAATCTGCATCTTCAAGCGTTTCCTTGTTATAAATTGCATTTATCTTATTTTGTTTAAACCAAAAATTATGAACTTTGGGTGACAAAGAGTGCTCCAGAGGATTTCCAATAACTAAATATTTTTTCATTTATAATTGCTTAAATATTCTTTAATCTTATTTACGGGTAATCCCATAATAGTGTTTTTATCGCCGTGTATTTTTGAAAAAAGCATTTGTCCTTCACCTTCAATTTGATAGACATTGTAGGCATATAATGTCTCATCAGAAATTTTTGCTAAGTAACTTTTGAGTTTATCTTCACTCATTTTTTTCATTGTTAAAGCTGCTCTATCAGTATAATTCCATACCATAGATCCGTTTTTAGAAATACATACTGAACTGATTAAATGGTGTTTTTTACCATTAAGTTTTTTTAAAATTTCTAAAGCTTCATTTCTATCATTTGGTTTTGAAATAAGTTCTCCTTCTAGATCGATAACACTGTCAGCACCAAGAACTAAATTATCGCTGTAATTATGACTAACTTTATTGGCTTTTAGTTCAGCCAAATTTTTAGATATAACTTCTGGTGAGGCTTTTTCTTTAAGAAGACTTAACTTCACAACATCTTCATCAACATTTGATGGTTTTACCTCATTTAAAATATCATGTTCATCGAGGATTTTCTTTCTAACTTTACTTTTTGACGCCAGAATAATTTTAGGCATTTTCTTTATATATTTCGTATATTTTAATTATTGAAGCCGCGGTTTCTTCTACTGATTTTCTTGTCACATCGATAGATGGCCATTTATATTTCTTAAAGGTATTCCTTGCCATATTTACTTCTTTTTTAATCTGTTCTAGATCGGTGTATAACTTATTTTTATTTTCTTTAAGAGAGCTCATTCTATTTTTTCTAATTTCTACAAGCCTATCTGGCTCTGTGTTTAGTCCAACGATACATGAAATTTTAGGATTTTCTCTTAAGACTTCTGGTAAGGAGTTTTCATTAATTAAAGGTATATTGGATGTTTTAAAACCTTTGTTTGCTAAAAAAATAGCTGTAGGCGTTTTGCTTGTTCTGCTTACTCCTAGCAAAATTATATCTGACTCTTTAATTCCCTTTACAAGGTTGCCGTCATCGTGGTTCATTGTAAATTGGATTGCTTCAATTCTTTTATAATATTCTTCATCAAGAGCATATTGACCACTTGGTTGGTGTGAAGCTTTCTGATTTAAGAGTTTCGAAAAACTTAATATTAAATCACCCAATACTCCAAAGCATGGGATTTTTTTAATATCACTATTTCTTGCAAGATATTTTGCTAAACTACTATCGACAATTGAATATAAGATTATCGAATTCTTTTCCTTTTCTGCGTTTTCCAAAATTTTTAAAATCTGATTTTCTGTTCTTGTAAAAGAATAAGTATGTATTTTATAATTTATATTTTTAAACTGAGCCTTAATAGCTATAAAAATACGATCTAGAGTTTCACCAGTAGCGTCTGATATTAAGTAAATTTGATATAAATTACTCATGTATAATATGTGTATAAATTTGTACTATCTTTATCATATTGGATATTTTTCATATTCTTAAATTTATGTTGTAAAACAGAGCTTTTATTAACAATATTAAACATAATGAAATCTCCAATGATCATTTGATGTATTTTGTTAATAAGCTTCAATTTTACGTATATATTTATTAAAATTTAAACTCTAAATGTTAACAAACTGTTTATAAAATGTTCAACAAATTTAATCACCATTATTCACAGGTTATACTAACATTACTATCATTTATATTTATTTATTAATATGTCCCCAATTGAAGAAGTAATAATAAACAAAAACAGTAACATTAATCCTATTTGGATAATGAGACAGGCGGGAAGATATTTGCCAGAATTCAGAGATATAAGAAAACAAAACCCTGATTTTATTAAATTATGTCTCAACGAAAATTTATCTAGTGAAATTACTTTACAACCTTTAAAAAGATTTGACTTGGATGCCGCAATTATTTTTTCTGATATTTTAATGTTACCTTACGGTTTAAATCAAAATGTTGAGTTTAAAAAAAACGTAGGTCCATTACTTGGTAATTTAAATTTAGAAAAAATTTTAGATATCAAGGAAGTAGATTTTGTAAAAAAACTTTCGTCTGTCTATAATCTAATTAAATTAGTCAGAAACTCTCAACTTACTAACAACAAGACCACAATAGGTTTTATTGGGGCACCGTGGACTTTGTTAGTTTATATGTTAAATAAAAAGTCTCCAAAATTAAGTTTAAACGAAAACTTTTTTAGTGATAAGAATTTAATAACTAGAGTTCTTAAAATTTTAGATAAATTCCTAAAAATACACATTAAAAATCAAATTAATAGCGGCGCTCAAATAATCCAAATTTTTGATAGTTGGGCAGGTTTGTTAAAAGAAAAAGATTTATCTCATTATATCTACGATCCAACATTAAGTTTAGTTAATTATATTAAATCGTTAAATGTACCTGTTATTTGTTTTCCAAGAGGTGTTAAGAACTACAAAAATTTTTGTGAAATTGTTAAACCAGACGCAATTTGTATTGATTACAACGTTGATCCAGTCAAAATTAATAAAGAAATAAAAATACCTATTCAGGGTGGAATGGACCCAAAAATCTTACTCTCAAACAAAGAAGACTTAAAAAAAGAAGCAATTAAATATTTAGATATATTTAAAGATCATCCATATATATTTAATTTAGGACACGGTGTTTTGCCAGAGACAGACCCCAATATGATGGATTATTTAGTAAAAACTGTGAAAGAATATTAATGGAAAAAAAAATAGAACATCCGCCTGTAAATTTCGGAAAAACTGGAGCTTTAATAGTAAATCTAGGAACCCCCGATTCAACAAGTTGGTTTGATATAAGAAAATATTTAAAAGAATTTTTATCAGACAAAAGAGTAATTGAAGTTAACCCAATAATTTGGCAGGTTATATTGAATGTTTTCATATTAACTTTCCGACCATCAAAAACAGCAAAAGCTTATAAAGAAATTTGGATGAAGGACAAAAATATTTCTCCACTTTTGCACTATACTCAAAATCAAGCGAAGATGGTTTCAAGCGCAATATCAGAGGAAAATTTGATAATAGACTATGCTATGAGATATGGAAACCCAAGTATAAGAAGTAAAATCGCATCCCTTCACCAAATGGGATGTGAAAATTTAATTATACTTCCGCTCTATCCTCAATACGCCGCGGCAACAACCGCAACTGTTTGTGACGAGGTATACAGAACTCTTATGAAAATGAGATGGCAACCATCACTTAAAATAGTGCCGCATTATGAGTCTGATCCTCTATATATAGGAGCACTTGTAAACTCATTGAACAAGAAAATTAATGAAATTGATTGGAAGCCAGATTTAATATTAGCATCTTATCATGGAATACCACAAAAATATTTTGACAAAGGTGATCCTTATCATTGTTACTGTCACAAAACTACAAGACTAATTTCAGAAAAGTTTACTTCAGTTGAAATTAAGACAACATTTCAGTCTAGATTTGGTCCTGAAAAATGGCTTCAACCTTACACAGACAAAACTCTAGAAAGTTTACCAAAAGAAGGTAAAAAAAATGTTTTAGCTATATGTCCAGGATTTTCTTCAGATTGTGTCGAAACTTTAGAAGAAATCCAAATCCAAGGAAAAGAAAGTTTTCTAGAGTCTGGAGGAGAAAATTTTGATATGGTGCCATGTTTGAATGACAATGAGGATCATATATCCCTATTAAAATCTTTAATTCAAAAAAACATTTAATTAATGAACGCTTATTTGCTTTTTAAGTCATTACATTTGATATCGGTAATTTCTTGGATGGCTGGATTATTATATCTTCCAAGAATTTTTGTTTATCATTCTCAAAATAATACCCAGTCAATCATATCTGATGTATTTAAGGTTATGGAAAAAAAGTTGTTTTTCTATATCATGACTCCAGCAATGATATTATCTTGGCTATTTGGTTTATTGCTAATCCACGAAATAGGATTTCAACAACTCGGACAAACCTGGATGATTTTAAAGTTGATATTTGTAGTTATACTGACAATTTATCATTTTTACCTTGGACGAATTTTAGGACAGTTTAAACTAGACCTTAATACACATTCACATAAATTTTATCGATTTATAAATGAAATACCCACATTATTGCTTATTTTAATCATATTTGTTGTGGTTTTTAAACCTATCTGGGGTTGAATATTTATAAATAACATATATATTCCATTCATTATTAAGTCCTTAATAATTTTTAACCATGAACATTCAAGAACTAAAATTAAAATCATCTGAGCAACTCATTACTCAAGCAGAGGAGCTTGGTATTGAGAATGCAAGCACATTAAGAAAACAAGAAATTCTATTTGCTATTCTTAAAAAAGTTGCTGAAAAAGAGGAGATTACAGGGGCCGGTGTTTTACAATTACTGCAGGATGGATTTGGTTTTTTAAGAGCAATGGAGTCAAACTATCTTCCTGGTCCTGATGATATCTATGTCAGTCCAAGCCAAATAAGAAAATTTGGGTTAAGAACTGGCGACACCGTTGAGGGTCCTGTAAGAGCTCCAAAAGAGGGTGAAAGATATTTTGCCTTGTTACAAGTTAGTAAAATAAATTTTGAAGAGCCTGATAAATCAAGACATAAAATAGCTTTTGACAACTTAACTCCATTATATCCAGATAAACAATTAGTCATGGAAGTTGAGACAGTGAAACCTGATAAAAAACAAGATCTAACCCCAAGGTTAATAGACCTTGTCAGTCCGATTGGAAAAGGCCAAAGATCAATAATCATTTCTCCACCTAAAGCAGGAAAGACTATGATTTTACAAAGCATTGCAAACTCAATTGCTAAAAATTATCCAGAGTGTTATTTGATGGTGTTATTGATTGATGAGCGGCCAGAAGAAGTGACGGATATGCAAAGAACTGTTAAAGGTGAGGTAATTAGCTCAACTTTTGATGAACCTGCACAGAGGCATGTTGCAGTTGCCGAAATGGTTATAGAAAAAGCCAAAAGGCTTACTGAACACAAAAAAGATGTAGTGATATTACTCGACTCGATTACAAGGCTTGGTCGTGCTTATAATGCTGTTATTCCTAGTTCTGGAAAAGTCCTAACAGGTGGTGTTGATGCAAACGCGCTTCAAAGACCTAAAAGATTTTTTGGAGCTGCAAGGAATATTGAAGAAGGTGGATCTTTAACAATCATTTCTACAGCTTTAATAGATACGGGAAGTCGAATGGATGAAGTAATTTTTGAGGAATTCAAGGGAACAGGTAATAGTGAAACAGTTTTAGATAGAAAAATTGCGGATAAGAGAATTTATCCTGCAATGGATATAACAAAATCTGGAACGAGAAGAGAAGAATTGCTGTTTGATAAAAACGATTTACAAAAAATGAATGTTCTTAGACGTATTATTGCTCCAATGGGCACTATGGATGCTATCGAATTTATTAGTTCAAAATTAAAAGATACTAAAAATAATGCAGAGTTTTTTAACTCTATGAATAGACCATCATAATTTCGTTTTTCTTTCTAACTAAATTAAAGTTATAATAAATTTATGACTATTTACGCTTTATCGTCTGGTCCTGGTGTGTCTGGGGTTGCAGTAATCAGAATTTCAGGCTTAGAGACCTCTAAGGTACTAAAAAAACTTACGAACAAAGAAATCCCTCAGCCAAGAATGGCAACCCTTCGAAAAATAAACAATATTAACACTTCTGAGCTAATTGATGAAGGTATTATCATATGGTTTCCTGGTCCTGAGAGCTACACAGGACAAGATATGGCTGAAATACATGTGCACGGGGGTAAGGCTGTGGTATTGGCACTCCAAAACGAAATTTCAAAAATTGAAAATTGTAGATTAGCAGAGGCAGGTGAATTTACGAAGCTGGCTTTTCAAAATGGCAAAATAAATTTGTTAAAAGCAGAGAGTATAGCTGATTTGATCTCAGCAGAGACTGAAATTCAGAGATCGCAAGCTGTAAAAATGATGAAGGGAAAATCTTCAGATAAATTTAATGAGTTGAGAGAGAAATTACTAAAAATTTTGTCATTCGTTGAAGCAAAAATAGATTTTCCTGAGGAAGACTTGCCAGAGGAAAATTTAAAAAAGATAAAAGAAGATTCTTCTTATGTTTTAAATGAGATTAAGAAAATTTTGAATGATCAAAAAGTTGGGGAGATAATTCGTGAAGGTTTTAAAATTGCAATTGTAGGTCCAACCAATGCGGGTAAGTCTAGTCTATTGAATAATTTATCAAACAGGGAAGTTGCTATAGTTTCTGAAATTGCTGGAACAACAAGAGATGTTGTAGAAACACATTTAAATATAGATGGTTATCCAGTTATAATTTCAGACACAGCAGGGATAAGAGACTCAGAGGATGAAATTGAAAAAAAAGGGATAAAATTATCTTTAAAAAAAGCAGAAAACGCTGATCTGAAGTTAGTGGTGGTAGATGCTAAAAGTATTGATTTAAGCGGATTTTTGAATGATTTATTAAAAGAAAACGCGATTCTAGTTATTAACAAATCTGATTTGTTGAAAGAAAAATTAGATACTGAAATTTTAAAATTTAATCATGTTTTAATTTCACTCAAAGACAATCTAAATATAGATAAATTAATTTTAAAAATAAAAAGTAATTTAGAAAATAAATTTATATCTGAAGAAGATATCTTAATTACAAGAGAAAGGCACAGGCAACATTTGCTACAGTGTGTTGATCACCTGAATAATTTTTCAGATAAAAATGATAAAAAGGATTTTGACAAAGGAGCTGAGGATCTAAGGTTAGCTACAAGACAATTAGGTATGATTGTCGGCAAAGTTGATATAGAAGAGATTTTAGGCAGCATTTTCAACGATTTTTGTATCGGAAAGTAATAGCTGTTTTATGGGGTTTTTTGATGTTTTTTACTGATTATCGTTGATAAATAACACTTTTTTTAGAAAAAAAACAGAAATCTTGTAAATATTGTAATCAAATATAAATTTAGTCCATGAAAAAAGATTTGCAATTTGATGTAGTTGTTATCGGCGGCGGTCATGCTGGTTGTGAAGCTGCAGCAGCTTCAGCAAGGCTTGGTGTAAATACCGCTTTGTTCACACATAACAAAAATACAATTGGGGAAATGTCATGCAATCCAGCTATAGGTGGTCTAGGTAAAGGTCACCTGGTTAGAGAAATTGACGCTTTAGATGGTGTTATGGGAGAGGTAGCAGACAAGTCTGGAATACAATTCAGATTATTAAATAGAAGTAGAGGTCCTGCAGTTAGAGGACCCCGAACTCAGTCTGACAGATCATTATATCGTAAATATATGCAAGAAAAACTTGTAAACTACTGTAATTTAAGCATTTTTTCAGATCCTGTAATAAAGTTTATTTTTGAAAATAACCAAATAAGTGGGTTTATAACTCTTAAAGGAAATAAAGTGAGTTGTAACAAGTTAATCTTAACAACAGGCACTTTTTTGAATGGTTTGATACATATAGGTGATAAAAGAACCCCTGCTGGACGATTTAATGAAAAACCTAGTACAGGTTTAAGTGAACAATTAGAAAAGTATAATTTCAAAATTGGAAGATTAAAAACAGGAACACCTCCTAGATTAGATTCTAGAACAATCAATTTTGAAAATTTGGAAAAACAGTTCGCCGATGAAGATCCATTTTTTTTTTCTTTTCTAACCAAAAAAAATTTAAACAAGCAAGTTTCTTGTTCTATGACTTACACAAACGAAAAAGTTCATAAAATAATAGAAAAGAATTTATCTAAAAGTGCAATGTATTCCGGAAGCATACAAGGTGTTGGTCCTAGATATTGTCCATCTATTGAGGACAAAATAGTAAAATTTGCTGATAAGACAAGACATCAAATATTTCTAGAGCCAGAGGGTCTAAGTGATCATACTATTTACCCTAATGGTATATCTACATCTCTACCTGAGGTTGTGCAACATGAAATACTCAATAATATCAACGGTTTAGAGAGTGTAAAAGTAATTAGACCAGGATATGCTATTGAATATGATTATATTGACCCTAGAGAGCTCTTTTTAACATTGGAGACAAAAAAAATAAAAAATCTTTATCTTGCTGGTCAAATAAATGGAACTACAGGTTATGAAGAAGCAGCTGCTCAAGGCCTTATTGCGGGAATTAATGCTGCTCAATCGTTAAAGGACATGGAACCTTTTATTTTAGATAGATCAGACGCATATATTGGCGTTATGATAGATGATTTAGTCACTAAAGGTGTTGCTGAGCCTTATAGAATGTTTACATCTCGAGCGGAATATAGACTAAGTCTTAGGTCAGATAATGCAGACTTAAGGCTTACTCATAAAGGAATTAAAATTGGTTTAATAGCAGAAAATAGAAAACAACTATTTGAGGACAAATTTAATAAATTAAGCAAAATATCTCTTCAAATGTCTAATTTAAACATTTCACCCTCTAAGGCAGATAAATTTGGAATAAAAATAGCGAAAGATGGTGTTTTTAGATCAGCAGAGGAAATTCTTACACATAAAAGTGTAGATATGACAAAAATAAGGAATATTTGGCCTGAAATCGCTGATTATGGGATTGAAATTGATGAGCAGATTGAAACTAACTCTCATTACAGAGGATATTTAAAGAAACAAAAAGCCGATATTTTAGCTTTTAAACGAGATGAGAATTTAACAATACCAGATAATATTGATTATGATCAATTTTCAGGCCTTTCTAACGAAGTAAAAGCTAAATTTAAAGAAATAAAGCCTAAAACCATGGGCCAGGCCTTAAGAATCGATGGAATAACACCTGCAGCCGTATATATTTTGTTGTCACACGTTAAAAGAAAGTCTATTAAGCATATAGCTTAATGGATAACTTGATTCTAAATTCTTATTCCAAAATTTCCAATTTGAATGTTTCACGTGAAACTTGTAATGAGCTCGAAAGCTTAATTACAATGATACAGGAAAAAAATCAGAAAATTAACATTATAAGTAAAAAAATGTATGAAAAAGTGGCAATAAGAGAGCGCCATATAATAGATTCTGCGCAAATTATTGATCTTGTTGATTTAAATTGTAATACAACCTCAGATTTAGGTACAGGGGGTGGAATGCCTGGATTAATAGTGGCTATAGTGATGAAAAAAATTAAAAATGACCTGAAAGTAAACCTTTATGAAAAAAGCTACCATAAATGTGTTTTCCTGAAAGAAGTTTCAAAAAAATTAAATTTAAACACACAAATAATTCAGAAAGATATTTTTTCACTTAAAAATATTGAAACAGGAACAATTATGTCCAGGGCGTTTAAGCCAATGCCTGTCATTTTAAACTTGGTTAATGAAAATTTTATAAAATATAAAAATATTATTTTTTTTATGGGAAGTAGTGGAAGAAAAATTCTTAATGAAACACTTCAAGAATGGGATTTAGATTATGAAGAAAAAAAAAGTTTAACAAGTGACGTCTCTTTTATATTGAATATTAAAAAAATTAAAAAAAAAATCTCATGAAAATTATTTCAATCATAAATCAAAAAGGTGGGGTTGGAAAAACAACAACCGTTATCAACTTAGCATCGGCCCTATCTCAACTTGGAAAAAAAATTTTAGTAATTGATCTAGATCCTCAAGGAAATGCTACTACAGGACTGGGATTATCCAATACCTCTCAATCTGATCAGACAATTTATGGAATTCTTAATGGCACAATGTCAATTTCAAACGTAATTAAAAAAACAGACTTTCAAAATCTTGATTTAATATCATCCAATGTAGATTTATCCGGTTTAGAGGTTGAGACGGCTGGTGACAGCGATAGAGCCTTCATACTTAAAACTAAATTAACCGCGTATTTAAATGATTCTAGAGGATTATATGATTATATACTTATAGACTGTCCTCCCTCCTTAAGCCTATTAACAGTAATGGCCTTAGTATCATCTAATTCATTGCTTGTGCCACTCCAAACGGAATTTTTTGCATTAGAGGGACTTACACAGCTAATGAAGACTATTGAGAGAATTAAAGCTAACTTGAATCCTGAATTAGAGATTCAAGGTATACTTTTAACTATGTATGATAGAAGAAATAAACTTTCATCACAGGTAGAGCAGGAGGCAAGAGATTATTTCAAAGATAAAGTTTATCAAACGGTAATACCTAGAAACGTAAGATTATCCGAAGCGCCATCGCACGGAATCCCAGTTTTGATTTACGATAAAAATTGTCCAGGTAGCAAATCCTATTATAATTTCACCGATGAGTTTATGACACAGGAAAATAAAATTGGGAGCGCAGCATAATGAACAAAATTAAAAAAGGGCTGGGTAGAGGATTATCTTCCTTAATCGGTGAAACAGAAGTTGAGAATAAAACAAATTATTTAGGTTTAGCTGAGATAGTTCCAAACAAATATCAACCAAGAAAAAATTTTGATGAAGAAAACTTAAATGATTTAGTTAATTCGATAAAAGAGAGGGGTGTTATTCAGCCAATTATAGTTAGAAAATCTAATACGAACAATTCTAAATATGAGATTATAGCTGGAGAAAGAAGATGGTTGGCGGCACAAAAAGCAGGACTTCATGATATTCCTGTAGTTGTTATAGACGCTGATGATCTTAAATCCTTAGAATTTGCAATTGTTGAAAATGTTCAAAGACACGATCTAAATCCTTTAGAGGAAGCACAAGGCTATAAAAGATTGATAAATGAGTTTGCATATGATCAAGATAAAGTATCAAAATTTATAGGTAAGAGTAGAAGTTATATTTCTAACTCATTAAGGTTACTTAGTTTACCAAAAGAAGTTCTTGATTTTGTAGAACAGAAAAAGATTACCGCTGGTCATGCAAAGATATTGGTTGGGCTGGATAACGCTGCTTTTTTGGCAAATAAATTTATTGAAAAAAAATTATCTGTAAGACAAGCAGAAAATTTAGTTAAAATATTTAGAAAAAATAAAAAAAATATCCCGATCAAAGTTGATACAAATATTCGTGATTTAGAGAACTCTATATCTGAAAAAATTGGACTTAGTGTTTCTATTAAAAATAATAAAAACAACAAAGGTACAATATCATTTTATTACAAAGAGCTGGATCAATTAAATAAAATAATTGATATAATTAAATCTGGATACTAGTATCCTCAATTTTATCCAAAATCATATTGTTTATGACTTGATTAGAAATCTGAGGATTTTTTTTAATTAAACTTTCAGTGTAATTTAAATCTACAATAAAACTCTCAATTTCACTCAATTCCCATATTTTGATTTGTTGCTTAATTATATTTTTATCTTTCCAGAATATTGGAGGTTTATATGAGTTAATTACTTGATCAATATTATTACTTTCTTTCAAATTTAATCTTAACTTTCTTAGTCTCTTTAACTTGCTCAAAAAAGTTCTTAAAATTAGAATATTGTCCTCACTAGATGGGATATTTTCATTAAGAATATTGAGAGTTTTTTTTTTATTTTTGCTCAGACAATTATCCACTATTTCTACAGCACTATAATTTTCGCTTAGGTTTGTTAATTTTAAGATATCTTCTAATTCTAATTTTTTATTGTTTTGACTTAGACTGATAATTTTTTGTAATTCATTTTTTAAATTAATCCTGTCTCCTTGGGCTCTCTCAACAATCAAATTTAAATTTTCTTGTGATAAATTTATTTTGTTTTCATATAAAATTTTTCTGGCAATTGTAGCTAGTGTTTGGTTCGTATCTTCATAAAATGGAACTGTTAGTGTTCGTTCATTTTTTTCGAAAAAATTACGAATTTTTGATTTTTTCTCTAACTTTTTAGCCAATAGTATAAAAACCTCATCCTCAATTTTAGTCCCAATAATTTCCTCGATGATATTCAATGTCTTATCAGTGACATCTGAAATTAAAATCAATTTTTCGTTTTCAAAAAAAGACTTTGAGTATATGCTCTCAAAGAAAATTTCTTTATTAGCTATAATTTCTTTTTCTGTATATCTGTGTGTGTTCTTTTTATCAAAATTTTTAAAGTGTGTTTCTATTGCTTCTAATTTAAGACCTTCATTTTCGCCATAAAATAAAAAAAAATTTGTTTTTTCCTTAAATTTACCGATTTCAAAATGTTTAGAAATCATTTTGAATGATATTGAAATAAATATTTATGTCATTTAAAATTTTGACTACTATATTTTCTTCAAGTTTATTTTTATACTTATTTAATTCAAATTTATTTTCCATTGAGTCATAAGTTGACTCTTCTATAAATGTTTTTGTAAATACTTTATCGTCTTTTTGATGAATTAAATCTAAATTTATCTCAATAGTTGTCCTGAAACTTGAGGGATCTCCTTTTTTGTCTTTGGTAACTATAATTTCTTTTTTTGTAACAACAAAACTTGCATCAAAAATATTTGAATTCGAGCTTTTTTTGAATTTTTTAAGACTCTTTATAATCTCTCTTCCAATTTTTTTATCCCCAGAATAATTTATCGAAGCTAGTTTTAAATTTATCTCATTACTTGATTGGTAAATAGGTGAATATCCACAAGACAATAAAATTAAAAAGATAATTAGATATTTTGTTTTTTTGATCATTACTTAATAATAAAGTTTAATAATTTATTTTCTATATATATTGTTTTAACGATTTTCTTATTATCAATATATTTCTTTATTTGATCATCATTTCTAATTTTTTCAATTAAAGTTTCTTTTTTGATTGATTTATCAATTGATAAAACCTTTCTTTTTTTACCATTTATTTGAATAACAATATTGATTATTTCTTCCTCTAAATATTTTTCTTCGACTGATGGCCATTGGATATTTTTGACCGATTGGTTAAATTTTTCAAGACATTCATTTGAAAAGTGAGGAATTATAGGATTGATAATTTTTAGAATTTTTATGTAATTTTCATAAAAATTACTACCCCACTCTGTTTTATTTGTATGCTTATTGTAAAAGGTGTAAATTTTATAAATAGATGCAATCACCACATTAAAACCAAATCTGTTCAAATCATCCTCTAATTTTTTAATAATTTGATTAGTAAATTTCTCTAGATCTTCGTCAAATTTTGAGAATTGATTTTTGTTAGAGATTATTTTTTCATTTAGAGACCATAATTTTTGTAAAAATTTAAATGATGCAGAAATTCCACTATCTGACCATTGAATATCTTTTTCTGGTGGGCTATCTGACAATATAAATAATCTGACTGAGTCTGCTCCATATAGTTTTATAATTGTTTCTGGATCGACAGTATTCTTTTTTGACTTTGACATAGACTCAGAGGGACCAACTGTAACTTTCTTTGATGGATCTTTGTTTTGATAATAATTTTTTCCGTCATCACTAGAAACATCTTCGGGATAAATCCAATTATTGTTCTCGTCTTTATAAGTTTGGTGGCAAACCATACCTTGAGTAAACAAACCTTCAAATGGTTCTTTTAGGCTTGTATCTTTATTATCAAGACTTATTGCTCTCATAAAAAATCGCGAATATAAAAGGTGTAAAATTGCATGTTCAACACCCCCAATATATTGGTCTACTGGCATCCAATAATCTATTTCATTAATATCAAAAGCCTTTTCTTTATTTTTAGCTGAACAGAATCTAAGAAAATACCAAGAGGAGTCTACGAAAGTATCTAAAGTATCTGTTTCTCTTGTACACACTTTGCCATCGATCTTAACTTCTTTCCATTTTGTTTGAGAGTCTAATGGATTACCATTTGTGTTTAGATCGATAGAGTCTGGAAGCTCAACAGGCAAATTTTTCTCTGGCACTTTAATAACATTATTGTCATTGTCATAAGCTATTGGAATTGGGCATCCCCAATACCTTTGTCTAGAAATTCCCCAATCTTTTAATCTGTAATTAGTTTTTTTCTTACCTAAGTTTTTATCCTCTAATATCTTGATTGTTTCTGTTATTGATTTTTCAGGCACTGAAAGACCATTTAAGAATTCGGAGTTTACGATTACACCTGCTCCAGTATAAGCTTCGTTTTGAACCTGATAATTATCTGATTCATTTGTAGGTTTAACTACCGTTTTAATCTCAAGATTATACTTTTTTGCAAAATCGAAATCTCTTTGATCATGTGCCGGGCATCCAAAAACTGCTCCAAAACCATAATCCATTAAAACAAAGTTAGCAAAATAAACTGGAACCTTTAACTTGTCATCTAAGGGATTAACTGCTTCTAACTCAGTTTTAAAACCTATTTTTGTAGCCTGAGCTATTGATTCCTCTGTAGTTCCTGTTTTTGAGCATTCTTTTTTGAATTCAATAAAATCCTCATTATTTTCATAATATTTTGATATTGGATGGTCCACAGATAATGCTAAAAAAGAAAATCCAAACAATGTGTCTGGCCTTGTCGTATAGCATTTAATTGATTTTACCTTTTTTGAACCATTAATTTGAAAATCTATTTCGCAACCAAATGATTTTCCGATCCAATTTTTTTGCATAGTCTTTACTTTATCAGGCCATAAATCTAATTTATTGAGCTCATTTAGTAGGTCCTCAGAAAAGTGAGAAATTTTAAAAAACCATTGATTTAATTTTTTTCTTTCAACAATAGCACCAGATCTCCAACCCTTCCCATCAATTACTTGTTCGTTAGCAAGAACTGTTTTATCCACCGGATCCCAGTTAACATAACTCTCTTTTCTATACACAAGACCTTTATCATAAAGATCTAAAAATATTTTTTGCTGATGTTTATAATAATCAGGTGAGCATGTTGAAATTTCCCTATCCCAATCTATTGAGAGACCCAACATTTTAAGTTGAGTTTTCATTACTTCAATATTTTTTTCAGTCCAAACCTTTGGATTTAATTTGTTTTGTCTTGCAGCATTTTCAGCTGGCATACCAAAAGAATCCCAGCCCATTGGATGAAGTACATTAAATCCTTTTAGATTTTTAAATCTAGATAGCACATCACCAATTGTATAATTTCTTACATGACCCATATGGATTTTTCCAGAGGGATAAGGAAACATTTCTAAACAATAGAATTTTTTTTTATTTTTACTAATTACCGATTTAAAAGTTTTATCTTTTTCCCAGTAATTTTGCCATTTTTTCTCAGCTAACTTAAAATTATATCTTTCCACAATTTTTAGATTATTTCAGGTTTATTTTTTTTTTGATTTTCTACTTCTATGACTAGCATCACCCATTGGGTAAGGATTTTCTTTTTTATATTTTGCAATAATTTCTTTTTCATATTTTGTTGCTTTCTTAAGTATATTCAAATTAAGATCAGCAACTATGTCAGTATTATTTTTACTGATTGAGCAATTGGTTAAATTTTCAGAACATTTTTTTAAGAAAACGTTTATATCTAATGCATCAGATCTAATTTCATTTGTTAAAAATCTTACAGAAATTTTAACTGATTCGTTTGGAGTATTATTCTCACTGTACCAATCTGTAACGACAATACCTCCACTATAATTTGCCGATACTAATGGCATAAAATCTAAGGTATCTAGCGTAGCTTTCCATAAAGGATTTGAACTTGCAAACTCATAATTAGTCCCTTTTTTCTTTGAATCCATAAGCCTAAAGCCTTTTCCCTCCTCCATATTTTTTTGTACCCGGTCTCTTACGTTGGGAGGAACATCCTTTGCGTCAACTTTTTTGAATTTAAGGGGTCCACACGCACCTTGTGCAAGTAGAGTTAAGATTGAAAATAAGATTACGATATTTTTCTTTGATGTCATGAGTTTAACTAAAATATAAGCTTTTAGCACAATTTATTACCTTTAAAATTAGAATATCATTGTTTTTTTTGATAACCACATGTTATGCAATTAAAAGTGATGCAAAAATGCAACACTATTTCAAATTATAACTGTTTTTGGGAAAATTTGCTAAGAGATCTGCAATTTTTTGCTAAAAATGCCTTGTTTATAATTAATTATAAAAAAGGAGTAAATTTATGAACAAACTAACAAAAGTAGGTTTAACTGCTTTAGCTACTTCACTTGTTTCAACAGCATCTATTGCTGGTGAGTTAAGTGTATCAGGTAGTGCTGCGTTAACTTACACAGGTCTAGACAGTGCAACGGATTCAAATCCGTGGGTAATGGCTGACAGTGTTAAGTTTTCAGGAAGTGGTGACCTAGATAATGGTATGACTGTATCAGTCTATTATGAAATAGATCGTGGTTACACAGATGCATATGACGATTACAATCTAAAACTTGGTATGGGTGATATGGGTACGTTGTCATTCTCTGGTGCTTCTTCAAGTGGAAGCGGAGTAGACTCTGCAAAAGATATCATTCCAAATGCATATACGCCAGTATACGAACTTGCTAACGAAAATGGTGGTGCTAATGACTATGGTTTACTTGATAGTTCAGGTAACACTCAAACTGGTCAGTGGGGTTACGATGTAAGCGCTATGGGTTTTGATATATCTGTATCTTACAACGCAAAACCAGCTACTGCTGCTGAAGCTGAAACAGGATATTCACTGAAGTATAGCGGTTTAATGGATGGTTTAATGTTAATGTACGGTGCGTTTGATGATGGTGATATAGCTGAAAACTACACTTATGGTGCTAAATACACTATGGGTAATGTGACAGCTGCTATCCAAAAAACTGACGTTGACTTTGAAGCAGTTGCTTCAACAGACCAAGATGCTACTCACATGGGTATCTCTGTTGCGATCAACGATGATCTAACTGTATCTGCAGGTAGACAAACAGTTGATTTTTCTAATGCTGCTGAAGATGAGGAAAACACAGGTATACAAGCATCATATACTATGGGTTCAATCTCATTTTCTGGTGGTTTCAACAAAGTTGAAAGTTCAGGTGGAACTGCAAACTTAGACGCTGAAGCATCTATGTTCGCTGCTTCATTTGCATTCTAAACATCATAATATTTGATTTTAAAAAGGCCCCTTTTAAGGGGCCTTTTTTTTTACTTAAAAAAAGAAATTCCTGCAAAACCAAACGGTTTGATTAAATTGAATTTTTTAAAATTTTTTTTGCTTATACCACCCAAAGCTATATCTTTCATTTCAGTTGAATTTCTTAAATTTAAGTATCTGAAAATTTCTAATTTTTTATTATGTTTATTTTTGAATATAGGAGATAAAAAAACCTCATTAACTCCTTGAAGTTCTTTTATCCTAATTTCTTTTAAATTATGTGCTGATCCTAGGATTTTAAAACTTTTCCTAAAAGATGATGATGCGATAATTAAATTTTTGTTTGAAGAAGAAATATACAACCCATCAGCGTTGATTTTGTTTGCTAATTTTACGTCATTCCTTATATAAAGTTTTTTTTGATGTTTTTTACAGAAATTGCGTAATTCTATTAAATTATTGAGAGAAGGTTCTTTATCTTTATTTCTCCAAATAAAAGATATATTTTTACTCAAATTTACTAGATGATAATAGTCAAACTTATCGATGAAAAAATATTGTTTTAAATTTTTAATATGCATTACACACTAAGTAATTTAATCCAAATAAATAAAAAAATTAAGGATAAAATTAACGAACTTTCCATATCTGAATATAACCCAAAAGTTATAGCTGTATCAAAAACATTTACCGAAGAGGATATAATGCCTTTAATAGAATATGGTCATTGTGAATTCGGAGAAAATAAAGTGCAAGAAGCACAAAAAAAATGGCCGATACTTAAAGAAAAAAATGAAAATTTAAAATTGCATATGCTCGGTAAATTACAAACTAATAAGGTTAAAAATGCGCTTGAAATTTTCGATTACTTACATTCTTTAGATAGTTTAAAACTTGCGAATAAAATTTCTAAAGAAATGCATAAAAATTCAAAAAAAATAAAAATTTTTATTCAAATAAATTTAGGCGGAGAGAAACAAAAATCTGGTATCGAACCATCTGATTTGGAAGAATTTTATAAACATTGTTTAGAATTAAAATTAGATATAATAGGAACGATGTGCATTCCCCCAGAAAATCAAGATCCAAAATTTTTTTTTAAAGATTTGTCTCAACTAAATCAAAAAATTAATTTATCTGAAATAAGTATGGGCATGACAAATGATTATTTGGACGCCCTGGAATATAGGTCAACTTACCTAAGGATTGGCACAGCTATTTTTGGCAAACGATTTAAGTAATCTTTATTTTAGTATTTTTATTAATCAATTTAATTAAAATCAAAAAATCTTTTTTTTTTATTGCTATACACCCTTTTGTAGGTAAATAATTTTGAGTTAAATGTAAAAAAATTGCGCTACCTTTGTTTTTAATAATCTTTGCGTAATTATATTTAATTAAAATCAATAAATCATATTTACTGTCGTTACGGAAAAGCTTCTCAAAACTGCCTTGAAATTTTTTTTTTATTTTTATTAATTTGTTGTAATGTTTGCTATTAGGGTCATCACACCAACCCATATTTTTTCTAATTATTTTAGTTTTTATTTTTGAGACAGGTTTTTGGACTTTATCCGGTCTATAATAAATGTCTCCTAATTCAAAAATACCAATAGGTGTCTTAAAATCACCTTCTTTTTTATTTTTGGTTAACCCTTTTTTACCAACCGCACATTTAAATTTAAAGTCATCAAATAAAAGAGTTTCTTTATTTTTAATAATAATTGTCATAATTTAAAACAAATGAGTTCAAAAATTTTAATAATATATGAGTATCAAAATCTATTTGATATATTAAGCGAAATTTCTGAAAATTTAAATTTTAAAATCATAAGTTGTAAAAAAAAAGAATATGAAAAAATTGAATTTGAATCAAAAATTGATTATTTATTTTTATCTCAAAAAGAAATTAAGGGCATAAATAATATTTTAGTATTAGATAATTTACCAATTAAATTAGAAAACTTATTGGAAACTATAAATGTTAATTTTTTAAAAAGTAAATTTTATAATCAGTCAAATATTAGAATTGGAAAATATAATTTAGACTTAAATTCGAGAAAAATTTTTTTTGAAAATAAAAAATTAGATTTGACTGAAAGAGAGACCAATTTAATAATTTTTATACACGATAAAAAAGACGTAACTATAAAAGATTTACAAAAAAATGTTTGGGATTATTCACCAAATTTAGAAACGCATACAGTTGAAACACATATTTACAGATTGAGAAAAAAAATGAAGGAAATTTTCAAAGATGAAAATTTTATTTCAAATAATAATAACGGATATTCAATAAATTAGAAAAATTAAATTCTTGCGCCTATTTTCTGAATAATTTTAGAAGATAATTCTGTGCCTTTAGTTAGGCATTCTTTTATCTTAAAATTATTAATCACTCCGTGTAAATATCCTGCAGCAAATAAATCTCCAGCACCGGTTAAATCTTTAATATTCAAATTAGAATTAGCTCTAATTTCTACAATTTCATCCTCATTGATAGAAACAGCTCCTTTCTCGCCTCTTGTAATTATAATATTCTTTTTAATTTCTTTCGAAAATGAAACAGCTTCCTTAAATGACTTGGCATTTATTAAAGATAAAATTTCTTGTTCGTTCGCAAAGACAATATCTAATTGATTTTTTACTAATTCTAAAAAGTTTGTTTTATGTCTCTCCACGCAAAAAAGGTCCGATAAGGACATTGCAACTTTTTTAGAATGAATAATTGCTTTATCAAAAGCCTTTCGTGGTTTACCTTCATCCCACAAATAACCCTCTAAAAAAACCATTTCAGCATTTTTTATGTCTTCTTCATGGACGTCATCATCATCAATTTTTCCAGCTGTACCAAGGAATGTACACATTGTTCTTTCAGAGTCTGGTGTAATTAGTATCAAGCAAGACCCTGTAGGAATTGGCTCCTCTTTTTTTTTATATAAATACTTCACTTTCTCTTTATTTAAACCCTCTTCATATTTTTGTCCTAACTTGTCATCGCTCACTTTACCTATAAATCCGACCTCATTTCCTAATTGAGAAAGACCAACTATAGAGTTGGCAACAGAGCCTCCTGAAATAGTTTCTTCAATTTTTAATGATAAGAGTAATTTATTAAATTCTTTTTCATCAACAAGTTTCATAGTACTTTTTGTAAGAGAGTTTTCTTTTAAAAATTCTTCTGAAACTTTACAAAGTACATCAACAATCGCATTTCCAATTCCTAAAATTTTCATTAAGGTTTTTTTGTAATAAATGGTTTTTTTCTATTAGGATAACAAGAAGTGCAAATTTTACAACTTATTCCATAACAATCACGAGCTTTACAGAACTCTCTTCCATAATAGATTATTTGTAAATGCAATTTGTTCCAATATTTTTTAGGGAATAATCTTTTTAAATCATTTTCTGTTTGAACAACATTTTTTCCATTTGTTAATCCCCATCTCTGAGCCAACCTATGAATGTGAGTATCTATAGCAAAAGCTGGATGCCCAAAACCTTGAGACATAACTACGCTAGCAGTTTTATGTCCTACGCCTGGTAATTTTTCAAGTTCTTCAAAAGTTCTGGGTACTTTACCATTATAATTTTTGACAAGTATTTTTGATAAATTGTAGATACTTTTCGCTTTGATCCTAAAAATACCAATTTTTTTAATTAATGTTTCTATTTTTTTTCTTCCTAATTTAATGAAGTGTTCTGGTTTA
>CACLWP010000001.1 GCA_902610675.1 uncultured Pelagibacteraceae bacterium | reverse complement strand
TTTCTCAAGGGAAAAGATAAAAAGTCTCTCAATTTTAAAAACTGTCATGACATAGGTAAAATGATTGCTGAAATGCATTTATCAACAAAAAAAATCAATCTTTTTAGAAAAAACTCTATGGGTGTCAGATATCTGAGTCCATTTCTGAAAAGCATAAGATTTAAATCAAAAAAATTTACTAATGTAGAAAAATTTTTAAAAACTAATTATAAAGACATAAAAACAAAATGGCCTAAAGATTTGCCAAAAGGAATAATTCATGGGGATTTATTTATCGATAATATCTTTTTTAGAAATAATAGATTATCAGGGGTGATCGATTTTTATTTTGCAGCTAATGACTATTTTATGTATGAAATCGCAATCTGTGTAAATGCACTTTGTTTTGATAAAAAAAAATCAAAGTTCGTGATGAACAAAAAGAAAGTTAAAAATTTAATAAAAGGTTATGAAAAAATTCGAAAAATCTCAATTAAAGAAAAAAAATCATTAAATGTTTTATGTCGTGGTGCTGCAATGAGATATTTTATGACAAGACTTTATGACTATTCAAACACTCCGAAAACAGCATTGATTAAAATAAAAGATCCAAGAGAATATTATCAAAAGCTCGTAATACATAATAATTTAAAAACTTATAAAGATTATTTGAATTAATGATCAAGATATACACTGACGGTTCATGTATTGGAAATCCGGGTAAAGGTGGTTGGGCTGCAATAATATTAGATGATGGAAAAAAAACTAAAATTAAAGGAAATAAAAAAGATACCACAAATAATCAAATGGAATTATTAGCACCTATAAAAGCTCTTAAAAAAATTCCAAAAGGTAGCAAAGTACAAATTTTTACAGACTCTAAATACGTAAAGTCTGGAATAACAGAATGGATACATAATTGGAAAAAAAATGGATGGAAAACTGCAAGTAAAAAAGAGGTAAGCAATAAGGAACTTTGGACAGAATTAGATCTACTAAATAGTGAGTTTGAAATAAGTTGGAATTGGGTAAAAGCACATTCAACTGACGAATTAAATAATGAAGTAGATATACTTGCTAGAGATGCTGCAAACTTACAATAGATGATTTAATAAATTTTCTGCTGATGTTAAACCACATTCTTTAGTTTCTTTTTCCACATGAATATTTACAACAGTGAAATTTTCAATCACCATTAAATAACGATTTGATCTAATTCCCATTCCTTTTGAATTTCGATCAACTTCTGCGCCTATTGCTTTAGTGAATGACAAATACGGATCAGATAACATTTTTATTTTATCACCAGTATTATTAATCTCTCCCCAACCATTCATTACATAAGGATCATTTGCTGATAAACAAAATATGTTTTGTATTCCTTTTGCTTTGATTTTATCTGCATTTGCTACAAAACCTGGGAGATGAAGTTTTGAACAAGTTGACGTAAATGCCCCAGGCAAACCAAACAAAACAATTTTTCCATTACCTACGACTTCTCTTAATTTACTTTTTTGTGGTTCTCCATGAATGAGTTGAAAAATCTCTGTATCTGGTATTTGATCTTTTATTTTAAGTTTCATATTGAATTCATTACATATTTTTTAACTTTTTCAATATCATTTGACAGAAGTTCAAATTTTTCTTTTCTATCATTAACGTATTTAAGACTATCTGGTAAATTTTCAGTTTTTGAAATTGCATCTTCTATTGCTTTTGGAAACTTACATGGGTGTGCAGTTGATAATACAACACAATTTTTTTCTAACCCTAACTTTCTAACAGCACCAATACCCACTGCTGTATGCGGATCAACTACCATCTGATACTCGTCATTAATTGTCTTTATCATTTCAACAGTTTCATTTTCATCAAGCATCTCAGATACAAAATTTTTTTTTATTTTATCTAAATCGTTTTTATCAATTTTATAATTATTATTTTTTATCTCAGCCATTACATCTTTTGTAACTTCTGAGTTACAATCTTTTACATCATATAAAAGCCTCTCAAAATTACTTGCTATTTGTATATCCATGCTTGGAGTATTTGTTTCCTCAACTTTCTTTTGACTATAGTCACCACCTGATATGGCTCTATGAAGTATGTCATTTTTATTTGTAGCTACGATTAGCTTATCGATTGGAAGGCCTAATTTTTTTGCTAAGTAACCAGCATAAATATCACCAAAGTTTCCTGTTGGGACAGAAAAAGATAAAGGCTGACCATTTCCAACTTTAAAGAAAGCGTAAAAATAATATACCGATTGAGCAATAATTCTTGCCCAATTAATTGAATTTACACCTGACATATTGATCGCTTTTGAAAATTTTTCGTCATTGAACATTGCTTTTACTAAATTTTGACAGTCATCAAAGTTGCCTTCTATTGCAATATTAAATACGTTACTCTCTTCATGTATTGTCATTAACTTTCTTTGTACAGGTGAAATTTTATTATTAGGGTGCAATACAAAAACATTTAAATTTTTTTTTCCTTTTAAAGCATCTATTGCAGCTGCACCAGTATCACCAGAAGTTGCCACTATTATATTAATGTTCTTCTGATCATAACCCAAATGATACTGATAAAAATTACCTATTAATTGCATAGCAATATCTTTAAAAGCAAGTGTGGGACCATGAAACAGTTCTAATACTTTTAGATTTCCGAGATTAGAAATTTTTACAACATCATTAGATCTAAAATTAGAATACGATTTTGAAATCAAAGAGATTAGGTCATCTTTAGACATGAAATCTCCAATAAATGGATAAATTACTTCAGCGGCTAAATCATTGTAACTAAGATTTTTAAGATTATCTAATTCTTCCTTTTTAAATTGTTTAATTGATTTAGGAACAAAAAGTCCTCCATCATCCGCCAAACCTTTGAGGAAAACATCTTTAAAAGTAAAGTTTTTCTGATTATTTCTCGTACTAATGTAATTCATTTAATAATTCTTTTTTCTAAAATACAAATATAGCAAAAGAATTGAAAGCGCTAATGAAAACCAAGTAATAGCGTATTTTTGATGATTATTAGAAATATTTGCAGTAATTTTTTTTGGTCTAGGGAACTGATAATTTCCATCTAAATAAATAATATATTTAGAAAAATTTTTACCTGTAAATTTTGAGATGTCTTCTCTATTTAAACTAAACCAATAATTTTCATCTATATCATTATCTGGTTTAAAGATATTTTTTCTACCCTGTACTTTTAGAGTTCCGATAATATTATTTTGATCAAATACATTTATTTCTTGAGTGCCCTTCTTTTCAAATGGTATCCAGCCTCTATTTATTAAGTAATGTTCATCACCAATTGTAATTGGATTTATCACCTCAAAACCAGGAGTACCAGACTGATTTAAATTGTATAAATAAATTTGTTTATCAAAATCTATAGATCCTGAAGTTTTAATTCTAAGAAAATTTTCTTTGTTTGACTGAGCTAATTCCACTGGAGAATTTTTTAATGAATTTTCAATCTCTAAAATCAAATTATTCTTCCAATTTAGACGGATAATTTGCCATGTACCTAGCCCAACAAAAACAAGAATAAAGAAAATTATAAAGACAGAAAATAAAAACTTATGTTTCAAGGATCAAATTAACTTCCCCAGATATATATTGCAGCGAACAAAAATAACCAAACAACGTCGACAAAATGCCAATACCATGCAGCTGCTTCAAAACCAAAATGATGATCTTTAGTAAAATGACCTAATTTTCCTCTCCATAAACATACTGCTAAAAAAATTGTTCCAACTATAACATGGAAACCATGAAAGCCTGTTGCCATGTAAAAAACAGAACCATAAATATGATCTGAAAAGGCAAATGTAGCATGATGATATTCATATGCTTGAAGTGCTGTAAAAAATGCTCCAAGAATTACTGTGAGCATCAATCCTTGTATGAAACCTTTTCTATCACCTTCTAATAATGAATGGTGAGACCAAGTAACTGTTGTACCTGATAATAGTAAAACTAATGTGTTAATTAAAGGTATATCCCAAGGATCAAAAGTCACAATATCTTTCGGTGGCCACACGTTTCCTACAAAATCATTTGGGAAAAGACTAACGTCAAAGTAAGCCCAAAACCAAGCAACAAAAAACATAACCTCAGATGCGATAAATAAAGTCATTCCATAACGATGGTGAATTTGGACCACAGGCGTATGATGACCTTGATGTTCTGCTTCAATGACCACATCCCTGAACCACATATATGCACCGTAAATTAGAAGAGCTAATCCAAGATACATTCCCCATGAAACATCTGAATGCATATAATACACAGCACCTATAGCTAATACTAAGCAAGAAAACGAAGTGTAAATAGGCCAAGGACTTGGGTCTACTAAGTGATAATCATGTTTTTTTTCAGCTGACATAATTTAATTATGATTGTTTATAATAATCTGTCGAGAAAAAAGTATACGACATAGTTACATCTTCTAAGTTCTTTACGCTTGGATCATTAATCATTTCAGGGTCTAGATAAAAAGTCATTACATAGGTGGCTTTTTCTCCTGCTTTTAATTCTTGTTTTTCAAAACAAAAACAGCCAAGTTTACTATAATATTTCCCAAAACTTGCTGGTGATACGTTAAAACTTGCTACACCAGCAGTTGGTTCGCCACTATAATTTTCAACCTCAAACTCTATTTTATTAACTTGACCAACTTTCACATCTATAACATTAGATTTTGCCTTAAAATCCCAGGGTAAATTATTTACATTGGTATCAAATCTAACACTCACAACTTTATTAAGAACTATTTTAGGAGCGCTGTTTGAAATTTGAGTAGTACCTCCAAAACCTGTTACCCTACAAAATAAATCATACAAAGGCACTGCAGCGTAGGATAAACCTAACATAAACACAAATATCCCTATAAGAACTAATGGTGTAAGATTTTTTTTTTGCATCATATTGCTCTATCGAAAACTCCCGTATTATATAATGTAAATAAAAACAGAAAAATCATGAATGCAATAATTGCTAATGCTGTCTTAATATTTTTTTTCTTAGTTTTTTTATCTGGTATAATCATAAAATCTTATCTATCAGAAAAAGCACAAAAACTAAAAACAAATATAAGATAGAATAGCCAAATATCGATTTAGCTTTTTTTGCATTAAACTTGTTTTTTTTAAACTTATAAAGATCGAAACATAAATAATTATAATAAATAGTTAATAACAATGATGGAATTAGAAAAACAAATCCAACAAAGTTTATTACATATGGAAAAATTATCACTGGGAGCATTAGCAAAGAGTATACAAAAATATTTACTTTAGTGCTCTCTATCCCATTTGTTAGAGGAAGCATGGGTATATTAGCTTTTTTATAATCTTCTGATTTATATAAGCTTAATGCCCAAAAATGTGATGGTGTCCAAAAGAAAATAATTAAAAAAAATACAAAGGGTTCAAGAGATAATGATCCTGTAGCGATAGTCCATCCAATTACCGGAGGGAGAGCTCCTGCCGCTCCTCCAATCACAATATTCTGAGAAGTTCTTTTTTTTAACCAAATTGTATAAATTAAAACGTAAAATATAATGGTGAAAAGCAATATCCCTGCAGATATTCTATTTGTAAAATAATCCAGTGCAACGACTGAAATGATCGATAAAGTTATTCCAAATATAAGTGCCTGATTTTTATTAACTTTACCAGTTGGTATTGGTCTTAAGCATGTTCTACTCATTAAAGCATCAAGATCGGACTCATACCACATATTAAGAGCCCCTGCCGCTCCGGCACCCATTGATACAAGTAATATTCCAATTATTGCATCTCTAGTTGAAACTATATTTGGAGCAGTTAGTAATCCTACCGCACAAGTAAATA
The DNA here is from genome assembly GCA_902610675.1 of uncultured Pelagibacteraceae bacterium. Classification (GTDB taxonomy): domain Bacteria; phylum Pseudomonadota; class Alphaproteobacteria; order Pelagibacterales; family Pelagibacteraceae; genus Pelagibacter. The sequence continues at coordinate 114,520 of CACLWP010000001.1, read as the reverse complement.
TCACTAGCGACATTACTCTTGGTTTCATTAATTTAAACAACTCAGAAAAATTAAATAAGTCTTCTTGGGATAGATTATCTTTATTTAATTTTGAACTGCTCATCAATTTTAAAGCTTTGAATTTTAGCTATGAGATTTTCCTGTTTCTTGATCGTCTACAAATTTTGGTAATTCCTCAAAAGTATGGAAATTTGGTGGGGATGGAACAGTCCATTCTAAAGTTGTTGCTCCCTCGCCCCAAGGGTTCTGAGCTGCAACCTTCTTTTTTGCAAAAGCATAAATCAAATTAACAAAAAATACTGCTAAACCAGCAACCGCTATATAAGATCCTATTGAAGAAATATAATTCCAACCCGCAAATGCATCTGGATAATCAGCATATCTTCTTGGCATTCCTGCTAATCCTAAAAAATGCTGAGGAAAGAAAATTAGATTTACTCCAATGAAAGTTAGCCAAAAATGTAATTGACCTAGCCACTCTGAATATTCGTAACCAGACATTTTTGAAAACCAATAATAAAAACCAGCAAATATTGCAAAAACAGCTCCTAAAGAAAGAACATAGTGAAAATGAGCTACAACATAATAGGTGTCGTGCATTGCAGTATCTACTCCTGCATTTGCTAAAACTACTCCAGTCACTCCTCCTACTGTGAACATAAAGATAAAGCCGAGTGCCCACATCATGGGTGTTTTAAATGAAATTGAGCCACCCCACATGGTTGCAATCCAAGAGAAAATTTTTATTCCCGTTGGAACAGCAATAATCATGGTTGCCGCTAAGAAATAAGCTTTTGTATCTGTGCTTAATCCAACTGTATACATATGGTGAGCCCAAACTACAAAACCTACTATTCCAATTGCAACCATCGCATAAGCCATACCTAAATAACCAAAAACCGGTTTCCTAGAAAATGTTGAAACAACATGACTAATCATTCCAAATCCTGGAAGAATCAAAATATAAACTTCTGGGTGACCAAAGAACCAAAACAAATGTTGAAACAAAACTGGGTCTCCTCCTGTTTGTGCATCAAAGAATGCAGTTCCAAAATTTCTATCAGTTAATAACATTGTTATCGCTCCTGCTAGAACTGGTAGAGATAATAACAATAAAAAAGCAGTAACTAAGATTGACCAAGCAAATAAAGGCATCTTATGTAGTGTCATGCCAGGAGTCCTCATATTCAAAATCGTAGTAATAAAGTTTACAGCTCCTAAAATCGAGGAAGCGCCTGCTAAGTGCAAGCTTAAAATCGCCAAATCCATAGCTGGTCCAGGTTGACCTGCTTTTGATGATAAAGGAGGATAAATAGTCCATCCGCCCCCAACACCAGTCTGTCCTGGAGGACCATCAGCAAAAACTGATAATATTAATAAAGTTAGTGAGACAGGTAATAACCAGAAAGAAATATTATTCATTCGTGGAAAGGCCATATCTGGCGCTCCAATCATAATTGGAACAAACCAATTTCCAAAACCACCAATCATAGCTGGCATTACCATGAAGAAAATCATTATTAATCCATGACCAGTTACTAAAACATTATAAAGATGATAGTTTCCACCCAGAATTCCATCACCAGGATGCATTAACTCCATTCTCATTAAAACTGAAAATGCAGTACCAATCACCCCTGCAACAATTGCAAAAATTAAATACATTGTTCCTATATCTTTATGATTTGTGGAATACGCCCAACGCTTCCAACCCTTTGGAGTGTGATCGTCGTGGGATGCAGTTTGTGTATACATTATTATTTACTCACTAATTTAAGATTGTTCTCAATTTCCTCTTTTGCAAATTTTTCTTTTGCTTCAGATAACCAACTCTCATATTCTTCTTCAGTCACAACTTTTACAGTAATTGGCATAAATGCATGCTTAATACCACAAAGTTCAGAACATTGACCGTAATAAGTTCCAACTTTTTCAGCTTTAAACCATGTCTCATTAATTCTTCCAGGAACAGCATCTCTTTTTACTCCGAACGAAGGTAAGGCCCATGCATGTAAGACATCGTTCGCAGTTATCAAAACTTTTACAACTTTATCAACTGGTACTACAACTTCATTGTCAACTGCAAGAAGCCTGGGTTGATCGGGCTTCAAATCTTTATCTTCTATCATGTAAGATTCAAAAATAATATTTTCATCAGGATATTCATATCCCCAGTACCACTGGTAACCAACTGCTTTAATTGTAAGGTCTGCTTTTGGTATAGCGTCCTGTTTATATAAGATTTTAAACGATGGTACTGCCATTACGATCAAAATTAAACATGGAATTAAAGTCCATAATACCTCTACAGCAACATTATGGGTTCTTTTAGATGGGTTAGGATTCGCTGAGGCTCTAAATCTTACACATGCATAAAGCATCAAAAATAAAACAAATACACTTATCGCTATTATAATTGGTAATAATAAATAATTATGAAAAGAAACAATCTCCCTCATAGACTGCGAAGCGGCATTTTGAAAACCTAATTGCCATTCAACAGGCTGATTAGCAAATGCTTCTTGTGTTAAAAGCAAAGATGAAAATATAATAAAAAATTTATTCATTCTAAATAGCTATATAAAGCTCTTTTATAAAAATTACACTTTAGTTTTCGCGACAATTTATCAAGTAATTACGTAATTTACGATCGAAATTGCTGATATGACTGCTGTTTCTGATCTTAATATATTATCATTGATTTTAATTGGCTGAACATTTTTGAAAGAAAGAATCTTATCTCTTTCAGCTTCTGAAAAGTCACCCTCTGGTCCTATAATTATACATATTGGTTTGTCTGTTAATTTAGATTTGTCAACTTTTCTATTATCAGAATTTAAATCTGTGAAGATTAAATTCATTAAATTTTTTTTTTTTAAAAAATTATCCAAAGTTTGAGGACTTTCAATTGGAGGTACATTAATGCGATTTGATTGTTCGCTAGCTTCAATAACTATTTTTTCTAAACGTTCTTTATTAATTTTTCTAACAACAGTTCTATCAAAAATAATGGGCATAAACTTAGTCACTCCAAGCTCTGTTGCTTTTTGCAGCATAAAATTCTGATAATTTGATTTGATAGGAGAAAACGCTAACCATAATTCCTTGGTATTATGTTTTTGTCTTAGTTGTTTTGTAATTTTAAATTCAACAATATTTTTAGATATCTCTAAAATTTTTGCTTCCCACTCTCCTTCTTTATTAAATAGAGAGAAAATCTCATTTTCTTTTATTCTCATCACTTTACTTAAATAATGTGATTGATTCTTATTGAGTTTATCAATCATGTTAGCTGATAAAGTATCTGAAAAAAATAATCTAATATTACTCATTTATGTTAAGTTAATTTATGAAAAATATTAAAGCAATAATTTTTGATGCTTATGGCACATTGTTTGATGTAAATTCGGCTGCTGAAAAATGTAAAAATAAAATTGGAGCAAAGTGGGAAGGTTTCGCAAACTTTTGGAGAACAACTCAGCTAGAATACACCTGGCTTAGAAGCCTTATGGGAAGACACAAAGATTTTTGGCAAATTACCGAGGATAGTTTAGATAAATCAATGAGAACTTTTAATATAGATGCATCAATGAAAAATGAATTGTTGAGCTTATATAAAGTTCTTTCACCCTTTAAAGAAGTTCCAGAAACTCTCGAAAAATTAAAAGAAAAGAATTTGAAATTAGCTATACTTTCAAATGGAACTCCATCTCTCTTAAAAGAATTAGTTAAGAGTAATAATTTAGACAATCTATTTGATGATTTATTTTCTATAGAAGAAGTTGGAATTTATAAACCAGATTCGAAAGTTTATGACCTACCCATTAAGAAATATAAAATCAAAAGTAATGAAGTTGCTTTCTTAAGTGCAAATACGTGGGACGTTTCTGGAGGAGGAAATTATGGTTATAATTCTATTTGGGTAAATAGAAATAATAATATCTTTGACAATCTTGATTACAAACCTAATAATCAAGTTAAAAATTTAAGTGAGCTTATCAATTTGATTTAAATTAAAAAAGTAGGGAATATGAATAAAGGACAAAGAGCTGAGGAAGGTGCATTGGCGATAGATGTTGAACAAGGAAAGTCTTATTATTGGTGTAGTTGTGGTAAAAGTTCTAAGCAGCCGTTTTGTGATGGTTCACATAAAGGAACAGAGTTTAAACCTCTGGTCTATAAAGCTGAATTTACTAAAAGAATGTTTTTTTGTGTATGCAAACAAACAAATGAACAACCTTTTTGTGATGGTTCGCATAACAAAAAGTAATATTGCAAATTAAAATATAACAACTATTTTAGATTAATGAAAAATATTGAGGTAATGAAAATTATTGATCCTATTCCAGCATCAGATGGAGCTGGAGTTAAATTAAAAAGAAGTATCGGTGTTGAACCAAATTATTTTGATCCTTTTTTAATGCTAGATGAATTTGGTTCAGAGAATAGTGAAGATTATATCGCTGGCTTTCCCCCACATCCACACAGAGGAATTGAAACAGTTACTTATATGCTTGCTGGTGACTTCGAACACGAAGACAGCACTGGTGGAAAAGGAAAAATGACTGCAGGCGACGTACAATGGATGAAAACAGGAAGTGGAATTATTCACTCTGAGATGCCTGCAATGAAAGAGGGGAAACTTCATGGATTTCAATTGTGGATAAATATGCCAGCAAAATTAAAGATGAGTAAACCAGAATATATTTATATTGATGCAAATAAAATGAGTGTTCATAAAGATGATGATAAACAAGTAAAAGTTATTGCAGGTAAATTTGAAAAAGCTGAAGGTCCAGTTAAAGGTCATAATGTTGAACCCGTTTATTTTGATGTTGAATTAGATAAAAAAAAAGATTTTAAATTTAGTCTTCCCTCCACGCACAATACATTTATCTACCTCATAAAAGGCGAAATCAAAATCGGTGAAAAAAAACATGAAAAAGTTAAGGATAGTACTTTAATCTTACTATCGAAAGGTGAGGATTTAAAAGTCAGATCACAAACTGATGCAAAATTCCTGGTTATTTCTGGTAAACCTATAAATGAAGAAATAGCTAGAGGTGGACCATTTGTAATGAACACTAAAGCAGAGATCTTGCAAGCTGTTCAGGATTATCATAGTGGTACATTTGTAAAGTAGATAATGAAATCAGTACAAATAGATAAATTTGGTGGACCAGATGTTTTGGTTATTAAAGATGTAGAATTAGGTGAGCCTGGACCAAAAGAAGTGTTGATTAAAAATTTATCAATTGGTTTAAATTTTATAGATATTTATCATCGAACAGGCCTTTATCCTATCCCATTACCTAGTGGTATTGGACTTGAAGCTTGTGGAGTAATTCAAGAAGTTGGATCTGAAGTAAAATTATTTAAAGTTGGTGATAGAGTTACTCATGCATCAATGCCTATCGGAGCTTATTCAGAAAAGCAAATAATGCCTGAAGAAAAACTAGTTTCTGTCCCTGATGGTATCTCTGATGAGGTAGCATCTTGCATTACATTAAAAGGAATTACTGCAGAATACTTATTACATAGAGCCTATCCATTAAAAAAGGGGGATAAAGTTTTATATCATGCTGCAGCTGGTGGTCTTGGTCAAATATTATGTCCTTGGGCTAATGCTTTGGGTGCTGAAGTGATTGGAACTGTTGGTTCAAAATCTAAGGAAGAAGTAGCTAAAAAGAATGGTTGTCATCATGTTATAAATTATTCTGAAAAAAATTTTGTTGGTGAAGTAGAAAAAATCGTAGGTAAAAATGGAATAGATGTAGTTTATGATGGTGTCGGTATCAAAACATTTAAAGGGTCTATTGAAACATTAAAGATTAGAGGAATGATGGTAGCATTTGGAAACGCTTCAGGTTACGTAGATACTATTGATGTTAAAAAAGATATAAACGCAAAGGGACTTTTTTTTACAAGACCGTCTATTGCTCATTACACCATAAAGAGAGAAGAGCTTGTAGAGTCAGCAAAAAAAGTTTTTGACGCAATCTTATCAAAAAAATTCAATGTTGAAATTTCAAAAAAATACCCACTAAAAGATGCTGCTCAAGCTCATAAAGATTTAGAATCGAGATTATTAACTGGTCCAGCAGTCATAGTTCCCTAATCTACATTTACGTCCATATCAGACATGTGAAGCTTAAGAGCGTTTGTTGAAATATGAATCTCTCTAATAAAAAATAATATTGAAATAATCATAGAGAGACAACATGAACCAAAAATTATCCTCGCCAAAAAAACTTCACTTAGGTAAAGAGCAAATACAGTTAACATATTAAATAAAAAACCAAAAGCAGCAAATAAAATAGTCCATCTAAGAAGGGTTATTCTTCCACTTAAATTTATAAACTGTTTTTTCCACTCGGGAGGAATGTGCTTTTCATACACGTGTTCATCGTGAAGCTGTCTAATCAAAATGCTTAATGAATGAAATCTATTACTATAAACTGCCATCAACAATGGTATTGCGGGAAACATCAAAGCTGTCACAGTATAATCAATATTCATACGAATCAGTTTGATTATCAATCTTGCCTTTGTTATTTACAAGTAAAATCTTATGAACCAATTAAATCTTTTTGCAGATCTTATCAGAGTAAAAAAACCGATTGGATACATGCTATTATTTTGGCCCTGTGCGTGGGGACTAACAATAGCATACGATTTTTCATCAAATAAAGACATTTATTTATTTTATTTATTATTATTTTTTTTAGGATCTGTATTGATGCGTTCTGCAGGATGTATTGTTAATGATATTCTCGACAGAAAATTTGATAAAAGAGTTTTTAGAACTAAAAATAGACCAATAGCCTCAGGAAAAATATCTGTTGAACTTGCGATTTTTTATTCAGGATTTCTATGTATCATGGCTTTTTTTGTACTGATTAATTTTAATCTATTTACAATAATTATTGCATTAGCTTCCATGCCTTTAGCTTTTACCTATCCATTAATGAAAAGATTTACATATTGGCCGCAACTCTTTTTAGGAATTACATTTAATTATGGTTTAATTTTAGGTTGGACCTCAATAAACGCCGGGGTTGATATAATACCAATTGCATTTTATTTAGGAGCCATATTTTGGACACTTGGATACGACACAATATACGGATTTCAAGATATTAAAGATGACGAAATTATAGGACTTAAATCAACATCAATAAAATTCAAATCTAACCCAATTATTTTTTTATATACATGTTACACAATCCTTTTATTAAGTTTGATAACAGTAGGTTATTTAAATGAGTTTAACCAATTATATTTTATTTTTTTAATAACGATTGTTTACCATATGTATTTTTTTCAATTGAAAAATTTTAGTTCTAAAGATCCATCAATTTGTTTAAAAATATTCAAATCTAATAATTTTCTTGGGTTACTAATTTTTATTTCAGTGCTAATAGGAAAGCTAAGTTAATGATGGACGTAAAAGTTATAAAACGACTTTATAAAGATTATACAAAAAAACATTTAAAGAAAATTATCTTTGCTTTGCTGCTCTCTATAGCTGTTGCAGGAAGTACATCATCTATTGCCTATCTTTTGGATCCAGCTATTAAAGAAATTTTCATGAATAAAGATGAAACATTGATGATAATTATCCCACTTTTAATAATAGTCGCTTTTTCTATCAAAGGTTTGTCTTTATATATTGCAAAAGTTTTAATGATCACTGTTTCTGAAAATGTAAGAAGAGACGTTCAAGTTGATATGTTAAATAACTTAATTGATGCTGACACAAAGCTAATAGACAATAAACATAGTGGAAAATTTATTTCTAACTTAACTAATGATGTAGGTCATTTAACGAACTTAGTTTCTACTGGGATTTTAAATCTTTTTAAAGACTTTTTTACACTGATTGGATTAATGAGCGTAATGTTTTATCAAAACTGGAAGTTATCACTGATTGCTATAATAATGATACCTTTAGCATCATTTGCTTCAAGAGCACTAGGGAAAAGAATAACCAAAGTTTCATTTGAACAAATGGAGTGGGCTGGTGTTTTAAGTTCTTATTTAATAGAAGTTTTTAAGAATCATAAGTTAATAAAGATTTTTCAAAAAGAAATTTACGAAAAAAATCGTGCTCAAATTTTTTTGAATAAAGTAAAGGAAAGAAGTAGGAAAATGGCAATTATCTTTGTTAGAGCTTCTCCAATTATGGAAACAATGACTGGAGTTATAATAGCAATATTAATTTATTTTACTGGAAGATTAATAATGAATGACGAAATAGAAATTAGTAACTTTTTTTCTTTTTTAGCTGCTATGATGTTAGCATATCAACCTGTTCGATCATTAGCTACTTTAAATATTGTTATAAATAATGGCCTAGTTTCAGCAAAAAGAATTCTTCCGATTATTGATGAAAGATCAGAACTCAAAAAAAACCCTGATGATAAAGACTTAATTCTTAATAAAGGAAATATCGAATTTAAAAATATTAAATTTTCCTATGAAAATTCAGAAGAAGATAATTTAGAAAAAATCACTTTAAAAAATATTAGCTTAAAAATGCTTGGTGGAAAAATGACGGCACTGGTTGGGTACAGTGGTAGTGGCAAATCAACGATACTTAACTTAATACCAAGAATTTATGATGCAAACGAAGGTGATATCACTATAGATAATCAGTCAATTTACGAAACAAAAATTAAATCTTTAAGAAATCAAATTTCATTTGTAAGCCAAGATACAAATTTATTTGATGATACAATCAAGAATAATATTGCTTATGCTGACATGGATGCAACTGACGAGGAGATATATAGCGCAGCAAAACTTTCTTTTGCATCAGAATTTATTGAAAAGTTAAAAGATAAATACAATACAAAAATTGGAGAAAATGGTATTAGGTTATCTGGTGGTGAAAAACAGAGACTATCAATTGCAAGAGCGATACTAAAAAAAAGTAAGATTATTTTACTGGATGAGGCTACTTCCTCACTAGATGCCGAAACAGAGGATAAAATACAAAAAGCAATCAACTATCTAACAAAAGATAGAACAACAATTGTAATAGCTCATAGACTATCTACAATTTTAAATTCAAACAAAATTTATGTAGTTGATCAAGGCAATATAGTCGCTGAAGGTAATCATGAAGAGCTAATTAGTAAATCATCTATTTATAAAAATTTTTATAATAAACAAATTAAAATGTAATGCTTTTTATTTACAAAATTTTAATAAACATTGTTTTTATTTTCTCTCCATTAATATTAATTGTAAGATTAATCAAAAATAAAGAGGATCCATCTAGATTTAAAGAAAAATTCGGTTTTTTTTCAAAAAATAAAAAATATGGTAAATTAATTTGGTTTCATGGTGCTAGTGTGGGAGAACTGCAAAGTGTGATCCCATTAATTGAAAGATTTGAAAAAAATAAAAGTGTTAGTCAAATTTTAATTACCTCTAATACAGTAAGTTCATCAAAAATAATTAAAAATTTAAATTTAAAAAAGACGATTCATCAATTTTTTCCGATTGATTGTAATTTTATTTCCAAAAAATTTATAGATTATTGGAAACCTTCTAAAGTTTTTTTTATAGATTCTGAAATATGGCCAAATACAATAAATAACTTATCTACCCAAAAAGTTCCAATTATTCTCTTGAATGGTAGAATAACCAAAAAGACTTTGAGAAAATGGCTTATTTTTCCTAATTTTGCAAAATTATTATTTAAAAAATTTCAGATTTGTTTCTCTTCAAGTTTAGAGTCAAAGAGATATTTAAAAAAACTGGGAGCTAAAAATACAAAATTTATTGGAAATCTTAAATTTAGTCAGTCAGAGAACGAGAATTTGGAATTAGATGAAAGTGTGAGAAAATTTATAAAATCAAAAAATTCATGGTGTGCATCAAGTACTCATTATAGTGAAGAAAAATTTTGTGGTCTAACCCACTTGAAACTTTCAAAAAAATATAAGAATCTTTTGACAATAATAATTCCAAGACATATTGGTAGAGTTAAATCAATTGAAAATGAATTGAGTAATCTCAATTTAAAAATTCATTTAGATGAACCAAAAAAACGGATAAGTCCTGATACGAGTATCTATTTAGTAAACTCTTATGGTAAAACAAAATTATTCTACAAAGAATGTAAAAATGTATTTTTAGGTGGCTCAATTATAAATCATGGGGGACAAAATCCATTAGAAGCTGCAAGGTACGGATGCAAAGTATTCCATGGTCCGAATATCTCAAATTTTAAGGAAATTTATGATTTCCTCAAAAATAAAAGGCTATCTAAAAAAATAACCAACCATAATAACCTTTCGGATTTACTTGATGCGACTTTTAAGAAAAAAAATCGCCCTAAACAGATATCGCAAAGTTTATATTTGATTGGAAAAAATATTTTAAATAAAACTTATAAGGAAATTTGTTAGAAATTATTAAATGAATCTACACAAACCTAAATTTTGGGATTTTAAAAAACCTAATTTTTTAGCTTATCTATTATTACCATTAACTTTATTGATGAAAGGAAATATTTTTTTTTCTAACTTATATCCAAAAAAGAAATTTAAAAAAATTAAATCAATATGTGTTGGAAATATATATTTAGGAGGTACTGGAAAAACACCCACAACATTAAAACTTTATGAATTGCTTAAAAATACAAACTATAATGTTGTGAATGCAAAAAAATACTACTTTGATCAGAAAGATGAGTATATTTTATTAAAGAATAAATCAAAAATTATTTCATTAAAAAATAGAGATGAAATAATAAAACGTGCAATTGAAAAAAATTACAAACTAATAATTTTTGATGATGGTCTTCAAGAAAAAAAGATAGATTACGATTTAAAATTTGTCTGCTTCGATAGTAAGAATTGGATCGGTAATGGTTTACTGATACCTTCTGGTCCTTTGAGAGAAGAAATTAATAGTTTAAGAAAATATGATGGAGTTTTTTTAAAAGTTACTAATGCAAATATTGATCTGAACAAAATAAAATTGGTAATAAAAGATATAAATCCAAAAATTGAAGTTTTTGATACATATGTAGAAATAAAAAATATCAAACGTTTTAATCTTTCTAATAAATATTTAATTTTTTCTGGTATTGGAAATTCAAGGAGTTTTAAGGAAATTCTAGAAAATAATAATTTTAACATAATTGACGAAAAAATTTTTGCGGATCATTATGATTATAAAAATCAAGATATCCAAAAAATTTTAGAAATTGCCAAACACAAAGATTTAAAAATTCTTACTACTGAAAAAGATTATATTAAAATACCTGATGATTTAAAAAGTGAAATAAACTTTGTAGAAATAGATCTGAGGATCCCTAAAAAAGATAAACTAATTAAATTTATTAAGTCTAAGATTGATGAAAGAAATTAAATATTTTATTGAATTTATCGTTATCATTACTTTACTTATAGTAATGAAAGTATTTGGATTAAAAATTTCTCTGTTAGTTTCTAGTTTTATCTTCAAAAATATTGGCCCATTGTTTAGATCAAAAAAAATTTTGTATCGAAATTTATCTTTAGCTTTACCAAATATCGACAAAGCCAAGCAGAATGAAATCATTGAGAAGATGTGGATAAATTATGGAAAAATTTTTTCAGAATATGTGTTTATTAAAAATTTTAGACATGACTCAAAATTTTCAAAAAAAATTATGATTGAGAATCAAGAGGAACTTGAAAAAATAAAATTACAAAAAAAACCAGTAATATTTATATCTGGCCATTTTAGTAACTTTGAATTGATGGCAATGCACTTAGAAAAGTCTAATATTAATTTAGCAGCAGTTTATAGACCATTAAATAATATGTTTCTCAACCCTTTAATGGAGAGAATAAGAAAAAAATATATTTGTAAAAAGCAAATAAAAAAAGGAATTTCTGGAACAAAAGAGTTGCTTAAAGAATTTAAAAATGGAACATCAATTGCATTGATGATTGACCAAAGAGTTTCTGAGGGAATTAAGTCAGAATTGTTTGGTCAAAAAGCTTTAACAACCACAATTCCTGCTCAATTTATTAAAAAATTTGATACAGCAGTTGTGCCTATTTATATCGAAAGATTAATTGATGATACTTTTCAATTAAAAATTTTAAATGCTGTCAAATTTTCAAGAAATGAGACAACAAGTGATATTACAAATAAACTTAATAAAATTTTAGAAAAAATGATAATGTCTAATCCAGATCAGTGGATTTGGACACATAATAGGTGGAAAGTTTAATTTTTTTCACTATTTTCTTTTCTAAAATGAGCTTCTTTATAAGAAAAATAAGCCTCTTGAGTATCAACGTTCCAATAATTTAAATTTTCTAAAGAAATTTTTTTTCCAGAGATTGCACATAATACATGATCTCCATCTTCAATAATTTTAAAATTATTGGGTAGATATTTTATTTTTGCTAATTTTTTTAACATTTTTAGTTTATATATATTTATATGAATGTTGGAATAATTGGAAGTGGAGGGAGAGAGCATGCTATTTGTGCCTCATTGAGAAAATCAGGAAAAATAAAAGAAATTTACTGTTTTCCTGGGAATGCAGGTACAAGTTTTATAGCAAAAAATACAGAGGCAGATCTTACGAATTTCGAAGAATTGAAAAAATTAATTCAAAAACTTAAGATTGATTTAATTATAATTGGTCCAGAAAAACCTTTAGTTGATGGGATGGTAGATTTCCTAAAAAAAAATAAAATTAAAGTTTTTGGTCCCAGCAAGATTGCCTCTCAACTCGAGGGTTCTAAAATATTTACAAAAAATCTATGTAAAAAATATAATATCCCTACAGCAAATTTTGGAGTTTTCAATAACGTTAAAGAAAGTTTATTATTTCTAGATAAGTGCGAATTTCCAATTGTAGTAAAGGCGGATGGTTTAGCAGCAGGAAAAGGTGTTTATATTTGTGAGACATTAGAACATTCAGTGAATGCTATAAAAGAAATTTTCAATGGAAAGTTTGGAGTTGCTGAAAAAGTTTTAATTGAGGAGTTTTTAGAAGGTGAAGAAATGAGTTTTTTTATAATTTCTGACGGTGAAAATTATAAAAAATTTGGATCTGCACAAGATCACAAAAGAGTTTTAGAGGGTGATAAAGGTAAAAATACTGGTGGAATGGGAGCTTACTCACCTTCTCGTCTTGAGAGTGAGGATTTAAATAAAAAAATATTGGAAAAAATAGTTGAGCCAACATTAAAGGGTTTAAAAGATTTAGATACTGATTTTGTAGGTTTTTTATATGCCGGTTTGATGATAATAAAAAATGAGCCATTTCTTATTGAATATAACGTGAGGATGGGTGATCCAGAGTGTCAAACAATTCTTCCAAGACTTAAAACAGATCTTTTAGAGGTTATTGATGCCTGTATCAATAAAAACCTTAAAGAAATTAAATTAGATTGGTTTGATGAGAAAAGTATTTGTATAGTCTTATGTTCGAAAGGTTATCCTGATAAATATCAAAATAATATTGAAATAAAAAAATTAGAAAAAATAAAACTTGAAGATAATAGTTATATTTATCATGCTGGAACAAAAATAAAAGACTCCAAGGTTTATTCTAATGGAGGCAGAGTTCTTAATTTTGTAACAAAATCAAAAAATTTAAAAGAAAGTAGAAATGATTTAATCAATTTAATTAATGATTTAAATTGGGAAAATGGATTTTTCAGAAAAGATATTGGTTTTAAAATATTCGAGTAATGAGAATAATTTCTGGAAAATTCAAAGGCAAAAAATTACTATTACCAAAAAACAATAAAACAAGACCGCTTAAAGACTTGGTTAAAGTGTCAATTTTTAATTTATTAGATCATTCAAACATAGTAGGTAAAAAACTGAAAAATTCCACCATTTTAGACTTGTTTTCTGGATGTGGTTCTTTCGGTCTAGAGTGTCTTTCGAGAGAATCAAAAATTGTTTATTTTTTTGAAAATTACATTGAAGCAGTTGAAATATTAGAAAAAAATCTTTCTTTATTCAAAGATAAAAAAAATTTTAAAATTTTCAAATATGATTGTTTTGATTTCTTTAATTCAGGAAAGAAAATAGATAAAAAATTTGATATTATCTTTCTAGATCCACCATACAAAGAAGTAAGATTTAATCAATTAATTGAACAAATCATTAAAAAAAATATTCTTGATAATGATGGTCTTATGATTATTCATAGACATAAAAAAGATAGAGTAGAAATTACGAAAAAAGTTAAAATCCTAGATGCTCGTATTTATGGTAATTCAAAAGTTTATTTTCTAAGTTAAGATCTAATTAATATATTTTTTGTTTCTTTTTTTATGAGTTCAACAGCTGGTTGATTAAAAGGATTTATATTTAAAGCTCTGGCTACCAGAATTGTCTCTATTATAAAAAAAGTAAATAATTCACCGAGGGCTTCTTCACTTCTTTTTTTAATCACGAAGCTTCTAAAGGGAAGTTTCTTTTTTTCAAAGACTTTTTGGGTTGCGAAAATTTGTGATGACAAAACATCATTCAAATTCTTTTTTTTAAGAAATTTAATTTCATCAGGAATTCTTTTAAAATTAATCTTGGATGAGGATTTTTCCTTTGTAGAAAAAAAAGTAAAAAAATTATTTTTTGGACCATCTAAGTATAATTGCATCAGACTATGATTATCTTTTGGCATTGTAGAAATTATAGGAAAAACACCTTGTCCTTTTTTTCCTAAGCTTTCAGCAACAAGCTGTTGATACCATTTTAAAAAATTATCTGCACTTTCGTCATAATTAAGAATTACAGAATTTAATTTCTTGCTCTTTATTAGTTCTATAATATTTACGACATTACTTACAATTGAGCTAAAAAAATATTTATTCTTTATTAAGTTATTAAATCTTTTAAATTTCTTTTCTTTTAACCCCATTAATTCTGCTGGTAACATCCCCACCTCTGATAAAACTGAATATCTTCCACCTATAAAATTGTTATGATTTATAATTTCATCTTTAACTTTGTAACTAATATCTTTTAAAATGCTTTTTTTGTTTTCGGTAATCAAAATATTTTTATCATATTTATTAGTATATGCATTCGCGTTGGCAATTGTTTCTAGTGTATTTCCAGATTTAGAAATAATTAAGTTAAGATATTTTTTTTTAGAGAAAAATTTTTTACTTTTGAGGTTAGATATAAAATAAAAGTCATTTCTTACTTTATTTCTTAAAAAATCATAAATCGCATGAGCTCCAAGTGATGACCCACCCATACCAAAAACTCTTATAAATTTAAATCTTTTTAACTCTTTTAAAAATTTTTTAGTATAACTATAATCATAATCATTTGTAAGTGATCTGATAACCTCATCATTAGAGTGAATAAGTTCTCGTAAAGATTTTTGTATTTTTCTACTTTTCTTTTTTTTATTAAAACCTTTAAAGGAAAAATGGTCTGTAAACATTATTGTTTTTGTATTTTTTTTAGTATACTTTTTTCTAATCCAGAGTCTGATGATCTCGTACTTTCATTTTTTTGAGCATCTGAATTGTCTTTTTTAAATACCATCTCAAATTGAGATTCCTCATCATTTTTTTCTTTTATTTCTTCATCTGGATTTGGTATTTTTGAAAAATCGGGAGGTAAAACTAGCGGATCTTTTTTTTCTATCAAAAACTCATCGCCTGATCCAGATTTTTTCATTTTAAATCCATCTAATCCACCAGAACAAGAAAATAAAAATAAACTTATTGTAAAAGTTATAAGAATATTACTAATAGTTTTCATTTTTATTTTTTTTTTTACCCACAACTTCAATACTTATTAAACATAAAATTCCAATAGTAATAAATATATCAGCAACATTAAATATAAACCAATGAAAATTATTTATATGTATATCTATAAAATCAGGTACAGCAGAATAAAAGATCCTATCAAAAATATTCCCTAATGAACCTCCTACAATCACTAAAAAGCTTAACCTTTCAAGTCCATCAGATTTAAGTAGCAACCAAATAATGATTATGGTGATTAAGCAGATTAAAATTGTAAGTAAATTATAATAAAATTTATTATCAAAAGAAAAAAGCCCAAAAGCAATTCCCTCATTCCAAATCAAATTGAAATTTAAAAAAGATGTAATACTAATGCCATATTGTTCATAAGTTTCTGGAGAACCAATGATCAATAATTTACTTACTCGATCAATTAAAAAAATAAAAATAATTATAGAAAAATCTACTAAATGTTTTTTAAACATTTTATTTACAATTTATGTCTTTCGCAGGGTGTACTACTAATTTTCCAACATATTGGACATTTCTCACCTGTTGCTTTCATTGTCTCTACAATTACTTCATTTGTATCACTATTCTCAATTTTGGCTGAAGAAGTTATACAAAGTTCCGAAAGGTCAATATTTTTTAAAAATTTCTGGTTCTCATTATTTAATTTAACAATTAATGCTGCTTCTAAACTAGATCCGATATCTTTACTTGCCCGTTTTTGCTCAATACTAAGATTACAAACATCTCTTATTTTAATTAGTTGTTCCCATTTAGAATTAAGATTAAAATTTTTGAATTTTTCAGGAAAATTTAAAAATTTTTCAAGATGAATACTTTTTTTGTTTTTTGAAATAAGTTGGTAAATTTCCTCAGTTGTGAAAGATAATATTGGCGCAAACCATCTTATTAAAGAATTAAGAATAACATTCAGCAATATAAGAGTAGATTTTCTTTTTTCAGAATTAATTGGATCACAGTACAGGGTATCTTTTCTTATATCAAAATAAAAAGCTGATAAATCTAAAGTGCAAAAATTTAATAATTCTTTATATAAATTATGAAAATCATACTCTTTAAAATACTTGTTAAATTTAGAATTTAAATTGTAAATTTTATGAAGCATAAATTGCTCTAATTCGGGTAAATTCTCAACTTTAATTTCTTCTAAATTTATTTGTTCAAAATTATCATTGAGATTTCCAAGCAAATATCTAAATGTATTTCTTATTTTTCTATAGGACTCAGCATGCTGATCTAATATTGAATAATCTATTCGAAGATCCTCAGCATAATTTGAGGAAGCAACCCAAATTCTAAGTATATCAGCTCCATATTTTTTTAGGATATCTTCAGGCGCAATTACGTTTCCTAGAGATTTTGACATCTTTAAACCCTTACCATCAACTACAAAACCATGAGAAAGAATAGATTCAAAAGGTGCGCGATCTCTTGTTCCACAGGACTCTAAAAGAGACGAATGAAACCAGCCCCTATGTTGGTCAGAGCCCTCTAGATACATAGATGCAGGCCACTTTAAGTCTTTTCTTTTTTCTAGTACAAATGAATGTGTAGATCCACTATCAAACCATACCTCTACGATATCGCTTAACTTTTCAAAATCTTCAGCTTTATATTTTTTTCCGAGGAATTTTTGTGGATCATCTGAAAACCAACAATCAGATCCCTCTTTTTCATAGATTTTTGCAATATTATCAAAAACTTGATCATCAACTAAAATTTTATTTGTCTTCTTGTTAATAAAAATAGGTAATGGAACTCCCCATACTCTTTGTCTTGAAACACACCAATCAGGTCTTGTTTCGATCATCGATTTCAATCTTTCCTTTCCTTTGCTAGGATAAAACGTTGTTTCATCAATTGCTTTTAAAGCTTTATTTCTAAGCTTATGACTATCCATAGAAATAAACCATTGAGGAGTTGCTCTGTGAACTAATGGTGCTTTAGACCTCCATGAATGGGGATAAGAGTGAACAAGTTCACCACTCGATAATAATTTTTTTTGGTCTTTTAATTTTTCAATCACAATAGAATTAGATTTAAAAATATGTATCCCCTCAAAAAGTGCTACATTTTTTGTATATTTTCCATCACCATCAACTGTTTCAATTGCTTTAATTCCATTATTCATACACAAATTAAAGTCATCAGGACCATGACTTGGCGCACAATGAACAATTCCAGTGCCTTGTTCTGTAGTAACAAAACGAGCTTCCAGCATGGGTATGTCGTAGTCATAACCAAGATTGAAAAAAGGATGATTGCATATTGTTCCTTTCAAATCTTTACCTTTAAAATTTTTTAATTTTTTGAAATTTTGGATTTTACAATCTTTAGTAACTGAATCTAATAATGCATCTGCAATTATAATTTTTTTATCCTTAAAATCTCCTTCATCATTTACCTCTATCAATAAGTAATCTAAACTTTCATTATAAGCTAAGGCTCTGTTGGCTGGAATGGTCCATGGGGTAGTTGTCCAAATTAATATTTCACTATTATTTAATTCTTTAATATTTGATGATTTTACTGGAAAAGATGCATAGATAGTATCAGACTTATGATCTTGGTATTCAACTTCTGCATCCGCTAAAGCTGTTTTTTCAACTGTTGACCACAATACAGGTTTAAAACCTCTATACAGACTTCCTTCTTTTAAGAATTTACCTAATTCTCTTACTATTTGAGCTTCTGCATCAAAACTCATAGTAGAGTAATAATTATCCCAATCTCCTACAACTCCTAACCTTTTGAATTGATCTTTATGAATATCAATCCATTTTTCTGCAAAAGCCCTACACTCCTTCCTAAACTCAACAATTGGAACTTCATTTTTGTTTTTTTTATTTTTTTTATATTGCTCTTCAATTTTCCATTCAATCGGTAATCCATGACAGTCCCATCCTGGAACATAGACAGAGTCTTTACCATCCATCTGATGAAATCTCACAATTATATCCTTTAAAATTTTATTTAAAGCTGTACCCATGTGTATATTTCCATTTGCATAAGGTGGGCCATCATGAAGTATAAATTTTTTCTCTCCCTTTCTTGATTTTCTCAATTCGTCATAAAGATTGATGTTTTGCCAAAGCTTTAAAATTTCTGGTTCTCGTGTTGGCAAATTTGCTTTCATCGAAAAAACAGTTTTCGGAAGATTTATTTGAGATTTACTCATTTCGTTTCTTTTGCTATCAATAAGTCAGTTTTGATTTGTTTTCTAAGTTGCTCAACATTTTTAAATTTTTTTTCTTTTCTAATAAATTTTTTAAACTCTACTGTTAAATACTTATTATAAAGATTTCCAGAAAAATTAAATAAATGAACTTCCAATAATATTTTTTTTCCATTAAATGTTGGTCGATAGCCTAAATTTGCAATGCCTTTTATGTAATTGTTTTTACCATATTTTTTTACTTTTACTGCATATACACCCGGGCAAGCTAGGATATAATCTTTGATATCAATGTTCGCAGTCGGAAATCCAATTTTTTTTCCTAGTTGTCTTCCCTTTTGAACCTTTCCAACAATTGACCAATTTCTACTCAGGATTTTATTGGCTTTTTCTAATTTCCCTTTTTGTAAAAGTTTTCTAACCAATGATGAGGATGCTATTTTCTTATTAGTTAACAATGGTTGTGGTTTAACTACCTTATAACCAGATGATCTTTCAAAATTAATCAATTGTTTAACGTTACCCTCTCTCTTATTTCCGAATCTAAAATTATTGCTAACAAAAACAAATTTTGGTTTTAACTTTTTACCTAATATTTTTTCAATGAAAGTTATAGATTTTATTTTTGAGAATTTTCGATCAAATTTTTTTATTATTAAAAAGTCTACATTAAGATTTTTGAGATTATCAATTTTTTGCTGCAAATTAGATATTCTAAAATTATTTAAATTCTTATTAAAAAACATTTTTGGCATTGGTTCAAAAGTCAATACACCGATTTTTGAAGAATATTTTTTTTTATATTTTCTAGCTAATGAGAATAATTTTTGATGTCCTTTGTGAACCCCATCGAAGTTACCAATTAAAATAATAGAGTTTTTATATTTAGTCTTAATATTAAAATTCTTATATATTTTAGATTTTACCATTTTAATTCTGACTGAATATAATTACAAATTGTCTCGTAAGATTTAGCAACTCTTTCAATTCCTTTTTTTTGAATCTCTTTTTTGTGAATGCCATTAGATATTATCAAGGAATCGTAATTTAAAAGATTTGCTCCTTTAATGTCTGTATTTAAATTATCACCTATGGAGAGAACTTTTTTATTTTTATTGTTAGTAGATTGATTATAAACTTCAGAATAAGGTTTTCCAAAATAAACGACTTCTCCCCCCATTTTTTCAAAAACCATTGCAACAGAACCAGCACAAAATTCTCTCACACTTCCTCTATCAACGATTAAGTCAGGATTTGTACAAATCATTTTTTTTTTAATATTTTTTTCAAATAAACTTTTATAATATTTCAAATCTTCATCATGATCATCAAATAATCCTGTACATAAAAGATAATCAGAATTTTCTATTTTATCCGATTTCATTTTTTCAAAATCTTTAAATAAATCAAAATCTCTTGGGGGGCCAACATGAAAAAAAGTTTTATTAATTAAATTTTTTTTTAAATAAATAATTGCAGCTTCACCTGAAGTAAACACATGATCTCTTATTTCTTTTTCCATACCTAGTTTTTTTAAAAAAGATTTTACTGCATGATTAGGTCTAGGAGCATTTGTGAGTAAAATATAATCCTTTTTTCTTTTGCTAATTTCTTTAAGAGCCTTTATTGCCTCATGATGTAAAGAAAACCCATCATGAATCACCCCCCATAAGTCAACATAAAATAACTGATAATTGTCTGCAATAGAGCTTAGGCCATCTTTATCTAAATTTTTTGTCATCAATTTAATCTATAAACCATAAAACCCTGAAATACCTATATTTTTTAACCAACTAATTTTTAACTATATCTTGAAATAGTGAGACCAATCTCTATATGAAGTCAATATTAATAAGGAGAAATTATGAAATTTAGACCGTTACACGATAGAGTTCTAATAGAAGTTTTAGATAGCAGTGAAAAAACTGCTGGTGGAATAATCATACCTGACACAGCACAAGAAAAACCCCAAGAAGGTAAAGTAGTTGCAGTTGGTGGAGGTGCAAAAACTGAGGATGGTAAAAAAATACCAATGGATGTTAAAATCGGAGATAAAGTTTTATTTGGTAAATGGTCAGGAACCGAAGTCAAAATTGATGGTAAGGAATACAGCATAATGAAAGAATCAGACATTATGGGTATTTCAGGTAAATAATTTAATTTAAAGGAGAAAATAAAATGGCAAAAATTGTAAAATTTGATGCAGAAGCTAGAGCAGCAATGATTAGAGGAGTAAATATACTGGCCGATACGGTTAAAGTTACTCTAGGACCAAAGGGAAGAAACGTAGTGATGGATAAATCTTATGGTGCTCCAAGGATTACAAAAGATGGTGTTTCTGTTGCAAAAGAAATTGATCTTGAAGATAAATTTGAAAACATGGGTGCTCAAATGGTGAAGGAGGTTGCTAGCAAAACCAATGATGAAGCAGGTGATGGAACAACTACAGCAACTATTCTTGCACAAGCTATTGTAAGAGAGGGTGTAAAATACGTGACAGCAGGTATGAACCCTATGGATGTAAAAAGAGGAATAGATGCAGCAGTAGATGTTGTTAAACAAAATCTCGTATCCTCTGCAAAAAAAGTGAAAGATAGCGACGAGATTGCACAAGTTGGAACAATTTCCTCGAATGGTGATAAAGAAATTGGCTCGATGATTGCAAAAGCAATGCAAAAAGTTGGTAATGAGGGAGTTATTACAGTTGAAGAAAACAAAGGTATCGAAACAGAGCTAGACGTTGTTGAGGGTATGCAGTTTGATAGAGGATATTTATCTCCATACTTTATTACAAATAGTGATAAAATGACAACTGAATTAGAAAATCCTTTTATTCTATTACACGAAAAAAAATTAACAAACCTGCAACCAATGGTTCCACTTTTAGAAGCAGTTGTTCAAGCTGGAAGACCTTTAATGATTATTTCCGAAGATGTTGAGGGTGAAGCACTAGCTACTTTAGTTGTAAATAAATTAAGAGGTGGTTTAAAAGTTGTAGCTGTAAAAGCACCAGGGTTTGGCGACAGAAGAAAATCTATGCTTGAGGATATAGCGATTCTTACTGGTGGTTCAGTTATTTCTGAGGACTTAGGAATTAAGCTTGAAAATGTTAAACTTGAGGATCTTGGTTCTTGTAAAAAAATTAAAGTTGATAAAGATAATAGCACCATAGTAAATGGTTCTGGAAAAAAATCAGACATAGAAGCTAGATGTTCATCTATCAAACAACAAATCGATGAAACAACTTCAGACTACGATAAAGAAAAACTCCAAGAAAGATTAGCAAAATTAGCTGGTGGTGTTGCAGTAATTAAAGTCGGTGGTGCTACAGAAGTTGAGGTTAAAGAGAGAAAAGACAGAGTCGAAGACGCTTTAAATGCAACAAGAGCTGCTGTCGAGGAGGGTATCGTTACTGGAGGTGGTTGTGCATTATTGTATGCTGCTCAAGAACTTGAAAAAGTTAAAGCTAAAGGTGAAGATCAAAAAGCCGGTGTTGATTTAGTTAGAAGAGCACTAGAAGCCCCTATTAGACAAATTACAAAAAATGCTGGTGTGGATGGATCAGTGGTTGTTGGTAAGCTTTTAGAGCAGAATAAAAAAACGCACGGTTATGATGCACAAAACGAAGAATATTGTGACATGTTCGCTAAAGGTATTATTGATCCAGTTAAAGTTGTTAGAACTGCTTTACAAGATGCAGCGTCTATTTCAGGATTATTAGTTACAACTGAAGCTATGATAGCTGATAAACCTGAGGAAAAAGATGCAGCTCCTGCTGGAATGCCTGGAGGAATGGGCGGAATGGGCGGAATGGGAGGCATGGGAGGAATGGGAATGTAATCGTTCTCACTCAGTTAAAATTCTAAAAGGGCAGTTTTTACTGCCCTTTTTTTTGCTCGTCTTAAACATTGTAATGAACCATCTTAAAAGAATATTCATAATATTATTAATTAAATAGCCTTTTAAAAATTTTTTCTAAAATTATTTTAAGACTAATACTGCTTTTGATTTCTTTACTAAAAATAAAATAATTAAAATACTCAATATATCTATGGTCTAGAAGGTGTAAAAATTTTGACAAAATTATATTCCATAGAATTATTTTTTTTTTAAATAAAAAATCAAATTTTGAGTGATCATAACCATAACCACAATATGAAAAACCTCTATTTATAAGAAAATTTATCATTTTTTTCTTCTTACTTTCTAAATTTATATATTCGATAGATATATTTCTAATATCAATTTTTTTGAAATTAATAGATGATAATACTTCAAAATCAATTCCCTCCAAATCTATAAAAAGATAATCAATTTTTTTTATATTATTTTGTTCAAAAAATTTTGATGTATTTACAGCATCTATCTCAAATGATGAAATTTTCGAAGATGGATGATGAAATTTAACACTATCAACACTCATTGAACATGTTTGATAATGAGGGGCATCATCTTCTGCATAGTAAAATCTTATTTTTTTTTTATCTTCACTAGTAACTCCGATGTTAAATATTTTTACATTCGAATAATTTTTATAACTAGTTTTAATTTTTGAAATATTGATTGGATTTGCTTCAACAAGATAAACTTCATAGTTTTGGGAATTTTTATTTTGCAATTTAAGTTTTATAAATTCTGTAACTCCACATCTATTGTTTGCCCCAACATCTAAATCTGCCGCTCCAACACCAAGATGACAAAAAATCATTACTATAGTTTATTTTTTATATATAATTAAGTTTATAAAACATTATGTTTTTTTTTGTTTACTTACACTAAAAAAATTAAAAAAACATAATTACTAATTTAAATAATATTGATTATGTCAAAACGTTATAGTGGAAAATCATTTAAAGATTCTAGTGTTAAAAAAAAACCAAAATTAAGCTTTAAAGAAAAGAGAAAACTTAAAAAAGATAAGCAAAAAAAGACAAATTAATCCTAAATTTTGAAAATTATTCAAGCCAGTTATGAGTTTTTTTGAGTTTTAATATTCTTTTAAATATGTATAAGAGCCAGAATTTATGAGCAATAATATCAGAAACATCACAATCATAGCCCACGTCGATCATGGCAAAACTACTCTAATTGATAATTTAATGAAACAGAGTGGTTCTTTTAGAGATAATGAAGTAGTTGATGAAAGATTAATGGACTCAGGTGAGCTTGAAAAGGAAAGAGGAATTACAATTTTAGCTAAACCAGCTTCAATAAATTGGAAAAATTCAAGAATTAATATTATAGATACCCCTGGTCACAGAGACTTTGCTGCTGAGGTAGAAAGAGTGCTGAGTATGGCTGATGGTGCTTTATTGCTTATAGACTCGGCTGAAGGAGTAATGCCTCAAACTAAATTTGTATTATCAAAAGCTTTAAAACAAGGTTTAAAACCAATTGTTGTTATAAATAAATTAGATAAATCTGATCAAAGAGCTAATGAAGTTTTAGATGAAACTTTTGATCTATTTGTAAGTTTGGATGCTAATGAAGAACAATTAGATTTTCCTGTTTTATATGCAAGTGGAAGATCCGGTTGGGCAGATCAGGAAGTTGATGGTCCAAGAGAAAATCTACACCCATTGTTAGATCAAATTATTAATCACGTGAAACCAGCTGAATTAGATAAATCAAAGCCTTTTGCTATGTTATCAACATTGCTTTATGCAGACAGCTTTTTAGGAAGAAGTTTAGTTGGAAGAATTACACAAGGCACTGCAAAAGCTAATCAATCTATAAAAGCAATCAATTTGAATGGTGAAAAAGTTGATGAGGGAAAACTTACAAAAATTTTTAGATACGAAGGTACAAAAAAAGTTCCAATTGAAGTTGGAGAGGCAGGAGATATAGTCATTGTTGCTGGTTTAAAGAAAGCAAATGTTGCTGACACGATTTGTGATCTTGAAGTCATCGAACCTATTGCTGCGACCCCTATTGACCCCCCAACAATGTCAATTAAAATTACTGTAAATACTTCTCCTCTAGCTGGAACGGAAGGCAAAAAACTTACTAGCACACAAATTAGAGATAGATTAATCCAAGAAGCACAAAACAATGTTGGAATTACTTTTTCAGAAAATGATGGAAATGAATCTTTTGTGGTAAGTGGTAGGGGTGAACTAATGTTGGAAATTTTACTAACACAAATGAGAAGAGAAGGTTTTGAGATGACTGTAAGCCCCCCTAAAGTTTTATATAAAAAAAATGATAAAGGTGAAAAACTCGAGCCCCTAGAGGAAATTACCATGGATCTTGATGAAGAATATTCATCAAAAATAATTGATTCAATGAATAGAAGAAAAGGTAAATTAATAGAATTAAAAGATACAGGTAAAAATAAAAAACGGTTAATATTCCACGCACCAACAAGAGGTCTGATGGGTTATACAAGTAGATTTCTTACTCTTACAAAAGGCAATGGTGTAATAAATAGAATATTTCATGGGTATGGTCCTTTTGAAGGAGAAATGGAAGGAAGAAGAAATGGTGCTTTAATATCGATGGAAAAAGGTAAAGCTGTAGCATTTGCAATTTTCAATTTACAAGCAAGAGGTGAGATGTTTGTAACTCATAACGACCCTGTTTACCCTGGTATGATTGTTGGACTATCTCCAAAGCCTGGTGACATGATTATAAATGTTATGAAAGGAAAAAAACTAACTAATATGAGAACTCAAGGAACTGATGAAAACGTTGTTCTTACTCCTGTAAGAAAAATGTCAATAGCAGAGCAATTAAGTATTTTAAATACCGACGAGGCTTTAGAAATTACTCCAGAGTCTTGTAGGCTTAGAAAAGCTATACTTGATCCACATGAGAGAAAAAGAAGTGAAAAATCTGGCGCCGCGGCCTAATCAAAAATTTTATTAACTAAATACAAACCTAAAGCAACACAAGGACCAATTCCAAAGGCAAATAATAGAGTTCCTACTCCTACAGTTCCGCCTAAATACCATCCGATACTAACAACAGATATCTCTAAAAATGCTCTAACAGCAGCGACCGGTAAGTTTGTTTTTTTTTGAAGACCAATCATTAGGCCATCTCTTGGTCCTGCTCCAAGATTAGATACCAAATAAATACCTCCACCAATCCCAACTGTAATTACTGAAATTATTGCTAAAATTAATTGATATAAGTAATTAGAGGGGGTTGGAACAAATTTTATACAAAGATCAATCATCAATGCAATTATTATTGCATTTAATATTGTCCCCATTCCTGGCTTTTGGCCAAGTGGTATCCACAAAATTAAAACTGTAACACTAATCAAAAATGTTATTGTTCCTATACTTAAGTTAACATTCAACGAAATACCTTGTGCTAAAACACTCCAAGGAGAAGCACCAGTAAAAGATACAATCAATAAACCTTCTCCGAGACCAAATAACATCAGACCAAAACATAAAAAAAATAATGTAGAGAATTTTGGTTTAAAATTATAAGGCTTATCTGAACTCCAATTGACCCTAGGTATTTTTTTAATTTTTAAAAACATTTTAATAAGCTATTTCTATTGTTAATAAAGTCTATTAAACTAGTTGTTAAATGAAAAAAATTATAGTCATTTTATTTCTCTTAGTTTATCCCTCAAATACAATTGCTCATATTGGACATTACATTAAATACAAGAAAATTGAGATGGAGATTTACCGAAATGGTGAGCTTATTGGTTATAATCATTATTTTTTCAATAGAGATGGGGATGAAACTATGGTTACAAATCAAATTAAGTTTGTAGTGAAGCTTTTAGGAGCAACAGTTTTCCAAGTCGAGGGCTATAGTGAAGAAAAATATATCAAAGATCAATTAGTTTCTTATAACTCAAAAACTCTACAAAATGAGAAAAAAAAATTCGTAAATTTAACATTTGATAAAAAAAATAAGAAATTTGATATCAAAGGTTCTTCTTATAATGGAGAAGCCTTAGCCGATAACGTGATTGGAAATTGGTGGAATCATAAAGTTTTACAAGCAAGTTCTCAAATAAGTCCTATTTCAGGGAGTATAAAGGATCAAGTAGTAACTTTTTTAGGTAAAGAAAAAATAGATCTTTATGGAAAGGTTTACGATGTTGATCATTTTACGCTGAAATCTAAAGATATGAATATACCGAGAGATAAAAGATTAGATTTTGATATTTGGTATGATCGCAAAAATTTAATGATATTAAAAGTGTCATATTCGAGAATGGGTAACTGGGAATATAAAGTTAAAAATTTTAATTAATTTATCTTGAGATTTTTTTAAATAAATCATGTGCACTTATCCATCCGGACTCTAATCTAGGTCCTACAAACCAATCGGCACAAACACCTAATCTTTTCCTTGGATCCCAATAGCTCTTAATTTTAAATGGTCTTGAATTTGAGGAAAATCTCCAACCGTGATTAAGTGAATAATAAATTTTTGTTTTTTTGATATTTGAAAGTTTAAAAAATTTATCAATCATAATCTTTGAATTTTCTTTTTTGTTATTTTTGTTTTTATTAATTTTTTTATTTGCCCACTTAAATGTACTTTGAAGAGTCCATAAATCGTATTTTGATTTGAACCTTTTTTTTGAGTTTTCATTTCCAGCCCAACCAAGAATTGGATCTTCAAAAAGATAGCTGCTATTTGAATTCCTAATCTTTTTTATAGCAATCATAGTAGTAATATTTGCATCCATTTTTATAGATTTACTTAAAAAAGAATTATTTATGAATTTTTTAGAGAGTTTTTTTAATTGTGGAAAAGGACAAGTCAAAATTAGGTTTTTAAAAGATTTGAATTTTCCATCATCAAATAACAAATACCAGAGTTTATTTTTATAATAAATTTTTTTTAATTCACTATGATAGTTACAATTAATTTTCTTTAATAAATATTTGCTAATATCATTGTTCCCGTTTTTACCTATTATTTTCAGGTGTTTTTTATCCTCTTTTTTTTTTGAATTAAGAAAAACGTGTTTACCACTCCATACCTTTAAAATTCTTTTTTTTATTAAATTTTTAGTAAATTTTTTAAATTCTGTAGTTTTTGGTGAAATATATTGGGTACCATGATCAAAACCTGTTTTGCCTTTTATTCTTTTAAAAGATGCACGACCTCCCGGACCTCTTGCTTTATCGAACAGAATTACTGAATATTTTTTATTAAGAAGATTTGCAATTGTGGCCCCAGAAATTCCAGAACCAATTATACAAAATTCATTCATTTACCAGCAACAACCATTCCCTCTATCAACATAGTTGGTGAATTAGTTGCATATTTAAACTCCAAGTCATCTGCTAAAGTAATATTTTGAAACATGTCTTTAAAGTTACCTGCTATGGTAATTTCATTAATTGGATACTTAAACTCTCCATTTTCAACTAAAAACCCAGTTGCACCTACTGAATAATCTCCAGTAACAATGTTACTTCCATGGCCTATGGTTTCTGTAATATAAAGACTTTTTGAATTTGAATTCAGTAAATCATTAAAATTAATATTTCCATTTTCAAAATAAAGATTACTTGTCCCTCCACATCTTCCATTAGATTTGAGATTTAATTTTTTTCCATTGTAAGTGTCAATAAGATAATGTTTTAAAATTCCTTGATCCACTAGTTTAAGTGTATCGGTCTTTACTCCCTCGCTATCAAAATTTCTTGAGCCTAAACCTTTAAGCATATCAGGTTTATCAAATACATTAATTTTATCTGAAAATATTTTTTGATTAACTGTATCCTTTAAAAAAGAGGTTCCTCTTGATATAGCTGATGAAGAAATAGCACTCGCAAAAGTTCTTAACATTCCCGCGGCTATTCTTTTATCGAAAATTATTGCAATTTTTTCACTCCCAATTTTTTGTGGACCTAATTTTCTAATAGTTTGGTCAGCAGCTAACTTGCCTAATTCATCTGCATCATCCAGATCTTTAAGGAAACATTTGCTAGAATATTCATAATCTCTCTCCATACTTTTTTCATCTTTAGCAACCGTTACACTTGATGCTGTAAATGAAGATGTTTTGTAACCATCGCAAAAACCTTCTGTATTAGCTAAAATAAAATTTGATTTATTTTGAGTAAAACTAGACTCGGTATTAACAATTTTTTTATCATGGGAAGCAGCATCCTCTAATTTTTTTAGGTAACTTATTTTTTGATCATTCTCTATATGAGTATCATCATAAAGATCTAAATCTTTGACTTTTTTTGCTAATAAATCTCTGTCTGGTAAAGAATTAAATTCATCCTCAGGAGTATTCTTTGTAGTCTCAACACATTTGTCGATCAAAACATTTAAATTGTCATTAAGCAAATTTGAAGAGGATATTGATGATTTTTTTTTACCAATGTAAGTAGTGATGCTTATACCTAGATCATCTGACCTATTAGACTCATCTAATTTTTTATTTCTAAAATTTACAGTTTCAGAGACCAAATTCTTTACAACAACACTTGACCCTGTTGCACCTAGTTTCTTCGCTAAACCTAAGCAATATGATGCTTTTTTCTCCAAAAATTCTTGTTCTTTAACCATTTAAAGTTTGGTACCACCCACAGTCATCTTATTGATTAATATAGATGGTTGCGCAACACCTACTGGAACGCCTTGTCCAGCTTTACCACATGTTCCAATGCCAGGATCCATCATCATATCATTCCCTACCATAGAAACTTCTTTTAGAATTGAAGGACCGTCTCCAATTAAAGTTGCACCTTTTATTGGTGATCCAATTTTACCATTAACAATTTCATAAGCCTCTGTACAATTGAATACAAATTTTCCAGATGTAATGTCAACTTGTCCTCCGCCAAAACTAACTGCAAAAATACCTTTATCAACAGATCTGATCATCTCATCTTGAGTTTGATTACCACTTTGCATCATTGTGTTTCTCATTCTTGGTAAAACAATATGTCTATAATTTTCTCTTCTTCCACTTCCCGTAGATCTAGTATTCATCAAACGTGCATTTAATCGATCTTGCATGAAATTTTTCAAAATCCCATTTTCAATTAAAACAGTTTTTTCTGTTGGTGTTCCTTCATCATCAATTGTAAGACTACCTCTTCTATTATCAATAGTACCATCATCAACAATTGTAACTCCCTCGCTCGCAACCCTTTGGCCCATCAAATTATGAAACGCTGAAGTTTTCTTTCTATTAAAGTCTCCCTCTAAACCGTGACCTACAGCTTCATGAATTAATATTGCTGGCCAACCAGGGCCTAACACAACTTTCATCTCACCAGCTGGAGCTGGTTTGCTTTCTAAATTTACTGTTGCTATTCTTAAGGCCTCATCACAAACACTTTTCCAATTATCATCTTTCAGATAAGAGTCGTAAGATTGTCTTCCGCCAACGCCATATACACCTGTTTCTTTTCTGCCATCTTTTTCAAGCATAACTGAAACGTTAAATCTTATTAAGGGGCGAACATCTGATAAGGTCTCTCCACCAGATCTAATTATTTCTATAGACTTTTGCTCACCCAAAAAATTAGCTGTGACCTGTTTAACATTGCCGTCTTTAGAGCGTAAATAATTATTTACATCATTGAGTATATCAATTTTTTCGTTAAGAGATTTTTGTTCAATTGGATTAATATTGTCGTAATATTTTTTATTCGATTTCGGGATTTCATGGTTATAAGAACCTTTAACAGATTTTAGTGTTGACTTTAGATTTTGTGAGGACTGCTTTAAAGACTCTTTTGAAATTTCATTAGAGTGAGAATAAGCAACTACTTCACCAGAAATAGCTCTAAATCCAAATCCTAAATCTGAATTATAACTAGAATTTTTTATCTTATTATCGTCTAATAAAATTGTTTCAGATTTTGAATTTTCTAAGTACAATTCGCCGTCATCACATTTTTGTAAAGTGTCTGAGATTATGTTTTCAGCCTCATTTCTAGATAAGTCGGATTTTTCGAAAAAATTACTCATAAGTAATATTTAATAGATTGTTTTATGTAATTTTCAACTAGCGTATTTTACGCATGTACATATATTATGTAAATTGGTAATAAATTAACTTATTACAATGAAAGTTTATTTTAATAATTCTTGTAAAATTTGTAAGGCTGAAATTGATCTTTATAAAAAGCAGAAAATAAATGAGATCGATTGGGTTGATATTACAGACAATGAGTTAGCTGAAAAAGAAACTTCTAAGGATAGTAAACAACTCTTAAGACGACTTCATATTAAAGATGGTGAAAAAATTTTGGGGGGCGCAGAAGCATTTTTATTATTATGGAAAAAAATGCCCAAATATAAATTTCTCTATAATTTTTTTAAGCTACCAATAATTTTTAGCATATTTTCATTTGTTTATGAAATAGTGGCCTTTTTTCTTTATCTTAAAAATAAGAAACAATTAAAAAAAACTAACTAAAGAAAAACAATAAAAACTTACTTAGCAAAGACATAGAAGATACAAACATTACTAAAACTAGAGAATACATTAATAAGATAATCTTATTTTTTTTTCTTCTAAGTCTTACAAAATCTTTGTCATCCAAATCAGAGATATCTCTTTCTCCAACCACTGGATAGTCATAAGTAAATCTCCAAGTGCTATTACCCAGTCTTGGATCTAAATTATTAAAATAAGTAATCCAAGCAATAACATATCTTAAAATTAAATATAGAATTATTAAAAAAGTAGAACCTAAAATCATAAAAGATAATACCTAATTTATTATGAACATTTAATTATCATTTTTAGCCCTCTTCCTCGCAATGAGTTGTGTTAAAGAGTCTACCATAGTGTCAGAGGCTTTAAAAATATCTACATTTTTGAACTCATGAGAAAAATTTTTTTCTGGATTTGTTTTATCTTCAATAACGATTCCTTCATCCGGAGAATTATTTTTGATATAAATTAGTAGTAACCACTCATCATCTGATGACTCATCCCACTTAATAAAAACTTCTCCAGTTTCAAATCGTCTATCTATACATCGGAAAATGGACATGTCTCTTGTAATATGTCTTTTATTTAGTTGAAAAACTAAACTGCTCGCACTTCTATAAAAACTTTCAAGTGCAAATTCAATTTTTTGTCTTGCTAAAGTATATTCCTTTTCTTTTTCTAATAAAGTTTCTCTATCCTCATCACCTTGAAGTTTAACACCTAGCGCCTCAACTCTTTCTTTGATTTTTTGATCTCGAAGTAATCTGTATTTCTCTTTTAGTTTATTAATTCTTTCCTGTAATCCTGAATAATCTTCCCTTTTTTCTTTTAACGAAATTTTCTCAAGTTTTTTCTAGTTCTTTGACTTCTCTTATTCTGAATTTTTCAATTTGTTTATCCAGTCTTAGTTGTTTTAAAAATTGTTTTTGCTTTTCTGCTTGCTCAATTCTTAAAAGTGCTTGTTCTTTTCTTAAAAATATTTTTATATCTTTTGTTCTTTGTCTTTCTAATCTTTCTTCTTCTTTAAGAGTTTGCTCCTTCAGCCTTAATCTTAAAATTTCTTCCTCTTTTTTCCTTTTTGCTTGATCAATTTTTTTCTCTCTTTCTCTCTCAATTTTTTCTATCTTTATTCTCCTTTTTTCATCAGTTTTTAAAATCTTATAATTTGAAATTGTTTCTGAAATTTTATCAAAAAAAGCTTGGATATATTTTTCCAAACCAAAGTTAAATTTAAAATTAAATTGAGGCTTTAAAGATAATTGAAATTTAATTAATTTTAGTACTAAACTATCTTTTTGTTTTTTTTTTATTTGAGTTTGGTAATTAATTTTTTTTGTCTTTTTGAATTTACTTTTTTTCTTTTTTTTAATAATTTTAGTTTTTTTCTGCTTTTGAGGTTTTTTTTTATTATTACTTATTTTTCTCTTAACTTTATTAACTTTATTTATCTTTTTTGTTTTTGTCTTTTTTTTTGATTTTTTATGCTTTTTTTTCATTTCATAGAGGAAACGACACTATCAATAATTTATTGATAAATATAGTCTCTAGTCACAGGTGTTGATCTATAATTTTTAGTAAGTTGAAATTGATATACAACTTGATCACCCCACTTAAATGCCATTTCACAACCAGCAAGATAGAACTCCCACATTCTAAAAAATTTTTCATCAAACATTTGAATAATTTTATCTTTATTTTTTAAGCAATTTTCTTTCCAATGTCTCAATGTGTGTGCGTAATGGAGCCTTAAAACCTCAATATCAGTGACTATTAAGCCAGCTTTTTCAATAGGGTTAGTTACTTCACTTAAACTTGGAGTATAACCACCAGGAAAAATATATTTTGTAATCCAGGGATGAGGATCTCTAGGGGGATTTACAGATCCAATAGTATGTATCAGTGAAACCCCATCATCTTTCAATATTTTTTCGATTTGTTTAAAAAATTTTTTATAAAATTTCCTTCCAACATGTTCAAACATCCCAACGCTAACTATTCTATCAAATTTTTCATTTAATTCCCTATAATCCATTAGTTTAAATTTTAATTGATTCTGCAAATTCAATTCTTTTGCTTTTTGGTTGCAATAATTTAATTGTTTCTTTGATAGAGTGATTCCTGTTACCTCGCATTTTACAGTTTTGGCTATGTCAATAGCAAGCGATCCCCAGCCACAACCTATATCCAAAACTTTTTGATTTGATTTTATATTTAATTTTTTAATGATGTGTTGAATCTTATTATTTTGAGCAGTTTCCAAACTATCATTTTCACTTTTGAAGTATGCACAGGAATATTGTCTCTTTGAATCTAAAAATAAATCATATAAATCATCTTTAATATCATAATGGTGGGATACATTCATTTTTGATTTCTTAATAAAATTGAAGTTAGTTAGATATCTGTATGATCCTCTTAATCTGTTAATTAGATAACTAAAAAAGTTTAATTCTCCTCTGCCAAAATTCATAAGTGCCAAATCTAAGAAATCAGTTAATGAACCATTTTCTATTAATATTTCACCATTAGTATATGCCTCACCAAAATATAAATCAGGATGAAATAACAATTTATAATGAAGATTTTTATTTAGAATTTTTAATTTAAGAGGGTTATCATTTGGTTGCCCAATAATGTATTCCTTGGAATTAGCATCAGTTAATATAAACCCACCTTTTTTAAAAATTTTATTGAGAAATCTAGCTAATTGCATTTTATGCAGCCAAGGTTGGTTTGTTATAAAATTCCAAGTCTTTTAATGTGTTTAATAATTCTTCCTCATCATTTCGATTTAAAAGACTTAGTGGTGGTAAAATATTTTTATATATGCTGTCATTTTGCGCACAATAAGTATGTAAACCAGAAATAAGATTATATTTGTCAAAAGTGCTTCTGACTTCACATAATTTATCATTAAGTAATTGTTTATTTCCTGCGAAAAAATCATCATAAACTCGTCTAGACAATTCTGCTGTAACATTACATGTTGCAGTTATTATGCCAGAACAGCCTTGCTCTAAACTTTTTAACAATTTAATTTCTGAGCCAGGTAAAATTGAAAAGTTTTTAAGTTTTAAATTTTCATATAAATTATAAGAGCTATCTTTTACTCCAATTATTTGATTTGGAAATTTATTTACAAGTGTTTCTACACACTTTAAACTAAATTTATAACCACTAAGTTTTTCAAAATTATAAAGTATAATTTTACAATCTGGCACAGAACTAATTATTCTAGAATAAAAATCTAAAACCTCTCTATCACCATAGCTGTAATACGCAGGAGGCATAATTAAAAATTTATTTAACTTCAAAGAAATTGCTATCTTCATAAAATTTATTGTTTCACCTAAAGAGTTAAGACCTGTGCCAACAATATGCTTATCCTTATATTTGCTCCTTGAGAGATTATTAAGTAAGTCAATTTTTTCTGAAATAGGTATTAATTGAGACTGACCTGTGCTACCAAATATTACTGTGCCATGACAACCTTGATCAATAAGTTGCTCAGCGTGCTTTATTGTTTTTTCAACATTAAGGCTTAAATCGTTATTAAGCACAGACATTGAAGCAGCAAAAATTCCACTTATTTTTGTCATAATAAAAATTTATATAAAAATATACTCAGTAAAGTTTATAAATACTATATGAAAATATTAGCAATTCAGAGTAGGATGGGTGTTGGGGATACCGTAATTTTCTTACCATTTATTAAGGCTTTATCAAAAAAATTTAATTCACCAATAAGTATATTGGTAAAAGAAAACTCTAAAGCCAACCAATATTTACATCAGACAAGCTATATTGATAAAATTCTTATTTTAGAAAGAGATAACAATAATAAAAACAGACATGGTGGTTTTTTTGGTATTTTTAATTTAGCTAAGGATTTAAAAAAATATAAATTTGATAAAATCTTTATTTTTAACTCATCTGTAAGATTTAATATAATTGCAAGGATGTCTGGTATTCCAAAAATTTATCAATATCCACTATTAACAAAAAACAAACAACACATAACTGAGGTACCTAAAAAATTTTTAAAAGCAAATTTAGATTTGGACGTTGATGAAGATCCTGAAGTACAAATTGATAATGAGTCAATTTTCAAAACAGCACAAGAATTTCAAATAAATAAAAATACTACAAATATTCTTTTAGGCATAGGTGGTTCTGGACCAACAAAGAGAGTTCCCGCAAAAATTTTTTTAAGCGTAATTGAGAAAATATCAAATATAAAGAATTGCAGATTTTTTCTTGCAACAGGTAAGGAAATTGAAGAACAAGAAATATTAAATGAAATTTTACAGTCTAAATTCAAGAATTTATGTACTCGTTTAGATAATTTAACCATCAGTGAAATTTTACCATTAATTAAGAGTTGTAATGTATCCATTTGTAACGACTCAAGTTTTAGTCATTTATCCTCAGCTCTAGGTATTAAGACAATTACTTTAATGGCTGATACTCCCTTAATTTATGGAAATTATAGTACAAAAATGTTTCCAATAATTCCGGAAGGAGAAAAAACAGTGACACATAATACTTTAGGTAAAGAAAAGATAGATCCACAAAAAATTTTTAGAAAATTTATAGAAATTATTGATTAAGAGATATCATTAAGCACAATATCTTTAGCCTCATTAACAATTGAGGATAGTCTTGAAGTTTCCGGAGAAATGTCAGGATGAATCTTTTTCTGTATTTTGATATATGCTTTATTTACATCCTCTTTAGTAACTTTTTTGTTCATATCTAAGTTTAAAATTTTATATGCCTCTGAAACTGATATTGACGATACATTATTATTTGAGCCTGTCTGATTAAAAGAAAATCGACCAGATCTTCTTAATGTTTGAATAAGTCTAAAAAGAGAAATTAATTGGAAAATAGATAAGCCTTTTAATTTTAATAGAGCTAAACTTGCCAAAGTAAGCGGTAAGGTTAATAAAAATTTTCCACCAATAGCAAACAAAATCGCTAAAGTAATCAGTCCCAATATAACAAGAAATCTAAAGCCTTTTGATATTTTTTTAGAGGAAATTTTAGTAATAAAACGTAGCAGTAAATAAAAAATGACTAATATAACTACTGTATAAATTATTATATTCATATATTTGTATCTGCATGAAAGTACCACAACTTAAAAAGAAACCAGAGTTAAAATCTTGTCACAATACAACTTGGGAGGATGATTATAGTTGGATACACCAAGATAATATTCTTGAAGTTTTAAAAGATAGTTCCAAGTTACTTCCTGAAGTAAGAAAATATCTTGAAGAGGAGAATACTTTCACAGAACATAACTTAAAAGATACAAAAAAATGCCAGAAAATATTATTTGATGAAATTAAAAGCAGAATAAAATTAGATGATGAGTCTTTGAAATTTAAAGATAAAGAATTTGAGTATTGGACTAAAACTACAGCAACAGGGAATTACTCAATAAAATTAAGAAAAAAAATTGGAAATGATAAAATAGAGGAAATTTGGAATGGTGATAAAGAAAAAGAAAAATTAAAAACTAAATATTTTGGTGTTGGAGACTTGGAGGTAAGCTACAATGACGAACTTTTAGGATACTCCTTAGATTTAAAAGGTTCTGAATATTTTACAATTTATATAAGAGATATTTCCACAGGAAAATTGGTTACCGAAAAAATAGAAGAGACAAGTGGAGGTATTACTTTCAGTTTAGATGACAAATATATTTTTTACTCAAAACTGGATGAATTTCATAGACCAAGAAAAATCTTTAGACATAAAATTGGATCATCAATTAAAGATGATGAGCTTATTTTTGAGGAAAAAAATGAGGCATTTACTGTAGGTATAAGTTTAAGTTCAGATGAAAAATATTTTTTTATAACAACTTCGGATCATAATACATCTGAACAATTTTATTTTGAAGTTACAGAAAAAAATCCAAAACCAAAATTAATTAAAAAGAGAAAAAAAGGTATAATTTATTCTATCAATTCTTGGGATGAATATTTTTATTGTCATACCAATGATAATGCAGAAGATTTTAAAATCGAGAGATGTGATGATTTATCAAATCAAAAATGGGAAATATATATAGCTGCTAAAGATGAGGTTCTAATTGGAGGATTAATATTCTTAAATAATTGGATCATCAGAGGGGAAAAATCTAATGCATTAGGAAAATTATTTGTAAGAAATAATCAAACAGGAGTTGAGGAAGAATTAAATTTTACTGATGAGACTGTGATTGTGCCCAGTGTTTCTTTGTTACAAAGAGATAAAAATACTGATGTAATTTACTTGTCATATTCATCCCCAAAAACGCCAGGCAAAACTTATTTATACAATTTAAAAACAAAAGAAAGGAAACTGGTAAAAGAACAAGAGATTCCATCTGGGCATAATCCAAATGATTATATAGTTGAAAGATTAGAGTGTTCGTCTCATGATGGAAGATTAGTTCCAATCACAATAACAAGACATAAAAAGACAAAAATTGATGGGTCAGCAAATTTACTGTTATATGGCTATGGATCATATGGAAGTTCGATGACACCTGATTTTTCCTCAACAAGATTAAGTTTAATTGATAGAGATATTATTTGGGTGACTGCACATATTAGAGGTGGAATGGAAAGAGGAATGAAATGGTGGAAAGAAGGAAAACTACTTAATAAAAAAAACACTTTTGAAGATTATATTCACGTAGCAAAATTTTTAATTGATAAAAAATATTCATCAAAAGGAAAAATTATCGGCATGGGTGGATCAGCAGGGGGTTTATTAATGGGAGCGGTGGTTAATCAATCACCAGACTTATTTCTTGGAATTATTATGGCTGTGCCATTTGTTGACTCTTTAACAACTAACTTGGATCATTCTTTGCCCTTAACTGTTGGAGAGTTTGATGAATTTGGTAATGCAAAAGACAAAAAAGATCATTTTGATTACATTTATTCTTACGCTCCATATAACAATATAAAAAAAATGGATTACCCTCACATGTTAATTACAACAAGCTTAAGTGATAATAGAGTATTATTTGATGAACCAGCAAAATTTACAGCTAAACTTAGAGATTTAAAAACAGACAATAACTTACTTTTGTTAAAAACCGAAATGAATGCAGGTCACGGAGGAAAGTCAGGTAGAGATGGTGCCATTGAAGAAATAGCTTTTGACTATGCATTTATATTAAAGATCTCTGAAAAGATTAGAATTTAATATCTTGAAAAAAAAAAAATAACTCCCATATAGATATTGTCGGTCGCCTTATGGGGCTTACATAAATAAACTTGCT
Organism: uncultured Pelagibacteraceae bacterium; assembly: GCA_902610675.1. Classification (GTDB taxonomy): domain Bacteria; phylum Pseudomonadota; class Alphaproteobacteria; order Pelagibacterales; family Pelagibacteraceae; genus Pelagibacter. The sequence continues at coordinate 75,887 of CACLWP010000001.1, read as the reverse complement.
TAACAAAGGAGAATATTATGACAAGTAAGGATTTATCTATATTTAACTCACTAAGACCTTTTTCAATTGGTTTTGACGACATGTTTGATCAATTTGAAAACATGCTTGGTAATGGTTCTTTGACTATGCAGTCAAATTACCCCCCTTATAACATCAGGAAAGTTGGTAAAGATAACTACGCAATTGAAGTAGCTTTAGCTGGTTTTAATAAGAAAGATGTAGAGGTAGAGTTTGAGGATAATTTATTAACTGTTAGAACAAAGCAAATTAATAAATCTGAAAACGATAATACTGATTGGGAAATTATTCATAAAGGTATTTCTCAAAGACAATTTGCAAGATCTTTTACTATTGCTGACGATGTAAAAGTAAATGGTGCGGAGCTTAAAGATGGTCTTTTAACAATATCTTGTGAAAGAATTATACCTGAACATAAAAAGAAAAAACTTATTGAAATAAAATAAGTATACCTTGCTTGCGGAGCTAAAATCTCCGCAGGTAATCAGAAGCAACCATTAGATACAAATCCAATAACAACTAGTTTTGAATTAATTTCAAATCTTCTTTCGCACGGAATACCGTATTTTTTAGTATTATAAACAAATACTAAATTTCTTTTTTCGTTTTTAAAATCTTCATCAGGTTCGCCTAAATTATTCTTTAATTCTTGTGATGATTTGCCAATAAATTCACTTAATTTCTTATTTTCTTTTTCAACAATAGCGTCTGTCTTTTGTTTTATAGTTTGACATCCAGATAATAAAATAATCACAAAAAAACCTGTTATAAATAAAACTAAACTTCTCATTAACTTTTATATTAACACTGGAATTATGGCATAAATATAAACTTCTGAGTTGAAAATTGTTAATAAAAACTAGTTTTGAAGGGAAAAGAGAAAGAGAATCGAATAATTATTAATGTTTAGGAGGATAAATGCTTGATAAATATTTTGATTATAAAAAACATAAAACTGATTTTAAAACAGAAGTAATAGCAGGAACAACTACGTTTTTGACTATGGCATACATCATGTTTTTAAATCCATTTATATTGTCTGGGGAATTTGCTGGACCTGAAAAAGGTTTTTTTGATTTTGGAGCTGTATATACAGCAACAATTTTAGCAACAGCGTTAGCGTGTTTTATTATGGCCTTTTATGGAAAAACATGGCCTATAGGACTTGCGCCTGGAATGGGTATAAATGCTTTTGTAGCTTTTGGTGTTTGTGCTGGTATGGGTTATACGCCGCAAGAGGCTTTGGGTGCTGTATTAGTAGCAGGGGTATTATTTTTAATTATTTCTTTAACACCAATCAGAGCTTGGTTAATTAATTCTATACCAAAAAGCTTAAAGTTAGGAATAGGTGCTGGAATAGGTTTATTTTTAGCAATAATTGGACTTCAAATAATGGAAGTTGTGGTTGATAATCCTGTAACACTCGTTCAGCTTGGTAACTTAGGTGATCCTTTGGTCTTGTTAGGTTGTGCAACTTTTATAGCAATAATTGTTCTAGATAAAATGAATGTTAAAGGAAATATTATTATAGGTATTCTTGTATTCAGTATTATTGCTTGGGCCACAGGTCTGGCTAAATTTAATGGTATTGCAAGTTCACCACCACCAATGACATATCTATTTGAGTTTGATTTATCAGCAGCAATGACAGCTGGTATGTCAACAGTAATATTCACATTATTATTTATAGATTTTTTTGATACTGCTGGAACTTTAACATCGGTAGCAAATGTTGCTGGTAAGATAGGTAAAGACGGTAAAGTGCAAGATATTAATAAAGCAATGTTGTCAGATAGTGTGAGCACAGTTGCTGGCGCCGTAATGGGAACAACAACTGTTACGAGCTATGTTGAATCTGGAGCAGGTGTAAAAGCAGGAGGAAAAACTGGAATGACATCTCTTGTCATTGGTATACTTTTTCTTGCCTGTATATTTTTTGCGCCATTAGCCACGAGTTTACCAAAACAAATTGATGGTGCGGCTTTGCTGTTCGTATCAGTTCTTTTTATCAGAAATATAACTGATATTGAATGGAACGATATTTCTGAGTCAGCTCCTGCAATACTTGCAATGATTTCTATGCCTCTAACATATAGTATAAGCAACGGTATTGCTTTAGCTTTTGTTTCGTATGCACTAATCAAAATATTTACTGGTAAATTTTCTAGTACATCACCTGCAATATGGGTGGTTGCAATTTTGAGTGTTGTAAGTTTTGCGGTAGCATAATTAGATATTAATAGGGCTAGTTAATTCTAGCCCTATTTATTTTTATTTTTTATTTCATCAATAGATATTTCCTCATAATGTTCAGTAGGTTGAACAATCCAAGGATCAGAGTCGAGCTTTATTGGGCAAAAATCTGGCTCAAAGGTTGAGGATTTTTTTTTCCATAGGCAGGCTGTCTTAATTTCATTTATAAAATTTTTTGTTGGTCCATAACTTTTCAGCCACTCTATACTTTTATTTAATGTTAAACCTGTATCTGATAAATCATCAATTAAAAGTACTTTTTTAAAATCTTTATCATTTGCAAGTGAGCTTATTTCTCTAGCAAACATTAATTGACCTTGTTGATCCTCTGTGCCTTTTCCTGAATAACTTTGGATAACTATATATGCTATTGGAAGTTTTAAAATTCTTGAGAGTATGTCAATAATCGGCGCAGCACCTCTCATTATGCCAACTAGGACAGTGGGATTATAATTGTTATGTATTTCGATAGCCAATTTTTCAACAATTTTGGTATATTCCTCAAATGTTATAATTAATTTATCTGCCATAAATTTTTTTATCATATAAAAAAAATTAAAAAAGATTAAAAAAGGTATTATGAAAATATTTGACTGTTTCATGTATTTTAATGAAGACGTTCTTTTAGATCTTAGACTTAATATATTAGATAAGTACGTTGACTATTTTGTAATTGTTGAGAGCAGCTTCACACATAAAGGTGAAAAGAGGAAGCTTCAGTTTGATAATAAAAAATTTGAAAAATTTAAGAATAAGATTATTTATTTAGTTTACGATAACAGGCCTAAAGATATTGATGAAGTTTTGAATGAAGATAATGAAGATATTAAATCAAGAAAATATATATTAAATTCAATCTTACGAGAAAATGGACAAAGAAACTTTATTCTTAATGGATTAAAAGATGCAAATGAGGAAGATTTAATTTTAATCTCAGATGTAGACGAAATACCAAATCTTGAAAAGGTAGAAATTAATATGATTACTCAAAAAATAATTATGTTTAAACAAGAAATGTTTTACTACAAGTTTAATCTTAAATTACCTAAATTTTTTTGGACTGGAACAAGAGCTTGTAAAAAAAAATACTTAAAATCACCTCAATGGTTAAGAAATATAAAAGTTAAAAAATATTCTTTTTTAAGACTAGATGCTTTATTTTCTGATACAAAATTTATAGATATAAAAATAATAGAAAATGGAGGATGGCATTTTACTTACTTAAAAAATGCAGATGAAATTCAACATAAACTTAGGTCATACTTGCATCACAGAGAATTTGACTTGAACCCTATTTCAGTTGAAGAAATTAATAATATCATTAAGAATAAAACAGCAATTTATGATCTAACTTTAGATAAAAGGGCTAAAAAAATAGGTCATGGCAAAAAACTTGAAAAATATCCACTAGACAGATTACCTAAATTTTTGCAAGATAATTTAAATAATTATCAAGAATGGATCGATTAATATGAAAAAAGGTTATTGGGTAAGTTTGTATTTTAAAATTGATAATCAAGAAAATATTAAAAAATATTCAGAGCTAGCAACGCCAATAATTAAAAGTTATGGTGGTATCCCTCTTGTTAGAGGTGGTAAACATGAGACTTTTAATGGAGATGATTTTGATAGAACTGTTGTATGGGAATTCCCAAGTTATGCTAAAGCATTAGAATGTCACTCTTCTAAAGAATATCAAGAGAGTTGGGCAGTAGCCGAAAAAACTACAAAAAGACATATGCAAGTTGTTGAAGGATTTAGTACTGAATAGGTTCAGGATCTATACTTCTCCATAAATACCAGGTGGCTACAGAACAATAAGGACTAAATCTTTTTTTTAATAAAGATACAAATTTTTCAGGTGGTAAATATTTCTTTTTATAATTTTTTGAAATAGCTCTCAAAAGACCGATATCCTGAATTGGCCAGATATTTGATCTATTGTATGTGAATAATAAGATCATTTCTGCTGACCATCTTCCTATTTGTTTCAATTGTAATAAATAATTTATAGCTTCTTCATCAGACATCTTGTCAATCAATTTAGGGTTAAAAGTTTTTTCAATCATCTGATTGGCTAAACTTTTTATTCCAAAGACTTTCTGTCTGCTTAGCCCGCAGCTTTTCAATTGAGCAAAGGTCAACTTAGACACTGTTTTTGGATTTATCTTTTTTTTACATTTCTTTTTAAATCTTAAAAAGACAGAATTCGCTGCTGCAACACTTATTTGTTGTCCGACTATACTTTTACACAGAGAGAAAAAAATATCTCTTCTTGATGTTAAGATAGTCTCTGAAGGGCTTTCGTAACTTTTAATTAATTTATGAAGAGTTCTATCCCTCCTAGATAAATATTTTTTTGCCTTACTCCAATATTTTGGTACTTTAGTCATTTATTGGCCTGGATGTTATAATTTTTTTGTTATAAATCTCCCTTCTAAAAATTATAAGCGTTGAAACAATTACCAATATAGCCCCAATCAATGTTTTAAACGTGGGTATCTCATCCCAAATGAAATATCCAAATATAATAGCAAAAACCAAAGCTAAATATTTTAAAGGGGTTACCAAAGAAACTTCTGAAAATTTATATGATTGACTTAACCACAAGTTTGCAACGCCTCCAAAAATACCTATCAAAGATAAAAGTATAAAATGATTTAAGGTAGGCATAATCCAGCCCTGGGGAATGGTTAAAAAACTTAATAATGTAATAGCTAAGGAAAAATAAAAAGAAATTAGCCAAACAGGTTCGGTTGTTGACAATTGTCTAATTGTTATTGCTACATAAGAAAGACCTAAACAAAATATGATTGGAAAAATATAATAAATGTTTAATTCAGTAATCCCTGGTTCTGTAATTATAAGGATCCCAACAAAGCCTATAATTACTGCTAACCACCTAAAAATCCCAACTTTCTCATTGAGTAAGAATATAGATAATATAGTTGTAAATATTGGAGCTGCAAAAGATATGCTTACAACAGTTGCTAATGGTAACTGTCTTAAAGCAATAAATATTGCAATTAATGCTATCAGTCCTGAGCCACACCTTAATGCGTGTAATCCTGGTCGTTGAGTTTTATAAAAGTTATGAAATCTTTCTTTTGGTATTATAAAAAAATAAAAGATTATCCCAAAAAACCCCCTAAAAAACAAAACTTGACCAATTGGATAATCAACAGACCACTTTACAATTAGATCCATTAATGAAAATGCACAAATGGACATAAACATGTACAAAAATCCCAATTGATTTTTACTGAGCATATGAATAATTTGTAGATTAAATTAAATCTTATTCAATGGAAATAGCAGTTTTAGCGCTTGGATGCTTTTGGGGACCTGAAATTAAATTCAGTAAATTAGATGGTATAATCAAAACAGAGGTTGGTTATTGCGGTGGTGATAGCCCTGTCACAACATATAAAGAAGTTTGCACTGGAAACACAAATCATGCTGAGGTGGTAAAGCTAGATTTTGATGAGAAAACTATATCATACGAAAAAATTTTAAAAATTTTTTTTCAAATTCATGACCCTACAACATTAAATTATCAAGGACCTGATTTTGGCACTCAATATAGAAGTGAAATATTTTGTCTAAATGACAATCAAAAAATGATTGCTGAGAAAGTTTTAGGTGAAGTAAATGAGCGTTTATCTGGAAAAGTTGTGACAAAAATATCTTTACTAAAAAATTATTGTCCAGCAGAAGAATATCATCAAAAATATTTAGAAAAGCAATAATATGTCTTTAGTCGAAACTGATTGGTTGGAAAAAAATCTTACTAAAGTGAAAATTATTGACTGTTCTTGGCATATGCCACAAACACAAAGAAATGGATATGAAGAATATAAATCTCTTCATATACCAAATGCAATTTTTTTTGATTTAGATGAAAATTCAAAAAAAGATACTGCTTTACCACATATGCTAGTTGACCAAATGAGCTGGAATACCATTGTTTCAAATATGGGAATTCAGAAAAATGATGAGATAGTTATTTACGATAACTCTGATGTTATAAGCTCATGTCGTGGTTGGTTTAATTTTATTTATTACGGGCATGATCCAAAACTAATAAATGTTCTAAATGGTGGACTAAAGAAATGGCTTAAGGAGAAAAAAAAAGTCACAGACAGAATTTTAAATGTAGGTAAGTCAGATTATAAAAGTTTAGAGAGAAAAGATCTTGTTAAAAGTAAAAAAGCTATTGATCAAAATATTGAAGAAAAAATGTTTGTATTAATTGATGCTCGAAGTAGAGAGAGATTTGAAGGTAAAGTCCCTGAACCCAGAAAAGGTCTTAGAAGTGGGTGTATTAAAAATTCTTCTTGTATACCATTTAATGATTGCATCAATGACAATAAAACTTTTAGAAATAAAGATGAACTTAAAAAAATTTTTAATACATGTTTAGAAAATGTAGAACAAAAAAATATTGTTTTTTCATGTGGTTCTGGTGTTACAGCGTGTGTTTTGGCACTAGCTTATTCTTTAATTAATGATAAGTATCTTCCTTGTATTTATGATGGCTCTTGGGCCGAATACGGATTAATTTAAATTTTTTATGAAAAGATCAACAAAAACTATTTCAATAATATTTATATTTTTTTTAGTTATTACAATAGTAATTGTAGGGAGATTAATGATAGGAAATCATTTTAAAAAAAAATTTAGTAAAAGACCGCCACCAGGAATAATTGTAACTGAGGTTATTGAAAAAGAATTCTCTGAACAAATAGAAACTTACGGTACAGCAATTTCAAAAAAATCAAAAACCTTCAAGATTAAAAAAGATGATCTTTTTGAAGATTTAAAATTAAAGAATTTTGTAGAAAAAGGAGACGTTTTAATTAAATTAAAAAGTGGAAACATATTAGCCCCTTTCAGCGGAGTACTAGGTTATACAGGTTTGACGGAAGATATTCTTGTTTCAAGCAACATATTTATCATAACACTTGATGACAACTCGACGATTTACTCAGATATTAAAATTCCAGAGAGTTATTCTGCATATATAAAAAAAGGTCTTCCAGTTGAAGTTACGTTATCTAGTTTTAAAGATAAAACTTTTTTAGGTGAGATAGATTTTGTTTCAAGTAGAATAAATGCGGATACCAGAAGTTTATTATCGAGAATTAAAGTTAAAAATGAAAATTTAGAGTTAATTTCAGGATCACTTTTAGAGGTAAAAGTTAAATTTGATTTAAGAAATTCTCTTAGTGTGCCTGATACAAGTGTCATGATAGAAGGTGATGAGTCATATGTTTACAAAATTAATGATGAAAATACTGCAAATAAAACCGGGGTAAAAACTGGACTAAGAGGTGATGGTAGTATTGAAATAATTTCAGGTTTAGATGATGGAGATATTATTGTAGCTGAAGGTTTAAAAAAGGTAAGACCTCGTGGAAAGATAAAACCTATAAATAAATAATGTTTATTACTGAATTAAGTATCAAAAGACCAACGGTATCTTGGGTGATGTCTTTGATATTGATTATATTTGGTTTATTTGTTTTTTGGAAATTACCAGTTAGAGAATTGCCCAACGGGATTCAACCACCTGTTGTTCAAGTTCAAGTAGATTACAAATCTGCAGCAGCTTCGATAGTAGATCAAGAAGTAACCCAAGTTGTTGAAGATGTAATTGGTGGAGCTGAAGGTATTAAAAATATAGACTCAAAGTCTGAAAATGGAAGAAGTACAATCAATGTAGAGTTTGATACAAGTATTGATTTAGATAACGCAGCCAATGACATCAGAGAAAGAGTTGCAAGAGTTGTGGATAACTTACCAACCGAATCGGATCCACCACAGATACTTAAAAGAGCTGCCGGGTTTACAACAACTATGTGGCTATCATTATCCTCATCCTCATGGAGCGATCTTGAATTAGGTGACTACGCAGAAAGATATCTTGTGGACCAATTTTCAAGTGTAAAAAATGTTGGAAGAATTAGAGTAGGTGGATTAAGGGAATTAAGCATTAGAGTTTGGATCGATCCTATTAAACTTGCAGCTAATGATTTAACAATTAAAGAAGTTGAGCTTGCAATTCGTGGTGAAAATGTAAGTTTGGCTGCAGGAACTCTAGAGGCAGATAATATTGATTTAACAATTAATCTAGATAAATCATACAACAATATCAACACGATAAAGCAAATACCTATTAAAAAAACTAGTAATCGCGTAATTTTATTATCTGATGTAGCCAATGTTGAATTTGGGCCAGTCTCAGAAAAAACTCTCTTTAAAGCTCAAACTAAAGATCAAATAAATTTGAAAACTGTTGGAATTGGTATCTATGCAAGAAGTGGGGCTTCAACGGTCGAACTTTCAGATGATATCAAGAAAAAAATTCTTGAGGTAAAAAAATCTTTACCGGAAGAATTGGATTTAAGGGTTTCTTTTAATAGAGCAAACTACGTTGGGGCCGCAATTGAAGAAGTTTATAAAACTCTGGTCATTGCTTTCATTTTAGTTGTATTAATAATTTATCTATTTTTAGGGAATTTAAAGGCAGTTATCGTGCCTGCTGTAGCACTACCTGTGAGCTTAATAGCATCCTTTCTAGGTCTATATATATTCGGACTTTCGATTAATATTTTCGTACTTTTAAGTTTTATTTTAGCAATTGGTATAATTACAGATGACTCGGTTATCATGACAGATGCGATATACAGAAGAATAGAGAATGGTGAGACACCACTTGTTGCAGCATATAAGGGGTCTAAACAAATCTCATTTGCTATTATTGCTACAACACTAATTTTAGTAGCAGTTTTCTTACCATTGATTTTTATTGGGGGGATTTCTGGAACATTATTTAGAGAAACAGCAATTGCATTATCTTTTTCAATCGTGGTTTCTTCTTTCGTAGCATTAACTTTATCACCTATGCTAGCAAGTAAATTTTTATACAAAAAAAAATCAAAAAAAATTTTTATTCAAAAGTTTGAAAAAATTTTCTCTAACTTTGCTAACTTTTACGAAGAAACTTTAGATTTTATAATTAATAAAACTAAGAGTGTAGGTATCTTCATTATCTTTATAATCATTGCCTCAGCACTTTTATTTAGTTTTTCAAAGAAAGAATTATTACCTATGGAAGATCGAGGAGCATATTTAATTATTGGCTCGACTGATGAGGGAAGTTCTTTTGAATATACTCAAGAACAAGCCAAAAAAGTAGAAGCAAGACTTATTCCTTTGCTACAAGCTGAGGATAGTCCATATTCGAGATTTATAATGCGTGTTCCAGGATTTGGAAATTCAGCTAATTCATATAATAGTTTTATAATAATCGCTCTACTTGATGATTGGAAAAATCGAAAAAAAGGGCAGCAAGTTGTTTTAAGGGAAGCAATTGGGAAAATAGTAACTTTACCCCAAGCACTGGCTTTTCCCATATCTCCTCAGTCTATTAGAATATCAAATTACAACAAACCTGTTCAGATGGTCATTTATGGAAATACTTATGAAGAGCTTGAAGAAATACAAAAAAAAGTAATAAGAAAACTTAGGTCAAATAAAAATCTTTCAAGAATTGAGTCTGATTACAATCGAAATAAGCCAGAGATAAAATTAATAATAAATAAAAACAAAGCTAAAGATTTAGGCGTTTCGACTAAATCAATTGGCGAAACACTTGAAACACTTTATGGAGGTAAAAAAATAACAACTTTTAATAAGCTAGGCAAAGAATATCCTATTATTGTTCAACAATATTTATCCGATCGACGAAATAAAGAAAGTGTTTCAAAAATATTTGTTCGCTCTGAAACAAATAGAAAATTAATATCTTTGACAAATCTTATTAGTTTTAAGGAAGAGGGTTCAGCTAAGGAACTTGCTAGATATAATAGACAACGAGCAGTAACAATTTCAGCGAATATTAGTGAAGAGTATACATTAACTGAAGCAATCAAATATTTTGAAAGTGTGATGAATGATTTAGCACCAGAAAATCAAATTACTTGGAAAGGAAAATCAGAAGAAATTAAAGAAACAAGTAATGAATTATTTATAATTTTTGCTTTAGCTCTACTAACTGCTTATTTGGTTATGGCCGCAACATTCAACTCTTTTATTCATCCATTTGTGATAATCCTAACTGTGCCTTTGGCTATTTTTGGAGGATTAGTTTTTATTTTATTTCTAAATAGCTCAGTAAATATTTTTTCCCAAATAGCATTAATTATACTAATAGGTATCTCAACTAAGAATAGTATTTTAATTGTAGATTACGCAAATCAAATTCGATCTACTGGAAAAACTATTGAATTGGCTGTTAAAGAAGCGTGTGCTGTTAGGTTTAGACCAATTATAATGACATCACTGAGTACAATGATCGCGATGATGCCATTAGTAATTGGAAATATTGGTCCAGGTGCGGGTGAGGGATCAAGGTTAGCAGTTGGTTCAACAATTTTGGGAGGGATGATTATTTCAACTTTTTTTACTTTATATGTTACTCCTTCAATGTATCTCGCATTAGCAAAAAATACAAAAAGAATTGATATAGTGGACTTAGAACTAAAAAAAGAGTTGTCTAAAAAATAATATATTTATTTCTATTTAGTGTACTTTTACATTTCAATAATTGTTTTTTATAACTATTAGATTGTCTTTCAACTTTTTTTGCTAGTCCAATTACTTTTTTGTTTTTTCTATAATTTTTATAATTTCCCCAACCTTCATGATATGCAAGATACTGCTTGAAAGCATCTTTCTTTGATATCTTTAAAATATTTTCTGATTTATTTGTATACCATCCAATGAAGTCAACACTGTCTTTGAATCTTGCTCTTGTTGCAAGTTTGTTACCGGTTTCTGTTTTATATTGTTCCCAAGTCCCTTTAACTGCTTGTGAATAACCAAAAGAACTAGAGGGTCGCTTATAAGGTATTACTTTAAAAATTTTTTGTCTTGGTGGTTTAGCAAGCCAATCAAAATCAGACTCCATTTTAATTATTGCTAATTGAATATAAATAGGTGTACCCCACTTTTGTTCAACTTTTTTTGTATGTTTATACCATAAATATCTTTCACTAAAAATTGAGCAACTGTTAGATGTATTTGAAGGAATCGATGAGCAGCCGATTGTAAAAAAATAAATAAAAATTAATAATTTATTTTTTAAATCTCCCATATTTATTTATAAAATTATTAAGAAGAATTACAACAACAACACCCAATAAATTTCCAAATAAATCAGACCACTGGAAACTTCTTCCAGGTATAACTAAGTGAAAAGTTTCAAGTGTAATAGACAGAAAAATCAAATATACTACTAATAAGATATTTTTCTTTGAGTTAGCAAATGTTAAAAAACCAATAATTGAAATTAACAAAAATACATAAAAATGATTTGATGATATAATAAAATCAGGTGTTATTTGAGGTTGTATACTTTTATTGTCATAAATTATCATGCCTAATAGACTTCCTGGATATAGATATAAAATAATTAAAAGGATATTAATCAAATAAAATATCACTTTATATGTAGAAAAAAATTTTAACATTTAGTTTAATGATTTTTTTATAAATAATTTTTGGATATGACAAGATGAGTTTTTTGGTATTAGTAAGACATGGTCAGAGCACTTGGAATCTTGAAAAAAGATTTACTGGTTGGGTTGATGTTGATCTAGCAAATCAAGGTAAAATAGAAGCTGAAAATGCTGGTCTACTTATCAAAAATCAAAATATAAATATAGATTTTTACTATTCCTCATTTCAGTTAAGGGCAAACAATACTCTTGAGATAATACAAAAAATATTAGGATCAAAAAAAGATTATATAAGAGCGTGGCAACTAAACGAAAGACACTATGGTGAGCTTACAGGTTTGAATAAGATTGAAACTGCAAAAAAAATTGGTGAAGATAAAGTTTTCGAGTTTCGAAGGTCTTGGGATATCAAACCTGAAAAACTTAATAGAGATAGTTCATATCATCCATTAAATATTAAAACATACGAAAAAATACCCAAAGAGTTAATCCCTGACACGGAGTCCTTAAAAGATACATACAATAGAGTTTTGGAATATTTTAAAAAAGAAATACAACCTAAACTAACGGACAAAAATATATTAATTACGGCCCACGGAAACTCTATTAGAGCTTTGTGTAAATATCTATTTAATTTAGATAATAGCCAAATTACAAATTTAGAAATTCCAACAGGAAATCCATTAATGATCAAATTTGGTGAAAATTTGAGAATAAATGAATGTAAATATCTAGACGAAGAGAGATCTAAGAATCTTTTAGTTTTTTAAAAATTTCTAAGTTCGTTAAGTGATAAAATTTATTATTGCTCTCAAATCCATTTAATTGTTTTTTCATTAATAATTTATTCCAAATTTTAGTGATAGAGAAATTTTCTACTTCATATTCGTTGAACAAGTTTTTATTCAGAATCTGACAACCAGTATATATAAAATTTTTTTTAAAATTTTTTTTGATTATATTATCTTCTAAATCGAAGTCGCCCTTTAGATCATTATCAAAGCTTAATTCTTTATTAACTAGTAAGAGAATATTATTTAAATTATTTTGAAAATAATATTTTTGCATATCATTAATTTCACCTACATAATTTTTATTCCAAATAGTGTCAGGGTTAAAAACAAAAAAATCTTTGCTATCTGAATGACTTATCATATTTAAAACTCCTCCACCAGTATCTAGAATATCTTTACCATCCTCTATAATATTTATTTTTACTGGAAAATTTTTATCTTTAAAAAAGTCAGTAATTTGTTTGCTTAAATAAAAAGTGTTTAAAAAAATATTTTCAACTCTTAATTCAATGATTGTGTCTATACAATCTTCTAAAATTGTTTGATTTTTTATTTGAAGTAAAGGCTTTGGTTTTTTAAGGGTTAAAGGATTTAATCTTTTACCAAATCCCGCGCAGAGAATTAAAGCAGTATTAATTTTCATAAATTTTTTTTGAAATTATCTTTTAATAATTTTTTTAAATCTGAGAAAATTTCATTTTGGTTAATTCTTAAGAAAATCAGATCCCATGCGTACGGTATTAATTTTAAATAATCCTTTTTTTTATCTCGGATTGCTAGGCGTGTAAATATCCCGATTATTTTAAGATTTCTTAAAATAGACAAAATTTCAAAATCATTTTTAATGTTTTTCTTATCAGATTTTTTTTGACTATTTATATATAAATTAAAAATCTTTTTCTTAAAAATATTCGAAGTTTTTAATCTTACATCATCCACTAATGATGCTAGATCATAAGCTTTATTCCCGATTAAAGCGTCTTGACTGTCGATTACACCTATTCTGTTATCAACAAGCATTAAATTTGAAACATGAAAGTCTCTATGGACAAATATATCATTTTTCATTTTAAGGCATGATGCTAGGGTTTTGTTTATTTTTTCAAATTCTTTATTGAAAATTTGTCTTTTATTTTTTGACAAATTTTTTTTGACATACCACTCACAAAATAAATTAGCTTCTTGAATTAATATCTCATTTTTATATTCAGGTATTCGATAATATCTATTCTTAAAATTTTTAATTTTTTTATTTTTTATTAATTGTACTTGATTTAACAATTTTATTATTTTTTTAAAATATAAAATTTTTTTATTTTTACTATTCTTTAAAATTTTAAAGATTGTATCATCTCCAAAATCCTCAACTTCAATATAATTATTTTTATAATTCTCTCGATATAATTTTGGTGCCAAAATTTTGTTTTTCTTTAAAATCTTACTAATTGCGTCGTACACAAGAAGATTTTTAAATTTGTCCCTTTTTGCTAGAATTATAATAGAACTACCGTCGTTATATTTTTTTCTAAAAAACTTCCTATGTGACGCGTCTCCTTTTAATTTTTTAAGATTTTGCATCTATCTGTAATCACAAGTTTAAACCCTTAATTTGAATTATTCGTTTTTTGTAATCATTTCCATATTTAAAATTTAATTCTATCAAATTTTTTGGTTTTGGTTTTACTTTTTGTGGCCATTCAATTAGAGTAATAGAATTAGAAATATCGTCAAATAATCCTAAATTGTGAATTTCATCCAAACTTTTTATTCTGAATAAGTCATAATGATTAATCTTGATCTCTTTAATTTTATACTCATTTAATAAATTGAATGTAGGACTGGTGACTTCAGTTAGTTGAATTTTATTTTCTTTTTGAAAATTGTTAATTATGTATCTAATAAAAGTAGTTTTACCAACACCCATCTCACCTTTAAAATAAACTACATGTCCTAATTTCAATTTTTTTGAAATTTTCTTAGCTAATTCCTCTGTTTTTTTTTCTGAAGATATATTTATTAAGTCACTTTTAGTAGCGATAGGCATTAGGCTTGTAAGGTCCCTCTACTCCTACGCTGATATAATCCGCTTGATCTTTTGAAAGTTTAGTTAATTTAGCGCCAACTTTTTTAAGATGAAGGGTGGCTACTTTCTCATCTAAATGCTTAGGTAAAACATAAACTTTGTTCTCATAATTTTTGTAATTATTCCACAATTCTATTTGAGCAATAACTTGATTAGTAAAAGAAGCGCTCATTACAAAACTAGGGTGCCCTGTTGCGCAACCCAAATTTACCAATCTGCCTTCTGCCAATAAAATTATTCTTTTTTTACTAGGTAATTCAATTTCATGAACTTGGGGTTTTACTTCAGACCATTTATAATTTTTTAATGCCTCAACCTGAATTTCATTATCGAAATGTCCAATATTACATAAAATCGCTCTATCTTTCATATCTCTCATATGATCAGCTGTAACAATATCTTTATTGCCAGTTGCAGTTACAACAATATCTGCTTTACTAATCGCTTCATCCATTAAAACAACTTCATAACCTTCCATTGCTGCTTGCAATGCACATATTGGGTCTGCCTCAGTGACTAATACACGGGCCCCACTTTGCCTTAATGATGCAGCACTTCCTTTACCAACATCACCAAAACCAGCGACAATTGCAATTTTTCCTGACATCATTACATCAGTAGCTCTTCTAATTCCGTCAACTAAGCTTTCTCTACATCCGTATAAGTTATCAAATTTTGATTTGGTAACAGAATCATTCACATTGATTGCAGGAATCAATAAAGAATTTTCTTTTTCCATTTTATTTAAAGCCTTTATCCCCGTGGTTGTCTCTTCCGAAACTCCTTTCACTTCTTTTAATAAATCTTTATACTCATTGTGCATTATTGCTGTTAAATCACCCCCATCATCTAAAAGCATATTAGGTTTCCAACTCTTCTTACCTTCAATAGTTTGTTTTATGCACCAAATATATTCCTCTTCTGTTTCTCCCTTCCACGCATAAACAGGAATACCTGCTTTTGCAATTGCTGCTGCTGCATGGTCTTGAGTAGAAAAAATATTACAAGACGACCATCTTACCTCTGCACCTAAATTTACCAAAGTTTCAATTAATACCGCTGTTTGTATCGTCATATGCAAACAACCTATAATTTTTGCACCCTTTAAAGGAGATTTTCCAGTATACTCATCTCTTAAAGCCATAAGTCCTGGCATTTCGCTTTCAGCGATTGAAATTTCTTTACGTCCAAATTCTGCTTGGGATAAATCTTTAACTTTATAATCTTCCATCGTGGTTCTTCTAACAATTAAAAATTAATTAATCAATAGAACTCTTTAAACTTTTGGAAATTCTATTTCCATACTCGCACCTTTTTTATCTTGTCTATTAGATGCTTTAATTGTGGCATTATGTAAATCTACTAAATTCTTTACTATATTTAATCCAAGTCCAGAATGTTGCCCAAATTTATCAGGTCTATTACTATAGAATCTCTTAAATATTTTATTTGTATCTTTTTCTTTAAAACCCTGACCCTCATCTAACACTTTTATATATACTTTTTCATCGTGTGATTTCGAAACTTGAACGGTTACGTCTTGATTGTCACCACTAAATGAAATCGCATTATCTAAAAGGTTTGCAACAATTTGTTCAATTCTGTTTTCAATTCCGTAAATAAAATAATTATTTTTACCATCATTTTTATAAGAAATATTAATTCTTCTTTTTAATTTATAAATACTATTAAAATCATCTACTACTGACTTAATTATCGGTTCAATATCTAATTTTTTAATTCTTTCTTTGCTTAGTGCGACTTCATCTTTTAACATTTGAGAGTAATCAGTAATCAGCCTTTCAATCCTTTGCACATCATGACTTAAAATATTTATCAATTTAAGTCTTTGCTCCGAGTCTTTTGCATCGTGCAAAATTTCTGATGCACTTTTTAGTGATGCCAACGGATTACGAATTTCGTGAACAAGATCAGTTGAAAAATTTTCTGCATGTGAAATTCTTTTCTGTAATTCCAAAGTCATGTCGTCTAAAGAGTTAGAAAGCAAACCAAGTTCGTCGTTTCTCAATTTCAATGTATCTATATTTGTTTTTTTTGTATCTTTATTTTTTATTATTTTTGTGTAACTGACTAAATTTTTAATTGGTTTTAAGAAGTATCTATTTAAAACAAATGAAAAAATTAATATTACGATACCAACAGCAATTGCAGTTCTAATTACGAATGTTTTTCTCTCATCTATTGCCGCTTTAATATCGTTAGCATTCTCTGTTATCACTAGATATCCTATGTTTTCTCCATTTTTCATTACATTCTTAATTGTGGTTAATTTGAATTTATTAAATTCCTCTTCGGTAAATGTAAGGGGGATACCAAAATTTTTAGATGAAGCGTAACTTGATAAAACGTCATTTAGAGATAAATTATTTTCATTACCAATATCTATATTTTTTTTTTCAATGATTTTTTTTGTTTTTGTTGAGTCTAGTACCTCTAACTCAATAGTATCTAATCTTTGTGAAAACGACCGTGGGTCTAGATCTAATGTGTCTGTGTCTCCTATTAGATTAAGTTTATTATCAAAAAAAATTACTCTATCTAAGTTTTGAAAAAGAAATCTGGTTGAAAACAAAAATTTTCTGATATCTTTTTCAACAAATTTTACATTCAATCTTTTAAGATTATCGATTGTATTATTGATTACCTCTATGTGATTAGAGGATTTTTTTTTAATTAAATTTGGCTGAACATTTTTTAAATAAATAAACGTGAACAGACCTATTATGGTGAAAAAAATTAAATTTATGAATAAAAATTTTTTTAAAATTGATAAATTCTTAAGAAAATTGCTGAACATTAACTAACATTCCATCTATATCCGCTTCCATATCTAGTTTCTATAGCTGAAAATTCGGGATCAACTTTTTTAAATTTTTTTCTTATTCTTTTAACGTGACTATCAATTGTTCTATCTTCTATATCTGTATCCTCTCTATAAGCTATGTCCATCAATTGAGCCCTCTCTTTTATAATGCCTGGTCTTTTTGCTAACTCTTTAACAAGTAAAAATTCTGTGGTAGTCAATTTGTCTGGCAATTGTTTTCCATTCCATTCACACTCTAGTTGAGAAGGATCAAGTTTTAATTTTCCGTGTGATATAATACTTTTATTTTCTTCAAGAGTATCCTTGGAGTCTTTCTTTCTTAGTTGGACTCTAATTCTCTCAATTAAAACTTTAATTGAAAAACCACCCGATTTTTTTACAAAATCATCTGCACCTAATTTTAATCCTAATAGTTCATCAATTTCGTCATCTTTAGAAGTTAAAAATATAACTGGTAATGAGGTTTTTTTTCTCAATTTTTTTAATAATTCCTCACCATCCATTTTTGGCATCTTTATATCAACTATAGCGAGATCTGGTGGCGTCCTAGTTAATCCAATTAAAGCACTCTCACCATCAATGTATGTCTGAACTCTAAACCCCTCTTTTTCGAGAGCAATACTTAAGCTAGTTAAAATATTTCTATCATCATCTACTAGAGCAATTGTTTGTTTTTGCATACTTAATTATAAAAATACTAAATTGTTCTAATTTGGGCAAATAATTAATGGAGTGTACCCCAATTTTCTCCTGTGTTTAGATCCACGGTTAAAGGTATTGAAAAAGAATGTTGGTCACTTTCAGCAACACTTGACATTTCATCAATTATTACTTTAGATATTTTTTTTACCTCATTTTTGGAACTTTCAAAAATTAATTCATCATGGATTTGAAGTAGCATTTTTGTTTTATTAATTTTTTGTTCCTTTAATTTTTTGTCAATTCTTATCATAGCTAATCTCATAATCTCAGCAGCAGATCCTTGAATTGGTGCATTGATTGCAGCACGTTCTTGAAAATTTCTCACATTATAATTTTTATCATTTATATTTATAAAGTGAGATCTTCTTCCAAAAATATTGCTAACATATCCACTTTTTCTACAAAATTTAATTGTTCGATCCATGTAAACTTTTATCTCAGGAAACTTTGAAAAATATGAATTTAAAAACTCCTCAGCTTCGAAGTTAGAAACATTTATTTGCTTCGCTAATCCATACTGAGAAATTCCATAAATAATTCCAAAGTTTATTGCTTTAGCTTTTCTTCTTTGATCCTGGTTTACTTTATTTATGTCAACATTAAAAATTTGGCTAGCAGTGAGAGAATGTATATCTTCATTATTTTTGAAAGCTTTTTTTAATTCTTTAACATCAGCTAAATCAGCTAAAATTCTCATTTCAATTTGATTATAATCTGCAGAAATCAAAATGTTATCCTTCTCTGCAATAAACGCTTTACGAATATCTCTTCCATCTTCTGATTTAATTGGAATATTTTGTAAGTTTGGATCACTTGAAGCTAATCTTCCTGTGGTTGTCGCTGCTAACAAAAATGAGGTGTGAACTTTTTTAGTGTTAGGGTTAATATGTTCTGGTAAAGAATCCGAATAAGTGTTTTTTAGTTTTGAAACTTGCCTCCAATCTAATACTAATTGTGGAAATTTATGGCCTTTGAAAGCAAGATCTTCTAGTACTGAGGCACTTGTTGCAAAACTTCCTTTTTTAGTTTTTTTTAAGTCTGCTATCTTGAGATCATTATATAAAATTTCACCTAATTGTTTTGGAGATGCAATATTAAACTCTTTTTTAGACAATTTAAAAACCTCTTTCTGAATTTTTTCAATCTTTTTTTCAAATTTAGCAGATAATGTTTTTAGAAATTTATTATCAACTTTGATACCCTGTATTTCCATATCAGCTAAAATTCTCAATAAAGGTTTTTCAAAAATTTCATAAATATGAATCATTTTTGCCTCTTTCAAACTTTTATGAAATTTTTTATATAATCTATAAGTTATGTCAGCGTCTTCAGCAGCATAATCTTTCGCCTGATCTATATCGACCTCACTAAAATTTATCTGTTTCTTTCCAGAGCCGACCACATCTTTAAATTTAATTGTTTTATGATTAAGGTGAATTTCAGATAACGTATCCATATTGTGCCTATTTTTTCCAGAATCAAGAACGTAAGACATAAGCATAGTGTCTTCCATCGCTGATACTGTTATCCCGTGTTTAAAAAATACAATAAAATCAAATTTTATGTTCTGGCCTATCTTTTTAATACTAGGATCCTCAAGTAAAGGTTTTAACTTTTTAAGAACTATATCTTTATCAATACATTTTTTTGAATTATGCCCTATTGGTATATAGCAAGCTTTTCCAATCTTAGAGCTTAAAGATACTCCAACTAAATCAGCTTGATGAGGGTCCAGCGAATTTGTTTCTGTATCGACTGCGACCTCACCTATTTCCTCAGCTTCTTTAATCCATTCATCAATTTTACTATGATCTGTTATTAAAAAATAATTTTTTTTATCAATTTTAGTTTTTTTTTCTTTTAATTGAGCATCTTTATTTTCACCATTAAAATCTGGCTCCCCATAAGTGGAAATAGCAGAGCTGAGTAATCTATTAAACTCCATCTCTCTAAGAAATTTATATAGTTTATCTTTATTAATTTTTTTTAATTCAAAATCACTAAGTTTCATTTCAATCGGAGCATCATTTTTTAATGTTACTAATTTTTTACTTATTAAAGCTTTATCTTTATTGTTTATTAACGTTTCTCTTCTCTTATTTTGTTTAATTTCATCTGCTGATTTTAAAAGTGTCTCTAAATCTCCATACTTATTAATTAACTCTGCTGCAGTTTTTACGCCAATACCGGGAACACCAGGAACGTTATCACTGCTATCGCCTGCTAGTGCCTGAACATCTATGACTTTGTTTGGATTTACACCAAATTTATTTTTTATATCCTCATCAGAAATGAACTTGTTTTTCATTGGATCAAAAATGCGAACGTCTTTTCTGAACAATTGCATCAAATCTTTATCTGATGAAACTATTGTTACTTTTGCCCCTTTTTTCAAAATCTGATCCACATAAGTTGCAATTAAGTCATCAGCTTCATAATTAATTAATTCAACAGATGGTAAGTTAAAGGCTAAAACAGATTTTCTTATATATTCAAATTGAGGTGCTAAGTCATCTGGTGCTTCAGACCGATTAGCTTTGTAATCACTATAAATTTCGTTTCTAAAAGTCTTTCTTGCCGAGTCAAAAATAACAGCAAAATGAGATGGTTTCTGAAGGTTTTTATTTGATTTCGAATCTTCAAGAAGTTTAAATAACATGCTACAAAAACCACTTACTGCCCCAGTTGGTAATCCATCACTTTTTCGAGTTAATGGTGGTAAAGCATAATAAGCTCTAAATATATAACCTGATCCGTCAATTAGATAAAAATGATCTGTTTTTTGAATCTTGTTCATTAAAATTTAATATAGATTAAAGATAGAAATAAGAGTATTATTTTTTATGGAACTTATAAAGCAAAATACACAAAACCAAGTTATAAAATCATTACTGGTTATCTTTATAGGTTCAATAATTCTTACAATTTCTGCTAAAATCAAAATACCTTTTTATCCAGTTCCAATGACTATGCAAACATTCATAGTTTTATTTCTAGGTATTAGTTTTGGATATAAAATAGCTTTAGCCACTGTAGGTTTGTACTTATTAGAAGGTATATTGGGTTTACCGGTATTTTCTAATACTCCTGAGAGGGGAGTTGGATTAGCTTATTTTACAGGCCCAACTATGGGTTATTTAATTGGATTTCTCTCTGCTTGTTTTTTAGCCTCATTTGTTAAAAATGATGATAATTATCTTTTAATCTTTTTAAAGTTAATATTTTCAGTTTCAACAATTTATATCCTTGGTATTTTCTGGCTTGGTACATTAATTGGTTGGGATAAACCAATTTTAGAATTAGGTGTAATGCCATTTTTAGTTGCCGAAATTTTTAAAATTTGTCTACTCACTTTAATAGCAAAAAAAATAATAAAATTTAGAAAAATTATTTAGGCGATCTTTTAGATAATATTCTTTGAAGAGTTCTTCTATGCATTTTAAGTCTTCTTGCGGTCTCTGAAACATTTCTATTACATAATTCAAATACTCTATGAATATGCTCCCATTTAACTCTGTCTGCTGACATTGGGTTTTCAGGTGGTGCAGCTTTTTTTGATGGATCTGCTAATAACGCTTTTTCTACATCGTCCGCATCTGCTGGTTTAGCTAAATAGTCGATAGCACCCTCTTTGATTGCAGCTACAGCAGTTGGAATATTTCCGTATCCAGTTAACATTATAATTCGACTTAGTGAATTTGATGATTGAATTTCTTTAACAACTTCTAAGCCATTTCCATCATTTAACCTAAGATCAACTACTGCAAAACCTGGTTTTTTCACTTTAACCATGTCTTTACCTTTTTGCACACTCTCAGCTTGTAAGACTTCAAATCCCTTCTTTTCCATCGCTCTAGCTAATCTCTCCCTAAAAGGATTGTCATCATCCACGATTAATAAGGATTTATTGTCAAAATCAGCTAGATTTTGTAATGGAGCTTCGTTTTTCATGGACCTAATATGATCACTTTTTTCCGTATTTCAATAGGCCATTATTTGCTTTACATTGAATAACTATCTGTTAATTGCTCGATTATTAAAGTTTTTTTAAACAAAAAGCTTTTTTTTTGTTAAATTTTTTTTGGGGAGCATTTAATATGCAAAAATTTAAGTCAGTTGAAGATTTAGTTTACCAACTGAAACCGGAAAAACCTGTCTATTGTATAAGAAAGAATTCTATTCTTTCTGCATCAAAATTCTTTCAAAAAAAGTTTCCAGGTGAAATACTATATGCTGTAAAAACTAATCCCCATCCTGAAGTCATCCAAACTTTGATAAAAAGTGGAATTAATCAATTTGATGTTGCATCCATCGAAGAAATCAAAGCGGTAAGAAAATTTGATAATACTGCGAAATGTTCTTTTATGCATACAGTTAAAAGCAGAGAAAGTATTAAAGAAGCATATTTTAATTTTGGAATAAAAACTTTTGCTCTAGATACTAAAGATGAATTAATAAAAATTATCGAAACAACGGACAATGCTAAAGATTTGGAATTATTTGTTAGAGTTTCTGTTTCCAATGAACATGCTGAAATAGATTTGTCAAAAAAATTTGGTGCATTGAATTCCGAAGCTTCTGGACTGTTAAGACTTGCAAAACTTCATTCAAAAAAAATTGGCTTAAGTTTTCATGTTGGTTCCCAATGTATGCATCCAATTTCATATTCTAAAGGAATTAATGAAATGGGAAATATAATTAAAAAAACTAAAATAGTTCCAGATTACATTAATATCGGTGGAGGCTTCCCGACAATTTATCCTGATCTTGTACCTCTATCTTTGGAAAGTTATATGGAGGAAATTAAAAAAAGTTTAGAAAATTTAAATTTAAAGAATATGCCTCATATAATTTGTGAACCTGGAAGAGCTTTGGTTGCAGAAAGCGGATCAACAATTGTGAGAGTTAATTTAAGAAAAAAACAAAAACTTTATATTAATGATGGTACTTATGGCACACTTTTTGATGCTGGAACACCTAATATAGTTTTTCCATCAAAATTGATTAAAGAAAATCCAAGTAAGATTATTTCAAAGAAAATGACTGCATTTGATTTTTATGGACCAACATGTGACAGTATGGATTATATGAAAGGTCCTTTCCTACTTCCGAATAATATTAAAGAAAATGATTACATTGAACTTGGTCAACTAGGATCATATGGTTTAACTTTTAGAACTCAATTTAATGGTTATTACTCTGATGAGATTTATGAGGTTGAGGATAAACCAATAATGTCTATGTATGACAAGAATTCAGACAAAGCTACTCTAGTTGCTTAATGTCAGAAAATAAAAATCTTGGTCACAATAGTAAAAAAGATTTCTTAAAAAAACCTGTAGAACATATTGATATTACATCTTTCGACTCTAGAAAAATTATCTCTTCCATGGAAAAAATGTCTTTTGTTTCAAGAGAAACGGCGAATGCAGCAAATATCTTTAATGAAATGTTGAAAGACAAAGAATGTACAATTTTTTTAACATTAGCAGGATCTACTTCAGCGGCAGGGTGTATGCATATTTACAGGGATATGGTCAAATACAACATGGTAGATGCAATTGTTGCAACTGGAGCATCCATAATAGATATGGATTTTTTTGAAGCACTTGGATTTAAACATTATCAAGGTTCGCAGTATCAAGATGATAATGAGCTCAGAAAAAATTACATAGATAGGATTTATGACACTTACATCGATGAAGAAGAGCTTCAATTGTGTGATAAAACAATTGGAGAAATAGCTGATAAACTAGAACCAAAAACTTATACATCAAGAGAGTTTATTAGAGAAATTGGTAAATATTTAAAGTCAAATGCCAAAAAGAAGGGATCTTTGATTGAAACAGCATATGACAATAATGTTCCAATATTCTGTCCAGCATTTACCGACTCGAGTGCGGGTTTTGGATTGGTAATGCACCAAGAGAGAAACCCTAAAAATCATATAACTATGGACTCAATAAGGGAGTTTAGAGAATTAACAGAAATAAAAATTAAATCTAAAGGATCAGGATTATTTATGATTGGTGGTGGTGTTCCTAAAAATTTTATACAAGACACAGTGATTTGTGCTGAACTTTTGGGAAAAGAAATAGATATGCACAAATATGCAATTCAAATCACAGTCGCTGATTCAAGAGATGGTGCGTGTAGTAGCTCAACACTAAAAGAGGCAAGTTCGTGGGGCAAGGTTGATGCGACCAAAGAGCAAATGGTATTTGCTGAAGCTACCAGTGTTCTTCCATTAATTGCAAGTAATGCTTATCATGTTGGAGAATGGAAAAATAGAGAAAGAAAAAACTTCTCCAAAATATTTTAATTAATGGTCAAAAAAGTTAAAATTGGAATCATTCAAAGTAAAATCTCAAGTAATATTAAAGAAAATTTAATTTCAGCAATTAAAAATATAAAAAAAGCCGCATCAAAAAAAGCTAAAATAATTTGTTTGCCAGAACTATTTTTATCAAACTATTTTTGTCAAACAGAAAACCATTCAAATTTTAGACTAGCTGAAAAGATACCAGGAAAAACTACGAAAATATTTTGTGATTTGGCAAAAGAATTAAAGATAGTTTTAATTATTTCTTTATTTGAAAAAAAAACACATGGTTTTTACCACAATACGAGTGTCGTTATAAACGATATAGGTAAAATATTGTCAAAGTATAGAAAAATGCATATTCCTGATGACCCTGGGTATTATGAAAAATTTTATTTTACTCCTGGGGATTTAGGATTTAAATCTATCAAAACAAAGTTTGGTAAAATTGGACCTTTAATTTGTTGGGATCAATGGTTCCCTGAGGCTGCTAGACTAACAGCACTGAAAGGCGCGCAAATAATTTTTTATCCTACAGCTATTGGATGGCATCCAAAAGAAAAAAGGGAATTTGGTAAATCTCAATTAGATTCGTGGATTACTATGCAAAAATCTCATGCTATTGCGAATGGAACCTATGTAGTAGCTATAAACAGAGTAGGAACTGAAAAGAAGGGTAAAAAGAAAATAGAATTCTGGGGAAATTCTATGATAATTGACCCCAGTGGCCAAATAATTGGAAAACTTAGTAATAATAAAGAGCAAATTTTAATTCGAGAAGTTGATTACAAAAAAATTGATAAAGTTAGACAACACTGGCCTTTTTTACGTGATCGAAGAATTGATTTTTATAAAGGTATATTAAAGAATCCAGAAGATGAGTGAAAAACTTAACGGATTTAGAATGCCTGGAGAATGGGAGCCTCAAAAATCTGTCTGGATTGCATGGCCATATAATAAAAATGATTGGCCTGGTTTATATAAGCTCATTCCTGAAGTAATTTTAAAAATTATATATAAAATATCAAAACACCAAAAGGTTAATTTGATTATTAACAGTAAAATCGAAAACATAAAAAAAATCCTCAAATTAAGTAAAATTAAAAATATTAGTTTCCATAGGATAAAAACTGATAGAATATGGTTGAGAGATTCAGGTCCAATTTTTTTAACTAACAAAAAGTATAAAAAAAAGATTATATTAAACTTCGTGTTTAACGGCTGGGCAAAGTATAAAAATTACAAAAATGACAACAAAATTAACGATAAACTAAGTAAAATTGTCAAATTAAAAAAAATCAATCCAACTATCAAAAAAAATGGGAAATCAAGAAAAGTAATAATGGAAGGTGGAGCTTTTGATGTAAATGGTGCTGGAACAATTTTATTAACAGAAGAATGTTTATTGAGCAAAATTCAAGAGAGAAATAAAAAGTTTAATAAGAAAGACTACGAGGGAATATTCAATAAATATTTAAATATAAAAAATTTTATATGGTTAAAAAAAGGAATTATTGGTGATGATACACATGGCCATGTTGATGATATTTCCAGATTTGTATCAAGAGATACAATTATGACTGCCATTGAAAAAAATAAAAACGACAAAAATTACAAAAACCTTAATAAAAATTTTGAGATATTAAAAAAATCTAGAGATGAAAGGGGTAAAAAATTTAAAATCATAAAGGTACCTATGCCCTCACCCATATATATAGATAATACAAGAGTTCCTGCTAGTTATATGAACTTTTATATTTGTAATAAAAAAGTTTTGCTTCCCATCTTTAGGGTTAAAGAGGATAATATTGCCGTTAAAATTTTTAAAAATTATTTTAAAAATAGAAAAGTCGAAACAATTGATTGCAGTAAATTAATATGGGGTTTTGGAGCAATACATTGTATGACACAACAAGAGCCTAACATTTAGTTAGGCTGCTTTTAAAGTACCTAACAGTAATCTAAAAGGAATCAACATTACTAAAGCAACAAAAATTTTAACTGCCAAGTCACCTAAAGATAATGTTACCCATGTTATTCCTGTTCCATAAAAAGATATGGAAAAAAATAAGAAAGTATCAACGGTAGATCCAATCAAAGAGGATGTTAGAGGAGCAACAAACCATTTTTTCTTCCTTAATTGATCAAATATTTGAACATCTAAAAGTTGAGCAATAATAAATGCTGTTCCTGATCCGATTGCTATTCTTATTGATATTAGATCAGTGAAATTTGTAGAAAATATTAATGTAAATAAAATTCCTATCGAAAAACCAATGTAGACAATTTTTCTAGCAATCAACTTTCCAAAAGATCTATTAGCTAAATCGGTTATTAAAAATGCGATCGGGTAACTAAAAGCTCCGTATGTTAATATTTCCTCTAGTCCATAATATTTAATAGGAAATTGAACCAAATAATTAGAAGCTAGTACAACAAGCCCCATTAAAAATGAAAGTGTCAAAAATATTTTATTCATTATGCAGTTTTAGATTGAATAGGTTTTTTTTGAAATGGAGATTTAATTAATAAGCTTTTTTTTAGTTTTTTTAATCTAGGAGATAAATTCTTATTTTTTACAGATTTTAGAAATTCATCAAAACTACCTTTTTTATCTACTGATCTAACCCCTGCATTACTCACTGTTAATCTTAAGCTTCTTTTTAAAAGTTCACTTGTAAATTTTACTTTTTTTAAATTAGGTAAGAATCTTCTTTTTGTCTTATTGTTAGCATGACTAACGTTATGACCTTTCATTGGATTTTTCCCAGTTAATTCACATTTTTTTGTCATAATTTGTTCGACTATATAAAGTGAGATATTGATGGCGTCAAGTTTAATAGATTATCCTAATCCTTTTTTCCTACTATTTCATTAAAGTTTTTTACACCATCTTTTAATAATATTTCCTTCAGCTCTTTTTTAATTAGACCAACAATATTTGGACCTTTAAAAACCATGCCTGTATAAAGTTGTAAATAATCAGCTCCTGCTAAAAATTTTTGATAAGCAGATCTTCCAGAGTCCACACCACCTACACCTATAATTTTGATTCTACCTTTTAAAACTTTATAAAATTTTCTGATAAGCTCTGAAGACTTTAACTCAATAGGTTTCCCGGATAATCCTCCTTTTTGATGGCTTTGAGTATTTTGTAAATTTTCTCTTGTTGTATCAGATGTGTTAGAAATAATAGCAGCTTCTATCTCGTTATCTAAAAGTACTTCAGAAATTTTCATAATTTCTTTATCATTAATATCTGGTGATACTTTTACCGCCATAGGTGTTTTAGAGTTAAGATCTTTCTTCTCTTTTTCTATTAGTTTTAAAAGATCATCTAATTTTTTTTGATCATGAAAATTTCTTAAATCTTCGGTGTTTGGTGATGAAATATTAACAGTAATATAATCAGAGACCCCATTAAATATTTTTAAACACTGTATATAATCATTAGTTCTATCTTCTGAGTCTTTATTAGGTCCAATATTTATTCCAAGTAATCCGGTTGGATTATTTCTTTTAATTCGATCTACAATATTTCTTGAACCTAGGTTATTGAAACCAAGTCTATTTATCAGGGCCTCATCTTCTACTAATCTAAAAACTCTAGGTTTGGGATTTCCGTATTGTTCTAATGGTGTAACAGTTCCTACTTCGACGAAACCAAACCCTAAATTGAACAATGAATTATATACCTCGGCATTCTTATCAAATCCTGCTGCCATACCAATTGGATTTTCTATATCTTTATTAAATAATTTTGTCTTAAAAAGAGGGTTATTTTTTTCGTCATCTAAAATATTTGGAATAAAATTAAATTTTAGTGACTTTATCGCTAAACTATGAGCCGTCTCAGGATCTAATTTAAAAATTAAAGATCTTAAATTTGAAAACATTATTTAATTTTATTTAATATAAGATCTTTTGTTTCTTTCACACCAAAAAAACTTATAAAAAAACCCATCCTTGGTCCATTTTCGTCTCCAAAAACTACCTCGTAAATTAATTTAAACCAATCTCGAAGATTCTCGGCGTATCCATTTTCTTTACCAGTCGAATATATCATTGTTTGAATGTCTTCTGGTTTCATTTTGTCGTCACATTTATCTAAAGTTTTTACCATAGCTTCTAAAGCTTTTTTTTCTTCACTATTAGGTTTTTTATATTTTTTTTTCAATTTTATTACGTCATTAAAATACTTTATTGCGTAGCCTACTAAATTATCAAAGATAGGATTATCTTTTTCCGAAATGTCTTTTTTATATTTTTTAACAAATTTCCAAAGAAGTTCTTTGCTGTCAGCATTACTTGTTTCGACTAAGTTTAATAACATTGAAAATGACATAATCATATTTTCTTTAGGTACCGAACTATTATGAACATGCCATACAGGATTCATAAGAAGCTGTAACTCATTTTGATTTTTTGCTTTCTCAATCAGATCCAAATAATCATCAACTGTT
This sequence comes from uncultured Pelagibacteraceae bacterium, assembly GCA_902610675.1. Taxonomy (GTDB): domain Bacteria; phylum Pseudomonadota; class Alphaproteobacteria; order Pelagibacterales; family Pelagibacteraceae; genus Pelagibacter. The sequence goes on along the minus strand of CACLWP010000001.1, from coordinate 46,883 downwards.
TTTGAAACTATTTCTTTGTAAAGTTTTTTTGCTCTTTTTGGATTTTGATACATATACAGAGACAAACTTTCAGGAGAGGCATACTCTAACCATTGATCAATAGTGATGCCGTTTCCTTTTGATTTTGAAATCTTCTCTCCTTTCTCATCCAAAAATAGTTCATATGCAAACCCTGACGGATTTTTTTTCCCAATCAATTTTATAATTTTTGTTGAAAGTATTGCGCTCTCTATAAGATCCTTTCCATACATTTCAAAATCAACATCCAGTGCATACCATCTCATAGCCCAATCAACTTTCCACTGTAACTTACACTTTCCATCATAAATACTTGTTTCCAAATCTTTTCCATTATTATCAAAAACAATAATAGATTTTTCTTTATTAATGCTTTTTACAGGTATTTCTAGAACATGACCTGTAACTGGACAAATTGGAAGAAATGGGCTGTACGATTTTTGTCTCTCTTTTCCTAGTGTAGGAAGTATTATATTCATTATACCATTATAATTCTCTAAAATAACTTGGAGAGAAGAGTTAAAGAAACCTGATTTATAAAGTGATGTTGAACTTTTAAAATTATATTTAAATTTAAAATTGTTTAAAAATTTTTTTAAAATTTCATTATTATGCTCACCAAAACTATTAAATTTTTGAAAGGGATCAGGCACATTAGTAAGCGGTTTGTGTAAATTTTTTTCTAATAATTCTTTTTGTGGAACGTTATCAGGTACTTTTCTAAGACCGTCCATATCATCTGAAAAAGTAATGATTTCGGTTGGTAAATCAGTCAAATGTTTTAGTGCATTTACAATCATTGATGTCCTTGCAACTTCTCCAAAAGTTCCTAAATGTGGAAGGCCACTAGGACCATAACCTGTTTGAAGAATTATTTTGCCTTTTTTTTCTATAAAAGATTTTCTTTCCCGAAGCATTTTTTTTGCTTCAACGAAAGGCCATGCACTTGTTTTATCAAAATTCTCTTTTTTAATCATGATTAATTCAAATAAAATCTTAAATTAACGCTTTTACTTATTCTTATAGAGTTGAAATTTATTTACCATAAAATAATGTTCTATCAAAATGTCTAATTATAAAACTGTTTTTTTTACTCTTGGAATTCTTCAAATAATTCTTGGAATTTTTATGTTGGTCCCAATATTTGTTCAATTTTTTTTTAAAGAAATTGACTCTTCTTTTTTTGGCGCCTCAATTATTACAATTATTTTTGGTACGCTATTTTTTTTATCTAATCTTGATCATGATAAGAAGTTAAATTTACAGCAAGCTTTTTTATTAACCGCGTTATCTTGGCTAAGTATCGCAATTTTTGGCTCACTTCCGCTAATATTTTCTGAAGTCAATTTTTCGTTCACCAATGCATTTTTTGAGAGTATGTCGGGCATCACAACAACTGGATCAACAATCATTCCAAATTTAGAAGAGATGCCTAAAGCAATTTTGCTTTGGAGAGCAATTCTTCAATGGTTGGGTGGTATTGGAATAATTGTTATGGCGATCACTTTGATGCCAATAATGAATGTTGGTGGTATGCAATTATTTAAAATTTCCAACAGCGACACATCTGAAAAAATTCTACCTAAATCAAAAGAAATTGCGTTGAGATTAATTTATATTTATTCAGGTCTCACTACTCTTTGCGCAATATCATATAAAATTCTTGGGATGAATACTTTTGATAGTATAACCCATTCTATGACAACAATAGCAACTGGAGGTTTTTCAAACTATAACGAGTCCATCGGTTTCTTTAACAGTTTTTCAATAGAAATCTCAGCAATAATTTTTATTATCTTGGGAAGTTTACCTTTTATCGCTTATATCAAATTCTTAAACGGTAACAGAAAAATTTTTTTCTCAGATATTCAAATTAGAACTTTTTTGAAAATAATCCTAATAAGTATTCTGATCTTATCAATTTATTTATTTTTAGATAAATCATCTGAGCTAAACTTCAGAACAGTTTTATTCAATGTAATATCAATTTTAACAGGAACTGGATATGTAAATGCACAATTTGATAACTGGGGTGGATTTCCTTTAATTATATTCATAGGTTTAATGTTTATTGGTGGATGTGCTGGCTCGACAACTTGTGGTATAAAAATATTTAGATTTCAAATACTTTATTCATTTGTTCTGACTCAACTAAAAAAAATCATCTATCCTAAAGGAATTTTTGTTCTTAAGTATAATCAAAGTGCTGTTGATGATAAATTTACTGCATCAGTAATTTCTTTCATTTATATGTATCTATTGATTTTTTTTACAATTACGGCATTATTATCTTTGACGGGTCTTGACTTTATTACATCAATATCTGGTGCTGCAACATCTATTTCAAATGTAGGACCTGGTTTAGGCTCAACTATTGGGCCAAACGGAAATTTTTCATCACTACCTGATATCTCCAAGTGGATTTTAAGTTTTGGTATGATCTTGGGTAGATTGGAATTATTTGCAATCCTTGTATTATTTTTACCATCCTTTTGGAGGAATTAGATTTGATAGAAATTAAAAAAAATTCTTTGTCTGAAATGTTCTCAGTTTATTTTGAAAAAAGAATGCTCAAAATTTTATTGCTTGGTGCAATATCAGGTTTTCCATGGGTTTTGATTGGAAGTAGTCTAAGTTTATGGTTAAAAGAAGATGGATTAAGTAGATCAACTGTTGGATGGGCTGGGTTAATTTTTGCAGTTTACGCATTTAATTATTTATGGGCACCTTTAATAGATAGAATACAAATACCATATTTAACAAAAAAAATAGGTCACAGAAGAGGATGGATTGTTTTGATGCAAACTATCATCTTACTCTCACTCGCTCTTTGGAGTTTACTCGATCCATCTGGAAATTTAGCTTTGGTTGTTTCAGTAGGCTTAATAATTGCTATTGCATCATCAACTCAAGATATAACAGTTGATGCTTTAAGAATTGAACAGATTGGTGAGAATGAGGGAAAATCCATGGCTGCTGGAGCCGCGATGGCGGTTGTGGGTTGGTGGACAGGGTACAAGTTAGGTGGAGTACTATCATTATTTGCAGCAGATATTCTACAAAACATTGGTTTTGAAAATTATTGGCAACTAACTTTCTTAATTTTGGGGATTTTAGTAATTTTAATGAACATTGGCTTAATGTTCATTGATGAGTCTGGAAATTTAGAGAGACAAAATCAGCAAAAAGAAAATGACAAATTGATATCATCTCAATTTAAAAATGAAAATATATTTACAAAATTGATAACCTGGGTTGCTGGAACAATTAGTGGCCCAATCATTAGTTTTTTTAAAAAGAATGGCTTTTCAATTGCTCTAGGAATTTTAGGATTTGTTTTTTTATTTAAAGTGGGAGAGGCATTTCTTGGAAGGATGTCTATAATTTTTTATAAAGAAATAGGTTTTAGTAAATCGGATATCGCTATTTACTCTAAAACGTTAGGTTGGATCACTACTGTGACGTTTACTCTTCTAGGTGGGCTTTTTGTGATAAGATCTGGTGTTTTAAAAGCAATGTTTTTTGCTGGAGTAATGATGGCAAGTACAAACCTTTTGTTTAGTGTATTGGCCTGGAGCGATAAATCAGAATTTTTATTTGCTATTGCAGTTATTTTTGATGATATAGCTGCTGCATTTGCAACAGTAGCTTTTGTGGCCTTTATATCTATGCTCGTAGACAGAGCCTATACAGCAACTCAATATGCACTCTTAGCATCAATAGGCACAGCTGGAAGAACAACTTTAGCCTCCTCCTCTGGTGCCCTTGTTGATTGGTTAAATGGTGATTGGGGAATATTTTTTATATTGACTGCGCTAATGGTAATTCCTTCATTAATAATCCTATGGATTATGAAAAATAAACTACAACTAAGTGAAAAATAAATTTTTAAATAAATCTGTAGCTAACGTTTATTTTAAACCATCTCCCAATTCTGAGGTAGTTTCACAAATTTTATATGGAGAGAAATTTAAGATTCTATTGAAAAGAAAAAGATATATAAAAATAAAAACTCATTATGACAATTATATTGGATATATAAAAAAAGATAAATTTTTAGAAAATTTTAAACCCTCACATAAAATTTCAAAAATTAAATCTAGAATTTTCTCTAAAAAAGGTAAAAAATTTTTGCCTTCAAACCATTATCTATATTATGGATCTGGTGTGTGTAAAATAAATGAAAATAAAAAGTTTGTAGAATTTGAAAAAAATAAATGGATCAAAAAAAGTGATGTCAAAAATATTGATCACCTTGAAAAAAATTATATCAAAATATTCAAATTCTTTTTAAACACAAAATACTTATGGGGAGGAAAAACCTGTGTTGGTATCGATTGTTCAGCATTAATTCAAATCTATTTTTATTACAACAGAATATATTTTCCAAGAGATACAAAAGATCAAATAAGATTTTGTAAAAGAAAAAGAGGTAAAAATCGGCTTAAAGGAGATATCGTATTTTGGAAAGGACATGTTGGTATATGTCTAAATAAATCTAGATTTATTCATGCTTATGGACCAAAAAAGAAGGTGATAATAATGCCAACATCACAAACAATTAAATTAATTGATAAAACTGCAAATCTAAAAGTTAAAAAAGTAAGTAATATCAGTAATATTTAATCTCTACCAAAGTCAGGTTTGTTTACATCCTGTTTTAATTTAATAATTTTAGACCTAACTTTTTTAGTCTGAGATAATTTTTTTAAAATTGACTTATTATTTTTAGAATTTATATCTTTCTTAAAAGATTTTAAGTTTTTGATAAATAAGTCTATCGCTTTTGTAACATTAACCTTATTTTCAAAAAAAATATCTCTCCACATAATTTCATTTGAAGCAGCTATTCTTGAAAAATCTCTCAACCCCCCAGCACTGTATTTAATAAGGCCAAATTTGAGTATTTTTTCAAAATCTTGAGCCGATTTTACCAAATTATAAGCAATTAAATGTGGTAAATGACTTGTGATAGAAAAAACTTTATCATGTTTTTCAGAGTTCATAATAACAGTTTTTGAGCCCATTTTTTTCCAAAAAGAAATTAAAAATTTTAAATTCTTAGAACTTGTTTTCTTATCCTTAATTATTACACACAATTTATCCTCGAACATATCAGCTTTTCCAAATTCTGGTCCACTTACCTCTGATCCAGCGATAGGGTGACTCCTTATCCAATTTATATCACGCTTCAAAAATTTTTTAATAATTTTTGATGACTCTATTTTTGAAGATCCAACATCAGTAATCAAGGTTTTTGGCGAAATAGTTTTATTAATTTTAAGAATGAGTTTTTTATATTCACTCGTTGATGTACAAAAAATCACTAAGTTTGAATTTACCAAACCATCTTTAATTGACTTAACAATTGTTCCAGGTAATTTGAGACTTTTTATTTTAGCGATATTAGATTTTGATTTTTCATAAATAAATATTTTTTTTGCTATTTTTTTTTTTGAAATCTTCCTTACTAAAGAAGAGCCCAATAATCCACAGCCTATAATTAATACATTTCTCATTTTCTAAATATATTTTCTGTTGCTTTAATAAATTTTATATTTTCCTCTTTTGACCCAATTGTTAATCGTAGCATATTTTTTATTTTATAACCTTCTTCAGTAGATCTTAAAATAATTCCCTTTTTTTTTAATTTTTCATAGAAACTATTAGCTCTTAGTTTGCATCTATTAAAATTCAATAATAGAAAGTTAGCAGAAACTTTATTCGAGCTAATATCATAATTGCTCAAAAAATTTTTCAGTTTTGTTGCATAAAAATAATTATGTTTTACTGAACGTGAAATAAATTTTTTATCCTTAAGTGACTCAATAGCTGCTTTTTGAGCTACTTCATTAACATTGAATGGAGGTTTAATAACATTCAAAGCATCAATAATTTTTTTTGAACCATATCCCCAACCAATTCTTAGGGATGATAGTCCGTAGATTTTTGAGAATGTCCTTAATATAAAAACATTCTGCTTATTTTTGAATAAATCTAAACCAGATTTATAGTCTCTATTTTTCATGTACTCTGCATAAGCATCATCTACAACAAGTAAGATATTTTTTCTTAATCTTTTTCTTAAATCAATTAATTCAAAATTGTTCAAGTAAGTGCCAGTTGGATTATTTGGATTAGCAAGAAATACAATTTTAGTTTTATTGCTTACTTTTTTAATTATTTCAGAAACAGAAACTTTAAAATTTTTTTCTTTGGCAAAAACAACTTTTGCTCCAACTATTTTTGCATATATTCTGTACATTAAAAAACTAAATTGAGGGAGAATTACTTCATCTTTTGGTTTAAGGAAAAGTTGGCATAACATTTGAATAACTTCGTCTGATCCAGCTCCACAAATTATCTTTTCTTTGTCACAACTAAATTTTTTTGAGATCTGACTTCGTAATTTTTTAGACTTTCCATCAGGATATCTAAAAAGACTTAGTTTTTTATTTGATATTGCCTTCTTGGCCCTGACACTTACTCCTAGAGCTGATTCATTTGCTGAAAGTTTAATGATTTTATTAAAACTCTTAATAGTTGATTTGCCAGGTTGATAAGCATCGATATTAAATTTTTTAAATTTTATAGTTGTCATCTTTTAAATTTTAGCCTCTTTATAAATAAAATAACAATTTTTCATATAGAATTAGTACAAATATTTTAAAAATTGACATACTAAATAACATCTTGTACAAAATTTATGCGCTGATTTACCTGAATTGCGAGCGCTTTAAAAAAACCGCTAAAAAAGTTTTTTTTCTCACAATTCAATAATTAGCATTAATAATTATGAATATTAAAGAGAATATAAAAACGCTTGTTATTAAAAAACCGTTGAAACTTGATTGTGGTAAAACTATTAATAATTTTCCACTCGCATATGAAACCTATGGTTCGCTTAATAAAAATAAAGATAATGCAATCCTTGTTTTTCATGCGCTTACTGGTGATCAATTTGTTACAGGTATTAATCCCGTCACAAAAAAAGATGGTTGGTGGTCTTATGCAGTGGGTCCTAACAAATCAATAGATACAAATAAATATTTTGTTATTTGTGCAAATGTAATAGGTGGTTGTATGGGCTCATTTGGTCCAAGCCACAAAAATCCTGATACAAATAAAATTTACGGAACTGATTTTCCTGTAATTACTATTAATGACATGGTCAACGCGCAAGTAAATTTGTTAGATCATTTTGAGATAAAAAAACTTTTTTCAGTTGTTGGTGGATCGATGGGAGGAATGCAGGTTTTGCAATTTATTAGTAATTATCCAGATAAAGCTGGTACAGTAGTACCAATTGCATGTACCTCTAGTCATTCTGCTCAAAATATTGCTTTTAATGAGTTGGGTAGACAAGCGATAGCATCGGATCATAATTGGTCAGATGGAAAATATTTGTCTAATAATACTCTTCCTGATAAAGGGTTATCAGTAGCGAGAATGGCTGCTCATATAACTTATTTGTCTAAAAAAGGTTTACAAGAAAAATTTGGAAGAAAACTTCAAGAGAGAGATGCTCTTAAATTTGGATTTGATGCAGATTTTCAAATAGAAAGTTATCTAAGATATCAAGGATCGGTTTTTGTAGATAGATTTGATGCTAATAGTTATCTTTATATCACAAGAGCAATGGATTATTTTGATCTAGTTAAACAATTTGATGGTAATTTATCTAATGCATTTAAAAAAACTAAGGCTAAGTTTTTTGTAATATCTTTCACCTCAGACTGGCTATATCCAACTCAAGAAAATAAAGATATAGTTATCGCTCTTAATGCAATTGGTGCTGATGTTGGATTTGTTGAAATAAAATCTGACAAAGGTCATGATTCTTTTTTATTAGATGTTCCAGACTTTTTGAACACTCTTAAAAATTTTTTAGATAAGTCTTACTCAGAGAGATAATAGTGAAAACAGAATATAAAATAATTGTCGATTTAATAGAGGAAAAAACAAGAGTTTTAGATGTTGGCTGCGATGATGGCACATTATTGGAGTCTTTAAAAAAAAATAAAAAGGTTGATGCGAGAGGAATTGAGATTTCAAAGGATAAAGTTCAAACCTGCGTATCAAAAGGACTTACTGTAATTGAAGGAAATGCGGAATTAGATTTAAAACAATTTCCAAATGATTCTTTTGATTATGTTGTTTTAGGTCAAACTTTACAAGCTTTCATAAATCCTGAAATTGTTATAAAAGAACTTTTAAGAGTTGGAAAGAAAGCAATCATAACAATTCCAAATTTTGGTCATTGGAAAGTAAGATTAAATTTACTTATCAAGGGAACAATGCCAATTACAGAATCATTACCAAATGATTGGTACAACACTCCAAATATTCATATGTGTACGATTAAAGATTTTGTTAAATTTTCAAAAATTATAAACTTTAAAATCTTTAAATCTTTAGCTCTAACTAATAAAAATATATCAAATATTAATAATTCTAATTTATTTTATAAAAATTTATTTGCAGAATTAGGTATATTCTTAATTGAAAAATAAGATGAGAATAGAAATAATTAAGTGTTTACAAGATAATTATACTTACTTGTTAATCGATGACTCTAAAAGTATTGGATGTGTTGTTGACCCTGGCGAGGCAGCTCCAATTATAAAATATGTTGAAAGTAATAATATTGAACTAAAATATATTCTTAATACTCATCATCATTATGACCATGTCGGTGGCAACTCAGAATTAAAGAAAAGATATAATTCAAAAATAGTTGGATTTAAAGAGGATAAAGATCGTATTCCAGAAATTGATGTACTTGTGGAAGATAATCAAAAATGGAAAGGTGAAAATTTTGAGGCGAAAATTTATCATATACCAGGTCATACAAGTGGGCATATTGCCTTTCATTTTTTTTTGGAAAAAAAGATTTTTACTGGGGATACTTTATTTTCTTTAGGGTGTGGTAGAATTTTTGAGGGAACTTATGAACAAATGTTCAATTCATTAAAAAAAATAAAAGAACTCCCAAAAGATACTCAGATATATTGCGGCCATGAATATACATTACAAAATTCAAAATTTTGTGAGTCAAACGATCCTGATAATTTAAATTTGAAGAGTAAAATTAGAGAAATTAAAGAAAAAATAAAAAATGGCCAACCCACTATTCCATCAATTTTATCTGATGAAATAGAATGCAATATATTTCTTAAAGCTAAAGATGTTGAAAGTTTTTCAAAATTAAGAGATTTAAAGGATAATTTTTGATTTATAAAACTTGACTATAACTTTGCTAAGACTATATTGCCTTAACAAAATTTAGAGTATTAATATGTCATTCGCAGTAATAAAAACTGGTGGTAAACAATATAAAGTCAAATCTGGAGAGATTTTGAAAATAGAAAAATTAGCAGATTCTAAAGCTAACTCAAAAATAGAATTTAACGAAATTTTAGCTTACGGAGATGATAGCAAAATAGAAATTGGAGCTCCAATGGTAAATGGTGCAAAAGTTGAGGCTGACTTAATTAAAAATAGTAAAAATAGGACTGTGTTAATTTTTAAAAAAAGAAGAAGACAAAACTCGAGAAGAAAAAATGGACATAGACAGGAATATTCTATGATTAGAATAAATAAAATTTTTTCAAAAGATGGTAAAATTCTTTCAGAAGCTGAGAATGTTTCTAAGACAAAAAAAAAGACAGAAACAAAAAAAGAGGCTAGTAAATAACTAGAAAATAATTATGGCAACAAAAAAAGCAGGTGGATCATCTAGAAATGGACGTGATAGTGCTGGGCGAAGACTTGGTGTCAAAAAATATGGTGGACAATCTGTTATACCTGGAAACATTATTGTAAGGCAGAGGGGTACTAAAATATTTCCTGGAGAAAATGTGGGGATGGGTAAGGATCATTCAATTTTTTCAGTAATTAAAGGAAAAGTCGTTTTTAAAAAAACAAAATCAGATAGAACTTTTGTTTCAGTAAAACCCAATTAATATTACAACTTAAAATATTGTTGTATTATGAAATTCTTAGATCAAGTAAAAATTTATGTTAAGGCTGGAAATGGTGGAGATGGTTCCCCAAGTTTCAGAAGGGAAAAATTTATAGAATTTGGTGGCCCAGATGGTGGTGATGGTGGAAAAGGAGGTTCAGTAATTTTAAAAGCTGAGCAGAATTTAAACACTTTAATTGATTTTAGATATCAACAACATCATAAAGCAAAAAGGGGTGAAAATGGTGCAGGACAAAACCGAACAGGTAAGAATGGTAAGGATTTAATTTTAAAGGTTCCTTTAGGAACTCAAGTTTTTGAGGAAGATAATAAAACATTAATTTACGACTTTACACAAATTAGTGAGGAATATACTGCTGCTGCTGGTGGTAAGGGTGGATTAGGAAATACAAGGTTCAAAAGTTCTACGAATAGAGCTCCAAGAAAATTTACGAAAGGAACTCAAGGAGAAGATTTTACAATTTGGCTGCAGTTGAAAACAATAGCTGATATTGGAATTATAGGATTACCCAATGCAGGAAAATCTAGTTTATTAGCATCATTCACTAATGCAAATCCTAAAATTGCAAACTATCAATTTACGACTTTAAATCCAAATTTGGGTGTAGCGAGTTATGACGATAAAGAGATTACAATAGCAGACATACCTGGGTTGGTTGAAGGGGCTCATAAAGGCACGGGCCTAGGAATCCAATTTTTGAAACATATTGAGAGATGTAAATCTCTTTTACATTTAATTGATATTACAAGTGAAGATTTAAAAAAAAGTTACAAACAAGTAAAAAATGAGCTTAAAAAATATAGTAACAAACTCATAAAAAAAAAAGAATTAATAGTGTTAAACAAAATTGATCTTATTGATGAAAAAGAAGTCAATCACATCATTAATGATTTTAAAAAAAATACTAAATCAGAAGTTGTTACTGTATCTACTTTTAATAAAACCTCAGTATCAAAAATTAAATCAAAATTATTGAATTATGTATCTTAGAAACTCAAAGAAAATTGTTATTAAAATAGGCTCTTCACTTTTAGTTGATCGAAATAAAAAAATAAGAAAAAAATGGCTCACTAGCTTTGCTAAAGATATAAAAAAATTAAGATCGAATAACCAAAAAGTTATAATTGTTTCTTCAGGCGCAATAGCCCTTGGATGTAAAAAAATGAACTATAGTAAAAAAAATCTTAAACTAGATAAAAGTCAAGCCATCGCATCTATAGGGCAAATTGAATTGATGAATTTGTTCTTAGAAACATTTTCAAAATATAAATTAAATATTTCTCAAATTTTACTTACCCTAGATGATACTGAGGAGAGAAGAAGATCAATTAATGCAAAAAGAACTTTTGAAAACTTATTTGATCTTGATTTCATTCCAATTGTTAATGAAAATGATACTACTGCTACATCTGAAATTAAGTATGGAGACAACGATAGACTTGCTTCTAGAGTAGCTCAAATTACAAATGCAGACACTTTAATATTACTGTCTGATGTGGATGGTTTGTACACAAAAAATCCAAAAAAATTCAAAGATGCTAAGTTGATAAAGAGTGTCAGTGATTTAGACAAAGTTATCAAAAGTATTAATATTAAAGGTATGACAGAATTGGGTAGTGGTGGCATGAATACAAAAATCGAGGCTGCTAAAATTTGTAATTTAGCTGGTTGCAACATGGTAATAGCAAGTGGATTAAGTCTTAACCCTATTGGTCAAATACATAAAGAAAATAACTGCACTTGGTTTGTTTCCAAAATATCTAAAATGCACGCAAGAAAAAAGTGGATAATTAGCTCAATTTCTCCTAAAGGTGAACTTATAATTGATGATGGTGCAAAAAAAGCTCTTCATAGTGGAAAAAGTTTATTAGCGGCTGGAATTAAAAAAGTGGTCGGAAGATTTAATAAGGGAGATCATATCAAAATTTTAGATAATAAAAAAAAGGAGTTTGCTCGTGGACTCAGCTCTTTTTCATCTAAAGAAATAAATTTGATTATGGGCTGTCATTCGAATGAAATACAAAAAATTTTAGGATATGTATCAAAATCTGAGGTAGTTCATAAAGACGATATGGTAGAAATTTAATGAAGAAAATATTAATTAATATTGGCACAAGATCAAAAGAAGCATTTTCTCAACCAGTAAATACTAACAAAAAAAATAAAGTTTTGAACGATTATCTTAAATTGATAAAAGAAAATCAGTATTTAATTCTTAAAGAAAATAAAAAAGATATAAATCTGGCTATCAAAGTAAAACTAAAAGATAACTTAATAAACCGACTAATTTTGAATGAAAAAAAAATTTTAGGTATAATTAATTCAATTAAAGAATTAATTAAGTTAAAAGACCCAACAAGTAATATTATTGAGAAGTGGAAGAGACCAAATGGGCTTGAATTTTCAAAAATATCAATTCCAATAGGAGTGATTGGAGTAATTTATGAAAGTAGACCAAACGTAACTTCTGATGTTGCCTCATTATGTTTTAAATCTGGAAATCCAGTTATTTTAAAAGGTGGTTCTGAAGCTTTTTATACTAATAAAATCTTGGCAAATTTATTTAGAAAAGCTTTGAAAGATAACAATGTTAATCAAAATTTTATTCAATTTATCAATATAAAAAATAGAAAAGTAGTTGATTATTTACTAACTAAAATGGGTAATTTTATTGATGTAATCATACCAAGAGGGGGGAAAAGTTTAGTTAAAAAAGTGCAAAGCATATCTAAAATTCCAACTATTAGTCATTTAGAAGGTGTTTGTCATTCGTACGTTGACAAAGATGCCGACCCTAAAATTGCTACTAAAGTAATAATTAATGCAAAATTACGAAATACAGCAATTTGTGGAGCAACAGAAACAATTTTAATAAATGAGCGTGTAATCAAAAAGTTTGGAATTAATATTTTAAAAAAACTAGAGGAAAAAGGTTGTGAAATTATTGGTGATGATAAAATAAGAAAAATTTATAAAGGCAAAATTAAAAAATCAACAATCAAAGATTGGTCAAAAGAATATCTATCCTCTACAGTTTCTGTAAAATCGGTCAAAAACTTACGAGAAGCAATTTCTCATATAAATAAATATGGAACCATGCATACTGATTGTATTATTACAAAAAATAAAAAGTCAGCAAAAAAATTTTTACACGAAGTTAAAAGTTCAATTGCAATGCATAATACCTCAACCCAATTTGCAGATGGTGGCGAATTTGGATTTGGTGGTGAAGTCGGAATATCAACGAATGTTCTTCCACCTCGAGGTCCTGTAGGATTAAACCAATTAGTTTCTTATAAGTATATGGTTACAAGTAAAGGCAAGATAAGGAAATAGATTGACTTTAGGAAAAAGCAAAATAGGTATTCTTGGTGGATCTTTTGATCCAGCTCATAAAGGTCATTTGACGATATCTAGAGAAGCAATTAAAAGATTTAATTTAAAAAAAGTAATATGGGCAATAACAAAAAAAAACCCATTAAAAAAAAAATCCTTTATAAGTTTAGAAAATAGAATCAAACATTGTAGGAAAGTTATTGGGACAAATAATCTAATAAAAGTAAAATTTTACGAGAATATTATAAAATCAAATAAAACAATTAATTTGATAAATCATATTTCAAAGAATAAAAAATATGAAATATATTTTATTATGGGGGCAGATAACTTAATAAAGTTTCATAAATGGCATAAGTGGGAGTCAATTTCACAAAAGTGTAATATTGTCGTTTTTGATAGACATGGTTTCAAAAAAAGATCATTAAATTCAATAACATTTAAAAAACTAAATGATAGAAATTTGAAATTTATTGAATTTAATAAGGTCAATATTTCTTCTTCTCAATTAAGAAAAATTTGATAAGATTTATTAAATTAATGGATAAAATCTCAGATTTAAAACATATCATAATTCAAACCTTAGATTTAAATAAAGCCTTAAATATTGTTAGCATAGATCTCAAAGATAAAAGCTCTATGGCAGATTATATGATAATTGCTAGTGGTACATCCTCTAGACATATTCAATCTCTATCAGAACAAGTTTTGGAAAAATTTAAGGATTATGGAATGAAAGACTCTAAAATTGAAGGAAAAGATAGTCCTGAGTGGAAACTAGTTGATGGAATAGATCTCATAGTTCACATTTTTCATCCTGAAAAAAGAAAATTCTATGAGTTAGAAAAAATCTGGTCTGAATTTATTCCAAAAGAAAAACTTATTATATGAAAAAATCTTATCTTTTTTTTAGTGCTATAATTTTTTTTAAATTTTTAACTCTGAGTCTTGGATACTCAACTGAAAACAATATCTATGAAAAGATAGATTTATTTGGGGAAGTATTAGAAAAAATTAATAAAGAGTATGTCGATGAAGTAAATCAATCAGAGAGTATGGACTCCGCTATTAATGGATTGCTGCAATCACTAGATCCCTATTCATCGTATATGTCTCCTGAAATTTTCAATGAGATACAAACAGAAACTAGTGGTGAGTTCGGTGGCTTAGGAATAGAGGTGGGTATGGAATCTGGAGTTGTTAAAGTTATTTCTCCAATTGACGACACGCCTGCATCGAAGGCAGGGATCAAAGCAGGAGATTACATAATAAAGATAGATAACGTGCAAGTTCAGGGTAAGTCTTTGAGTGAGGCAGTAGATTTAATGAGAGGACCTGTTGGCTCATCAATCAATCTAACAATTAGAAGGGTCGGTCAAAAGAAAGCGCTTAACTTTAATATTGTAAGAGAAATTATTGAAATTAGATCAGTTAGAGCTGAAATTTTAAAAAAAAATATTGGTTATATTAGATTAACCTCTTTTAATGAAAATAGTAGCGGACAAATTAAAGACCAAATTAAAAAATTTGAAAAAAGTCAGAATGTTAATTCATATATTCTTGATTTAAGAAATAATCCTGGTGGATTATTGACTCAAGCAATTAAGGTTTCAGATTTTTTTTTAAATAATGGGGAGATAGTATCTACTAAAAGTAGAAAGGCCTCTGAAAACAGAAAATGGTTTGCTAAAAAAGGAGATTTAATAAATGGTAAAACTTTAATCATCTTAATAAATTATGGATCTGCATCAGCATCGGAAATAGTCGCCGGTGCACTCAAAGATCATAAAAGAGCAATAATACTCGGAGAAAATAGTTATGGAAAAGGTTCGGTTCAATCAATAATACCACTTAAAAATAAAGGAGCTATAAGGCTAACAGTTGCAAAATATTACTTACCCTCAGGTAAATCAATTTCTGAAGTTGGAGTAAGTCCAGATATTGAAATTAACGAAGAGTCAGATGAATTTATAATTAAAACTGAAACTGACAATCAGCTAGATTATGCTTTAAAACTATTAAATGGTTAAATGAAAAATCGTTACAAGAATTTGCCACTACGTAGTGGTGTGGGTATTGTCGTGTTAAATGAGGATAATAAAATTTTTGTTGCAAAAAGAATAGATAATCCAAAAAATTTTTGGCAAATGCCTCAAGGAGGTATTGATAAAGGTGAAGATTATCTTTCAGCTGCTTATAGAGAATTGAAGGAGGAGACTAGTATTACAAAAGTTAAACTAATAAAAGAACTAGATGGCTTCATTACATATTTACTCCCTGATCATTTGTTAGGAGTTATTTGGAAAGGCAAGTATAAGGGACAAAAACAGAAATGGTTTATTATGAAATTCACTGGTGAGGATAAGGAAATAAATATCCAAACCAAAAAACCTGAATTTCTAGAATGGAAATGGATTGAGTTGGAGACTTTGACAGAAGTAGTGGTAGATTTTAAATTGCATGTTTACAAAGAACTTAAGGAAAAAATTAGAACATTTATTAATTAATTGATCTCAGTACTTGAACTTTTTGATCTGCTAAATATTTAGACTGATCACTTGTTTCAGTTTTACTTGCCTCTTCCTCAGCTTTTTTAAGTAGAATTTCTTGTTTTGATTTGTCTAAATCTGCAACGTTAAATATACTGCTGGTTAAAATAGATAAATTATTATTCTTAAACTCTACAATTCCATCTTCTACATAATAATTTTCATTTCCTGATTTTGAAAAAATTTTTATTATCCCTGGTTTTAAGAAAGAAATAATAGATATATGATCTTTTAAAATTCCCATTTCACCTTCAAATGCAGGAACCACAACCTCTGAAACATCTTCCTGTACAAGAAAAGATTTTTCAGGATTTACTATTTCAATTTTAAATTCTTCACTCATTAAGCGGCAGCTTCTTTCTCCATTTTTTTTGCCTTCTCTATTGCCTCTTCAATCGTACCTACCATATAAAATGCAGTCTCAGGTAAATGATCATATTCACCTTTGCAGATAGCATCAAAACCTTTTATAGTTGACTCTAAATCAACTAATTTTCCTGGAGACCCTGTAAAAACTTCTGCAACAAAAAATGGCTGAGATAAAAATCTTTGAATTTTTCTTGCTCTTGCTACTACTAATTTGTCCTCCTCAGATAACTCATCCATACCAAGAATTGCTATAATATCTTGAAGTGACTTATAAGATTGTAATATTTTTTGTACATCTCTAGCTACTCTGTAATGCTCATCTCCAACAATTCTAGGGTCTAAAATTCTTGAAGTTGAGTCTAATGGATCAACAGCAGGATAGATTCCAATTTCGGCTATTTGTCTTGAAAGTACTGTAGTTGCATCTAAATGTGCAAATGATGTAGCTGGAGCAGGATCTGTTAAATCATCAGCTGGCACATAAATCGCTTGAACTGACGTAATTGAACCCTTGTTAGTTGTTGTAATTCTTTCTTGAAGATTACCCATATCAGTTGCTAATGTTGGTTGATATCCAACTGCAGATGGTATTCTTCCTAATAGGGCGGAAACTTCTGAACCTGCCTGAGTAAATCTAAAAATATTATCAACAAAGAAAAGCACATCTTGACCTTCTTGATCTCTAAAATATTCAGCCACAGTTAGACCTGTAAGTGCAACTCTAGCTCTCGCGCCTGGAGGTTCATTCATTTGTCCATAAACAAGTGCAGCTTTAGATCCTGGACCATCTTTTTTTATTACTCCAGAATCCATCATCTCATGATAAAGATCATTTCCTTCTCTAGTTCTTTCTCCTACACCAGCAAAAACAGAAAATCCACCGTGTGCTTTTGCAACGTTATTTATTAATTCCATAATTAGAACAGTTTTTCCAACACCAGCACCACCAAACAATCCAATTTTTCCTCCCTTAGCATAAGGGGCTAGTAGATCAATTACTTTGATACCAGTTACAAGAATTTCCGTTTCAGTTGACTGATCATTAAATTCAGGGGCAGCTCTGTGAATTGGCCAACTTTCTTTAGTTTTAACTTCACCTTTTTCATCAATCGGCTCTCCAATAACATTAATAATTCTTCCAAGAGTTTCAGGTCCAACAGGTACCTGGATAGGAGCATTAGTGTTTACTACTTCATCACCTCTTTTAAGTCCTTCAGTGGCATCCATTGCAATTGTTCTAACTGTTGTTTCACCTAAATGCTGAGCAACTTCTAGAACTAACCTATTATCGCCATTTTTACATTCCAATGCTGTTAGAATTTCTGGAAGTTCTCCATCAAATTTTACGTCGACTACTGCTCCAATAACTTGTGTGATTATTCCTTTGCTCATAATTATAAACTTTCTGCTCCTGATATAATTTCTATTAGTTCTTTTGTAATTGCTGCTTGACGACTTCTATTATACTGGATAGTAAGTTTGTCAACCATTTCACCTGCGTTTCGAGTTGCATTATCCATTGCACTCATCCTTGATCCTTGTTCGCTAGCTGAATTCTCTAACATTGCTTTAAATATTTGTGTTGAAATATTTTTTGGCAATAAATTACTCAAAATCTCATCTTCATCTGGTTCAAATTCATAACTTTCCTCTGAAGCCTTCTCTCCATTGTCCTTATTATTCAAAGGAACTATCTGTTGAGCTTGTGGAATTTGAGTAATTACATTTTTAAATTGATTATAAAAGATAGTGCATATATCAAATTCATTATTTTCAAATTTATCTATTATTAACTTGCTAACCTTGTCAGCATCAAAATAATTAGCATTTTTTGACTCTTTAAAAGAAATATTTTCAATAATTTTATCACCGTACAGTCTTTTTAACTGATCATTTCCTTTTGAGCCTACAGTAATAATTTTGAGTTCTTTTCCTTCACTTAAAATTTTTGAGAAGTAACTTTTGGCTTTTTTAATTATGTTAGAATTGAAACCTCCACATAATCCTCTATCTGATGTCAGCACAACACATAAGTGAACTTTATCATTCCCAGTTCCCGATAAAAGTTTTGGAGCATTTTCTTTATCTGATATTCCATTAGACAAATTTAAAATAACATTTTTCATTTTTTCTGAATAAGGCCTTCCATTTTCTGCACTTTCTTGAGCTCTTCTCAATTTCGCTGCAGCAACCATCTTCATAGCCTTTGTAATTTTCTGTGTAGACTTAACGCTTGCTATTCTTTTTTTTAGATCATCTAAACTTGCCATTTTTATTATTATTTAAAGTTTTGTTTGAGTTGAGTGATTATTTCAATTAATAGTTTTTCTTTATCATCTTCAAGTTTGCCAGAACTTTGAATTGAGTCAATTATTTCAGGCTTATCAGATTTACACTTTTCAATTATTTTAGACTCAAACTCTGCAATATCTTTTAAATTAACATCATCTAAATAACCTTTAACTCCGCAAAAAACAGATACTACTTGCTCTGCGACAGTAAGAGGTGAATATTGTTTTTGTTTTAAAAGTTCAGTTAACTTTGAACCTCTATTAAGTAGCTGCTGCGTAGAAGCATCTAAATCTGATCCAAATTGAGCAAAAGCAGCCATTTCTCTGTACTGTGCTAACTCAAGTTTCATCGAGCCTGATACTTTTTTCATGGCTTTTGTTTGAGCCGAAGACCCAACCCTCGATACAGATAAACCAACATTAATTGCTGGCCTAATACCTTGGTTAAAAAGTTCTGTTTCTAGAAATATCTGACCATCTGTGATTGAAATTACATTAGTAGGAATAAATGCAGAAACATCACCTCCTTGGGTTTCAATTATTGGAAGTGCCGTTAATGATCCTCCACCATGCTCATCACTAAGTTTTGCTGCTCTTTCTAATAATCTGCTATGTAAGTAAAATACGTCTCCTGGATAGGCTTCTCTTCCTGGGGGTCTTCTTAAAAGTAGAGACATTTGTCTATATGCAACAGCTTGTTTTGATAAATCGTCGTAAATAATTAATGCGTGCATTCCATTATCTCTAAAATATTCACCCATGGCACAACCTGTATATGGAGCTAAAAATTGTAATGGAGCTGAGTCTGATGCTGTAGCAGCAACAATAGTTGTGTATTCCATTGCGCCAGCTTCTTCTAAAGTTTTTTGAATTTGTCTTACAGTTGATCTTTTTTGACCGACAGCAACATAGATACAATATAATTTTTGTTTCTCATCATCTGACTCATTAATTTTTTTTTGATTTATAATTGCATCAACTGCAACAGCAGTTTTGCCCGTCTGTCTATCCCCAATAATTAATTCCCTTTGCCCTCTGCCAATTGGAACTAAACTATCAATTGATTTCAATCCAGTTTGCATTGGTTCACTAACAGATTGTCTGGGGATAATACCAGGAGCTTTTACCTCTACCCTAGTTTTTTTTACATTTTTATCCAGCGCTCCTTTTCCATCAATTGGATTTCCTAGGCCATCAACTACTCTGCCTAAAAGTTCTTTTCCAACTGGTGTATCAACAATATTTCTTGTTCTTTTAACAACATCACCTTCTTTAATATTCCTATCATCACCAAAAATTACTACACCAACATTTTCACTTTCTAAGTTGAGAGCCATGCCTTTTGAACCATCAGCAAACTCAACCATCTCACCAGCCTGAACATTATCTAAACCGTAAATTCTAGCTATACCATCTCCAACAGATAATACTTGTCCAACTTCAGTAACCTCAGTCTTTTTACCAAAATTTTTGATTTGTTCTTTTAATATTTTTGTAACTTCTGAAGGATTTATTTCCATTTAAGCCTCTATCATTTTATTTTCAATTTGTTGTAATCTATTCTTAATTGAAGTATCAACCATAGTACTTCCAACTTGAAGCACTAAGCCTCCGATTAAACTTTTGTCATATTTGTAGTTTAATTTTATTTTCGAACTAAAATTTTTAGTTAGCTCCTCTGTAATTTTTGTTATTTCCTCATTGGATAACTCTTTAGCTGATTTTAATTCAGCTTTAAGTTCACCTCTTTTTTTTGAACATATCTCAATAAAACTTTGAAGAATTCTCTCTAAAA
Organism: uncultured Pelagibacteraceae bacterium; assembly: GCA_902610675.1. Taxonomy (GTDB): domain Bacteria; phylum Pseudomonadota; class Alphaproteobacteria; order Pelagibacterales; family Pelagibacteraceae; genus Pelagibacter. The sequence goes on along the minus strand of CACLWP010000001.1, from coordinate 26,539 downwards.
AAAAGAAACGCCTTTTTTGAATTAAAAAATTTAAAAAATTTTTAAGTAAATTTTCAAATTCATAATTTTCTGAAATTGAGTTCATAGTCTTTAATAAATCATCTTGTTTAGTTGTTGGATCTTTGATCAAATTTTTAAAATCCTCACTTGAGTTTATTAAACCAAGGATTGATAAGCACTGTTCCTCAATTTGAGTTAAAAGATTACTCTCATTGGATAGCTCATAAAGTGCTAGCGAATATCTTTCTGCTGAAGTTATTGAAAATCCCTTGTCTTTGCTCAACTTTGTTCCTCTATAATGTTGAAGATTAAACTAAAATCAGGCTTTAATTAGCATATGAACTTTAGGTCTTCAAGTAACCGATTTGTTAAAAAAGTCTTTTTTTGCTCATTAATTGAAGTTTATAGGGTCAACATCAACTGAAAGTTTTATTCCGGGTGCAAACTTATAGTATGGAATAATTTTTGCAATTGAGTTTTGTACTTTGATAGATTTAGTTCCTCTTATTAGCAATCTAACTCTAAATTTTCTTTTCAATTTAAATATGGGTGCATTTACTGGACCCAATACCATGCCCTCAATTTTACTTTCTATAAAATTTTTAAATCCTAAAGCCTCTGTCTCTAATTCATTCTCATTTTCACCTGTAAGTATTAATGAAATAAATCTTTGAAAAGGGGGGAGTTTATTTCTTTTTCTAATAACTAACTCTCTTTCCAAAAAAATATCAGGATTCTTATTTGTAATATCATCAATCATTTTAGTATCATGATTATATGTTTGAAAATAAACTGTAGCTGGTTTTCCTGTTCTACCAGCTCTGCCTGAAAGTTGGTGATAAAGTTGTAAATTCTTTTCAGCACCTCTTAAATCATGTCCTTGCAATGAAAGATCAATGTCAACAACTACAATGCAATTTAAACTTGGAAAATGAAACCCTTTTGAAATTAATTGAGTCCCAACTAAAATATTAGTTTCATTTTTAATAATTTTATTTATCTTATCCATTGAATGTTTTTTATTCATAGTATCACTTGAAAATATTTCAATTTTTTTATCTGGAAATTTTTTTTTTACTTCATCTGATATTCTTTCAACACCAGGACCACTAAAGATAAATTCACAATTTCCCTCTTTTGAACATTCTCGTTTTAAAAGAGATTTATATCCACAGTAATGACAAAGCAAATTGTCTCTCTTTTTATGATAAACTAGATTGATACTACAATTTGGACATGAGAAACTTGTGTAACATTTATTGCATAGTACATGTGGTGAGAAACCTCGTCTGTTAAGAAAAAATAAAACTTGATCTTTTTTTTCTAGGTGTAAATTTACCTTTTGGATAATTTCATTTGATAACCAAGATTTTCTTTCTACCTTAGAATTATTTAAATTAATGATTTCATAATTAGGAAGAGATGCATTTTTATATCTCTGATTTAATCTAGATACACTGTACTTTCCTTTCTTTATATTTTCATAGGTTTCAATAGATGGAACTGCCGTTATCAGATTAATAGGAATATTTTCAAATGATGCTCTGGCTATTGCCATATCTCTTGCATTATAAGTTACACCCTCATCTTGCTTAAATGACTGATCATGTTCTTCATCAACAATAATTATTCCAAGTTTTGTGAATGGTAAAAAAAGAGAGGACCTTGCTCCAATTATAACTTGAATTTCTCCACTAGAAATTCCACTCCATATTATTTCTTTTTTTTTCTTAGATATTCCTGAATGCCAGACAGCTGGATTAAAACCAAAGTATTCAAAAAATTTTTGTTCAAATTGACCCGTTAATCCTATTTCGGGCAATAATATTAAGCCTTGAAAACCTTTCTCTATTATCGTTTTTAATGACTCAAAATAAACTAAAGTTTTTCCGGAGCCAGTTGTTCCTTGTAATACATGTACTCTAAACTTGTGGTTCGCAAAACTCATTTCTTCAAGAGATTTTTTTTGATCCTCAGAAAGTTTTATTGAATTATTTTTTATATTGTTTTCAAACGGCTTCAGATTTTTTTTAAAATTATTTTCAATTGCATTATTGCTCAAAAGCATCAATTTTAAGGCCATGCCCTTTGGAACAATATTGTATTCTGAAAACCAATTTAAAAAGTTTATAGTTGTTTTTTTTAAAGGTTTAACTTGTAATTTCTTAAAAACTTTTTTTAATTTAAATTTTTTTCGCTCGTTATTCTCTAATTTATCCCACACTACACCAGTCAGTTTATTTTTACCAAAGGGTACTGATACATATTCACCAATTTTTAAATTTAAATCACTTTCATATGTGAATGGATGATTAAAAATATTTGGTAATAGAATTGGATATTTCATATATTATAATATGAAAAAAAATTAAGAGTGTATTGCTCTTTTATCAACTGATAAAGCTGCTTCTTTTACTGCCTCTGAAAAAGTTGGGTGAGCGTGACATGTACGTGCGATATCCTCTGAACTTGCTCCAAATTCCATCGCAACACCAATTTCAGCAATTAGTTCGCCCGCATGTGGACCTATTATATGTGCCCCTAACACTTTATCTGTTTTCTCATCAGCTAAAATTTTTACAAATCCCTCTGCATCATCAATAGCTTTTGCTCTTGAGTTAGCCATAAATGAAAATTTTCCAACTTTATATTTCATTTGAGAGTCTTTTAATTGTTCCTCAGTTTTTCCAATCGCTGCAACCTCTGGTGTAGTGTATATAACACCTGGGATAGTATCGTAATTGACATGCCCTGATTGTCCTGCAATATTCTCAGCAACAGCTATTCCTTCATCTTCAGCTTTGTGAGCAAGCATGGGTCCAGATATTACATCACCGATTGCATATATATTCTCCAAATTTGTTTTAAATGATTTGTCAGTTTTAATTCTTTTTCTGTCATCCAGTTCAACTCCAATAGACTTTAAATTTAGGCCCTCAGTATTTGCCCTCCTGCCAACAGAAATTAGAACTACATCACAATCAAAATTATTTTTATTTCCTTCTTTATCTACGGTGGATACCGCTACTCCAGATTTATTCTTTTTAATAGTTTCAACTTTATTTTGCATATTAAACTTTATGCCTTGTTTCTTTAGAATTTTCATAAATTCTGAAGATATTTCTTTATCCATGCCTGGAGTAATGTGATCTAAAAACTCTACCACTTGTACTTCAGACCCAAGTCTTGACCAAACTGATCCCATTTCTAATCCAATATAACCACCACCTACAACAATCATCTTATTTGGAACTTTTTCGAGCTTTAGTGCGCCTGTCGAAGAAACTATTTTTTGTTCATCAATTTCAATTCCAGGCAAAGAAGTAGCTACAGATCCAGTTGCTATTATCGTTTTTTCAGATTCTATAATAGTCTCTTTATTATCATTATCTTTAATTAAAATTTCTTTTGGAGATTTAAAACTGCCATAACCTTTGAAATAGGTAACTTTGTTCTTCTTAAATAAAAATTCAACCCCTTTTGTGAGAACAGTAACAGCCTTATCTTTATTTTTCATCATCTTATCTAGGTTAAGCTTAACATCTCCTACTTCTATACCTTTATTTGCTAAACCTTTAACTTTATGAAATTCCTCAGACAAATTAAGCAAACTCTTTGAAGGTATACATCCAACATTCAAACAAGTTCCTCCTAAAGAACCCCTAGACTCTATGCAAGCTGTTTTTAATCCTAATTGAGAAAGTCTAATTGCGCAAACATATCCTCCAGGTCCACCGCCGATAACTACTGCTTGAAATTTTTCTGACAACATCTAAATATCCAAAAATAACCTTCTTGGCTCCTCTAAATTTTCTTTTATCATTTTAAGAAACGACACTGATTCTTTGCCATCAATAATTCTATGGTCATAAGATAAAGCTAAATACATAATTGGTCTAATCTGAATTTCACCATTAACTACGAATGGTCTTTCAACAATATTATGCATTCCCAATACGCCAGACTGTGGTAAGTTTAAAATTGGAGTTGAAAGCATTGAGCCGTACACTCCACCATTACTAATTGTAAATGTTCCTCCTTGAAGATCTTCAATCACAAGTTTTCCTTCCTTAGCTTTTTCAGAAATCTCTTTAATATTTTTTTCTATCTCTGCAAAAGATAGTTCATCTGCTTTTTTTAAAATTGGTACAACTAGACCTTTATCTGTTCCAACAGCAAAACTTATATTATAATAATTTTTATACACAATTGTTTCCCCGTCTATTTCAGCATTAATTGCAGGATAATTTTTTAAAGCGACCACACATGCCTTTACAAAAAAGGACATAAATCCAAGTTTTATGCCATATCTATTTTGAAAATCTTCCTGATTTTCTTTTCTCATTTCCATAATATTTGTCATGTCCACTTCATTAAAAGTAGTTAGTAAAGCTGCATTTTCTTGAGCTTGTTTTAATCTTTTGGCTATGGTTTGTCTTAACCTTGTCATTTTGATTCTCTCTTCTTGACCATATTTAATTTTTCTTTCTGAGGGCTGTGGATTTATCCCCATCAAATCAATTAAATCCCCTTTTAATATTCTTCCATCTTTTCCAGATCCTTTAACTGATCTAATATCAATATTTTTTTCATTAACCATTTTTCTTACAGCTGGAGATAGGGTCAGATTATCTTTGGGCAATTCAACCTCTTTTTTATTAGTTTTTACTTCCTCAGTCAGAACAAGTGGTTCTTCCTCAATGTTTTCCATACTGTTTTTTGACTCAAAAATATCTAGTTCTTTTTGCTCTTTTTTTACATCTAACTCTATTACATTATCTTTCTCACTTGGCTGTTCATTTTTTTTCAAATTTGATGGTTGAATTTTCTTAATTTCGTCAGGTCTTTTTATTTCATTCACATTTTCAGAAACTGACCCCAAGGTTTCTCCAACTTTGACAACTGAGCCATCTTTAGAATCAATTTTAGACAATTGGCCTGAGACAGGTGAAGGTACTTCTAAATTTACTTTATCCGTCTCTAGCTCTACAATTGGTTCGTCAGCCTCTACTGAGTCTCCCTCATTCTTCAACCATTTTGAAACTGTTGCCTCTGTGATACTTTCACCTAAAGCTGGAACTAATATTTTTTCTATCATTATAAATTATTCAAAAACTTTCTTTATAATTTCTTGCTGTTGTGAAATATGTCTTTTTGCATATCCTGTTGCAGGTGATGCGTCTGGACTTCTTCCAATATAAGAAACTAGTTTATTATTAGCCTTAATATTATCTAAAGTCCATTGGATATAATCTCTAACAGAAAACCAGGCTCCCATGTTTTGGGGCTCTTCTTGACACCAATAAAATTGAGCATTTTTAGCATAAGCTTTAAGCTCTTTAGCAAGACTTTTTGCTGGAAATGGATAAAGTTGTTCAATTCTGAAAAATACAATATCATCAGATTTTAATTTTTCTCTAGCTTCTAATAAGTCAAAATATATTTTACCTGAGCATAAAATAACTTTTCTTATTTTTTTTGATTTTTTCAATTTAATAAAACCTTTATTTTTTGGGTCAATTGCATGATCCCATAAAAATCTATGGAATGAATTTTGTTTACTAAAATCATCCAAGCTTGAAACACAATTTTTATGTCTCAACAGAGATTTGGGTGTCATTATAATTAAGGGTTTTCTAAAATCTCTATGCATTTGCCTTCTTAACGCGTGAAAATAGTTTGCTGGAGTGGTGCAATTTACCACCTGCATATTATCATTAGAACATAACTGCAAGAACCTTTCTAATCTTGCAGAAGAATGTTCAGGTCCTTGACCTTCATACCCGTGTGGCAACAACATTACCAGTCCAGATGCTCTAGACCATTTTCTTTCTCCAGAGGCTATAAATTGATCGATGACTACTTGAGCACCATTTGCAAAGTCACCAAATTGAGCTTCCCAAATTGTAAGTGTGTTCGGTTCAACTAAACTATAGCCATATTCAAAACCTAAGACAGCTAATTCAGATAAAAAACTATCTACTATTTCAAAATTTTTTTGATTCTTAGATATGTTATTTAAAGGTACATATCGGGAATTATCTATTTGATTTCTTAAAACAGAATGTCTTTGACTGAAAGTACCTCTCCCGGAATCTTGACCAACTAACCTAACAGGATATCCCTCATCTAGTAGTGAACCAAAAGCTAAGGCCTCAGCTGTTGACCAGTCAATTCCATTCTCTTTCTTCACAACTAATTTTCTATTCTCTAAAATTTTAGAAATAGTTTTGTGAAGATTAAATTCTACTGGAACTGTATTAATTTTATTTGATATATCTCTCAATCTAACAATATCATAACCCGTAACACCTTTTTTGTCTTTTCCTCTGTCAGGTTTATATCTTGACCATGTACCCTCAAACCACTCAATTTTTGGTTTATAATCTTTTGCATTTTTATATTGGTCGTCAAGTAATTCCTTAAATTCTCTAATTGAATTTTTTAAATAATCTTCAGTAATTGATCCCTCTTGAATTAACTTTTCACCATAAACTTTTATGGTTGTAGGATGTGAACGAATTTTTTTATACATTAGTGGTTGAGTGAAAGAGGGTTCATCACCCTCATTATGACCAAATCTTCTATAACAAATAAGGTCGACTACAACATCTCTATTAAATTTTAATCTAAAGTCTATTGCAATTCTTGCAGCATAAACGACAGCTTCTGGATCATCACCATTAACATGGATAATTGGTGCCTCAACCATTTTTGCAATATCTGAAGGATAAGGAGATGACCTTGCAAATCTTGGACTAGTAGTAAATCCTATTTGGTTATTTACCACGATGTGAATAGTCCCACCAGTATTATGTCCTGGCAATCCTGACATTGCAAAGCACTCAGCTACTACCCCTTGGCCTGCAAAAGCTGCATCTCCATGAATTAATATTGGTATTACTTTTTTTCTCTCTTTATCTTTATGAAAATATTGTTTTGCTCTAGTCTGTCCTAAAACTACTGGATTAACTGCTTCAAGATGAGATGGATTGTCTGTCAAACTTACATGTACAGAGTTTCCATCAAACTCTCTGTTTGATGAAGCACCTAAATGATATTTCACATCTCCGGTGTCATCTTCCGAATTTGAATTAATTTCTCCAGCAAATTCATTAAAAATTCTTTTATAAGATTTTTGTAAAACATTGGCCAATACATTTAATCTTCCTCTATGAGACATGCCTATTTTGACCTCTTTTATTTTTGATTGGCCACCTATTTTGATTATTTGTTCAAGCGCTGGGATCAGGCTTTCACCTCCATCGAGACCAAATCTTTTTGAACCAACATATTTGGTGTGTAAAAACTTTTCAAAACCCTCGGCTTGAATTAATTTTTTTAGAATTGCCTCTTTTCCATTTTGAGTAAATTTAAAATCATCAGCCTTTTCTACTCTATCTCTAAACCATTTTCTCTCAGTTGGATTTGAGATATGCATATATTCATAACCTAAAGGACCACAATATTTATCTCTTAAAAATTTTAAAATTTCGGAAACATTGGAATATTGTTTATTAATAACTCCGTCTAAAAAAATTTTACTATCATATTCCTCTTTTTTAAATCCATAATACTCTGGATGAAGTTCATCTAGATAGTCTGCTTCACGAAGACCTAGTGGATCCAATTTAGCAATTAAATGCCCTCTTTGCCTATAAGATCTTATCATAGCAACAGCATTGATTGAATTGGCATTAGACTTTGTCAAAACTAATTCGTCTTCTTTATAATTTCCGTTGTTTAATTTTTGCTCTTTGTTAATTGAGACTTTTTTAGATGGGCTCCATGACGGACCATTTATTTCATTTACGACTTCTTCTGCTTGATCCCCAATTTCACTAAAATACTCTTTCCAACTATCAGGTAATGATGGATCTTTATTTACATATTTTAGATACATTTCCTCGATAAATGCACTATTGGATTTGCTTAAAAAAGCAGTTTTCTCGAGTTCAAGATTTTTACTAGAAGACATTATTGATTATTAATATAAACCTACAAAGAATTTTTTCAATTAGACAATTTATTAAATAATGTATTTCCAATTTTTGACGGTGAGTTGGCCATAATAATTCCACAATCTTCCATTTTTTTTATCTTGTCTTCAGCGGCACCTTTGCCTCCAGAAATTATAGCTCCAGCGTGACCCATTCTTCGTCCAGGAGGAGCTGTTACACCAGCAATAAATCCGACTATCGGTTTTTTTATTTTGTGATTATTTATAAAATCTGCAGCTTCTTCCTCTGCGGTCCCTCCAATTTCTCCTATCATTAAGATTGATTGTGTATCATCGTCATTCAAGAACAAGTCTAAACAATCTATAAAATTTGTACCATTAATAGGATCACCCCCTATTCCAATACATGTCGATTGTCCAAGCCCATTCTCTGTTGTCTGGGCCACTGCTTCGTAAGTTAACGTACCTGACCTTGAGACTATACCAACAGTTCCTTTTTTATGAATATTTCCAGGCATTATACCAATTTTACACTCATCGGGTGTTATGATTCCTGGGCAATTAGGACCGATCAATCTACACTTTGTATTATTTAGTTTTTGTTTAACTTTAAGCATATCCTGAATAGGAATTCCCTCAGTTATACATACAATAAGTTCAATAGATGCATCAATTGCTTCGATTATTGCTGTAGCAGCAAATTTTGCAGGAACATAAATCATTGTTGCATTAGCACCTTCGGACTCTTTTGCTTCCTTTACTGTATTAAAAACTGGAAGACCTAAATGTTTTTGACCACCTTTTTTTGGTGTCACACCTCCAACTAAATTTGTTCCGTATTTTATTGCTTGATCAGAATGAAATGTTCCATGAGAACCTGTAAATCCTTGGCAGATCAATCTTGTGTTTTTATTAACTAAAACCGACATTATTTAATTACCTTTACAATTTTTTTTGCAGCATCATCCAAGTTTTCAGCAGAAATTAATTCTAAACCTGAATTATCTAATATCTCTTTCCCTTCTTTAAAGTTTGTACCAGCTAATCTGACCACTAAAGGAACATTAATTTTTATTTCTTTTGCGGCATCTACAACTCCTTGCGCAAGAACATCGCATCGCATTATGCCACCAAAAATATTGATCAATATTCCCTTAACATTTTTATCGGACAAAATTATTTTAAGAGCAGCTGAAACCTTTTCTTTCGACGCTCCTCCACCGACATCTAAAAAATTTGCTGGCTCTTCTCCATATAGTTTAATTATATCCATAGTTGCCATTGCTAAGCCAGCACCATTCACCATACAGCCAATACTTCCATCTAATTTAATATAAGCAAGATCATGTTTACTTGCTTCAATTTCTGCAGGGTCTTCCTCGTTTAAATCTCTTAGTTCTAAAATTTCTGGATGCCTAAATAAAGCGTTACTATCAAAATTTACCTTTGCATCCAAACATACAATCTTTTTTTCTTTAGTTAGTATTAAAGGGTTTATTTCGACCATATTTGCATCTGTTTCGATAAACATTTTATAAATTGATTTTATTAAGGATATTGCTTCTTTTTTAGAATTTTTATCTAATTCAAAAATTTGAATAATCTTTTCACATTCTTGATCTAAAATTTCTTCTTTTAATTCTACCTTGGTAGTTAAAATTTTATCTGGTGACTTGCTTGCTACCTCTTCAATATCTACGCCACCCTGATCGCTAGAAATAAATGCAATTTTTGAAGTTGCTCTATCTACCAAACAAGATAAATAAAACTCTTTTTCAATATTTGACGATACCTCAACATACAACCTTTTTACTTCTCTTCCTTCGGGTCCTGTCTGATGAGTAACTAATTTTTTACCTAATAATTCTTTAGCGGATACTTCAAGTTCTTTAAGAGTATTTAAAATTTTAACACCACCAGCTTTTCCTCTGCCACCGGCATGAATTTGTGCTTTTAAAACATATTTTTCTGTTTTTAATGACTTACATTTATTTAATAGTTCCGTAACTGTAAAACCAAACACACCCTCTGGGACAATTGCTCCAAATTTTTTTAAAATTTGTTTAGCTTGATGTTCGTGTATGTTCATTATTTATTTAAATCTGGATCTATTTTAGATGCTGCTTCCCAGAGTTTTTTCACAGCATCAATTGAATGAAGAAATTCAGATTTTTCTTTCTCATCTAATTTTATTTCATCTATCTTTTCGACGCCATTTTTTCCAACTACAATTGGAACTCCAGCATAGATATCTTTGATTCCATATTCACCATTTAAATATGCGGCACATGGAAGTATTTTTTTCTCATCTTTAAGATAGGCTTTAGCCATCTCAACTCCTGCAGCTGCTGGTGCATAGAAAGCTGAACCCTTTTCAAGAAATTTTACAATTTCAGCTCCACCATCTCTTGTTCTCTGATTTATTTCTTCTAATCTTTTTTGAGAAATCTTTCCTTCTTTGACTAAATCAAGTAAGGGTTTTCCTAAAACTTTAGTAAATCTTGGAAGAGGTACCATAGTGTCACCATGACCACCCATCACCATTGCTTCTATTTCTTTAACTGGGACACTGAATTCTTCAGATAAAAATAATTTAAATCTAGAGCTATCTAATATACCTGCCATTCCAACTATTTTATTTGGTGCAAGTCCTGAAAATTTTTGAAAAGCCATCACCATCACATCTAATGGGTTTGTAATACATATTACAAATGCATTGGGCGCATTTTCTTTAATTCCCTCTGCAACTTGCTTTATAATTTTTAAGTTGATACCAAGTAAATCATCTCTGCTCATACCAGGTTTTCTTGGTACTCCAGCTGTTATTATAATTACATCTGAGTCTTTAATATCTTTGTAATTATCAGTTCCTGAAAATTTAACATCAAAACCATCCACAGATGATGATTGTGCAATATCTAATGCTTTTCCTTTTGCAATACCACTTGCAACATCAAATAAAACTACCTCATTTACTAATTCTTTTACTCCAATTAAGTGTGCTAAAGTTCCGCCTATTTGACCTGCACCAATTAAAGATATTTTACTCATTGTCCTTTTATTTCATCGTTGGCATCACAAATTCAGCATTAGATCTAATTCCTGAGGGCCATCTTGAAGTTATTGTTTTTAATTTGGTATAAAATTTTATTCCTTCCATACCATGCATTGCACTATCTCCAAACAAAGATCTTTTCCAGCCACCAAAACTATGAAAAGCCATTGGTACAGGTATGGGTACATTTATTCCAACCATTCCAACTTGAATTTTGCTCGCAAATGTTCTTCCAGCATCTCCATCTCTTGTATAAATACTTACACCATTTCCATATTCATGCTCGTTTATTAATTTTGAAGCTTCCTCAAAAGTTTTAACTCTAACAACTGATAGAACTGGGCCAAATATTTCTTCTTTATAAATTCTCATATCTTTTGTCACATTATCAAATAAACAACCACCAATGTAAAAGCCATTTTCGTATCCTTGTAAATTTAAATTTCTTCCATCAACAACTAATTTCGCACCTTCTTTTACACCTAAATCAACGTAACTTTTTACTTTTTCTAAATGTTCTTTGGTGACTAGAGGGCCCATTTCAGAATTTTTGTCCATTCCTGGTCCAACTTTTAATGCCTCTGCTTTTTTTGATAATCTAGACACTAGTTCATCTCCAATATCACCAACTGCTACAGCAACTGACTGAGCCATACACCTTTCTCCAGCTGAACCGTAAGCTGCACCCATTAAACCATTCACTGCGCCATCTAAATCACAATCTGGCATTACCACCAAATGATTTTTAGCACCACCCAATGCCTGAACTCTTTTTTCATTTTTTGCTGAATTTTCATAAATGTATTTTGCTATAGAAGTTGAGCCAACAAAACTCACCGCTTTTATATCTTTGTTAGTTAGTATTGCATCTACTGCTTCTTTGTCTCCATTTATCACATTAAATACACCATCTGGAAGACCAGCCTCGGTTAATAATTCTGCTAATTTTATTGCGCAAGAAGGATCCTTTTCTGATGGCTTTAATATAAATGTATTTCCACAAGCAATTGCAATTGGAAACATCCACATCGGAACCATAGCTGGGAAGTTGAAAGGTGTTATTCCAGCGACAACACCTAGTGGTTGGCGCATTGACCAGCTATCAACATCTGTGCCTACATTCTCTGAAAATTCTCCTTTTAACAAGTGTGGAATTCCACATGCAAATTCTACTACCTCTAAACCTCTAGTTAAAGATCCTTTCGCGTCTTCATAAACTTTCCCGTGCTCAGAAACAATTAGTTTAGTGAGCTCATCGTAATTTTTTTCAATTAACTCTTTAAATTTAAACATAATCCTCGCTCTTTGAAGTGGAGGCTTAATTGACCAAGTTTCAAAAGCTTTTTTTGCAATAACTACAGCCTGATCTAAATCTTTCTGAGAGGCTAGTCTGACTTCTTTCTCTTGTTCGCCAGTAGCAGGATTAAAAACTTTACCTTTCTTTTCTGAGGATCCGGGAATTATTTTTCCACCTACAAAATGTTCAATTAAATTCATGAATAGGATCTTTTAGAGTAAAAAATCTTATGAGTCTATTGTTTAAATATTAGCTGTTGCTAACATTTTTTTTATTTCAGCAATTGCCTTTGCAGGATTTAATCCCTTTGGACATGCACTAGTGCAGTTAAGAATTGTATGACAACGATATAATTTAAGTTCATCAGCTACTTTTTTTAGTCTTGTTTGCCTTTCCTCATCTCTACTATCTATTATCCATCTATATGCTTGTAATAAAACTGCTGGACCTAAATACTTATCACCATTCCACCAATAACTTGGGCATGATGTAGAACAACATGCACACATAATGCATTCGTATGCACCATCTAACTTTGCTCTATCTTCTTTAGATTGAAAAATTTCAGTAACTTTAGATTTTGAACTAGATTTCAGCCAAGGTTCAATTGATTGGTATTGTTTATACAATCCATCTAAATCTCCTATTAGGTCTTTTTTAACTGTTAAATGAGGTAATGGATAAATATCGATATCTCCATTTATATCTGCATGTGCAGTTGTACAAGCCAAACCATTTTTTCCTGCCATATTCATCGCACAAGAACCGCAGACACCATGTGCGCATGATCTTCTATAAGCGAGAGTAGGGTCAATTTCATTTTTAATTTTATTTAAAACATCTAACACTTTAGAAGGACAATTATCCATATCAACTTCGTAGGTATCAATTCTAGGATTTTCACCTGAAGATGGATCCCATCTGTATACGTTTACTTTTTTTAAATTTTTTGAACCAGTCTTATCTTTGAAGTATTTACCTTTTTTTATTTTGGACTTTTCAGATAAACTGATTTGTACCATTAATAAACTCTTTCCTGAGGTGGAAAATATTGTACTTCATTAGTTAAAGTAGATTTATGTACATCTCTATAGCTTATTTTGGTATTCTTGCCATCGCACCATGCTAAAGTGTGTTGCATAAATTTATCATCGTCTCTTTTAGGATAATCTTCTCTCGCATGTGCACCTCTACTTTCTTTTCTATTATAAGCAGAGTCAACTGTTACCACTGCTTGTCTAATTAAATTATCAAATTCTAAGGTCTCAACTAAGTCAGTGTTAAAAATTAATGATTTATCCTTAACAGATATAGAACCTAAACCATCGAATGTTTTTTTAATTTCATCAACACCTTCTTTAAGTGTTTTTTCTGTTCTGAATACTGCACATTTAGATTGCATAGTCTTCTGCATCAACAATCTTAATTCGGCAGTCCCAACGTTACCCTCAGAATTTCGAATTTTATCGAACCTATCTAAACATTTTTGTGTTTCCAACTCACTAATTTCTTCATGAGGAGCACCCGGTTTGATTAATTCAGCAGCTCTTTTCGCAGCTGCTCTTCCAAAAACAACTAAATCAATTAAGGAGTTTGAGCCTAATCTATTAGCTCCGTGGACTGAAACACAAGCAGCCTCTCCAATTGCCATTAATCCCGGGACCGTTTTTTCGGAACCATTTACAGTTAATACTTCTGCTTTATAATTAGTTGGTATTCCTCCCATATTATAATGGACAGTAGGTACAACTGGTATTGGTTCCTTAGTAACATCAACATTAGCAAATAATCTTGCTGCGTCTGTTATACCTGGCAATCTACTTTCAATAATTTTTTTATCTAAATGATTTAAATTTAAATGAACATGGTCTTGTTCTTTTCCAACACCTCTGCCCTCATTTATTTCAATCGACATCGATCGGCTAACGACATCTCGTGATGCTAAATCTTTAGCATTAGGCGCATATCTTTCCATAAATCTTTCACCTTTAGAATTTGTAAGATATCCTCCTTCACCTCTCGCACCTTCTGTAATTAAAGTACCGTGCCCATAGATTCCAGTTGGATGAAATTGTACAAACTCCATGTCTTGTAATGGTAAACCCGCTCTTAAAACCATTGCATTTCCATCTCCTGTACATGTATGTGCAGATGTTGCTGAATAGTATACTTTACCATATCCACCTGTAGCAATAATTACAGTATGTGATCTAAATCTATGTATTGTTCCATCATTTAAATTCCAAGCAATTAAACCTTTGCACTCACCATCTTTCATTAAAAGATCTAGAGCAAAATATTCAATAAAAAATTCAGTTCTGTGTTTCAAAGCTTGACCGTAGAGCGTATGTAAAATTGCATGACCAGTCCTGTCTGCTGCTGCACAAGTTCTCTGAACTATTCCATTTCCGTAATTTTTTGTCATTCCTCCAAAAGGTCTCTGATAAATTTTTCCATCATCTGTTCTACTAAAAGGAACACCATATTTTTCTAATTCAATTACAGCTTTAGGAGCTTCTTTACAAAGATACTCAATGCTATCTTGATCGCCTAACCAATCTGCACCTTTTACAGTATCATACATGTGCCATCGCCAATCATCCTCACCCATGTTTCCAAGTGCAGCTGAAATTCCTCCTTGGGCTGCAGAGGTATGACTTCTAGTCGGAAATACTTTTGAAATACATGCAGTCTTTAATCCTGCTTCGCTTAAGCCAACCGCAGCTCTTAAGCCTGAGCCTCCAGCACCTAATACAACTACGTCGTATTCGTGATCAATTATTTTGTATGAACTCATTTATAGGTTATTAATATAATTGTAATTAACGGAATTGCTACAGCTGATGCATATAAAAGCTTATTTGCGACATTTTTGATTTTCTCATTTTTAATATAATCCTCAAAAACCTCACTAATACTTAAAGCTGAGAAAAAATAAGCATTAATAATAAAGATACTAAATAAAAATTTGGAAAGTGGCTCCGTAAAAAAAGATATTAAATTTAAGTAATCTTGGTCATAAATCTTTATTAGATTTAAAATAAACCATATCATTAATGGAATTAATAGAGCTCCACTTATCTTTAAAAAAATCCATTTTTTTGTTGCAGTTATCATATTAAATAAAACTTTTTCCTATTATAAAAAAAATTATGGTTAAAATTACTGACCCAAAAATTACTATTGTACCAGATATCTTAGTTGTTCTAAGTTCAAATCCATAGCCTAGATCCATGAATACGTGTCTAATTTCACTAAGAATTTGAAATGAAAAAGACCACGTAATTCCTAAGATAGTAAATTTTCCAACCATTGAATTTAATAATAAATTAATAGTTTCATAATTACTTTCACTAAAAAAAATTAAAGAAATCCATAAACAAATTAAAGAGATTGCAATAATATTTATTATCCCTGTTATTCTGTGAGAGATAGAAACTAATGATGAAATTTGCCATCTATATACTTGGATATGTGGCGATAAAGGAGATTTATTTTCCATAAAAGTTATTTTTAATTAATGTTTCAGCTATTTCAACTGCATTTAAAGCTGCACCTCTTAAAAGATTATCTGAAACAACCCATAAATTTAATCCATTTTCTATTGTTTTGTCTTCCCTAATTCTTGATACAAATGTTTCGTTTTTTCCTTCAGCATCAATTGGAGTTATGTATCCACCATCGATTCTTTCATCGATAACTTTACAGCCTTCAAAATTATCTAGAGCCTCCCTTACTTTTTTTAAAGAGAATGGTTTTTGAAATTGTAGATTAACTGCCTCTGAGTGAGAAACAGATATTGGTAATCTTACACATGTTGCAGTAAGGTCAATTATATCACCTAAAATTTTTTTTGTTTCATTCCTCATCTTCAATTCTTCTTTTGTGTACCCGTCCTCTGAAAAAATATCGATGTGAGGAATAGCATTAAAAGCTATTTGCTTTGTAAAATTTTGAGGTTTAATATTATCACCATCTAAAGCTAGTTTAGTTTGCTCAAATAGTTCATCCATTGACGCTTTACCAGCTCCTGAAACCGATTGATATGTAGAAACTACTATTCTTTTAATTACAAATAGATCATGTAATGGTTTTAAAGCAATAACTAATTGTGCTGTTGAACAGTTTGGATTTGCAATAATATTTTTTTTAATATTATTTAAATCACTTGAATTTACTTGAGGAACCACCAAGGGAACATCTGGGTCCATTCTAAAAAAGCTTGAGTTGTCAATTACCAAACAATACTTTGCTGCTTTCTCTGCAAAACTTTCCGAAATTTTCCCTCCAGCTGCAAAAAAAGCGATTTTCACTTTTGAAAAATCAAAATTTTCAAGATTATTGACTTCAATTTCTTTTCCATGAAATTTAATTTTTTTTCCTGCACTTTTTGGTGATGCGACCAAATAAAGATTGTCGATAGAAATTTCCTTTTTTTCAAGAACTTCTAAAGTCTTTCTCCCAACATTTCCTGTTGCTCCTACTATTGCTATATTCATGATGTAACTTTTATACTAAATGAAAGGTAAATCGCAAATTTTTCCAACAAATATTTTTTCACCAATATCTATCTTAAATTGTGTTTTGGCGTCCCAGTAGGGTTTATTAATCATTGCAATACCTATAACTTTTTTAAAAGTTGGAGAATATGCTGCAGATCTCACATAGCCCACTATATTATTTTCATCATCTAGTAATGTCTTTTCACAATACATATCAATTTTATCGTGATCGATTTTAACTCCCATTAATTTTCTTTTAATTCCCTCTTGCTGAATTTTTATTAATTTTTCTTTTCCTATAAAATCAATATTACTATCTAAATTTATAAACTTATCAAAATTTGCCTCAAAAGGATTATCTCTATTATCAAAATCATTTCCATAAGATAAAAGGGCTGACTCTATTCTCTCGATCAAATTTGGGCATCCGGCTCTTACATTAAATTCTTTTCCTAATTCAAATAAATAATCATACAAATCTTGACCAGCCAAATTATCTTCAACATAAACTTCAAAACCACTTTGTTTTGACCAGCCAGACCTCGCAACAAAATATTGATTACCTTTAAATTCTAAATATTTAAAATTAAAGAATTTTAATTCTCTAATTTTTTCACCAAATAATTTTGACATTAAATCATCTGACAAAGGTCCTTGAACCGCAAGAATATTTACGTTTGGTTCACTTATTTCAACTTCAAGATTTTTTCCAGCTGCCAGTCCTTTTGCAAAAAAAATAACATCTGAATCTGCAATAGATAACCACCACTTGTCATCTGCTAATTTGTTTATAATTGGGTCATTTACTAAAAGACCTTTGTGATCTACCAAAGGTGCGTAATAACATCTACCTACTTTTGAATTAGATAAATCTCTACATGTCATCAATTGAACTAACTTGGCAGAATCTTTACCAGAAATTTCAACTTGTCTTTCAGCTGCAACATCCCATACTTGAACAAATTTTTTTAAATGGTGATAATCAGACTCTAAAGATTTAAAAGAAGCTGGTAATAACATATGGTTATACACAGTGTAACTACTTACTCCATGAGCTTCAATTCTATCTGTATAAGGCGTGCTTCTTAGCCTTCTTGATTTAACAATTGGAAAATTTCTCATTTTTTTAAAAATTCTAAGATCTTTTCCCTCATTTCAAAAGCTTTTTCAATCATAATCATATGTCCAGATCCATGAATTACATGAGTGATCGAGTCCTTGACTGAATTTGCAAATTTCTTTGCATGTTCCAAACTAACCATCTTGTCCAATTCTCCAAATATAAACATTGTTGGACAATCAATATTTTTCGCTGCCACTATCCCGTTGCTGTAATTATTGCAGGCATTTAAATCAGTTGCTAAAATTTCACTGATATCTCTTGGTGATTGAATTATTTTTTCAACTGGGTTTCCTCCAATAAATTTTTTCGAGCCTTCATAACCCCATTTCATCATTAACTTAACAGCATCTGAGTCGCCATTTTGAGCCAGCTTAATTAAATCAGGATGGACAGGCATTTTATTTGATCCACCAACAAAAACAGCTTTATCAATCTTATCTTTATATCTGAAAATATATTCTAATATTTCTAGACATCCCTGTGAGTGACCCACCAAGATTAAATTTTTTAATTTTAAATTATTGAATACCCCTTCTAACCAATCAGCAATTTTTTCGATACTTTCTAGACAAGGTCCATCTGAGCCTCCATGTCCAGGTAAATCTATAGAGAGCACATTAAAGTTTTTATTTGAAAAAAACTGCTCAGTAAGAGACCACACAATGTGAGAAAGGCCACTACCATGAAGAAAAACTATTGTTTCTTTTTGATAATCTATACCTTGACCCGAATCAGATGCATGAATTTTCTTATTATTTATTTGAAATATCAATTATTTACCTAAAATTTTTTTCTTAATTCAAATTTCTGAATTTTTCCTGTTGATGTTTTTGGTAGTTCACAAAAAACAACTTGTTTTGGTACCTTAAATCCAGCAAGAGTTTCCTTACAAAAACTTATCAGTTCTTTTTCAGTAACGGGCTTATCTTTTACCATTTCAATAAATGCACATGGAACTTCTCCCCATTTATCATCTGGTTTTGCGACTACAGCAGCAATTGATACAGACGGGTGTTTTGCCAAAGTGTTCTCTATTTCGATAGAGGATATATTCTCACCACCAGAAATTATTATATCTTTCGATCTATCTTGGATTTTAACATACCCGTCGGGGTGGATTACAGCTAAATCTCCAGAATGAAACCAACCTCCATGCATAGCTTTATTAGTTGCATCTTTGTCTTTGAAATAGCCTTTCATTACTATATTTCCTTTAATCATGATTTCTCCAATTGTCTTTCCATCTTTGGGTACTTCCTTCATTGTTTCAGGATTCATGACAGTTATTCCCTCAGTATTTGGATACCTAACTCCTTGTCTGGCTTTAATCTCATTTTGTTTTTCCTCGTCAAATTTGTTCCAAGCATCATTCCATGCACATTGAGTTACATGCCCATAAGTTTCAGTTAAACCATAAACATGCATAACTTCAAATCCAAGTTCGTTCATTTTTTTGAAAATTATACTTGGTGGTGGCGCTCCTGCAGTAAGCACATAAACTTTATGTTTTAATCTTTTTTTATCAGACTCTGGTGCACCCGTGACCATGTTTAAAACTATTGGTGCTCCACCAAAATGGGTTATGTTATGCTCGTCGATCAAATCAAAGATTTTCTTTACATCAATATTTCTTAAACAAATAGTTCTCCCATTCAACATAGGAACAGTCCAAGGATAACCCCATCCATTGCAGTGAAACATTGGCACAATAGTTAAAAAATTAAGTCTATTAGGCATATTCCAAGCCACTGCACTTCCAGTTGACATTAAGTATGAGCCTCTGTGATGGTAGACAACACCTTTTGGATTACCAGTTGTACCCGAAGTATAGCTAAGAGATATTGCTTGCCATTCATCTTCAGGCATTTTCCAATCATAGTTTTCGTCACCTGTATTTAAAAAACTTTCATAATCCAATTCACCTATTTTTTCACATTTTGATTGATCTGCATGTTTGTCAATAATATCAATAATTGTGATTTTTCTTTTTAAAATGCCAAGAGCTTTTTTTACCTCGATATGCAATTGTCGATCTACTACTAAAACTTTAGCTTCACTATGGTCTAAAATATAAGCAATTGTTTTAGCATCCAATCTTATATTGATTGTGTTCAACACTGCACCTGTCATTGGTACAGAATAATGACCCTCAAAGATTTCGGGAGTGTTAAAAGCCAAAAATGATACTGTATCTCCCTTTCTGATACCAGCTTTACTGAGGGCACTTGCGAACTTAACTGTTCGTTTATAAACTTCTGCCCATGAATATTTTCTGTCCTCATAAATTAGAGCTTCATAATCTGGATAAATTTCTTTAGCTCTTTTAATAAAAGTTAAAGGTGTAAGAGGAACATAATTTGCAGCGTTTTTATCTAAATCAGTATTGTAAGAACTCATTTTAGTTAAATTTAAAGTTCATGATATTTGAGCTTCCTGAAATAGCAGATTTATAGTGCTGTTCAGCTCTGGGAAGAACTTTATCAAAATAGAATTTAGCAGTATTTATTTTACTATCATAAAATTTTCTATTTTCTTCATAATCTTTAAAACTTATGTTAAGGATTTTAACCCATGCAAAAGCTAATGATACATAACCCAGAGTTTTCAAGTAATCATTAGCAGCTGCGCTCACATCATCCTTATTAGTTTTAGCTTTCTCAATTGTCCATTCACTAAACCTTGAAAGAATATCTATATAATAATTAAATTGATCAACAAACGGCTTCACCTTTTCATTATTTGAATTTGCTTCAGATTTAATTAGGGCTAAAAATTTATCAATTACATTACCATTTTTATTTGATAATTTCCTAAAAACTAAATCAGCTGCTTGGACTGAATTTGTCCCCTCGTAAATCGGGGTAATTCTATTATCTCGATACAATTGCTCAATACCTTGATCTTTTGTATAACCATACCCGCCAAATATTTGCATAGCGTCACTAGTAATTTCCATTCCCAAATCTGAAAATAAAGATTTTACAACTGGTGTCATTAATGACACCATGTCAGAAGCATCTTGCCTAATTTTTTGATCATTATGATTTAGGCTGACTTCAGTTTGTTGTGACAACCAGAAACATAATGCTCTTTCTCCTTCGATAATTGATTTCATATTCAACAAAGTTTTTCTTATATCTGCATGTTCAATAATTGAATCAGCAATTCCGTTTTCTGATTTATTATTATTACTTTTTCCTTGCTTTCTATCTTTGGCATAACTTAATGAGTTCTGATAAGCAATTTCTGATATTCCCAGGCCTTGAATTCCAACAACTATTCTCTCTAAATTCATCATCGTAAACATTTGACTCAATCCCTTGTTTTTGGGACCAATCATAAAACCAGTTGCCTCATCAAAATTTAAAACACATGTAGCTGAGCCTTTGATGCCCATTTTTGTTTCTATTGAACCTGTGGATATTCCATTTCTTGCACCGACTGTTCCATCTTCTTTTACAACAAATTTTGGAACTAAAAATAAACTTATTCCTTTTGTTCCCTTAGGTGAGTCTGCTGCTCTTGCTATTACCAAATGAATAATATTTTCAGTTAAATCATGATCTCCCGAAGTAATAAATATTTTTTGACCTGTAATTTTATATGTGCCATCTGGTTGTTCTAATGCTTTTGTCTTAAGTAAACCTAGATCCGTTCCACAAACCGGTTCAGTTAAACACATTGTGCCACTCCATTTTCCCTCAACCATCTTAGGAAGAAATTTATTTTTTATTTCATCTGTTGCATGATGATGAATACAATTATAAGCACCTAGTGTTAATTCGCTATAAAGTTTAAATGCTAAACTAGCTGAAGATATCATTTCATCAAAAAATGCACTTACTGTTTTAGGCATTCCTTGCCCACCATATTTTGGATCACAAGATAGTGAGGTCCAACCATCTTCAATATACTTTTGATAAACTTCTTTATAACCAGGGGGTGTTCTTACAACTCCATTCTCTAATACAGCAGGGTTTTCATCTCCAGCTTTAGCAAGTGGTAAAATCAAATTCTGGTTTATTTTTGCCGCTTCTTCTAAAATATCCTTAACTAGATCTGGGCTGACGTCTTTATATTTTTCTAATTCATTATAATATTTATTGTCTCTTAGTTTCTCAAACAGAAACATCATATCTTCTACTGGTGCAATATAGCTTGGCATATACTCAGTTTAAGATAATTAATAAATTATTGCAATTTTGAAATTATCGCATCTCCCATCTGAGAAGTTGAAACTTCTTTCATTCCTTCTGATAGAATATCTTTTGTTCTTAATCCATCATTTAATACATCTTGTACAGCTTTTTCTAAGACTTCAGCCTCTTTATCCAAATCTAGAGAATACCTTAGAGCCATAGCAAAGCTCAATACACTTGCAATAGGGTTTGCAATTCCTTTACCAGCGATATCAGGTGCAGAACCATGTATAGGTTCATACATTGCCCTCATTTCTCCGTCTTTATTTTTTGCACCTAAAGATGCTGATGGAAGAAGTCCAAGAGACCCTGTCAACATAGATGCTTCATCCGATAACATATCACCAAAAAGGTTGTCGGTTAAAATGACGTCAAATTGTTTTGGATTTCTTACTAATTGCATAGCACAATTGTCTGCAAGCATATGGCTTAAATTCACATCTTTATAATCTTTATCATGAAGTGCTTGAACTTCTTCTTTCCATAGTTGTCCTGCCTCCATTACATTTGATTTTTCACAAGATATAACTTTGTTTGATCTTTTTCTTGCTAAATCAAAAGCAATTTTCGCGACCCTAATGATTTCACTGCTTGTATAAATATGAGTATTAACACCTTTTCTCTCACCATTTTCTATAGGTTTGATTCCTCTTGGTTCACCGAAATAAACACCTCCTGTTAACTCTCTAACAATCATTATATTTAACCCAGAAATTATTTCTGGTTTTAAAGTTGAGGCATCAACTAATTGTTTAAAACATATTGCTGGTCTTAGGTTAGCAAAAAGTTTTAATTCTTTTCTCAATTTTAATAATGCTCTTTCTGGTTTTTTATCAAACTCCACACTTTCCCACTTTGGTCCACCAACAGCACCTAGCATTATAACTCCACTCTCTAAAGCTTTGTAAAAAACCTCATCAGTAATAGGAGTTCCATGCTTATCATAGGAACAACCTCCAACTAGTTCTTCATCTGTCTCGAAACCTAAAGATTTTTTGTCATTAAACCAATTAATTATCTTTTTAACTTCTTCAGTGACTTCTGGACCAATCCCGTCTCCAGGTAATAGTAAGATTTTTTTTTTTTTAACTTTAATCATTAAATACCCATGGCTTTTTAATTTTCAAACCCTTTTCAAAACTTTCTATCTTATCCTTTTTTTCTAAAGACAATGCTATATCGTCCAGACCTTCTAATAGACACTTCTTTTTAAATGAATCTATCTTAAATTTTGTTTCATTATTTCCAAAAATAATCTTTTCCTCTTTGAGGTCTATAAAAATTTCCTCTTTTCTTTTTGCATACTCTGATAACTCTTTAATTTTTTGATCATCAAGAATGATTGGTAAGATTCCATTTTTAAAACAGTTATTATAAAAAATATCTGCAAAACTTGAGCTTATCACACTAGTAATACCAAAATCTAATAATGCCCAAGGAGCATGCTCTCTAGAGGAACCACATCCAAAATTTTTTCCTGCAATTAAAATTTTTGAATTACTGTATGGTTTTTGATTTAAAACAAAATCATTTATTTCTTCACCATTGTCATCATACCTCATCTCAAAAAATAAATTTTTTCCTAGTCCAGTCCTTTTAATTGTCTTCAAAAACTGTTTTGGAATAATCATATCTGTATCAATATTAACTATTGGTAGATATGCCGGTATACTCTTTAAAGTATTAAATTTTTGCATGTTAATTTTGATATTTCCTTACATCATCAAGATTTCCTGATATTGCTGCTGCAGCAGCCATGCCAGGGCTAACTAAATGAGTTCTTCCACCTCTTCCTTGTCTACCTTCAAAATTTCTATTTGATGTAGAAGCACATCTTTCCTCTGGTTTTAATTTATCTGCATTCATTGCTAAACACATCGAACAACCTGGCTCTCTCCATTCAAATCCTGACTTTACGAAAATTTTATCTAATCCTTCTTGCTCTGCTTGTTCTTTAACTAATCCTGACCCTGGTACAACCATCGCATGAACATGAGATGCTATTTTTTTATCTTTAAGAATCTTTGCAGCCTCTCTTAAATCTTCAATTCTACCATTCGTACAACTTCCTATAAAAACTTTATCAATCTTAATATCTTTAGCTGCCATATCTGGTCTTAAACCCATGTAACTTAACGATCTCTCTAAAGAATTTTTTTTATCCTCGTCTTTCTCATTTTTTGGATTTGGTACTCTTTCATCTATTGTAATAACGTCCTGAGGTGACGTTCCCCAAGTTATCATTGGCGAAATTTCATTTGCAGTTAAGTTCACCTCTTTATCAAACTTAGCACCTTCATCGGTACTCAAATTTTTCCAGTTTTCTAAAGCTTTATCCCAATCATTTCCTTTAGGAGACATTGGTCTACCCTCTAAATATTTAAATATCTTTTCATCAGGAGCTATTAATCCTGCTCTTGCACCTCCCTCAATCGTCATATTGCAAATTGTCATTCTATTCTCAACGCTTAATGATTTAATTAGATCACCCGCGTATTCTATTACACAACCTGTTCCACCTGCAGTGCCTATTTTTCCAATTATTTGAAGGATTACATCTTTAGATGTAACGCCTAGTGGCAATGTACCGTTGACATTTATTCTAAAATTTTTAGCTTTTTTCTGTACTAAGGTTTGAGTTGCTAAAACATGCTCTACCTCTGAAGTTCCAATACCAAATGCTAATGCACCAAATGCTCCATGTGTTGCTGTGTGACTATCACCACAAACAATAACTGTACCAGGTTGAGTAAAACCTTGTTCGGGACCGGTAACATGAACGATTCCTTGCCTCTTATCATTCATTCCAAAAAGTTTAATACCAAATTCTTTACAATTAGATTCTAGAGTTTCAACTTGAATTTTAGACTCATGGTCTGAAATACCTTTGGATCTGTCAGTTGTTGGAACATTGTGATCCGCTACTGCTAACGTTAAACTTGGATGTCTTACTTTACGTTTAGAGTTTCTTAATCCTTCAAAAGCTTGTGGGCTAGTGACTTCATGAACTAAATGTCTATCAACAAACAATAGTGCTGTTCCATCTTCTTGTTGATGAACTAGGTGCTCGTTCCAAATTTTATCGTAAAGAGTATTGGGCATTGAGAAAAAAATTATTTTTTTTCCTGTAAATTTTCAAGTTTTTTTTCGGTTTTAGGTGCTTCTTTTTTCATTTCTGTTTTTGGTGCCTCCTCTTTTTTAGGCTCGATTGTTGGGGTAGCCTCTTTTACAGATTCTGTTGCACTTTCCTTTACTGGTGCTGGTGCTAGATTTTCCTCAGTAACAGTCTCGGGCTTAACATCGATATCAATACCAATCTTTTTTCTAATTTTTTCAGCAATCCTGGCAGATTTACCAGTCCTATCTCTCAAATAATAAAGTTTTGCTCTTCTTACTTTACCTGAACGGATTACTTTAATTGAGTCGATAACAGTTCCATACAACGGAAAAGTTCTTTCAACACCCTCGCCAAAAGATATTTTTCTAACAGTAAAAGATGAATTTATGTCCCTGCTTTTTTTAGCTATACAAACACCTTCGAAATATTGAATTCTTTCTTTTTTTCCCTCTGTAATTCTGACACCAACTTTAATAACATCACCAGGAAAAAAATCAGGGATTTTTTTTTCTGAAAGAATCTTTTTAACGTTACTTTGGTTGATTTCTTCTATTGTTTTCATTTTAATATTTAACAAATTAATTCTTTTTATATTTTTGCCACAAATCCGGTCTTCGGTCGCGTGTTATAGCCTCAGATTGAGATAAACGCCAGTCTTTAATTTTAGCGTGATCACCAGATAATAACACATTTGGCACTGATTTATCCTCCCAAATTTGTGGTTTCGTATATTGTGGATACTCCAAAAGACCATTTCTAAAAGTTTCCTCATTAGCAGATTTGTCGTTGCCTAAAACCCCAGGTAAAAGTCTTAATATACTATCAAGAACTACAAGTGCTGCAGTTTCTCCACCTGATAATATATAGTCTCCTATACTTATCTCCTCAATATTTCTTGTTGATAATACTCTTTCATCAACACCCTCAAAGTGCCCACAAATTAGAGAAAACGATTTTTCTAATGATAAATCTTGAGCAAGTTTTTGATTAAACACTTTACCTTTAGGTGAAAGATATAAAATTCTATCTCCTTTATTAACGTTTTTATCAATAGATTTTGCTAAGACGTCTGGTTTAAGTAACATGCCAGTTCCACCACCATAAGGGGTATCATCCACCGTTTTATGTCTATCTGTTGCTGCATCTCTTATATTTATTACATTCAAACTCCACAATTTTTTTGACATCGCTTTTCCATAAAGTCCTTTGCCCAAAGGCCCAGGAAAAATATCTGGATAAAGTGTAAATACTTGGGCTTGCAACATAAGTATCCTTTACCTTATTT